>NZ_FNSD01000001.1:1355073-2032610 GCF_900105625.1 Terriglobus roseus
TCCGCGATGTCGTTGCGGATCTGGTTTGCGAGATCGCATTTGTTCTTACCGGTCTTGATTCGCTTCGGATCCAGCCGCTTGACGTAACGCTGATCGAACGCTGCCGGCATCGGTTCGATGCCCTCAAGGAACGGACGCATCTCCTCAAGCTGGTCGCGGTCCAGAACCTGCGCGGTCTTCGCTGCCTCGAACAGGTTTCCACCGAAGATGTCCCACCCCGTAAAGACCAGGTCTTCCAGTGGCGCAATCGGCGCGAAGTCTCTGATGAGCGGTGCCTTGTCGGCGGTCCGCTTGCCCAGGCGGATGGTGCCCATCTGCGTCATGGAGCCAATGGGCTTTGCCATGCCGCGACGCACGGCCTCGACACCCGCGATCAGTGTGGTAGCCACGGCGCCCATGCCCGGGATCATGATGCCGAGCTTTCCCTGCGCTGGTGCGATCGATGCCGCTGCCGGCGTTACTAATGATTCCTTCATTGCTTCTCCTGCGGGCGAGCGAGTGGAGTTGAAAATCACGCCTGCAACTCTCAACATACGCACTGAGAATTTTCTGTAAACCGCAGAAAAGATGAAAGTTGCTCCACTCCAGGCGCCGTTAGCGGTAACTCAATAGATAGTTAGCGGTGTCGGGAAATTACAGATTTTTTCACGGCACGGCGTAGCATGGGACCATGCAAAATGTTGTAACGGTCGACGTGGTCGGGGTTGGTTTAAACGCTACGGACACCTTGATCGCGCTTGCCCGCTTCCCTTCAATCGGACAGAAGGTCGAGTTCCAAACCGTCCAAATACTGCCGGGTGGCCAGACCGCCTCGGCCGTGGTGGCCTGCCAGAGCTGGGGCCTGCAGACGCGCTATGTGGGCAAGCTGGGTGACGATTCCGCTGCTGCGATCCACCGTGCGGCCTTCGACCGCGCCGGCGTCGAGGCGCAGATCCTGACGGCAGAGAACACCTCCAGCGCGCAGTCGATCATCCTTGTCGATGGATCGGGCGAGCGGACCGTTCTGCTCAAGCGAGACGAGCGCCTGAGCCTGCACCCGAAAGACCTGCGCCGGAACTGGATTGCCGGAGCACGCGCATTGCACGTGGACGGCTTCGATACAGCCGCGGCAACCCAGGCAGCGATGTGGGCACGCGAAGACGGGATTCCGGTCGTTGCGGACCTTGATGAGATCTATCCCGGCGTCGAGCACCTGCTGCCGCTAATCGATCACCTTATCGTCTCGCGGGACTTCCCTGCCCGGCTTACCGGCGAAGTCGATCTTGAAAAAGCTCTGAAGAAGATGCGGGCGGACTACGGCAGCCAGATCACGGCGGCGACACTCGGCCATGACGGCGTGCTCGCATGGGATGGCAAAGAGTTTCGCTACCGGCCCGCTTATCTCGTCCCGGTTGTGGACACCACCGGCGCGGGCGACATGTTCCACGCAGCTTACATCTACGGTCTGCTGGCCGGGTGGGAGCTGGACCGGCAGTTGGACTTCGCCTGCGCGGCTGCAGCCTTAAACTGCACTGCGTCCGGCGCGCGCGGTGGTATTCGGACCGTTAAAGCCATCGAAGACCTGATGCAGGTCGGGACGCTGTACCCGGCCGTCTATCCCGCACCCCACGACACGGTATTCGCCTGACGCCATGACTATCTACGTGGCTACGTCGAACCCCGGCAAGCTTCGCGACTTCCGCGCGGCTGCCGGTGCGTACCCAGGCATAACGATCGAGCCACTGCCGGGCCTCGCGAACATTCCCGCCCCTGCGGAGGACGCGCCGGACTTTGAAGGCAATGCCCGGGCAAAGGCGATCTACTACTCGAAGTTCGCGCCCGGTGCATGGGTGATGGCAGACGACTCCGGCCTGGAGGTCGATGCACTGGAAGGCCGCCCCGGGGTGCGTTCCGCGCGGTTCTCCGAAGACGTTGGCGTTGTCGCAACAGGCGGCGGCCTGGACGAGAACAACAACCTGGCCCTCACACTCGCGATGATCGAGCAGACGAATCGAGCCGCACGCTATCGCTGCGCATTGGCACTGGCTGTCGACGGTGCTGTCGAACTCGTCACGTTCGGCAAGCTCGAAGGTGAAATCCTGGAGGAGCCGGAGGGTGACGGCGGCTTCGGCTACGACCCACTCTTCCACGTGCCGGAGCTAGGCTGCACCATGGCCCAGGTCGGGATGGAAGATCGCATGCGCGTCAGCCATCGGGGCCGCGCACTGGCCTCGCTGCTCCGCCAATGGCGTCCCTGCTAAGCCCTTTCAGTGAAGATGGAAAAGCGTCTGAATCGATTCAATCCATGAGCGCTCCGACGCCGTTTATCGGCTGCGTTGGCCGCTATTCGAACGGCCCGCAGATCTCCGATTGACGAGTGTTTTCACCGCACCAGATACTGTGCGTGCCTTCCTCCCTGCACCTTGATCATTTGACGGGCGTCGGGGAGACCATTTCGCAGCACGAGCAGGAGCGCGTACCCATGGGCGCAGCAGCAGTCGCACCACCCGATAACAGCAGCCGCAAGGGCGTGAAGCCGCTGCGTGCGGGCGAAGGTCACTCGTTCCTGTGGCGCAAGCTGCACTCGCTCTCGGGCATTATCCCGATCGGCGCGTTCCTGATCGAGCACATCATCTCCAACTTCGAGATCGTGCACGGACCGCTGGCCTACGCGCAGCAGGTGAAGTTCCTGAACGGGCTGCCTCTGGCTCGCGTGCTCGAGTGGGCTTTCATCTTTATCCCGCTAACCTTCCACGCGCTGTACGGCGTCTGGATCGCCTTCCGCGGCCGCGCCAATGTGAACGTTTATCCGTGGGCTGGCAACTGGATGTACATCTCCCAGCGCGTGACCGGTTTGATCGCGTTCGTCTACATCATTCAGCACGTGTGGCGGCAGCGCTTCGCGGGTGTCTCGCTCCCGGAGCACCCCGGTCTGGCTTATGCCAAGGTGCAGTATGAACTGCTGAATCCGTGGATGCTGGCCATCTATGTCATCGCGATGATCGCGACCTGCTGGCACTTCAGCTATGGCATCTGGCTGTTTGCGGCGAAGTGGGGCATCACGCCCGGCGACAACGCCCGCAAGAAGTTCGGCTATGTCTGCGGCGTCTTTGGCACGGCTCTGTGCGCCATGGGTCTGGTCTCGATCTTCTGGGTGGCCTATGCGCAGCCTTACTCGCCTGTGGATGTTATGCCGGCGCAACCGACGGGTGTGGTGCTGCCTGCGCAGCCTGGACCGGGGGCGCAGTATCCCACGGACAATGGTCTGCCGAATGGCAGCAATGGTCAGCTTCAGAACGACACCAACGGGCAGCCGGTTCAGCCCAGCCCAGTGCCGCAGCAGTAGCCGGAAAGCGTACCTCAGGGGCTAAAGCCCCTCGACTTTATGCAGGTTTTCGGCACGGCTAAAGCCGTGCCCTTCCGAAAGAATCGAGAGCGGTGGTTACCATTCACCCTCTGACAAGAACGGAGTTTCGAAGATGGCAGCAGTGCCAAAGATCATTGTTGTAGGTGGCGGTCTCGCCGGTCTCTCCGCGGTTATCAAGATCGCTGAGGCTGGTGGCAAGGTCGACCTGTTCTCTATCGTTCCGGTCAAGCGTTCGCACTCCGTCTGCGCACAGGGCGGCATCAATGCGGCCAAGGATCTGAAGGGCGAAGGCGACTCCGTCGACAAACACTTTGACGACACCGTCTATGGTGGCGACTTCCTCGCCAACCAGACGCCCGTGAAGAACATGACGGCGCAGGGCCCGGCGATCATCGATCTGCTGGACCGTATGGGTGTTCCCTTTAACCGCACGCCCGAGGGTCTGCTAGACTTTCGCCGCTTCGGTGGCACGCTCTACCAGCGCACCGCATACGCAGGCGCGACGACCGGCCAGCAGTTGCTGTACGCGCTGGACGAGCAGGTTCGCCGCTTCGAGGCGGAGGGCAAGGTAACCAAGTACGAGGGATGGGAGTTCCTGTCCGCCGTGCTGGACAGCGCCGGCGTCTGCCGCGGTATCTGCGCGATGGATCTGCGCAGCATGGAAGTGCGCACGTTCCCCTGCGACGCCGTGATCATCTGCACCGGCGGCAACGGCGCCATCTTCGGTAAGAGCACCAACTCCGTCGTTTGCACCGGATCGGCGCAGTCTGCGCTGTACCAGCAGGGCGCGTTCTACGCGAACGGCGAGTTCATCCAGGTTCACCCGACGGCGATCCCCGGCGAAGACAAGCTGCGCCTGATGTCCGAGTCCGCTCGTGGCGAAGGCGGCCGCGTGTGGGTGCCGCGCAAGAAGGGCGATCCCCGCCCGGCGAAGACCATTCCCGAAGCCGACCGCTACTACTTCCTGGAAGAGAAGTATCCCAAGTACGGCAACCTGGTGCCGCGTGACATTGCCACGCGCGAGATACACAAGATTGTCTACGAGCAGGACCTGGGCATCGACGGGCAGCCGATGGTCTACCTGGACGTCTCGCACATTCCGCGCGAGGTGCTGGAGAAGAAGATCGAAGGCATCCTGGAGATCTACGAGAAGTTCGTCGGCGAAGATCCGCACGAAGTGCCGATGAAGATCTTCCCGGGCGTTCACTACACGATGGGCGGCCTGTGGGTCGACTTCAACCAGCAGACGAACATTCCCGGCGTCTTCGCCGCGGGTGAGGCGGATTACTCGATCCACGGCGCGAACCGCCTGGGTGCGAATTCCCTGCTGAGTTGCATCTACGGCGGCTTTGTGGCCGGGCCGCAGGCGATGACCTACGCGAAGAGCCTGCCGGCGCAGACGGGTGATGGCGGGCACGCTGCCGAGAAGGTTCGGCAGATGGAGTTCAATAACATCCTGCTGAGCAACCAGGGTACTGAGAATCCGTTCAAGCTGTGGCGCGAACTGGGCGATACGATGACGCGGCACGCCACGATCATCCGTTACAACAAGGGTCTGCGCGAGGCCGACGAGAAGATCGTCGAGCTGCTGGCGCGCTATCGCAACATCAACCTGACGGACAAGAGCCAGTGGGCGAACACATCATTCGCCTTCACAAGGCAGCTCTATAACATGCTGCAGCTGGCACGCGTGATCGTGCAGGGTGCGGAGAAGCGTGACGAGAGCCGCGGCGCGCATTACAAGCCGGATTTCCCGGATCGTCATGACGAGCAGTTCCTGAAGACGACGATGGCGAGCTATGACGGCGCGAACGATGCGCCGATCATCGGGTACGAAGAAGTGGATACGCAGTGGATCAAGCCGCGCCCACGGGTTTATACGAGTTCATAAGTGATTGTTGTTTGAGTGCAAGCCCGGGGCTTAAGGCCCTTGTTCTACCCGGAGCGACCGTGGTCTGATGGCCACGGTCGCTCCGGTCGAAGCAGAAGCGAGGAAATATGTCGACGAAGACGAAGAACGGGCATAGCGGTAAGGCGAAGGCGTACACGGGTTCGACCTACAAGGTGACGATCAAGCGGCAGGCGACGCCCGATGCGGCGGCGACGACCGAGGTCTTCAACCTGCCCTATCGCAGCGGCCTGAACATCACCAGCGTGCTGGTGGACATTGCCGCCAACCCGGTCAACGCATCGGGTGCGACGACAACGGCCATCGCCTATGACTCAAATTGCCTGGAAGAGATTTGCGGCTCGTGCGCCATGCTGATCAACGGTAAGGCGCGCATGGCGTGCTCGGCTCTGGTCGACACCATGCTGGCGGAGAGCGGCAATGGCGAGATCACGCTGGCTCCCCTGTCGAAGTTCCCCGTGGTGCGTGACCTTGCGGTGGACCGCAGCGTTCTGTTCGAGAACCTGAAGGCTGTTAAGGCGTGGGTGCCAATCGACGGCAGCTACGACCTGGGGCCCGGACCGCGGCAGTTCCCCCAGATTCAGGAAGAGCGCTATCCGCTGTCGAACTGTATCTCCTGCACCATCTGCATGGAGGTCTGCCCGCAGTTCAACGACGACACCAACTTCGTGGGCGCGGCGACCATTGCGCAGGCTCGCCTGTTCAACATGGACCCTGCCGGTTCGGTGCTGAAGGAAGAGCGTCTTCGCGCGCTGGCCGGCGACGGCGGTGTGCAGGAGTGTGGCTACGCACAGAACTGCGTGCAGGCCTGCCCTAAGCAGTTGCCGCTGACGGAAGCGATCAGCGACATCAGCCGCGATGTGATCGTGCAGCAGGTGAAGGACTTCTTCGTCCGCTAGGGGCGTTTCCACGCCCTCTTACTGCTTCGCAGTGGGCCTTCCGTTGGTCGGCGACGAACGTTACGTTGGATTCAGCAGAGGCAGGGCGTGAGCCTTGCCTTTGCTGTTTGGTGCTCATGCGATTTCGTCGTTCGTTGTCATCGCAGACGAAGGCAACAGACTGTCAGAGACCACGGGCTGGCTGATGGTGTGAGCCCTGTCTCGCATCCGGACGTTACGCCGTTCGACCCCACTTCATTGCACCTTGCATCTCCGCCTCTCGGTCCACGTGCTGCTCTTCATGCAGCCGGATAGGCGGAGTTGGGAGACTCGTCATTCGCTTTGGCGTCTTCGGGCAGGGAGACATCCTCGCCCTCCCAAAGTCGCGCATCCTCGGGTTTGAGCGCGAGGCCGCCCGCGGTCAAAAGGGTTGTGACCACAAGATACGCGAGAAGATATTTGAGGCTGCGAGACAAGGCTCGATCGTAAATTCGCAGCTTGGCGAAGTCCGCTTCTTATCTGACACAGGCTTACAAAGCACTGCACCTCACTGCGCCTGCTTCCCTAAATGGGAATCGTAGGAAGAACACTGCAGACGGATTCACTGCCACGGCGCTGTTTGCGGTACATCGCATCATTACCCCATACGCGAAGTCCGCATCCGGCAAGAGAGACGTGACAACGCTGAAGACTGAAGACAGGGACCAACTCTCGCTTGGTCCACGCACGCCTCCGGTATGCCGGGTGACATTCCTTGGTGGACTAGGATTTCGGATCGATGAGCTTCATGCCGCTTTCTTCGTCGGCTCGCTTGGCGAGTGGCGTGGTGTTGGCAGTGAGGAAGACTTCGACTGTCGGATTGACGTTGAGTTCGAAGACGTGGCCGCCAACCGTGGTGCCGTCGTGCCTGCCGAGTACGGCGTGCATGTGGATGACAGGTTTGCTGTTGAAGGTGGCGATGTCGCCTGTGAGTGTGAGCACTTCGACCTGTTCTGTTACAGGGATGCCGTTGTAAATTTTGTGCGGCAGGTCGAGCCAGGCGAGAGTTGCGCTGTTGACGGCGCCGATGCCGGTGAAGTGCGCGTTGCCGACATGGTTTGCGATGGCGAAGTCGGTGAGGCCGCTGAGGACTTCATCGCCCTTAAGGAAGATGATGGCGTACACCTTCTCGTCTGGCGTGTCTTTCACGACCTTGAAGGTCACATGTGGTGCCTTGCCGACGGGGACGGGACGCGATGGCTGGATGGTTTGCTGCGCGGGCGCGAGCGCTGTGAGGGCGAGAGCGAAGGCGAACGTGAGAGCCTGGCGAATCATGTGGATGATTGTCTCTTAGGGTGGTGTGCTTCGCTTCGCGGAGCTCTACTCATTCTGTTACACGACAAAGAGCCCCGGCGCAGCCGAGGCTCTTCAAGATGTTTGGGGGCTGAAACTACTTGGTGAAAATATCGCCTTCGTTGTGAGCCTGGCGGTTGGAAGCGCGCTTGGCGGAATCTTCCGCGACGCGGTCGATGTGCGCCTGGTGTCCCGCTTCCGGGGTTTCCAGCGAGTTGATGCCCGGGCGTGCCGGGGTATCCGCTGTGTTTACCTTATCCTTTGCGATGCCTTCGCCTTCGCCTGGCATTCCATTGCCGGTCATGCTGCTCATAGCCGTATCACCTCGCCTTGTGTAGACGCTGGGCGTGCGCTGGGGGTTTGCCGCCGTTGCAGTTACTATGCGGCATGGAAAGGTTGCCACGCGGGTTCTGCCCCGCAGTAAGCAGCGGCCGTCACGCCAGGCGCGGCTAACATTGTGTAATGGAAGACTTTCTGACGCAGGCACGGGAGTTGCACGCTGAGTGCATCGTTCTGGATGGCCACGCCGACACTCCTCAGCGTTTCGTGGACGACAACTGGAACTGGATTGGCGATCCACTCGGCCTTGGTCAGCTCTCCGCGGAGACTGCTACCGAGGGCTGTCTGGACGGTGGATTCCTCATCGCATGGCCTGAGCCGGAAGCATGGGCCGGGCACTTCGCCGCGCGCACGCGGTCTTTGATTGCGAGTGTGCATGCACAGGCCGTGAAATACCCGGCAGCGCTCCGCATCTGCAGGACTCCTGAGGAAGTGCGGAACGCGAAAAGCGCCGGCCGCTTCGCCGCGTTGATTGGAGTTGAGGGTGGCCACGCCATTGAGAACAGCCTTGGGATCCTGCGTGAGTTCCATGCCAGCGGCGCTCGTTACATGACGCTGACCTGGGCCAATGCGAATGACTGGTGCGGATCGAGCGGAGGCGGTGCGAACCCTATGGGTCTGACCGCATTCGGTCGCGACGTCATCGCGGAGATGAATCGACTGGGCATGATGGTCGATGTCTCGCACGTGAGTGATGCGGCCTTCTGGGACGTGTTAGAGGTAAGCCGCGTACCGGTGATTGCCTCGCATTCTTCCGTGCGGCACCTGTGCGATGCAGCGCGAAATCTTACAGACGAGATGGCTCTCGCTATCGCAGCCAGGGGCGGCGTGGTGATGGTGAACTTCTACGCGGCGTTCCTCAGCGATGCATGGCGTGCCGCATGGAATGCGCAGAAGCCCGAATTGCTTGCCGCGCTGGATGTCGTTCGAGAACGCTTTGCCGCTAAAGGGCAGCGCATGCCGTTCTCTGCCGAGATTGCAGTGGATCGCGAGTTCGCCCGGCGCATTCCACCTGTCCCTTTCTCCGTGCTGCTCGATCACTTCGACCATCTCCTCAAACTCGTGGGACCGGGGCATGTCGGCATCGGATCGGATTTCGATGGCATCGCCTTATCCGTGGAGGGCATGGAGACCGCGGCTGATCTGCCCAAGATCACGGCTGGTCTTCTGGAACGCGGATGGTCCCCGGATGATCTGCGCGGGGTGCTGGGAGAGAACCTGCTCCGCGTGATGTCTGCGGTGCAGGCTGCGGGCGCCTAGACGAAGATGTCCGCATTGCCCTGCCCTGACGTGAACCGCTACACTCGTCGGGCATTGCGGATCGCCTGTTTCGAAAGCACAGTAGCGCGCGATCATCGATTATCGGTAATCTGTGCACCGATACCTGCAACGCAAAGTTCGACGAATGAATGCCCGAACGCCGGGTTCATCGGAATCTATTACATGAAGGAATCTGCTCAATGACGAAGGTAAAGCTCTCGCTGATGATGTTCCTGGAGTTCTTTATCTGGGGCGGATGGGCGGTCACGGTTACAAGTTGGGTCAGCCAGACGCTGCACTTCAACGGTGTTCAAACCGGCCTGATCGCAGGCGCCACGGCCATCGGTGCCGTGCTCTCCCCGTTCCTTGCGGGCTGGGTCGCCGACAACCTGATGCCCGCACAATACATGCTGGCGCTGCTTCACCTCGTCGGCGGCGTTCTTCTTTACATGGCATCGTTGCAGACAAGTTTCGGTCCGCTCTATGGCCTGATCCTGGCATACGCTGTGCTGTACATGCCGACGCTGGGTCTGGTGAACGCAATTTCGTTCCGCCAGATCAATGATCCTAAGACAGAATTCGCGCCCATCCGTGTGCTGGGCACCATCGGCTGGATCTGCGCCGGACTCTTCATCAGCTTCGTGCTGCACGGCGAGACGACTTCCCTGCCGCTGAAGATGTCGGCTGCCGCTTCAATCGTACTGGCGGTCTTTTCCTTAATGCTGCCGCACACCCCTCCACAGGTCAGCGAGCCGTTCCGCGTTGGCAACCTGTTTCCGATGGAAGTACGCCGCATGTTCCGCGACAAGAGCTTTGTGGTCTTTGCAGCAGCATCGTTCCTCATCTGTATCCCGCTGCAGTTCTACTACGCCTTTACGAACCCCTTCCTGGTGCAGGCGGGCGTTGCAAACTCCGCTTCGAAGATGTCTCTCGGGCAAGTGTCTGAGACGCTCTGTATGCTGCTGATCCCCTTTTTCTTCCGCCGCTTGGGCGTCAAGTGGATGTTGGTTGCCGGCATGGCAGCGTGGGTCATCCGTTACGGCTTCTTCGCTTACGGCGATGCGCATGCTGGCGTCTGGCTGCTGCTGGCGGGCATCCTGATCCATGGCATCTGCTACGACTTCTTCTTCGTGACGGGCCAGATCTACACGGACCGCAAGGCTCCCGCAGCGTACCGCGGTGCAGCGCAGGGTCTGATTATGCTCATTACCTATGGCATCGGCATGCTGGTTGGCTCATGGCTGAGCGGCCTGGTCGTCGACAAGTACGCGACCGTACTGGCGGATGGCTCGGCTGCTCATAACTGGCGCGCGATCTGGCTGGTTGCATCCGGCCTGTCGGCTGTCGTGCTGATCCTGTTCGTGTCCGTCTTCAAGGATGATGAGGACGACGAACCCAACACGACGGCGACGACTCCGCTCATGGTCGACGCAGAACCGGCACTCGTGCCCGAGGGATCCATTTAATGCAGTCTGCTCCAACGAAGAAGATCGGCATGGGCCTGGTTGGCCCTGGTTTCATCGCATCGCACCACATCGACGCCGTCCGACGCCTTGGCTTTGCCGAAGTGGTTGCACTCGCCGACGCCAGCGTCGAGTTAGCGCGGCCTAAGGCAGATGCGCTCGGCATTCGCAACGCGTATGGATCAGCTCAGGAGTTAATCGCAGATCCTGACGTCGATGTGGTCCACAACACCACTCCGAACCATCTGCACTTCGCCGTCTCCATGGCGGCGATCGAGGCGGGTAAGCACATCGTCAGCGAGAAGCCGCTGGCAATGGACAGCGACCAGTGCCGCCGTCTGCGTGATGCGGCGAAGGCCGCAGGCGTCGTCAACGCGGTGATGTTTAACTATCGCGGCAATCCGTTGGTGCAGCATATGCGCGCGATGATCGCGGCGGATGAGATCGGATCGCCGGTCTTCGTCAAAGGCCAATATCTGCAGGACTGGCTTACAGACGACCACGTCTTCTCGTGGCGGCTGGATCCGGCGCTCGGCGGCAAGAGTTCTGCACTCGCGGACATCGGATCACACACCTGCGATCTGGCGGAGCACGTCACGGGGGCGAAGATCGTTTCGGTTCTTGCGGACCTTGGGACGATTGTCAAGACCCGTTACACCAGCGGCTCAGCGATCGCCTTCTCTGGTGAAAAGGGTGGCGATCTACGCGAGGTGCAGATTGCCGGCGAAGATGTTGCCAGCGTAATGCTGCGCTTCGCGAATGGTGCCAAGGGCATCGTAACGGTAGGCCAGGTGCTGCCGGGACACAAGAACGACCTGCAGCTTGAGATCAATGGTCGCAAGGCATCGCTCGGCTGGAAGCAGGAGTCGCAGAATGAACTCTGGATCGGACGTTATGACGCACCGAACTCCATGATGGCGAAGGATCCGTCGCTGATGGCCGCCAGTGCAAAGCCTTATGCACACCTGCCCGGTGGACACCAGGAAGGCTGGCCCGATGCGTTCTTCAACGTTGTCTCGGCGATCTATGGTTGGGTGCGCGCTGGTGCTGCATCCCCGAAGCCCGAGGTCGTTTCTTCCTTTGCCGATGCTACGCATGTGACGGAGATTGTCGATGCCATGCTACGCAGCCATGACGGCGGAAACGTCTGGATCGCGGTTGAATAGAAGCTCAGCAGTTCGCACGTAAGAAGGGCGGCCTAATCGGCCGCCCTTCTTGACTATCCCCTATGGACGGTCTGGGGCTGCCTTCACCTGCAACTCGACGATATCGTCTTCGAGTCCCTGCTGGTGCCAGCCGCCAGCTAGAAGAACAGGATATTGTCCAACTCGACCCATGTCGTTGTTCCGCCTTTGCGATGTGCGACAACCTCGATCTCAGTGAGGTCGTCGCCCTTCCAGAGCGCATCCGCCGGCGATGTTCTCCTGCCCGCGATGGGGTGCAATTCCGTGAAAGGAATCTCCACCGACTTCCATTCTGCATTTCCGGAGACAGTCGCGGAATATGCCGCATTGAGTGCGTTGAGCCGCAGCTCGTACTCACCGTCACCACGGATATCGAGCCGGATCCCCTTGTAACCACGCAGATCGGCGGGCGCGATGGATCCTTTGGTCAAGGGCACGACGATGCTTACCGATGGTTTGTCTTTGACGACCATCTTCCCGGTCATCAACAGTGCGTGGTTCGTTCCTTCGCGGGGAACGATCTGGAGGATCTCGGAACTGCGCGACAGGCCTCCGTCCGGGTTCGTGACCACCAGCGTGGCGAAGTTTGTCCGCATATCTTCGCGTTCAAAATCATCGACGATATTGCCGACTTTCGCGGCTGCCATAGGCACGTCAGGGTTGGGCGCAAGCGCACCGGGACCGAAGACAAGTCGTCCACTAAGAAACACCCTATCGGTCTTTTCGACGTCGCCAATCGTCTCCCATGGCTTGCCCTTGAGGAGGACGAGGTCGGCTCGCTTTCCCACTTCGATGGTTCCACGGTCGTTGATCTCTCCCATGGCGCGGGCGCTGTTAGCGGTGCCCGCGATGAGCGCGGCAGAGGCGGGCAAACCCGCCTGTACCAGCAACTCCATCTCGCGCAGGGACGATTTTCCGTGCGGAGTACCGGGCATACCTGCGTCTGTGCCAAGTGTGATCGGAACACCTGCCTCGTAAAGCAAGCGAGTGTTGTTCAATGCCAGGTGCCAGCGCTTCTGCGACTGCAGGAAACGTGGATCCGTGGCCGGGATGGGAGTTGAGCCGGGCTTATTAGGCTCATAGACCGCCAGGGTGGGAGCAAATGCACTGCCACCCCGTTTGATGGCTGCGATGGTGGCTTCATCGAGGTCGCGATCCTGCAAGGCATGAGCGATCACGTCCACGTGACCGTCTCCTGCGTCCTTTCCTTTTGAGACAGTCACCGTATGGGTCAGGACGGGCATCTGGAACTTGTGCGCTTCGTCGACCAGTGCCGCGATAGCGTCAGCGTTCATGCTTGTGTTGTCCGGCGACATGCCGTAGCGCCACCCATCGATCATGGTCTCGCCGAAGCAGTCGGGTTTATAGCGCATCAGGTCGTCAACCGCCGCGCGCGCTTCGAGCGGCGTCACGATCTGCCGTGTGGTTGCAGAGTCGGCCCAGTCTGCTCCGTGGCCACCGGGCGTACTGATTCTTCCGCAGATGTTGACGTGGGGTGCATTGAGCATACCAATCCAGGCGCGCCTCGCCTCGAAAGACTCAGGCGACGAGTTGAAATCATCGACCGTAGTGACGCCTGCGGCAAGGTCTTCATTCGCCATCACGGGGACGGAATGCGGCATGCCGCTTTCGGTCCAATGCGTATGAAGATCGAAGAAGCCCGGCAGCAACGCCTCACCCGTTGCATCGATGGTTGTGTAGCCTGCGGGAACTGCGAGATGAGCGCCGACCGCGGTGATGCGGCCATTTTGGATAAGGACAGTCCTTGCAGAAGGTGCAGCTCCGGTACCGTCGAAGACCATTGCATCCACAATCGCGATGTCGACCGGCCGGGCATTCTGACCTGAACTTGAAAGAGCGCCGCATAAAGTGATCGCGGAAGCGACCGTCAGTGTCCGCTGGGTGAGAAATCGAAGCTTCAAGGTCATAGTTCTCCTGCCTGAGATGGGCACTGCATGGGCTGGCTGAAGCGAAAAAGGAAAATTAGGGGATACAGTCAGAGTACCGAATGGCGTGCGTCGTGGTCTCGGAAAACTGCGATCTGAATCTAACGCTTTCCGCCATGCAAGCCACGCATGCGGTCTTCTTCAGCCACTTGAGAATCAAGCGAGACGGGATCGAAGATACCAGTCGGCAAAAAAAGAGCGAGCCGCTTGGCTCGCTCTTGCTCTATCGATCGATGTGCAGACCTAGGTCCACCACGGCACAACGGCAGGTTCGGTGATCAACACACGCGAGAGCATGTTGATGGCGGAGGACAAGCCTTCGTGGATGGAGGTCAGCGCATCCTCATGCTCGATGCTGATGACGTAGTCATACCCGGCGAGGCGCAGCGCGGAGGCGATGCCCTTCCACTCGATCTCGCTGTGTCCCCAGCCGACAGAGCGGAAGAGCCAGGAGCGTGCAGCCATGTCGCGATAACTCTTGGTATCGAGCACGCCGTTGCGTGCCTTGTTACCGGGACTGACGTAAACGTCTTTCGCATGGAAGTGGAAGATGGCCTCGCCCAGTTCCGCGATCGCGGTCGGAATATCGATGCCCTGCCACCACATGTGGCTTGGATCAAAGTTGATGCCAAGCGAAGGGCCTGCCGCGGCGCGCAGACGCAGCAGTGTCTCCGGGTTGTAAACGACGAAGCCGGGGTGCGCTTCGAGCGCGATCTTGACCCCGTGATTCGCAGCAAAGGCCGCAGTCTTCTGCCAGTACGGGATGACTCGCTCGTTCCACTGCCAATCGAGCGCTTCGGCGTACTCGGGCGGCCAAGCAGCGGTAATCCAGTTGGGCGTAACGTCCGCGGGCGCACCTCCCGGACAACCGGAGAAGGTATTGACCACCGGCACGCCGAGCTTCTCGGCCAACAGGATGGTCTTGCGAATGATGTCATCGTCATGTGCCGCAATGTCCGCGCGGGGATGGATGGGGTTACCGTGGCACGACAGCGCGCTGATCGTAAGTCCAGCGTCGGCAATGCGCCTGCCGAAGGTCATCGAGGTGGACGTTCCGGTGAGCAGCCCCTCCAGATCCACGTGGCTTGCGCCCGGGAAGTTGCCGGTGCCGAGCTCCACCGCGGTGATGGCGGGGTAGCGCTTCAGTTCCTCCAAAAGCTCGTCAAAGTTGAGCGATCCAAATAGTGCTGTGAACAGGCCAAGCTTCAAGACAACATACCTCTTGCGTTATTTGTGCTGGTGAAACGCAGCGACCACATTCTCCGCGAGCATTCGCCCGGCTACTTTGCCGTCGCCCTCTTCCAGCGCATCGATCATATGCCAATGCACCTCCTGCGCGGCAAGCAGATCGATGTGCGCCTTCCCCAAGCGGGTCGCGATACGAACCTCATACGCAAGCGCCTCCCAGGCGCGCAACAGAGCACGGTTATTGGCTGCCTCTACGATCATGCGATGGAACTTCACGTCGTGCATTCCGTAGGCACGCTGATCTTTGCGCTTTGCCGCGGTCTGCACGGCGGTTGCTGCCTTGCGCAGATCGGCCACATTATCCTTAAAGTGCGGCGCGGCCAGCTCGGCGGCAAGCTGTTCCAGCGCGGCGCGGACGTCGTAGGCGTCCTCGATCTCTTTTGGCGTCAGCTCGCGGACTCTTGTGCCTTTGTAAGGCTCCGTAATGATGAGGTCCATGGCCTCCAGTTCGCGCAGTGCCTCGCGGACGGGGCCTTGGCTGGTCTGCATCTCGTCGGCGATCTGCAATTCCACAATGCGCGTGCCAGGCGCCATACGACCGTCCATGATGCGGCTGAGAAGCTCATGCTTGACTCGATCCGCCATGGATTCACGCTGGATGCCGTTCCTGCTCAAAGACATTTCAGCATTATCCCGGAAGAGAAGCAGAAAAGGCGCGGTTGGCACCGGCAAAGTACGTGCATTTCACTCCGTGAACAGTGCAACCCATGCCGCCGCGCTGCGCTATCCTTGATGTCAGGTCCACTATGGTTACCGCAGCACCAATCCCGGACGCACGCGCCGCTCTTAGGCGGCCATCGACGATCGTGACGGACTACGTCGAGTTGTTCAAGCCGCGCGTTACGTTGATGGTCATCATTACTGCTGCCGCGGGGTTCTACCTTGGGTCGCTGCGATCGGGCATCAGCCCGCTGAACCTGCAGTTTGTATGGGCGATGGTCGGCATGTCCATCGTCACCGCCGGTTCCAGCACACTGAACCAGGTCATTGAGCGTCGCACCGATGCTCTGATGCCTCGCACGCAATCGCGACCCCTGGCAGCGAAGCGGCTGGGATTTGCGCATGGCCTGATCATCGGCCTGCTGTGCATTGCGATTGGGTCGGTGGTGCTTGCCCTGACAACGAATCCGATCACGAGCATGTTGACGCTGCTGACGGCAATTGGCTACGTCGCCATCTACACGCCACTGAAGCGCATGAGCATGGCTGCGACCTTTGTCGGCGCATTTCCCGGTGCTTTGCCGCCGCTGATCGGATGGACGGCCGCGCGTGGATTCATCGAGTGGCCAGCCGTGGCGCTCTTTGCGATCCTGTTTGTCTGGCAGTTCCCTCACTTTGAGGCTATTGGCTGGCTGTACCGGAATGACTACGCCAAGGCCGGCATCCGCGTAACGGCTGTCGCCAAACCGGGCGGCCTCGCCACCGCGGCTCAGGCCCTGTTCTATGCCGTACTGATGATCCCGGTGAGTCTTTGGCCCGTGTGGCTGGGTACCAGCGGGTGGGCCTACGGTGCGGCGGCGCTTGTACTTGGCATCGCGTATCTCTATTACACACTTCGTTTCACACGCATCACGCGAGACCTGCCGCCGGCAGAATCCCGCAAGATAGCCCGCGACCTGCTGAAGGTGAGCGTCATCTACCTGCCGCTGCTACTGGCCGCCATGATCTTGAACGCGCACGGCCGCATCTTCTTTTAGGAAACCGATGACCGCAACCGATTCACGCCCCATTCCCGCGCCGGAACGCCTCAAGACGCCGCCATCGATCATTGCGGCAATCCTTGGCGTCTCTGCGGTCGCCAGCCTGTTTCTCTTCTGGCTGGTCTATTACCACGCGCCAGCGGATACGAACCACACGAAACTGCTCTTTCTGCCATCGCTGAATGCACTTTTCAATGGGCTCTCTGCTATCGCGCTGGTCATCGGGTTTGTCTACGTGAAGGTCGGCAAGATCAAGCAGCACCGCGCGGCGATGTTTACCGCCTTCGTCTTCTCCACACTGTTCCTCGTGTCTTACATTGCCAACCATGCGTTGCATGGTGAGTACCGCCTGCCGATCGCGCACGTCGGCGCGCTTTGGAACTTTTATTTCTGGATGCTGCTATCGCACATCAGCCTGTCCGTCGTGGCGCTGCCGCTGATCCTGATCACGTTTTTCTTCTCGCTGTCCCAGCGCTTCCAGCAGCATCGCAAGATTGCGCGGTGGACCTTTCCAATCTGGCTATACGTCTCGGTAACAGGCGTTCTGGTAGCTGTGATCCAGGCCGTTGTGCACGGATGAGCGCAACCTCGATCAAAGGAACTATGCGCCGCGATACCCGTTCGATTCTGCGTTTTTCCGTCACAACAGTCGTGATTGGCTTTGTGTGCGCTGCGGCTGTGTACGCCAGCGGTGGCATGACCTCGCACGGACCACACGGCACGGTGGGATGGTTTGCCCTGCTGGTGGCGCTTTGTTGCCTGCCTGCCGGCAGCTTCTTCCTGATACTGGGCATCGCCAAGTGGTCGGGCGACCGTAGCCGCACCGACTGACCTTAAAATTGCAGCGTGAGCGAAACCTGTCTTCCCGAAGACCCTAAGCCGGTACTTGTGTCTGCGTTCTCTGCTCAGGAGGCACTGGCGCATGGTTTCTCCACACGCATCGGTGGTCTTTCGCAGTGCTATCGCCCGGGCGACCTGAACCTCGGCTTCACGAAGGATGACGAACCGGCCAGCGTCGCGGAAAACCGCAGGCGGTTTGTGCAGACATTAGGCGCGGAAGACTTCCAACGCTTCGGCCTCCTCCGTCAGATCCACTCACCCGATCTTGTCGTGCTCGCCTCCGAAGAAGAGGGAGCGCAGGATTTTACCCAACCGGCAACGGGCTGCGGTGATGCCCTGATGACGGACGTGCCGGGCATGTTGCTCACAGTACAGGTCGCCGACTGCATTCCCGTACTTCTCTTCGCCCCGAAGAAGCGCGCAGTGGCGGCGGTCCACGCGGGCTGGCGCGGCACGGCAGCCCGCATTGCTCAGTCGACTGCGACTGCCATGCAGCGGCTCTACGGCAGCGATCCTGCCGATATCATCGCGGCCATTGGACCGGGCATCGGGCCGGAGAGCTACGCCGTCAGCGAGGATCTGCGCACCGAGTTTGCTACGGCCTTTGCCTACTCGGAAGAACTATTTCAGGTGCGGGACGCGCAGTTGTTCCTGGATCTCTGGGAGGCCAACCAGCGGCAGTTGCTGGAAGCGGGCCTGGAGCGTGCCAACATCCATGTTCTCGGGCTGGACACCGCGACCAGCACGGGTCGCTTTTTCTCGCATCGTGCGGAGAAGGGATTTACCGGCCGCATGATGGCGGCGATCGGACTAAGACCGATATAAGCAGCAACTCACGGGGTGCCCCGTACACACGCAAAGCGGTGTACGTGTCCTTGCATCCTGAAGCATCGCATCCCATTCATGCGCAAAGTGCGCGCAGGAATGGGGCCCCGCTTCCTGAGTAAACAACCCTATGTGGGGCTACCCTAAGCTGATGTCGTTGTCGCCGGTGTGCTCGCGCAGCAGGCGCTGCGAGAGCGTCTTGAGGTCTTCCCCGCTCTTGGGCAGCACGAAGTCACCATCCACCCATTCGAGCTTGAAGCTGGTAGACAGTGCGGAGATCCAGATCTGGCGCACCGGTGTGTTGGGCGTGAAGACGAACTTGCCCTTCGGATCGTCGAAGACGACGTTGAGCACGCCGCTGTTCTCCTCCACTTCAAAACCGCCATCTTCTTCTGCGTCGATGAGGCTTTGTTTAAGTTCTTCGAGAGCGCGATCGGCATCGCGGCGGAATGTCTGTTCGTCGATCATTGGCTTAGTCTAACCGTCCGTCAGCGTTGCATGAAGAGCTTGACCGCCAGCGCGACCAGGAGCAAGGCAAAACCTCGCCGCAGAGCAGTGTCTGACAGATGCTGCGCGTACTGCCCGCCGAACCAGCCGCCTATGGTAAAGCCTATTGCAATGAAAAGAGCCAGCTTTAGATCGGCGTGACCCTGCTTGTAATAGCTCCAGAACGCCAGCGCACCGACAGGCAGCAGCAGCGTCGCGATGGACGTGCCCTGCGCACGTTTCTGGGACATGCCGTAGAAGAACGTGAGGGCGGGGATAAGAAACACCCCGCCCCCTAGGCCGATCAGACCGGAAACACTGCCAACCGCTATGCCGAGAGCGAGACCACCCAGCATCCAAAAGAGGCTCATTTAGAAGGGGATGTCGTCGTCCGTGATGCCTTCGCCAGCGTAGTCATTGGCGCCAGCAGGCGTGCGCTGGTCAAAGCTGGCGGTGTTGCCGCCACCGTAGCTGTTGCCCCCGCTACGCGATGCTCCGCCACTGTACTGACCGCTGCCACCGGCACTGCCACCCTCGCCACGACCGCCCAGCAGGGACAGTTCGTTCACGAGAATTTCCGTGCGGTACTTCTTCTGACCGCTTTCCTTGTCGTCCCAGGAGCGGGTCTGGATCTTGCCTTCGACAAAGAGCTGCGATCCCTTCTTCACGTAGTCGCGGACAATCTCCGCGGTGCGGCCGAAGCAGACCAGGTTGTGCCACTCGGTCTTGTCGACCCAGTTCCCTGTCGCGTCCTTGGCGCGGTCCGCCGTGGCCAATGAAAAGCTGGCAATCACCATGCCACCCTGCGTCGCGCGCATCTCGGGGTCTTTGCCCACATTGCCCAGCAACATCACCTTATTAACGCCCTTAGCCATTGCTCTACTCCCGTTCGAATCCGTGAACCAAAGGGTAGCAGAACGCGGGTCTGCCGCGCCCGGTTGGTTGCACCGGTCCGGTCCTACCGGTAGCATCTGGCTCATGGCGGCACCTTTCGATACAGCAGAAAACACACGGACGGCGACAATCCCGGCAAGCGCCGGTCATGTCTGCGTGGCCGTCTCAGGCGATGAAATGATCGCGCTGGCCGCGGATACGGTGAGGACAAACCCGTTTGTGGAATTCCGTCTTGACTCCGTCGCAGATCCAGCCGCCATGCTGCCTGCCTTGCGTCAGTTCCTCTTTGGGAATAGAAGGGCAACAGTGGTGGCAACCTGCCGTCGCACAGCCTTTGGGGGCGACTTCGAAGGTACGGCAGAGGAACAGATCGCAATCCTGCGAGAGGCCGCGCTCGCCGGTTGCAGCCTCGTCGACATGGAGGTCGAAACAGCAGAGGAACTCGGCGACGCATCGCTTCAAGCAATGCGTGGCGCGGGTGCCGCTGTGATCCTGAGCTGGCACGATTTCACCTCTACACCTGCCCTGGAGCCGGTGCTGGACCGCATGCGGCCCTTCGCTCCAGACATGTACAAGATCGTGCCGACGGCGCAGACTTTGCACGATGCTCTGACGTTGATCGATCTGCTGGAGAAGCACGGCGGCAACGGAGACCTGGTTGCCATGAGCATGGGATTCAAGGGCGTGCTGACGCGTGTTCTTGGACCGCGCTTCGGATCGGTTTTTACCTTCGCTTCTGCGGATGGCCACGGCGGCACGGCGCCGGGACAGGTCAGCCTGAGTGTTCTGCGGGATCTTTACCGCGTCGAGAAGATCTCTTCTGAGACGGCGATCTACGCGGTCGCTGGCCAGCCCATCACCGGATCGATGTCACCGCGCATGCACAACACGGCTCTAGCGGACGCCGACATGGATGCTGTGTACCTGCCGCTGGAGACAAGCGACGCCGCAGAGTTGCATGACGTCGTGGTACGGCTCGATATCCACGGCCTGAGTATCACCATGCCGCTGAAAGAAGCTGTAATGCCGTTGCTGGCTTTCCGTGACACGACGGTTGAGCAGGCCGGCGCGTGCAACACCCTTCTGCGGCATCGCGATGGCAAGCTGGCCGGTTTCAATACGGATGTTGGCGGCATCGTCGGTCCGCTTGCGCGACGCATCCAGCTGGAGGGCGCTCGCATACTGGTGCTGGGCGCCGGCGGCGCCGCGCGGGCGGCAGTCTTCGGTTTGAAGGAGCGCGGTGCAGAGGTGTGGCTGCTGAACCGGACGACGAGCCGGGCAGAGATGCTGGGGGCGGAGTCGGGCTCGCACGTTCAGACACGGGAAACGCTTGCGCAGACCCATTTCGATGCCATCATCAACAGCACACCGTACGGCATGCGCAGTCAGACCTTGGACGCGCCCATCACAGAGGCAGAGATGAACTGCCGTGTCTTCTTCGACCTTGTCTATAACCCGATCGAGACGCCGCTGATCTCTGCAGCGCGCACCCGTGGCATCGATATCATTCCGGGCATCGCCATGTTTGTGGAGCAGGGTGTGCGGCAGTTCGAACTCTGGACCGAGCACACAGCGCCGGAAGGCGAGATGATGCGCGTTGTGCGGGAAGCGCTGGGCGCGTAACTGTGACCAGCCTTTTAGGGATCGCAATCACCGCTTAGCGTCCACACCCGGGTCATCCCTCAACGCAGTGGATTCATACGGCACACTCTTGCCAGAGCGATGTTCGTGGAATCGATGCAGCTTGCCGCGAGCCAATGCGGGCCGGTATCGTCAAACGGGTATGCGTGCCCTTCGTCTTCTGATTGCTCTGCTTGCCCTTGGCGGGCTTGTCGTCTCCGTGCTGGCCTTGCGCGTCCACCTGCAGGACCCCGGTGCAGCGCCGCCGTGTGCCGTCAGCGAACACTGGGACTGCGGTGCGGTGAATCACTCGCGCTTCGCCGTCTTTCCGCCACGCGGCTTTGACGAAGATCTGAACAGCAAGGGGCATCTACCCGTAGCGGTCGGAGGCATCGCAGGCTATGCCGCGATTGTGTTGCTGGCTCTGTTCAAGCTGGACTTCCTGACCTTCGAGGTGAGTCAGATCGGCTTCTTCCTGGCGCTGATCCTCACATTTCTCGAGAAGTACATTCTTGAGAAGTGGTGCATCTACTGCGTCTGGTCGCAGTGCATCCTTGCGGTCCTGCTGCTGCTTTCCAGTCTCAACCTGTGGATGAGCCGGAAACGCGACGCTCGCGAAGGCCTGCACATTCGAGCGATCTGAAAACCGATCGTACGCTTAGAATCGGCGCATGGGATGGCTCGAAGTTCTTGCAATGTTGAAGCGGCTGCTGCCGCTTCTGAACCGTATCGCGCCGATGCTTGAGAGCTATGTGGGCGGACGGATCGCCGGTCGTGATGATACGGCCGCTCTGGAGCGGATCTCGACCGATCTGAAGCAGCACCTGATCGCAACGGCGGCTGCAAGCCGTTCAGAGACCGAGACCGAGCTTGCACAACAGACGGCAATTCTGCGTGAGCTGACGGAGGAAGTTCGTCGGCTGAAAGCGTCTGGCGATGAGCGCGCATCGCAGCTTGCGGGTCTGCAGCAGCAGCTTGTGGCAACACACACGATGGTGCGCTTGCTGGCTGCAGGGATGTTACTGATCCTGGTTGTCGTGATCGTAATGCTCTTCCGGCGCTGATGTCGAAACCGATCCTGCAGCCGATCACGGGGTTTCACAAGGACACGCACGGCCACTGGGTCGCTGAGCTTGCCTGCGGGCACGCACAACATGTGCGGCACGATCCGCCGTGGCAGTTACGACCATGGGTGCTTACACAAGAAGGCAGAGCGGGGATGCTGGGTTACAGGCTGGGCTGCGTAGCCTGCGTCGCAGATTCGCTCGCATAACGCGCAATTGCAGCCGAAGGCACAGCGAGTAGCTGGCTAACCAGCCCGGTCAGACGCTGCAGATCAGGCATCAATTGCTCTGCAAGTTCGCGCGCGCCAACTTCGTCCCCTTCCTGTTGCGCCAGGAAGACGAGATTGGTCAGGCTCTGAAGCGGATTGTTGATCTTGTGTGCGAGCCCGTCGGCCATGGATGCAGCGGCAGCACGGCGAGCCTGCTGCAGTAGCTTCGTCTGCTGGCGCTGGTGGCGGTGAGCCATGGCTGCGAAGTCGGCGAGCGTCGTCATCACGCGCAGGTCGTTACGGTCGAAGGCCTCTGTGCGCCTGTGTGCCATCACGTAGATGGTCCCGCGCGTGTCTTCTGTGTGCCAGGGCAGCAGCAGTCCGTCCGTCACGGGAGGTGCTTCTACGCCCAGGATGTCAAAGAACCGCTTGCCGACGCGGAAGAGCTGCGGCTGGCCGCGCTCCAGGCAGATGCCGCAGGCGCTGGGATACTGCGGCAGCATGGCATCCAAGAAGCCCGCATACACGCCTTCCGCCGCAATCCAGTGATAGTAGTTGTCCTTCGTGCCACCCTCGCGCTCCACGCTGATACCCGCACTGTCGGCTCCGCACAGCTCCACCGCAACGTGCACAAGTTCCTGCAGGATGGTCTCGGGATTCTCAACGAAGGCGCGGCTGAGCCGCTGCAGGCCAAGAACCTGCCGTGCATCGTCACGACCCTGGATCCGTCGCGCCTCAAATTCGGCGTTTCCGATCAGGTCAAAGACCTCAAGACCGGTTTCCTCAGTGAAGGAAGCGTTCTCGACCACTGTCTGTCTCCGTTGGTTCCGTGGGGGTAAGGGGGATGGTACGGGACGCTCAGACGGGAACATCGACTGGCTGCGAACTTCTTCTAGTTTGGCACCGGGAGAATCTGACTTCAAGCAAATACTGAACGTAATCGGACATTCTTCCCGACCATTCCCGGGGGCGTAAAATGATGGTTATGGGAATCACGCGGCAACAGGCGCTGGACTGCTTCGCCAGCGACGATCTGATCGGCATTGGCATGGAGGCGGACGCGGTGCGTCGCCGTCTGCACCCCGAGGGCGTGGTCAGCTATATCATCGACCGCAACATCAATTACACCAACTTTTGCACGGAATACTGCACCTTCTGCGCCTTCTACCGGCCGCTAAAAGGCAAGCTGGCGGCGGAAGGCTACATCCTTGATTTCGAGACGATCTACGACAAGATTCGCGAAACCGAAGAGATGGGTGGCACCGGCGTCCTGATGCAGGGTGGCATCCACCCCGATCTGAAGATCGAATGGTTTGAATCTCTTTTCCGTGGCATCAAAGAACGCTTCCCAAACATCTGGTTGCACTGCCTGTCGGCGAGTGAAATCCTCGCGATTGCCGAATATTCCGAGATCAGCCTGCGCGACACCATCATGCGTCTCCGCGATGCCGGTCTGCAATCGATTCCCGGCGGCGGCGCGGAGATCCTCGACGATGACGTTCGCAAGCGCATCGCGCGCCTGAAGTGCCGCACACAGGATTGGGTGGACGTTCACAGGACCGCACACGAACTGGGCATGCGCACCACCGCCACCATGATGTTCGGCGTCGGCGAAACCATGGAGCAGCGTGTGAATCACTTTGAAGTGGTGAAGCAGCTGCAGGAAGAGACGGGTGGCTTCACCGCTTTCATCCCGTGGAGTTTTCAACCGGGCCATACGGCACTGGGCGGTCGCGGGTGGGATGAGGCTACGTCGGTCGAGTATCTGAAGACGCTGGCGATCAGCCGCATGTACCTCGACAATATCGAGAACGTGCAGAGTTCGTGGGTCACGCAGGGTCTCAAGGTGCTGCAGATGGGGCTACGCTTCGGCGGCAACGATGTCGGGTCCGTCATGTTGGAGGAAAACGTCGTCAAGGCAGCAGGCACCGCCAACTGCACCACCGAGGAAGAGCTGCGACGCATCATCCGCGACGCAGGGTTCAAGCCGGCTCAGCGGGACACGCTCTACCGAACAATGTTCCTCAACTAGTCATGATTGATCGCATTGATCATCTTGTTCTAACGGTCGCCGACATCCCGGCGACCGTCTCCTTTTACAAGCGCGCCCTAGAGTTCGAGGCGGTTGAGAAGGACGGTCGCTGGTCGCTGAAGTTTGGTCAGCAGAAGATCAACTTGCATCAGGTGGGCCACACCTTCGATCCCAAGGCGGCGCGGCCCACTCCTGGTTCGAGTGATCTTTGTTTCATTGCTGCTGTCCCTCTAGAGGTAGTCCAGCAGCGCTTTGCGATTGCGGGCATCGAAGTCGTGGAAGGTCCGGTGAGCCGGAACGGTGCGTTGGGGCCCATGAAGTCGATCTACTTCCGCGACCCGGATGGCAACCTGGTTGAAGTGGCGCAGTACGCCTAAAGACTGAACGACTACAATCTCGCCATGCGCTGTTCTTCACTGCTCCTGCCTGCCCTGCTCGGGTTATTCTCGCTCGCTGCGCCCGCCCTTGAGAAGCCATCTGCGGAGGAATTACACGCACGCCGCGTCGCCCTTGCCTCGAAGCTGAACGGCGGTGTTGCGATGTTCTTCGCGGCAGAGGAGCCGCTGCTGGACTTCACCCCCTTCCGTCAGGATTCGAGCTTCTACTACCTGACCGGCTGGACGGAACCCGGTGCAGCGCTTTTGATCGAGGCTGCGCTGCCTGAGGCGGGCAATGCCACGACCGGCGTGCAGCCTGCCGAGGCCTATCGCGAAATCCTGTTCCTGCCCACGCGAAACCTGCGCATGGAAGGCTATACCGGCCGCAAGCTGGACAACACCGATCCCAACGCAGCCAAGGCCGCCGGTGTGGATGAGGTGCGGCCCATGTCGCAGTTGGTTGCCGAACTCGATCGCGTGACCCATGGGGACGTTCAGCATAACTATGGCCGACGTGCCGGCTTGATCTATGGCGACCCCACGGTGCCGCAGGCCACCGCGACCATGACGCTGCTATCGCAAAGCCTGGGCATGGGCACCACGCTGCCTCTTCACGACGTCCTGTCGCCGCTGATGCTGGAGCGGCAGACCAAGTCTGCCTTTGAGCTTGGTCTGTTGCAGAAGGCTGCCGACGCGTCTGTCGCGGCGCATCGCGAAGCCATGAAGAACATCAAGCCCAACCTTGGCGAGAATGTTATCGAGGGCCAGTTCTATGCGAAGGTGCGCGCCCAGGGTTGCGAACGCACCTCCTACGCTTCGATCGTCGGGTCGGGGCCGTTCTCGACGCAACTGCATTATTCCGACGACAACCGTGTCATGCGAAAGGGTGATCTTGTTGTGATCGACGCCGGCTGCGAGTACAGCATGTACGCCGCGGATATCACGCGAACGATGCCGGTGGACGGTCACTTCACAGCCCGGCAGCGCGAAATTTACAACATCGTTCTGGGTGCGCAGCAGGCGGCTCAGGCGGCATTCGTCAGCGGCAAATCGACACCAGGAACCCTCGCTCAGCGCACTGGACCGGACAACACATCGCTCGACCGCGCGGCATTCGAGTACATCAATACGCACGGCAAGGACCTAAACGGCGAACCTCTGGGTAAGTACTTCATCCACGGCCTCGGCCACAGCGTCGGCATCGATGTGCATGACGGCATGCTCGGCGCAAAGGTGCTCGGTCCCGGCGATGTCATCACGATCGAACCCGGCATCTACATCCCGGAAGAAAACCTCGGCGTGCGCATCGAAGACACCTTCTACGTCGATGCCAACGGCAAGCTGGTCAACATGAGCGCCAATCTCCCCCACACGCCCGAAGAGGTAGAAGCCGCAATGCGCGGCAAGTAGCATGCGACGACATCTGGGATTTACAGGTCAGTCCGGTAGAATCGAACAGACCTGATTCCCTGCCGCCGGAGCGCCATCTGTTCACGACCATCCACACGCTTGCCGTAACGTTGCTGCTGCAGCAGCGCGGGTTGCAACACTATTTAAGCTCGCACTACTACGGCAAAAGCGCGGCGACCTTCCGGGGAATGTATCGGTGGAACACCTTCGATATCTGGCTGCTGGTGCCGTACTTCATCGTGATGGTCATCCTGGCGTTCTACGGCATTCACCGGTACCAGCTGGTGTGGCTGTATTACCGCAATAAAAAGAAGGAAGCGACGAGCCTGAATCCGCCGATGCTCTTTGCGGATGCAGACCTACCCTTCGTCACGATCCAGTTGCCGATCTTCAACGAACAATACGTGATCGATCGCCTGGTCGATGCCTGCTGCCGCATTGAATACCCACGCGACCGCTTTGAGATCCAGGTACTGGACGATTCGACGGACGAGACGCACCAAGTGGCGGGAGAGATCGTTGCCCGCTACGCCGCGGGCACAGCGGGACTTGCTCCGCAGCCCATCTACTACCTGCACCGCGAAGACCGCTACGGGTACAAGGCAGGCGCGTTGGATGCCGGATTGAAGACGGCAAAGGGCGAGCTGATCGCCATCTTCGACGCAGACTTTGTGCCGCCAGTCGATTGGCTGGCGAAGGTGATCAACCACTTTGCCGAGCCCGGTGTGGGCATGGTGCAGACGCGCTGGACGCACCTGAATCGCAATTACAGCTTCCTGACGCAGGTTGAGGCAATCCTGCTCGACGGCCATTTTGTGCTGGAGCATGGCGGACGGTCACGCGCGGGGGTCTTCTTCAACTTCAACGGCACCGCAGGCATGTGGCGCCGTGCCGCTATCGATGAAGCCGGAGGGTGGCAGCACGACACGCTGACCGAAGACACTGACCTCAGCTACCGGGCACAGTTGAAGGGCTGGAAGTTCAAGTACCTGCAGGACGTGGAATGCCCCGCAGAATTGCCCATTGAGATGACCGCGTTCAAGACGCAGCAGGCGCGATGGGCGAAGGGTCTGATCCAGACTGGCAAGAAGATTCTCCCCAGGGTACTGAAGAGCGATGCCCCCTTCCACACCAAGCTGGAGGCCTGGTATCACCTGACGGCGAACCTGAGCTATCCGCTGATGATCGTGCTTAGCGTGCTGCTGATGCCGGCGATGATCATTCGCAGCTGGCAGGGTTGGGTGCAGATGCTGCTCATCGACTTCCCGCTTTTCATGGCCAGCACCATGTCCATCAGCAGCTTCTATCTCACCAGCCAGCGTGAGCTGTTTCCAAAGACCTGGTACAAGACGATCCTGTACCTGCCGTTCCTGATGGCGCTTGGAGTTGGCCTGACCATCACAAATACCAAGGCTGTAATGGAAGCGCTGTTCGGCATCAAGAGTGCGTTTGCTCGCACGCCGAAGTACCGCGTCAGTAAGAAGGGTGAGAGCAATGTCGCCGCGAAGAAGTATCGCAAGCGGCTGGGCATCATCCCATGGATCGAACTGGCCATCGGATGCTATTTCGCCTTCACGGTCTGGTACGCGGTCAGCAGCGAGAACTACTTCACCGTGCCGTTCCTGTTGCTCTTCGTGCTCGGCTACTGGTACACCGGTCTGCTGAGCCTACTGCAGGGCAGGTTCGAGCGCGGTGGCGGCTCAGGCGCAGAGATTCACGAGAAGCCTTATCCTGTCGGCATCTGACGACAGCGGCGTTACACTCACAAAAAGCAATTCCAGATAGCGGGTGTGACGATGATTCCCTTCCTAGCAGTGATCGGTGGATACCTAGCGGCGATTGTCACACACTTCGGGCTCGGCTTCCTGATCACGCGCGAGGGCCGTGGTCCGCTGATGCGGGGTGACTGCATGAGTCCCCTCTATTACATGCAGTTGGGTCTGTCATGGATGCTATCCGGTGCCGTCGGCGCTGACGTGTCCCTGCTGATATCCCCCCTGGCACCGATGGGCTTTGTGATGGTCACCTGCACCGGCTTCCTGCTTGCCGCATCGCTTGTACGTTCTCATCGCAAGGCGCCACACCAGCAGACCGCGGGCGCGAGCGTTCTCCTGCTACTGTGCCTCGCCCTCGGTTGCACAACGTCTTGCCTGCTATTCCCCAAGGCTTAGAGAAGGATTATGAAAGTAATTCCCACTGCAATTCCCGATGTCGTTCTACTGGAACCGAAGATCTTCGGTGACGAACGCGGTTTCTTTCTGGAGTCCTACTCGGACCGCACCTTTGAGCAGCTTGGCTTGCCCACGAAGTTTGTGCAGGACAATCATTCGAAGTCTGTCCGCAGCGTTCTCCGCGGCATCCACTATCAACTCGGCACACCGCAGGGCAAGCTGGTGCGCGCACTGCAGGGTGAGATCTTCGACATCGCGGTTGATCTCCGCAAGTCCTCGCCGACGTTTGGCAAGTGGGTCGGCGAGATTCTCGACGACAAGCAACGCCGCATGCTCTGGATTCCGCCGGGCTTTGGCCATGGCTTCCTGGTGCTGAGTGACACGGCGGAAGTGGCGTACAAGGCCAGCGAGTTCTACGCTCCTGAGAACGAGCGGTCCCTGCTATGGAACGATCCGGCCATCGGGATCGAATGGCCGCTGCACCTGATTGGTCCGGACGGACCGGTATTGAGCGCGAAGGATGCTGTCGGGTTGCTGCTGCAGTACGCAGAGGTCTACCCCTAGCGGGTGCGCCACATCGCTTCTCAGACGTGTGATGGTACTCACTTACATCGAAGAAGAACCCACGTCTCAGAAGCGGGACGTGGGGCACCCGTTATCGACGTCTGCGACGGATCGGTGCTACTACCGCACGTTTTGCACGTGCTTGCGTCGCTTTCGTGCGAGCAGATGCTGTCTTGGCGCGCGTCGGCGTAGCCTTCGTTTGTGCGGCAGCCGCTCTTGCTCGCACGACAGCCCTCGTCCTGGAGCGTGCCGAACGAGCAGGTACCGTTGCTCTCACACCATGGCGAGCGGCGCCTCTGCTCGCAACTCGGGTTGAGGCAGCCTCTTCCAGATCTTCCGCCGTACGCTCGCGCTCAGGATCGTCCCGATCCACGGGCACTGGTGGCAGGCCAACCATGGCGAGCAGCATGTCATTCGCTTCGCGAAACATGTTTGCACCGCCGTTACCGCGTGCCTGCGTGCGCGCGAAGAAGACACCTGCATGACGCGCCGGGTTCAACGCGATGTAGGTCTGGAAACCAGCACCACCACCGGTTTTCTCCACAATGCGCGCCGGGCCGTTCTCCTTGTTGATCTCGATCCATCCCAGGCCGATGCCGTCCGGCACGCCAGCATGGCCAAGCCCCTGCACGCTGTGCAGCTTTGTCGGGTCAAGATACATGCCGGTGGCGATGCCATTGGCGTGAACGGGAACACCCGGCAGGTTCAGAAAATATCTGAGGACCTTCACCATGTCGTGCGCCGTGGAGTACATACCGCCGGAGCCTGCCGCAGCCTGCGTATCCGTGCATTCGCTCGGCTCACGTGCACCACCCATCAGTCGCGCACACTGTGCCTGATTGGGAGACAGAGTGGTATCGGTCAGGCCGAGCGGCGTTGCCGTCTGCTCCTGAAAGAACTTCAGGTAACTCTCGCCTGAGGCCGAAGTGATGGCATCGGCCAGTAGATCGAAGCTGATGTTGGAGTAGTGCGCCGCATCGCCCGGCGACGTGCGCAGACGGAACTGCGGCAGCCATTGCCAACGATAAGGGAAGTCCGGAAAGGTGAAGTGCGCCGCGCCTTGCGGTGGATACGCAATCTCGCGTGGCAGACCGCCGGTATGTGTTGCCAGGTCGCCCAGGTTCAAGGGCCGCGCTGCGGGTCCACGGACCGTCATCGTCGGGACGGTCACACCGGCAGGAGCGAACTTCTGCAGTGGGTCGTCAAAAGAGACCCTCTTCGCCGCAATGAGCTTCGACAGGAGATCGGTCGCAAGGATCTTTGAGATGGAGCACAGACGGAAGAGGGAGTCGGGCTGCGGTGTCACATTCGATCCCGGCGCAACGCGCCCATAGCCCGACATCCAGACCTCATCGCCGCGTACGACAACCGCGACCATGCCGGTCGATGCGGTGCGACGGAAGATGTTCTCAGCCATGACACCGGCGGAGTCCATCGGTGGTCCCAGAGGCGGTGCAGGCTTCTCAACCTTGCTGGCGCGCGCCATCGATTTCTGAACGGGGGTGGCAGCGTCTTTCGACTTCCGATGGCAGCCCGTGGTGGCAATGGCGGTGGCGGTAAGGGCAAGACAGGCGGCAACGCTACGGCGAAAGTGCAACAGAACTCCTAGGGGTGCGCAGGCTGACGTTCGGCGCCGGCGGTTTCACTTCTTACCTTAGGGCAGTGTGATGCGTCCGGGCGCCGGCAATGCTGTGCAGGGGGGAACCGTTCCAGATGCTCCGTGTAAAACAGCAAAAGGCCGGGCGCTTGGCCCGGCCCCCTGCTTCATCGAACGTTCCTTAGAAGCGGACACCGACCGTGATCGGGATGGTGCCCGTGTTGCGCTTGTTGTAGGCGAAGAAGTCATTGTTCGTCTTGCCGAGATCCACCCACTGATAGCGTGCCTCAAGGAAGAGGCGCTCGCTGCTGAACTCCGAGAGCTTGTAGGTGAGACCGACACCGCCGTTGTAGCCGATCCCGCCTGCGCCGTAACTATCGAAGGTTGAGTTCACGTAGCCAACGCCACCGTAAATATTCTGCGTGAGCTGAGGCAGGGTGAAGTTGGTCGTCTTGTGATAGTAGCCAACGCCGCCCGTGACATATGCGCCGACCTTGCCCTGACCTACGAGGTTCACGATGGGATTCACGCTGATGCCGAAGATGTGCGCATTCGCGTCGAAGCCGGCGAGGTAGCTCGATACGTCCGACGGATTGTTGCCCTGGTTCACGAAGTAGTTGTAGGTATTGGTGTAGTCCGTGTCGATGGCGCCGCCGGTCAGGCCCATGCGCTGATAGGAGAACTCGGCGAGGATGCCAAAGGTCTTGCTGAAATTCAGTCCAGCGCCCACATCGAGCGCGAAGTGCGGTGTGTAGTACCTTGCCGTGTTGCCAGAGGGCACGTTCATACCGGCGCCTGCAACGAAGGCAATCTTCGAGGAGCCGTCCGCGTTATGCATGCGGTCCTGATAGCGCGAGCGACCATACGAGCGGCGGCGGCCCGGGGGTGGCTGCGCACCGTCATAGCTCAGGCTGTCGCGCTCAGCATCCAGTGAGGAAGACGGATCATTGACGGCAATGGCATCGTCGCTGCTGCTGACGCCTTCCGGCTGATAGCGGAAGTCCGCCGTGGGGTTGGGGATGCTGAAGATCGATGCCGCGGGTACTGCCGCGTCCGGCGTAGTGGCTGCTGCGTTGGCTGCGGGCGCTGCGGCGAACATGACGGGGGTGACGGACAACGCCGCAAGCGCAAGGCCAGTGCGCAAGCCTGTGAGGCTGATGCTGGAAGTCATAATGCTGGACGCTCCTGTACGAACAAGGTTCTTGCTCAAAAAGAAGAACACGTACGAAATGGTTTAGTTGTGGGACGCTCGCCACGCCAATTTGGATGACGGGCATTCCACGCCACGGCTGCGCTTTCACTTCCAAAGAGAAAGCGGACACCCTCTCGAGTGTCCGCTGTACGTTCGCTTTCAGTCTTAATGGATGTCGAAGGCCTCGGGGCTGAGCGAAGGATCACTCTTGACCAGGATGGTCTTGCGCGTCATCTCTTCCAGCTCCTGCAGACGCTTGCCGCCGTTTGCCTTCAGGGTCTTCACCACCTCAGGGTGCACGCGGAGCATGACATCGCCCTTCTCAAAGTGGCGATGCATCTTCTTCATCTCGACGTAAATTTCGTTGGCGATGGTGATCGGCGACTTAATCATTCCGGTGCCTTCGGTGACAGGATCAGGCATGCAAAGCGTGCGCTCCAAGGACTGCTTCACGCGCTTGCGCGTCATGATAACCAGGCCGAAGTCGTTGAATGGCAGGATCTTCGACGGTGCACGATCAGTGCGCATCGCATCTTCCAGCGCCTGCATCACCTTCGCGCGGTTTTTGCGCTCGTCCATGTCGATGAAGTCGATAACGATGATGCCGCCCAGGTCACGCAGACGGATCTGGCGCACGATCTCGGGGATCGAATCCAGATTCGTCTTAAGGATGGTGTCCTCGAGACGTGCCGTCTTGCCGACGTACTTGCCAGTGTTGATGTCGATGGCAACCAGCGCTTCCGTCTGGTTGATCACGATGGATCCACCGGACTTGAGCCAGACCTTGGCCTTCAGCGCCTTATCGATCTCGGCAGTAACGCCAAAGTGCTCGAACAGCGGCGTCTCCTTCGTGTACAGCTTCACGCGGCGAACCAGCGAGGGCTGGAAGCGCTGCAGGAAGCGGAGGACGCGCTCGTACTCGGCTTCGGTATCGACCCAGATGGCGGAGAAGTTGTCCGTCACCTGGTCGCGCAGGATGCGCTCGATGAGCGACAGATCGTGATAGATCAGAGCCGGCGACTTCGACGACTCCGACCGCATCTTGATGTCGTTCCAAAGGTGGATCAGGAAGCGGAGATCGTTGCGAAGCTCCTCTTCGCTGGCACCGTCGGCAGCCGTGCGAACGATGAATCCGCCCTGCGCGTCGCCCTTCTCAGAGAGGAGAATCGACTTAAGACGGCGACGCTCCTCGTCCGACGAGATCTTGCGCGAGACGCCGGTGTGGTTGACCGTCGGCATAAAGACCAGAAAGCGTCCCGGCAGCGCGATGTGCGAGGTGATGCGGGCACCCTTCTTGGCGATGGGCTCCTTCGCAATCTGCACCAGGATTTCTTGGCCAGGCTTCAACAGTTCGTTGATGGCCGGCAGGTCAGTGGTCTGCATGGACTGACGCCCGCGGCCACGGCCACGATCGCCTCCGCTGTTGCGGCCTCCGCGACGGTCACGTCCGCCGCCTGCGTTGTTGTTGCCACCGCGGCGATTGCGCTCGGCGCGGCCGGGACGACCGTCGCCGTTGGAATTGGTCGACTCGCTTGCGGGTGCATCTTCATCTTCCTCAGCACCGCCAAAGTCAGCTTCGGTAAAGCCGCCGCTTGCGTCGGACTCCTCCGAGTCATCCTCGTCCTCTTCGTCCACGCCCGTCTGGCTGTCGAGCGTCATCTCGTGCAGCATGGATCCGAGGTCGGCTGTACCTTCCAGCGTCTCCTCTTCGTACTCTTCACTCTCGGCGTCGTCTGCTCCGGTGGCTGAGGCGTCGTACTCGTACTCGTCCCCGTCGATCTCTTCTTCTTCGAAGTCGCCGTCGCCGTAGGCATGAATCTCGGCGCCTCCGTTTTCGGTCAACTCATCTGCTTCGAAGACAGGCTGCGGGGTGGTCTCGGCTTCCGCCAGCGTGACGGACTGGACCGCGCCCTCATTGGCAACGGGGTTCGCCGGTTCCGTCTCATCCTGCGACGCGATCGGCGGGAATCCCTGCTCTTCGACCGTGTTCACGGTATCGATAGAGAGCATCTCTCCGCTCGCCTGCAACGTGGTGAAGTCCGATTCGCCTGCTGGCTCAGCAGCGGCGTTCAGGTCATAGATGGTGGCGTCCGGCTCAGCCGCTTCCTGTTCCGCTTCAGGCGCGGCTTCAATCGTCTGGTCGGGTAATGCTGCCTCAATGGCAGCCTCTGCCTCGACGGAGATCTCAGGCTCGACGGCCGGCTCCTCCGCCTTGGAGCCGAGGATTTCGCGTCCGAAGAAGCGCAGGTCGCGGCGGGCCGCAGCGTCACTGATGCTGGCGCTGGCACCTTCGGTGGGTTCGAACTCCGTAGGCTCCGGAGTGGGTTCCTGTTTGACCGCAGCTTCCGGCTCCAGACCAAGCTCGACCGCAGACGCGTCTCCCGTAACTGACTCCGAAGAGGTGCGGGTCGACTCGGCGGGAGCCCCTGCGAACTCTGCTGCAGGTGCCTCGGCGGCGATCACGTCTCCGGGCAGCGCGCCGAGGTCAGCGGTCGCTTCGGAATTGATCTCTTCGTCTGTTACGAGTGGAGTGGCCGGCGTCGGTTCCACTGCAGGGGGCGCAACGTAGATCTGCGCTTCGGCGCGTGGACGATCTTCGCGGAGACCACGGTCGTTTCGGCCACCGCGATCGCTGCGTCCACCACGGTCATCCCGGCCTCCGCGATCGCCACGGCCACGGTCTTCGCGGGCAGGACGTTCACTGCCGGAGTTGCTACCGCCGGAGTTCCCACGCGGACGGATCGTCTCACCTGGCAGAACGGCCCCGCCATCCCAGCCCACAATTTCAATGGATGGAACAGATACAGTCAGAACCTCACGCGCAACGGGAGCGTTGCGGCGTGCCTCTTCTTCTTCGGCGGCGACCTCAGCAGGATCGCGGTACTTACGAAGCGATTCGCCTGGAAGGATGATGGGCTCGCCTGTCGGTTCGGAGAAGTCCTCAGGAGCGTCGTAACCGGCGTAGCTGTTGTCGTAGAGAGGTGCGTCGTCCGGGCGCGCCGTCTCGCGGACGCTTGGACGATCTCCACGATCGCCTCCGCGCTCGCCGCGGTCACGTCCGCCACGGCGGTTCCGACCGCGCTTGCCGCGGTCCTCGCGTCCAGCTGGTATGGCGGGTAATGCGCTCAGATCGATTTCAATGTTGCTCTCGGCGTCGATGCCGGAGACGATATTTTCCTCTTCGTCGTAGCCGCCTTCCAACGTGACATCCGGCGCTGTACCGGTCTCGGAAGCTACGGTCTGCGGACGATCTTCGCGGGCGCCACGGCCACGGCGGCGGCCACGACGACCGCGCCAGCGGCGGCTGCCGCCCTCGCCCGTCTGGTCCACACTGCCAACAGCTTCGCTCGGTGCGGGTGCGATCGGTTCGTCAAACGAGACGGTGCTTTCGGTCTCGGGAGGCGTTGCTTCGGCTGCGGGACGGCGTTCGCTGCGGTCTCCGCCACGATCACGGTCGTTGCGATCGCGACGGCCCCGGCCGCCACGTTCGCGTCCGCCTTCGCGCTGACCACCCTCGCGCTGCTGACTACCTTCGCGGGAACCTGCTTCGCCCTGCTCGCGCGGTGCTGCCTGCTGCTTACGGTGACCGCCGTCGGCGGATTCAAAGTCGGCGGAGTCTCCCGCCTCTTCCATGAAGTCGGTGACGTAGAGGAAAGCATCGCGCTCGAGGCCGATGTCTACAAAGCTCGACTGCATGCCGGGGAGCACGCGCGTCACTTTGCCGTTATAGATGGAGCCTGCGAGCGTGTACTCATTCTCGCGTTCGTAGTAGATCTCTGCCAGTTGTTCGTCTTCGACGATGGCCAGCCGCGTCTCATGCGGCGTTGTGGAGATGTAAATTTCCTTCGACATGTGTCCTGCCTCTTCCGTCGTCGGATGAGGGGACTTTCGAATCAGGACCGGTACCGCGCTATTGGGTTAGCGCGAAACCGTTCTCCGCGGATGGGTGGGGTCTGAAGCGGAGAGTGTACGAGAGCGCACCGCAAATAGCCGAGGCCCGGCCGGCGCAATGCGCCCACCGGGTGGCTGTTTGCCTTGATGCGTCAGGTACTGCATTGCTGCCTCACCAAAGTCCCTGCCGGCTTTGTGACCACTCTTGCCGCCCGTAGATGGGGAGGCGGGGCCGTTTGCCGTCCGGCTCAGGACTTGCTTTCTCAGATCTTTACCCAGCCGCGGCTGACCCTTGGGCCCCTTGCCGGCGACTGTAATTCGTTGAACCTAAACCTTTTGTGTACCGCCCCGGCGACCTGCGCGCACGTCTTGAGCGGCTAATTGCCAAATCCCGGTGCGGCGAACGCGCCTGCATGGGATCTGTGAAACTGAGGTTATTGTGCATCATGCGTGGGGCGATTGGCTAGTTGTGCACCGCTGAGGTTGTTCGACGCATGCACCGGGACCGTCCTCCGCACAGCGCGCCCTTCTGTGCCCGACCGAATCTAATCCCCATGAAGAAGATCGGGTTCCTCTCCTTCGGCCACTGGACACCGTCGCAACAATCGCAGACACGGTCCGCCGCCGATGTCCTGCTGCAGTCGATCGACCTGGCCGTGGAGGCCGAGCGCCTCGGTGTGGACGGCGCGTACTTCCGCGTCCACCACTTCGCGCGGCAGCTATCGTCCCCCTTCCCTCTCCTGGCTGCGGTCGGCGCACGGACGAAGACGATCGAGATCGGGACCGGCGTGATCGATATGCGCTACGAGAACCCGCATTACATGGCGGAGGAATCGTCCGCGGCAGACCTGATCTCAGGTGGGCGCCTGCAATTGGGCATCAGCCGCGGATCGCCGGAGCAGGTCATCGACGGCTTTCGTCACTTTGGCTACACCCCGTCGGCGGGCGAAGACGATGCCGCGATGGGCCGGCGTCATGCTGAACAATATCTCGGACTTCTTGGCGGGAAAGGCTTTGGCCAGCCCAATCCTCGGCCCATGTTCGCGAACCCTCCCGGGCTCTTACGGCTGGAACCCTTCTCCGAGGGTCTGCGGGAGCGCATCTGGTGGGGTGCTGCCTCAAATGCGACGGCAGTCTGGGCTGCGAAGCATGGCATGAACCTGCAGAGCTCGACACTGAAGACGGATGAGACCGGAGAGCCGTTCCACATCCAGCAGGCCGGCCAGATCCGGGCCTTTCGGGCAGCCTGGAAGGAGGCGGGTCATACCCGCGTTCCGCGCGTTTCGGTCAGTCGCAGCATCTTTGCGCTGACCACCGATCTTGATCGCGCTTACTTCGGCGGCACCGCACAGGAAGAGGATAAGATCGGCTTCCTCGGCCCGGGTTTCCGCGCCATCTTTGGACGAGGCTACGCGGCTGAGCCGGAGTTGCTCGTGAAGCAACTGAGGCAGGATGAGGCGATCGCAGAGGCCGACACGCTGCTGCTGACCGTGCCCAATCAACTGGGAGTCGAGTACAACGCGCACGTCCTGGAATCGATCATGACGACGGTGGCGCCGGCGCTTGGCTGGCGCTAGTTCACAAAGCGGCGCATGCGCACGTTCATCACGATGCCGAGCGCCAGGAACGAAAACAGCACGGACGATCCGCCGTAGCTGAGCAGCGGCAGCGGGATGCCGGTGACCGGCATGATGCCGACCACCATGCCGATATTGACCGCTATTTGGAAGAGCATGACGCCAGCAACGCCCATCACGAGCAGCGTGCCAGGGGGATCGCTCGCCGTCTGCGCATTCTGAACCAGACGGATCAGGATGAGGAAGTAAAGGATGAGGACAAGCGCCGCGCCAACGAAACCATGCTCCTCGCAGAGGGCGGCGAAGATGAAGTCGGTATAAGGAATGGGGAGGAAGTCACCCTGGGTCTGCGTTCCCTTGGCGGCGCCCTTGCCCCAGATGCCGCCGGAGCCGACGGCGATGAGGGACTGGCGCACCTGATAACCGGAACCCTTGGGGTCATCCTCTGGATGCTGGAAACTGGTGAGCCGCGCTTTCTGATATGGCTTCAGCACCTTGCCGCTCTTCCAGATACCCACGATCAGTACCAGGCCGGTAACGGCAAGAATCAGAGCCTTGCGCCAGGAGATGCCGCCCAGGAACAGGCCGACCAGCAGCACGGGCGAGTAGGTCAGCGCAGTTCCCAGGTCGGGCTGCTTCAGCACCATCAGCATGGGCAGGCCGATCAGCAGAAAGGCCTTGCCGATGTCCTTCCACTCCAATTCCTCTTTGTTTGCCAGGCCCCAAAAGAAACGCGCCGAGGCGACGATCAGCACCAGCTTGATCCACTCAGATGGCTGAAAGTGGGTTCCGCCGGGCAGGCCGATCCAGCGTCTTGCTCCCAGCACTTTTTTGCCGACGAGTAACACCGCTAACAGGGACACGATGCTGACACCGTAGGCCCAATGCGCAATCTCAATGAGCCGGTGATAGTCGATGAGCGAGATGATGAACATCAGCGGAATGCCGATGGCCAGGAACGTAAGCTGCTTCGTGTGGAAGCCGTGGAACTTGGTATGAAGCGTAGCCGAATAAATCTCCAGAACGCTGATGGTGGACATCAGCAGCACGAAGGTCAGCAGCGTCCAGTCAAAGTCGCGATACGAAGAGAATCGGGTCATGTGCGGCTGTGGTCAGTATAAGGGTGCCCCACGTCTCGATTCTGAGACTTGGGTTCGTGCTGCAGGTAAGTCGATTGCGGCAGGATCCCATGTCAGATGCGAGACATGGGACACCGCCTCTAGGGTGTCCGGATGGGTTCCTGCGCGGCGGCGGGCGCCAGACGGGCGACAGGCTTTGGCCCTTCCGGCTGCTTTGGCTTTGGGGCGGCGGCCACTGCAGGCTTTGCAATATCGGATTTTGTGGCGGGTACCGATGCCGACGGGGTTGGCTTCGTTTCGCTCGCTGCGGGCGTGTCGACCGGCTTCGGCGTCTCAGCAATTTCCTGCCGCAGGTTACCGGCGCGTTTACGCTGCTTGTCGACGTACGCCGAGATCACCTGTGCGGCGAGCTTCGCCGAGTTGTTGCCCCAGTAGCCGTGCTCCCACAGAACCGCCACAACGATGTCGGGGTTGCGGCGCGGCGTCATGCCGACGAACCATGCGTTGGGTAGCGTGGCCTTATCGGCTGTTCCCTTCTTGCGCCCGCTGACGACGTCGGCAGTACCCGTCTTGCCGGCGAAGTCGATGCCTTCAAGATGTGCTTCCGCGGCCGTGCCTATGCCCTGCGTCACGTTCGCCATGTTGTCCGTGATGATCTGCCAGTTCTCCGGCGACATGTTCACCGTCTTCTTGCCGCTGCCCGGATACATCTCCTCGATTTGCTGCTGCATTTCGGCAGGAATCTGGTCTGCGATCAAGGTGTGCGGCCGCACGAACACACCACCGGAGGCGATGCCGCTGAGCGCGCGCGCAAGCTGCATCGGGCTTGCCTGCACAGCGCCCTGGCCGATGCCGACAGAGATGGTTTCGCCTGCGTACCACTTGTCGCGTTGCGCCTTCAACTTCCACTGGGGCGAAGGCATAATGCCCGTCGCCTCGCTCGGCAGGTCAATGCCTGTCCTCTGGCCGATGCCGACCTCATGCCCGTACTTTGCAATGGCATCGATGCCGAGCTTGTTCGCCAGGGTGTAGTAAAAGGTGTCGCAGGAGTATGGCAGAGCGTTGCGAATGTCCACCAGGCCATGGTGGCGATCACAGCCGAAGAAGTGGCCGTAGAAGGTCGCTCCGCCATTACAGACCACACGAAGATCCTGCGCGGCGTTCTCCTGCAGGCCAGCATAGGTCATCACAACTTTAAAGGTAGAACCGGGGGCAAGCTGCGCCTGGATCGCCTTGTTCATCAGCGGATGATTCGGGTCCGTGACGATAGTGTTCCAGTAACTGCGCGTGAGGCGGACCGCGAACTGGTTGGGATCGAACGTCGGACGCGACACCATGGCGAGAATCTCGCCGGTGTGCGGATCCATGGCGACGATGGCGCCATTCTTGTCGCCGAGCACCTTCTCCGCAGCCATCTGGATATCGAGGTCGATGGTCAGCTTCAGGTCCTTGCCAGGCACTGCCAGCTCCTCGCCCAACCGGCCCAGCTCACGGCCATGACTATTTACGATGACGTCGCGCGAGCCGTCTTTGCCGCGCAGGACTGCGTCGTAGGTCTCTTCCACGCCAGACTTGCCGACGACGTCGCCCGGTTCGTAGAAGTCGTACTTCGGATTCTTAAGGTCGTTTTCGCTGATCTCGCCAACGTAGCCGATCAGGTGAGCCGCAAATCCGTCACGGGGGTACAGTCGGCGCTGCTCTTCCAGCGTGTCCAGCTCAGGCAGTTCGTTCCGGTGGGCCTCGATGAAAGCCTGCTCGTCGGGTGTGATGTCCTGCTTCAGCGGAATGGGCTGGTATTTGGGAGCGTACTGGTAATGATGGATCGTGTATTCCAGGGCCTCCATCGGGATGTGCAGGCCTTCCGCGATCAGTGGCAGGTCGGCATCACGCAGTTGTTCCCGCAGGAGAAAGCAGGTGACCGAAGAGTAGTTGTCCACCAGCAGCCGGCCCTCGCGATCAAATAGGCGACCACGCGGCGCCAGGATCGGCACCTTGCGCACACGGTTCGCCTCGGCCAGCAGGCGATAGTTCGCCGCACCCAGAACCTGCAATCGCCAAAGTCCGATGACCAGTACCACCAGGACAGCCGTGATGACGTACTGCGCGGCAGCCAGCTTTGTCGCCGAAATCTTGCCATCGCGGCTGATCAGATTCTCTTGTTCGTTGGGAAGCATGGGCGGCGCTGCTCTCACACGTAGTATCCCATTGAATTAAGTGCGAGGTATGGGACCGGACGCAGAAAGGCGCGGACCGAAGTCCGCGCCTTTCATAAACAGGAAAAGAGTCGCTTAGGCAGCCTTGGTTGCCAGCGCCTTGACGCGTGCATTCAGACGGCTCTTGTAACGCGATGCAGTGTTGTCGTGCAGCACGCCCTTCTGAACGCTCTTGTCCAAGATGGAAGCGGTTGTGCGGTACTGCTCTGCAGCAGCCTTCACGTCGCCCTTGACGAGGGCTTCGCGCATCAGGCGCAGGGTGCCACGCAGCTTGCTCTTGTTGGAGCGATTTACGGCCGTCTTCGCAAGGGTCTGCTTGGAACGCTTCAGCGACGAAACATGATTTGCCATCGAATTCTCTTCTCTTCAGTTGGCCCGGGGGCCGAATCTTGGGTGCGCGCCCGAAAACAGCGCGATGCGGAGGGCCCGGGCGGAACTATGCCGGGATCACTTCAACCCTCTAAGCATAGGCGATTTTCGCCGCCAGCGCAACAGGTTCCGCGCTCTATGCCTCTGAAATCTGTTCCGGGAGCGATGTCATTGAGCTCGCATGGTGGCGCACATCCGCTCCGCTAACCCAGAAGATCACGTCTTCCGCAATATTTGTCGCGTGGTCGCCCACGCGCTCCAGGTTGCGTGAGATGACGAGTGCATTCAGAGCCTGCTGCGTGACGTCGGGCTTCACCTTGATCAGTTCGCCCAGCGTGTGGAAGGCATCGTGGTTCAGCTTGTCAACTTCATCATCCATCAGCAGCACTTCGTTCGACGCCGCCTCGTCGTGGTCGATGAATGCCTTGATCGCCATGCGAACCATCGTAGACGCGATCTCCGCGATCTTTGGAATGTCGATGGGCAGTTCAGCTTCGGGAATGGTAAGCAGTTCCTTGACCCGGCCGGTGATGTTAACCGCCTGGTCGCCCACACGTTCCAAGTCCGCGTTGATTCGAATGACGGCGAGGATAAAGCGCAGGTCGACCGCGGTCGGCTGCTCCATCGCCAGGATATCCAATGCAAGCTGATCGATCTCTCGCTCGGTGCGGTCAATGGCAGGCTCTGCCATCAGGACCAGGTCGCACAGGCCAGCGTCGCGATTGTCGTAGGCTTCGATCGCCCGGTCAATCGCCTGCTCCACCAGTCCGGCCATCACCAGGAGCCGCTCACGCAGCTCATCCAGCTTGTGTTGGAAATTGATCCGTGTCATCCAAACCTTCCCGTGATGTAATCCTCGGTCCGCTTGTCAGATGGGTTCGTGAAAATCTTGTGAGTTTTGTCGAATTCAACGAGCTTACCCATCAGGAAGAAGCCAGTGTTCTCTGCAACACGCGCAGCCTGCTGCATATTGTGTGTCACGATGACAATCGTGTACTGGTTCTTCAACTGAAAGATCAAGTCCTCAATCTTTGAAGTGGAGACGGGATCGAGCGCACTCGCAGGCTCATCCATCAGCAGCACTTCGGGATCAACGGCGAGCGCGCGCGCAATGCATAGACGCTGCTGTTGACCGCCGGAGAGGCTGGCTCCGGACTTCTTCCGCAGATCGTCCTTGACCTCATCCCACAGGGCCGCCTGCTTCAGGCTCCGCTCAACGACTTCATCCATGACCGCCTTCTTGCGGAAGCCGTTCAACTTCAGGCCGCTAACGACATTGTCGTAAATCGACATGGTCGGAAACGGGTTTGGCCGCTGGAAGACCATACCGACGCGACGGCGAATCTCAACCGGCGAAGCATCCTTATAGATATCCGTGTCGCCCATCATGACGGTGCCCTCAACGCGAGCCGAGGGGTTCGTCTCATGCATGCGATTCAGGCAGCGAACAAAAGTCGATTTGCCGCAGCCCGACGGGCCGATCAACGCGGTCGCGTGATTGGCGGGAATCTGAAGGTTCACGTCCTTCAATGTATGTGTCGGTCCGTACCACGCGTTGAGGTTTTCAACGCCAATTGCGAGTCCCACTAACTTCCTCCCTTGAGTTGGCCACGTGACGTCACGTAGCGAACCAGGCCGACAGAAACCATGATCATGGTGATCAGGACAAGCGCTCCAGCCCACGCCAGGCGGTGCCATTCGTCGTACGGCGAAAGCGCGTAATTGAAAATCTGCAGCGGCAGAGCAGCGATTGGCTGATTCAGACTCTTCGACCAGAATTGGCTGCCGAAAGCCGTGAACAGCAGCGGCGCCGTCTCACCCGCAACCCGGGCAAAGGCGAGCATGCAGCCGGTGATAATGCCGGGCGCTGCAGTCCGCAGGCTAATAGACATCACGGTGCGCCAGCGCGGTACACCGAGCCCGTACGCTGCTTCGCGGATGGCGTTCGGCACCGTCAGCAGCATCTCTTCCGTGGTGCGCGTGACGGTTGGCACCATCATGATGGCCAGCGTAACGCCGCCCGCAAGCGCGGAGAAGTGATGCTGGTGAACGACCACAAGTGCATAACCGGCGATGCCCATCACAATGGACGGCACGCCATTCAGAACATCGGCAACGAAACGGATGACGTTGCCCAGCCACTTGCCCGCACCATACTCGGCCAGGTAGACGCCGCCGGCGATACCCACCGGGATGCCCAGCAGACTCGCAAGCGAAAGCACAACGGCGGACCCGAGGATGGAATTGGCCATGCCACCGCCCTTCTCTCCCACGGGCTTCGGCGTCTGGGTAAAGAATGCCCAGTTCAGCGAACTGGCACCCTTGTAAACCAGGTACACCAGGATGGCAACCAGAGGCACAAGCACGACGATCGTGCCGCCAACTGCAAGCGCCGTCATCAGGTGGTCCGTTCCTGTGCGCGTCGCCTGGTTGGCACGACTGGCGCGGCGAATCTCGGCGCTAACTTCCGGGGGCATCTGCAGGTCAGCCATGCTTAGTGCGCCTTCGCCGCATTGTTGCGTGTGACGGCCCATACCAGCAAGCGTGCAATGGTGTTGACCACAATGGTCACCAGAAAGAGCGCGAGGCCAATTTCAATCAGTGCCGACAGATACAGATCGCCGGTGGCCTCGGTGAACTCATTCGCAATAACGCTGGCAAGTGTGTAACCCGGCGCGAACAGGCTCTTCGAGATCTGCGGGTTGTTGCCGATGACCATGGTCACGGCCATCGTCTCGCCCAGAGCACGGCCAAGACCGAGGATGATGCCTCCGACGATACCGATGCGTGCATTCCGGAGAACGGCGATACGGACCATCTCCCAACGTGTCGCGCCGAGGGCAAGAACACCCTCTTTCTGACTGATGGGCACAGCGCTCATCACCTCGCGCGTGATCGACGAAATGACCGGAAGAATCATGATCGACAGGATGATGCTGCCGGTCAGAATGCCTTCACCAAAGTTTGATCCGGAGAACAGGCCGGTCCAACCGAAGTACTTGCTGAGGAACGGTCCCAGCTGATCGCGCACGATAGGCACAAGAACAAAGATCGCCCAGAGACCATAAACAACGGACGGGATTGCAGCCAGCAACTCCGTCAGGAAAGCGACAGTCCCACGCAACGGCTTGGGGCAGATCTCCATGATGAAGATTGCGACGCAGAGCGCCAGCGGCACAGCGATGCACAGTGCCAGGAACGATGTGACGAGCGTTCCGAAGATAAACGGCAAAGCGCCAAAGTCACCCACCACCGGATTCCACGCGGTATGCACAAAGAAGCCGAGGCCGAACGCGTGCAGCGAAAGCCGGGAATTCATGACCAGCACCCAAACGATCAGCAGCACAATTGCGATGATGCTCAGGGCGCAGGCGAGCATCAGGCCACCGAAGAAACCATCAGAGGCACGGTTGTTGCCGCGGCTGGCTAGGAAGGTGCGGATGCTGGAGGGTACCGGCGTGATCTCTGCGGCAGGCGCATGCGGTGCGCGGACGGGCAAGGTCACCATCGGCGGTGGCATGGCGGGCGAAAGTTCAGTCGTGGTCTGGTCAGCCATTGGGAGTCGGAAGAAGTTGGTAACGCGATTACTTGATTCTCTGACGGAAACTAATTCAGCTTACTTTGGAGCGTGTGAACGCGCGGCGAGCCAATTGTGAATGCTTTGTGAATTCGATGCCATTTCAGCGCACATGATGCGGCGGTAAGACAAAAGGCCTGCGCACAATTCGCGTGTGCGCAGGCCGGGGAACGTGAGTAAAACGTTCTATTTCAGGTAGTTGATCGCGCCGGACACCTTCATGGCCACCGACGTGGGCAGGGGGGCATACGAAAGGCCCACAGCCTCGGATTCGCCGTGCTCGATCATCCACTTCAGGAAGTCACGCAGGATTTCACCCTTCTTCGGATCGGCTGACTTGGTCGGGATCAGCAGCCAGGTGAACGAAGAGACAGGGTAAGAATCTGCACCAGGGGCGTTTGTGATCGACACGCGGAAGTCGTTTGGCATGCTCTTGGCAGCGCCAGCGGCAGCGGCCGAAACCGTCTCCGGCGAAGCTTTGACGAACTTGCCTGCAGGGTTCTTCACCGTTCCGAAGTTCATCTTGTTCTGCAGCGCGTAAATCAGCTCGACGTAGCCGAAGGAATACGGGCTGTTGCGCACCATGCCAGCGATGCCTTCATTGCCCTTTTGACCGATACCCACCGTCCAGCGGACCGAGGTTGCCTTGCCGATACGGCTCTGAAAGTCCGTTGAGCTCTTCGACAGGAAGTCCGTCCAAATGTAGGTGGTGCCCGAACCGTCCGAACGGTAGACCGGCAGAATCTGGTGGTCCGGCAGGTTCACACCGGGATTGATGGCGGCGATGCGGCCATCTTTCCAGTTCGTGATCTTGCCCAGGTAGATGTCCGCAATGATGTCGCCGGAGAACTTCAGTTCGCCAATACCGGGCAGGTTATACGTCGGCACGACCGCACCCATCACGGTGGGGATGTGAAAGAGCTTTACCTTCGCAGAATTCATCTGCTCGTCGGTCATCGGGCCGTCAGTCGCGCCGAAGTCAACAATGCCGTCACCCGCCTGGCGAATACCAGCGCCCGAACCGACCGACTGGTAGTTGATCGTCACACCGGGATGGCTGGCCGAATACTCGCTGAACCACTTGGAGTAGATGGGGTTAGGAAAGGTGGCGCCCGCGCCGTTCAACTGCTGTGCACCGGCAAAGCCGGTCAGCAGGGCTGCGCCGACAATCGCGGAAAGAACCTTGATCTTCATTCGGGACGTTCTCCTGATGCTGCTGATCAGCAGCCTACAACTGGTGGTACTGCAACGCCATTGTTACGTCACTGTGTGACGGCGCGATGAAAGGAAACGCTGTCTTCGGACAAAATGAATGAGAGGAGCGGACGCGGCCCCTCTCATTCACCGTCTGAAACGCCGCGGTCTACGGGATGTAGTAACGCATGCCCATGTGGAACATGTTGTCCAGCGCGCGCGGTCCGGTTGTCGTCAAGCCTGCAGTTGTCGCAGTGCCTGACCACAGATTGCGCTGCAGGTAGGAGTAGGTCGCCGAATACTGCAGACGGCCAAACTTCGGACTGCTTGCCAAGCGGTAGGTGAAGCCCAGCATGCCTTCCTGGATGTAACGGGTCGGAGCTGCGCAGCTGACAGCCGAGAGAGAGCCGGCCGTTCCGCTGCCGTTGCCGGTGTTCGTCGGCAGAGCGTAGCAACCCGAATTATTCAGGTTACGCGGACCATAGCCGATCAAAGCACCCTGCGGCGTGGTGTACACCGTGCGCTGCGCATATTCGCCGCCGTAGTAGGCGAAGACGTCCAGCTTCGCCGTGGGATGGGTCTCCAGGCTGAACATGCCGTGGTAGTTGCGGATCGGTTCAAGAGTCATGTCCGGGCGCAGTGTTGCATCGGCAAGCTGCGAGGAGCCGTAGCGGCCGACACCCTGACCACCCATCGCTTGCACCGCCACGTCAACATACTTGTTCAGCGTCACACGCGCGCTACCGAAAATGCCGCCGGCCGAAGCCGTGTGCGTTGCCATTGTCATGCTGTAGGTGTACGTCGGAGCGGCTGCGGTTCCGGTGTAAGCAGTGATTGGGAAGTAATCATCACGCAGGAAGCGGCCGAGACCACCCAATTCGAAGTGAGCATGCGTGAAGTCGAGCGCGCCCTTCACGATCACGTCCGGAGCGACGTTGTTCGCATAGGTCGTGATAGCGCCCGTCCCGGCCGTGTTGCCGGCGCCGATGTTTCCGGCAGCGTTGTACAGACCGCCATTCTGACCGATACCGCCGAAGTAGAAGCCGGTCGGGATGGTGCCCGCTGCAGTGAAGTTGGTGATCTGTGCCTGTTCGACCGCCATGGCGGCGGTGAACATACCCGTCTTTGGGGTGCCCCAGCGTTGCTGCAGGCGAAGGCCCGGCTGGCGCGTCCATGAGAAGCCGACCATGTACTGCGAATCGATGGTGTTCGGCAGCTTCTCCGTGCGGTTGTTCGTGCTTAGACCGTCTTCCGTGACCAGCGACCACATCTGGCCACCCGTCACGCCAAAGCCGCCGCGCTCAGCCTTACCCCAGAACTGGCGCTGGCGAAGAACATAGCTATCCGACTGGTTGTTGTTCGACGAGGTGCCGGTACCCAGGAAGTCCGCTTCGAAGTAACCCGACAGCTTGTACTTGCCGGCATTGCCCTCGACCAGGGCACCGATACGGCTCTGGCGACCGGAGAAATTCAGTTCACTGGTGTGACCTTCATTCGCACTGGGGAACGGGATCGAGTTGAAGGGAGTGTTGATGTCGGAGTTCACCGAACGCTGGCGCCAGACGCCTTCAAACGCGAAGAAGGCAACCGGCGTGATGGTCACGCCTTTGTAGTGGATTGCCGTCGGAGACTGAACCTCGTCTTCAATCCGAGCCTGATTGGCGATCACAGTCTCCTGCAGGCCCTGATCGGTGGCCTTGACCTGATCGACCGAGGTGGCGAGCGTGTCAGCCTTGATGGTTGCGGCCTGTGCAGCGGTAAGCGCCTGCTGTGCTGCTGCGGTGGCAGAGGCTGCCTGCGTCTGCGCATCGTTGACGCTCTGCTGGGCGGTCTGTACCTGCTGGTCGCGTGCGGAGAGTTGCGCCTTCATCGCATCAATCTGCGCCTGCTGTGCGTCCAGCTTCTCGCGCATCTCGCGCAGCATGATTGTCTCTGCGCTCTCCTTCTTCTTGAGAGGAGCCTTTCGCGCGGTGCGCTTGGTCGTCGTCTTCTTGGCCGAAGTGCTCGTCTGCCCGTGGGAGGGAGCGGAAACCAGCGTCGACGCAATCATCATCGCGCCCAGTGTGGTAAGTCGTTTCATCGTTCCTCATACGGAAATGGCTAAGGCGGTCAGATGACGGCAATCGTTTGCCGCACCTGGAAAGCGCCTTGCAGTTGTGTCCGTTGGATTCATGCTCGTCCGGCTACATGAACAGAAGAAGAATGGCGGATGAAGGGAGTATGTCTACCGACGACATATGACGCCGAGACTCGGATGCCGAAATGGCAGTAATAGATGCCATACCACGCCACAAAAACGCCGTAACTTGACATATAACGCCATAAGGCGACTTCTGTAACTGGGTATTCATGCTCTTGTAAGCTGCCCTCAACATGAGGCTCAGAAGCTGAGAGGCATGATCCCACGCCGATTTTCTACTTCTTCTCTGCAACTCGCGGCGATCGCCTGCCTGTCGGCTGGCGCACTCTCAGCCCAGACCTCGACAGCTCGTCTGACCGGAACTGTGAACGATCCGAGTGGGGCCTCCGTGGCGAACGCCACTGTCGTCATAACCAACGAGACAACGGGCCAGGTCCGAACCGTAACAACGAATGCAAACGGGCTTTTCATCGCAGTCTCATTGCCGCCCGCGCCCTACGATATTCGCGTCTCCGGCGACGGCTTCTCGTCGATTGAACAGAAGAATGTGACACTGGCGGTCGGCCAGGAACTCACGATGGATCTGACCCTGCCTTTGGCTGGCGCGGAGACGAGCGTCACAGTCAACGCCGGATCCATCATCGATCTGGATACATCTTCCGCGCGCATCGGAGGAAACGTTCCGACCCGCGAGATTCAGCAGCTCCCCATCAATGGACGGCAGATCTCACAGCTCTACCTGCTGACCCCGGGCGCGACCAACACGGGCAGCGGACAGTTTGGCGACATCCGCTTCTCCGGTCGCGCGGTCGAACAGAACATCATCCGTCTGGACGGCATTGAATCAACCAGCATCATCGACACGACACCCGGCAACCTGAACGGCGAGCTTGCATCGCTCTTCCGCTTGCAGCAGTCGCTTGAGGCTGTTCAGGAGTTCCGTGTGGACTCCTCAAACTACCCCGCAGAGCTTGGCACCGGCACTGGCGGACAGATCAGCTTTGTGACGAAGTCCGGCGGCAACCGGCTGCACGGATCAGCGTTCGAGTACGTCCGCAACGATTTCTTCGACGCGCGAAACTACTTCAACCGCCGCACGGCCACGCCCACCGCAATTGTCACGAACTCCCCCAAGTTCCGTCTGAATCAGTTCGGGGGATCGGTCGGTGGTCCACTTATCAAGGACAAACTGTTCGTCGCTGCCGTGTACGAGGGTCTGCGCCAGACATGGGCCGTGCCGTACAGCTCCACGACGCTCAGTGCCGCGCAACGCGCCTTGGTCACTAACCCGCAGCTCACTCCGCTGCTGGCCGCTTTTCCCATCGCGAACAACGGTGCGGCTGGTGTCATCAGCGTTGGCCAGAATCGCTTGCAGGAAGACTTCGGACACATCCGCTTCGACTATCGGCTCAATGATCGATTCAGCATGTATGCCCGTTACAACCGCGATCAGGGCACCTCGCGCCAGATCCAGGACGCGTCCTTGAGTGCCTTCGGACAGGTAGAAGTCCCTCAGAACGGCGTTCTCGCGGTCAACCAGGTGTGGACGCCGCGGCTCTTCAATGAAACGAAGTTCGGCTACAACGGCATCAAGATGCGCGTACAGGGCATCGCAGGCGCCAGCCCCAACGCGAACCTGAGCGCGGCACGCATTTCCATCGCAGGCATCACCAACGTGGGCGCGCTCATCTCGCTCTCCAGTTCGTTTAATGGCGTAGGCGCTCCGTACACGGGCCAGAGCTACTCGTACATCGACAATCTGAGTTATGTCGTCGGCAACCACAATTTGAAATTCGGAGCGGAGATTCGTCCGCTGTCGCTCTACAACGACCAGATCGGCGGCACGACCTATACCTACAACAGCTTCGCCAACTTCCAGAACAACGTTCCGGACAGTATTGCGTTCTACGGCAACCTGAGCGATCTGAGCCCTTTCACCGGCCTCAGCGGTAATGCCAAGGTGAAGCAGTCGTATTACATCGGCTACGCGCAGGATGAGTGGAAGGCGACGCCGAATCTCACTGTGAGCTATGGCCTGCGCTATGAGTTCTATTCGCCGCTGCATGAAGCTCGAAACAAGGATGTGTTCTTCGACATGAACGTCGGGAATATTGTCACGAAGTACTCGGGAGACTGGTTCAAGAGCACGCAGAACTTTGGACCCCGGTTGGGTATCACGTATGCTCCCGCTGCATTGCACAACAACACTGTCGTCCGTGTCGGTGGTGGCTGGTACTTTGGACCGGGCCAGACGGAAGATCAGATTCAGCCGGAGGCGAATGACCGCGTGACGCGCACCTTTACCAACACCGGCGGCGTGGCGACTTCGGGCAAGGTCTATCCCATCAACCCGGTCAGCGATGTCTATGCGAACTACGACATCAACAGCACCACGCTGGGCTACCAGCCGCGTGCGTACGCACCGAACTACAAGGTGCCGGAGAAGATCGTCAGCTACACCGCCAGCGTTCAACAGCAATTGCCCGGCGGCATGCAGATGATGATCGGTTACGTCGGGTCTACCGGACGCAATCTCTTTCTGCGCTCCATCACGAACCTGATCACGAACGTGACCACCAATGCGGCCACCGGCGCGGGCACGGCTGTTCGGCAGTATGGCGGACGCTTCGCAGAGATCGACTACAAGACAAGTGGCGGCGTCGATCAATATCACGCACTGCAGACCTCATTGCAGCGCCGCTTCACGCGGGGCGTTTCCCTCGGCGCGCAATATACCTGGGCAAAGGAACTCGGTACGTCTTCAGGATCGAACGAAGCTACGACCTCACAGGCTCCCCTGCAAATCTATGGCCAGGCTCCTGAATACGGCCGCGGCATCAATGATGTCCGTCACAGCCTCAACATGACGGCGCTCTTCGATATGCCCTTTGGCAAAGGAAAGCGGTACGACCTGGGCGGCCTCGGCAACACTGTGGCCGGTGGATGGCAGATTGGTAGCATCGTGAACTTCCGCAGCGGCGTGCCGATTGATGTTTTGATCACGCGTCCTGACGTGGTCTATGTCGGCAACGCCGGCACAGCCTACGCGGGCCAGGTCTTCAGCAGCCCGGTGCTTGCTGGCACGGCAGTTCAGACGACCGCTGTCATCAACACTCCTGGCGGCGGCAACACAAGGAACATCCGTCGTCCCAACCGCGTCGCTGGGGTGAATCCCTACTTGAAGAATGGTATCCAGTACCTGAACCCAGCGGCCTTCTCTACACCGGCTCCAGGCACCTTCGGCAACCAGCGTCGTAACGATCTGAGCGGTCCGAACCTTGCCCAGATCGACATGACACTCTCCAAGGAATTCGTCTTCACGGAGCGTCTGCGGTTCAAGTTCACCGCCGATGCCTTCAACGTTCTGAATCACGCGAACTTCGCAAACCCTGGAACCGTTCGTCTGCCGCAGTCGATTCCGACCGCACCCGGCGCCGCAAATACCATTCAGCCCGGTACCCCATTTTCGCTGGCCTCCAGCGGCATTGGCACCTTTGGGCAGTACACGGCGACCGTCGGGAACCAGGTCGGTTTGGGCGCGCAGCGTCAGATTCAGCTCTCGGGAAGGCTTAGCTTCTAACTCAAATCTGCAGCATTCCTTTCAGGGGCCGAAGCCTTCGGGTTTCGGCCCTCTTTTTCCGCATTTGTTTCCTTGACGACCGTCTTTCCGGGAGCTATTCTCTGCGCAAGTCGAGCTGATTTGGTGACCTTCGCCATCCCGCCACTGGTTCCGTCCGTTACCGCGAACATTTGCGCCGTAGCGTGCCACAGGAATCGCTCGGCCTCTTACCTCCGTCTAAAACTTAACGGTTGTCAACGCACCCCCGCCCCATGGAGGCATGCCCCAGTTGGTTAAAAGCTCGCTCGAAATCACGCCCAATACGGAAGCATTGTTCGGTCTTCGCGATGAGAACCTGCGGTTGATGGAGAGAGAACTTGGTGTCACGATCGATCTTCGATCGCACGGCATGGTGGTACAAGGGGAACAAGACGCAGTCGAGCTGGTTGAACGCATCTTCTCGGACTTCGACGGCCTGCGCCGCAGCGGCGTACAACTGGCCGGACCAGAGCTTCATGCACTCGTCAAGCTCGCGATTGCCGATCCGGCGTCAAGCCTGAAATCCCTGGTCGACAGCGGCCGCCAGCGCACCGCAACTGGCGTGAAGCGCATGGTCAATCCACGTTCGCCTAACCAGAAAAAGTACGTCGAGGCCATTGAGCAGAATGACATGACCTTCGGCATCGGCCCTGCCGGCACTGGCAAGACCTACCTGGCTGTCGCCATGGCAGCTTCCGCGCTGATGGCAAAAAAGGTGGAGCGCATCATCCTCGTCCGTCCTGCCGTCGAGGCGGGCGAACGGCTGGGCTTCCTGCCGGGATCACTGCAGGAGAAGGTTGATCCGTATCTTCGGCCTCTGTACGACGCGCTCTACGACCTGCTGGACAAGGCGCGTGTCGACAACTTCCTGGAAAAGGGCATCATTGAAGTCGCACCGCTTGCCTTCATGCGCGGACGCACGCTGTCCAACGCCTTCATCATCATGGACGAGGCGCAGAACACGACCCAGGAACAGATGAAGATGTTCGTCACGCGCCTCGGCATGAATTCGCGAGCGGTCATTACGGGCGATCTCACGCAGATCGACCTGCCCAACCCAAAACGCAGCGGCCTGCTGGAGGCGCTGACCGTCCTCAATGGTGTGGAAGGCGTTGGCTTCTGCCACTTTGAGGACAAGGACGTGGTCCGTCACAACCTCGTACAGCGCATCGTGCGCGCCTACGACTCGCACCAGAAGGAGCAGCAGCTTTCCCTTGGACTGGTCGAGCCTGCTATCGATGGCGCCGTTCCAGCCAACCCACGTCAGCCTCCCGTACGCAAAACTCAGTAGATCGAAGCGCCACAAGGTAGCATCACAGGAGAGAACTTCAACGTTCTCTCCTGTTTTGTTTTAGCGAGGCTGATTGATCGTCATCGAACCTCCCAGTAGCGGCACCGGCGCCGCAGCCTTCACTGCACTGCGCAAGCCGGAACTTGCACGCTTCCTCAAGCGCGCTCAGAAGTCCGCCGGACTGAGCGGCGAGGTCACCGTGTTGCTCGCTGACGATGCGCGCTTGAAGGATCTGAACCAGACCTTTCGGCGCAAGAACAAGCCGACCGATGTACTCAGCTTTCCGGCCTTCGAAAACACCGAGGGGATTGCGGGCGACCTGGCCGTCTCGGTTGAGACAGCCGCGCGTCAGGCCGCTGAGCATGGACACACGCTGGACGAAGAGCTTCGCATCCTGATCCTGCATGGCGTGCTGCACCTCGCCGGCCACGATCACGAAGTCGACAAGGGCGAGATGCGTTCGCTGGAAAGTGATCTTCGCGCAGAACTGAAACTACCCGCCGGCCTGATCGAACGCACGCTCCTAGCCCCAAAGAAGTTGAAGGTCATCGAGAAATCTACATCGCTTCAGGATCAGGGGCTCCCGGGCCTTAAGGAAACACCCAGGAAGCGGGTGCCCCACGTCTCGACTCTGAGACGTGGGATCAAGTCCGCTGCGAATGCCACAGGCACGGCGAAGAAGTCCGCCACAAAGAAAGCAGCTACTAAGAAGAGGTCCGCACGATGAACTTCCTCTCCGTGCTCTTGATCGCGGGACTGCTCTTCGTCCTGACGGTGGCGTCTTACGCAGATCGCGTCTATTCGGAGATGGGCAAGTTTCTTGCTCGCGAGTACCAGGACAACCTGGATGCGTGGGTTGATGGTATCGAGCCTCGCTTCGGCCTCTCACGCGACTCCGTGGCCTTGTCCGCCTCAATCCTGCGACAGACGTCGCTTGCTTCGATCGCACTCATCCTCGGCGTGCGGCGCTTCACCTCCGCCACGAACAGCACCTGGGTGCTTTATGCGGAAACACTCGCCGAACTCGCGTTGATCATCATCCTGTTCGATCGCATGCTGCCGCAGGTGCTTTTCGCACGCACACGCGGCGAGTGGGTCTCGCGCATTCGCTACGTGCTGCAGGCACTCTTCTATATCGTGCTGCCGATCACGCTCTTCCTTGGCCTGCTCCTCTCCATCGCTTCGCTTGCCGAGCACGACAGCGAGGCCACGGAAGACCATCCCGATGAAGGCGTCGACGCGCTGCTGGAAGCGGGTGAGGAAGAAGGCATCCTGGAAGAAAGCGATCGTGCTCTCGTCCGCAGCGTGGTCGAATTCGGCGACATGGTGGTGCGCGAGGTCATGACGCCACGGCCTGAAATGTTCGCCGTACACGACACCATGACCCTCGCAGAGTTCACCACGGTTCTTCAAGGCAACGCGTTTTCGCGCGTGCCCGTGTACCACGGCACCGTTGATGAGATTACCGGCATTGCCTTCGCCCACGATCTGCTCCAGGTCGCCGATACGGACGCGGGTAACCTCACAGTACGGGAGATGCAGCGTCCCGCCGCGTTTGTCCCCGAACCCAAGAAGGTCAACGAACTCCTCCGCGAGATGCAGAGCGAGAAACAGCACATGCGCATCGTCATTGATGAGTACGGCACTGTCGCGGGCCTGGTCACCATCGAAGACCTCATCGAAGCCATCGTCGGCAACATCGAGGACGAGCATGACGAAGACACCGAAGCTATCCGTGAGGACGACGGCGCCTACATCGTCCCTGGCAGCATGGACGTGACCCACCTGCGCGATCTGCTCTCGAAGGCCAACGACGAGGACGAGCGTGAGCCGCTCCGTCTGCGCACGGATCTCGAAGCCAGCACGGTCGGCGGCCTTGTCTCGGAACTCGCCGGCCATATTCCACTACCCGGCGAAGTCATCGAAGCGGACGGCCTGCACATTGACGTGCTTTCCGCGACGTCGCGACTGGTGACACGCGTCCGCGTACGAACGCTGCCACCCCCCGACCCTAGCGAAGACTAAGACCTACACGCAGATTAGGGTGCTGCACGGATCGCGTGCTCCACAGATTCGGGTGCTTACGCGTCGGGCTTCTAGGCTTCTTTCAACAGCTCGGTCTTAAACTTCGGCGCCAGCTCGCCTGCCCTCTTGAGGAAGACCTGCATCTCCTCCGGAGTTGGCTCAGGTGGTGGCGTCGTCCGCGTGGCAACCGGTACACCGATCTGCGCAAAGAACTCCTCCAGTCCGGCCGGCACGCACATGCAGAGAAGCCGCACGTTCCCATCCGAAGCATTGTGAAACATGTGCGGTGCGTTCGCCGGAATGTGCACGGTCTGCCCGGTCTTCACCGTCGACTTTTCGCCACGGAAGGTCGCAACCATCTCGCCCTCCAATAGAACGAACGTCTCCTCAAAATCGTGCCGGTGCAGCGCTGGGCCGCCGCCCGGCGGAATATGCATATCGATCAGGCAGAACTTCCCTGCAGTGTCCTTGCCCGAAAGCAGCACCGTGTAGGTGTCGCCCACAAGGCCAATGTGCTGCAGACCGGGCGCGTCCGCCATCACGATCGCGAGCGTTCTTGCCAGGTCATCCGGCGGCAGGATGGCGTCAGTCAGTCGTTTGTCTCCACAATCACGAGTCTCCTGCGAGCAAGGATACTCGGAACGCTGTGCTGCGCGGCATACACTAGACGGATGGCACTTCGTTCTGGATTCGTTTCGATCATTGGCCGGCCCAACGCCGGTAAGTCCACGCTGTTAAATGCACTGCTGGGCGAGAAGCTGGCGATCGTGACGCACAAGGCCCAGACCACGCGCACACGCATTCTCGGCGTTCTGGAACAACCCGCAAAACCGAAGTCCAAGACGCAGCCTGCGCTACCGGCCGCCCAGGTCATCCTGGTCGACACACCCGGCGTACACAAGCCATCGTCGCAGCTCGACAAGCGCATGATGCAGGAGGTTCACGACGCCCTCGAAGGTCGCGATGTCATCCTCTTCCTCGTTGACGCAACGCACCGTATCCATGAGCCGAAGCCGCGCATCGAGGGCAAGTCGCCCACGCCCGGCGAGGACAAGCGCGCACTTTCTGCTGCTGAAGACGCCTTCGCTCTAAGCCTGCTGCGCAATGTCACATGCCCGGTCATGCTCGTCTTCAACAAGATCGACCTGGTGAAGCGCGAGGACCTGCTGCCGCTGATCACACACTGGTCCACGAAACATGACTTCGCCGAGACGATCCTGATCTCTGCCGCGAAGAAAGATGGTCTCGACACCCTGCTGGATAAGGTCGTCGAGCGCCTGCCTGCGGGCGAACGTTACTTCCCGGAAGACCAGCTCACGGACCAGCCCATGCGCTTCCTGGCGGCTGAGTTGATTCGCGAAAAGATACTGCTCTATACCGGCGAAGAAGTTCCCTACGCTTCCGCAGTGGTCATTGAGAAGTGGGAAGAACCCGGTCCGCAACGTAAGCCGCGCTCGACCGACAAGCTTCCGCCCAAGCTGCCCGTGACAAAGATCGCAGCGGCCATCTTCGTCGAGCGCGAAGGACAAAAGGCCATCCTGATCGGCAAGCAAGGCACCATGCTGAAGCAGATTGGCACCGCCGCGCGCAAGGAGATTGAGGCTCTGCTGGACACCCGAGTCTTCCTCGAACTCTTCGTGAAGGTCAAGGATGACTGGCGCTCCAAGCGGGGCTTCGTGGACGAGCTCGACTGGCGTCGCCAGCTTGAATCGCTAAGCGAGCAGCAGAACAAAAAGCCTGTTGAAGATTAGATCGGGAGCCCATTCCATCAACGGTTCCTGGCTTAGAGAAGACCATTTCGTCGGTTTCGACGATAGCGGCGACTAAATGGGGCTCTCGGTTGCTGAGGCTTGCCGCACCTCTGGGTTGTCGTGGATTAGTCGGATCTTAGCGGTATGTTCTCCCACGATGCGAGCCCGAAAGAAATCGTGACACGCATCCCTTACCGCTAGTTTGGTCGCGCGTTTTTCTTTCGTCCTGAGCTTATGTCCCGTCTTAATGCTCGTCATCGGCTTTTCGGGGATCGGGATCACGCTCACAAGAAATCCTGCGGCGTTCTTTTCAATGCCAAGCTCTCCCAGGAACTCTTCATAGTTTCGGTGCAGCCGATCCGCCACTTCCTCACGATAGGCGTTCTGCTGGTGCGAACTGACGCTGGCGAGAACCTCGATGCCGAGTGACATGGCAATCCCTTGCATCGCCGCCAGCAGCAGCGCGTTCGGAGCGACATCTGCCAGCACCTTCCGTGCCAGCTTGATCTCCGAGTAACAACCGGCAACGCCCTGCATGCGAGAGATAAGCATAATCTCCCCCGCTTCGGAACCTGCCACTGCGCCGGGAACGACGGTGAACGAAAGAAGGAACACGGTCTTCCCTTCTACACACAGCTTGATGTCCAGTTCCCCCTCTTTGTCGTGGAGAGGCCTGGTCTGACCGATCGTTATGCTGATGTGAGCATTCTCGTCTGTGGTTTCGAACAACGTGACCTGCCCCAGCATGAGCTGCCGCACCAGGTCGGTCGGTAGAGTGCCTTGCAATCGACGGTGATGATGCAGAAAACATCGGGCGCCAACTCCCACTGTGAATCCACGCACGAGGTAATCCGGCGTCAGGCAACGAACTACCAGCCGGGGGTTGGTACGCAAGGCCTCAAAGAACGGCTCTTTACGGAGGAGCTTGAAGATCTCCGGGAAGGTCCGGAGATTTGCAATTGCGTTTACGAGAACAATCGAAGATCGGCGGAACGTGCCTTTTCGCTGAATGAGGCTCGCGATCACCCCAAAGAAGGATCTGTTATCCGGCAGGTGTCGCTTCTCTGAGCCTGGATCCGGGCGTTCGTCTTTTCGTTCGCCTTGCATCATCGTTCGGTGCATGTGCCCGCCTGCGGCGTTTAGTATAGTTCGGCGACTACCATCCAAGCTGAGGTGTCATTGACGCTATGAACCGTCTTTTTTCTGTAGCTACCGTGCTATCGCTGGCGTTTGTTAATTCTGCAAATCGTCTTCATGGTCAGGCACCCGCGACACCATCTGCAGCGCAGGGGCAGGTAGCCGCAACACCTGTCGTTTCACCAGAGGTCCATCCTGATGGCACCGTCACTCTTCGTTACGAAGCTGCCGGAGCGAAGGCCGTGACTGTGACGATTGAAGGCAATCCAAAGCCAATCGCCTTAACGCAGAATGCCAGCGGCGTGTGGGAGACCACTACGACGCCGATGACGCCAGAGTTCTACGGCTACACTTTCGCCGTCGACGGCAAGCGCGCGCTCGATCCGCACAACGCCACAGTACGTCCCAACCTGCTGAGCCCGACCACTGTCGTTCACGTGTCCGCCGCCTCACCTAAACCGTGGGACCGTACTGATATTCCGCACGGAGAAGTCGCTCATATCCTTTACCGTTCGAAGCTGGCGAAGATCGACGATGGCGACACCGGCGACCGTGACATGTGGATCTACACGCCGCCAGGCTATGACGCGAAGCGTAAGGATAAGTACCCCGTTCTCTATCTGAACCACGGCTACAGCGATGCGGCCAATGGCTGGGTTGAGGCCGGACAGGCCAATCTGATTCTGGACAGCCTGCTGCACGACGGCAAGATTGTTCCCATGGTTGTCGTAATGCCGTTAGGCTACGGCACGATGCACATCGTCACCGCAGGCTGGAACCGCGTGGGCAATCTGCTCTTTGAGAATCAGCAGGCCTTCAGCGACCAGCTGTTGCACGAGATCATCCCAATGGCCGAAGCCCGCTTCAACATTGCCCGCGACCGCGATCATCGCGCCATCGCTGGCCTCAGCATGGGCGGCGGCCACAGCATCTACACCGGCCTGAATCACCCGGAGACCTTCGCCTACGTCGGCGCATTTTCCTCGGCCATCTCGGCACCAACACTACCCGCAACGCGTCCAGGGGTAACGATTGACGCAGCAACCTACGCCGCGGGCTTCGCCACCATCGTGCCGAACGCAAAGACGCAGCAGCCACTGAAGCTCTTCTGGCAGAGCTGCGGCACCGAAGACGGTTTGATTACCGTTAATCGCGCCTTCGGCCTTTGGGCGAAGGACAACCTGAAGGCGAAAGACATCAAAACACGCGACACCCCCGGCATGCACACATGGATGGTCTGGCGCGATGATCTGATTGACTTCACACCGCTGTTGTTCCGCTAAGGAGATTTCCTTGGATCGCAGGAAGCTAGTCAAAGGCGCGATGGGAGCGACGGCCGCTCTTTTTACCCCCCAGATCAGCCCTCATCTTCACGCCTCCGAGCCAGCCACAGGACCAGTCACCAAGGCCGGCCCTGCAATTCGGCAGGACTGGACACGCCTCCTCGTCAAGATCGTTGACCCCGTCCTGCGGTCTGCAGCCGGGGGAACGCTCTTCCAGGCGATGCCTGTTGAAGCGGCGCCGGGACAAGAGGCCGACCGGCGCGGCGTGTCACCGTTAGAGGCACTTGGCAGAACGCTCTCCGGTGTTGCGCCGTGGCTCGAAAACGGATCGCTGACAGGGGATGACGAATCGGTGAGGAGCCGCTACGCGGCGTTGGCGCAGCAAGCCATCGCAAGGGCGGTTGACCCCGTCGCGCCTTCCTACCTGCGCTTCGGCCTGGCACGGCAGACCATCGTCGACGCAGGCTTTCTGTCCCTGGCAATGGCACGTGCGCCGAGGACCCTGCTGCAGTCCCTTCCGGCAACTTCCAAAAAGCAACTTGGAGATGCTCTACGCGCCACCCGCAAGCAGACGCCGCCCTTCAACAACTGGCTGCTCTTCGCCGCCATGGTGGAGGCTTGCCTGCACCTGCTGGGCGAGGAATGGGACAGTGAGCGCGTCGATTACGCATTGCGGGAACACGACTCATGGTTCCTTGGCGACGGCATCTATGGCGACGGTCCGCACTTCCACGCGGACAACTACAACTCCTACGTCATCCACCCATTTCTGGCGGCTATTCTGGACGCTGTCGGCGATCAGCAAGCAGCCTGGGCGGCTATGAAAGCGCCCATGGCAGCCCGGTCGAGAAGGTTCGCGAGCCTGCAGGAACGCAGCATCAATGCAGATGGCAGCTTCCCTGCTATTGGCCGCTCCATCACCTACCGTTGCGGCGCCTTTCACCACTTGGCCGATGCCGCCTTGCGCAAACGACTTCCCGAAACTCTTTCGCCAGGGCAGGCGCGTTGTGCCCTGAATGCGGTGATTAAACGAACGATGCTCGCTCCCAAAACCTTTGATGCGAAAGGCTGGCTCACCATCGGTCTCGCTGGCCATCAGCCGTCGCTGGGCGAGACATACATCTCGACCGGCAGCCTTTACCTCTGCACGACCGCATTCCTGCCGCTCGGCCTTTCCCCGGACGATCCCTTCTGGACCGGACCACCTGAAGCTTGGACGTCGCAGCGCATCTGGTCCGGTGAAGACCACGCGGCCGATCACGCGGCAGACTGAGCGCTTTCACTGGAACGAAAAGGGCCCGCACCTCGGCGAGATGCGGGCCCTTTTCGTTGCGTTCCTAGAACGATATCCGGCCGCTGAATCGCAGCGTACGGTTCGAGGTTGAGAGCACGCTCTGAATCTGGCCGAAGCCACTGTCATTGACATTGGCGACTGGTTGGCTCCATTGCGGTGTATTCGTCACATCGAATGACTCCGCTTTGAGGACGATCGCAAACTCCCGATAGATAGGGATGTTACGCGTAAGTCCCACATCAAGGTTGAAGTAACCGGGGCCACGTACCGTATTGCGGCCCACGTTACCATTCGCAACGGCGTTCGGCAGCTTGGTGTAGTTTCCCTGGTTCTGAATGTAGTACGGATAGACACTCGATCCGGCCTGATACCTCGTACCCGCCCGTACCGGTTGCGAGAGTTGGTTCGGCACCACGGTGTCGCCATTACCGGCCTGCGAACTGTCGGTGATCTGGAAAGGTTTGCCGCTGTAATAAGTGGTGATTGTGTTCAGGTCCCATCCCCCTACCAGGCTGCCCACGAAGCCGGAGTTGAGGAACTGACGTCCCCTGCCAAACGGCAGTTTGTAGACCGTCCAAAGGACGTTCATGTGCGTGCGATCGAAACCGGATGAGGCGAAGTTACGTTTGTAGAGAGCCGGCGTACTGAACGCCGGCGTGCCCAGCGTGGAGTCTGCATCCCAGTAGTTCAGGTAGTGCGACCACGTATAGCTGTAGCCGAATTGCAGCGACTGCAGTTGACGATCGCTGACCTGCAACTGCATGCCGGAATATTCCTCATCGCCGGCCGGCAGCACATTCAGGATCGTTCCCGTATAGCGCAGAGCACCGCCCGGCGCACTGGCATTCGCGAACAAGGGGCGGCTGGCCGAGCCGAGGGGACTTACGCCACCTGCATTGATGTCGATACCAAGTACCTGTCGAACATGGTGTGTCCCGACATAACCAAGATTCACCACGACATCCTTGACGATGTCCCGATCGATGAAGAGGTTATACGCCTCGATATAGCCGCGACGCCATTTCTGCGGAGCCGTCTGCGTGGTGTAGTTGAAGGGCAATGGCACCACACCGCTTGAGATATCCGGAATATTGACTGTTGGAATACCAACACCCAATGTTCCGCTGGGGAGCGTATTCATACCCGGCGCACCAGCATTCGCAGCGGTGAGTGCGCCGGCAGCAACATAGTTATTGGCGCCGGTGTTATTCAGGGTAATCAGTGCCGGATAAGAATCGCGGAAGAATCGATAGTTTTCGGGATCGACAGTAATGCCACCACCTGCGCGAATGACGGTCTTTTCATTAATGCGGTAGTTGATACCAAAGCGCGGAACGACCTGTCCGTGTCCCACATTCTCGCCCGTGTCTGTGGGGGTATTGCCACGTCCACCGATCAGGACGTTGCTGGTGGCCGGGTCGAACCGGAACACACCGGTATGGTCGCGATTCGCAAAGGGATAGTACTCGTAGCGCAAACCATAGTTGATGGTAAGGTTCGGCGTAGCCTTCCAGGTATCCTGCGCATAGAAACTGAAGACGGAAAAGCGCGGCCCGTTCGGTTGGAAGAGTTGCACCGTCTTGCCGATGGCCTGAGGCAGGCCCAGCAACATATCCGCAACAGCACGGTAGTAGTTTGGACCGTCGGCGGCAACGCCGCTGTTATTGCCTGTGACACCACCGGTGAAGGTGAACTGACCACGTGGTCCGGCGTTATTGGCCTGCAGGTGATTGATGGCAGAATGCACATACTCCCCGCCAAAGCGGAAGGAATGCTTGCCCTTGATGTACGTCCCATTCAGGTTGCCGACATACTGCGCGTCGCGGAACTGGAATGGATTGGACTGGATGTAGTTACCGAAGCTGGACAAGCCGGTGGGGAGAAATCCGGGCAGGCCGGACTGGAACGGTGTGGGTCCGTTCGTGCCCGGAATGCCAAGCACGTCGGTTCCGAGATTGGATCCATAGTCAGGCGCGCGAGCGGCAAGGTTGATGCGAACAAAGCCCGCATTCGCATCGATAAGGAAGTTCGGTGTGAACGAGTGTGTCGCACCAAGTCCGATGTTCTGGATCGTACCCGGCGCGGTGCCGGGCTGACCACCATCCCATGTGTTGCCAATCGCTGCACCGAGTGCCGGCGGGTCCGTGATGTTCGAACGCCCGATCGAATAGCGTCCAAAGAACGTCGTCCTGGAGGTCGGATTGAAGCTGACCTTGGCATCGTACGATGCGCGGTCATACGCAAGAACGGCCCCGCCGGGGTAGTTACCGGAGATAGCGTTCACCTTCTCGGTCGGCAGCAACGCCAGGATCTTCTGCGTCGCCGGGCTTAGGCGCCCCACAGGAATGATGTTGCCAGGGAAAGGCGTACGACCAGATCCATTTGCGTTACCGGTGGTTGGGTCGTAGATGGTCACGCCTGTGCCGGCGAAATTACCACCCCGCAGTGCGGCTAGTGGCACGTTCATCGCGCCACCGGTCTTGAATTGCCGCAGCGAGACACGGTTGTAGCCGAAGAAGAAGAACAGCTTGTCCTTGAGGATGGGTCCGCCGATATTGCCGCCGAACTCGTTGTAGATGTTCTTTGGCAGCACAGGTGTCGTGCTGACGCGAGTGAAGTACTGGCGCGCATTGAACTGCGCGATGGAGTTGTACTCCCACGCGCTTCCATGGAAGTGATTCGTACCGCTCTTGACGATCAGGTTCGCAGCGATACCGCCGGCTGCTCCCTGTTCGGCGTTAAAGCTATTCGTCACGATATTCGCGGATTCGATGGAGTCCGTCGGCGGGATGTACGCGACGATCGACTGCAACCACGGATAGCCTACGGCCGCGCCATCAATCTTCGTAGAGTTCACCGTGTTGACGATGCCATTGGCGGTAACAGCCTGCGTACGACCAGGGTTGCCGGCCTGCGAGTTGTTCTCGACCGGCGGTGGAACACCCGGAATCAGGCGATAGAGTCCCTGGAAGTTGCGGCCCGCGGTAGACGTTGTCGGTAGTTCCTGCACTTGGGTCGGGGTGATCTCGTAGTTCACATCCGCGCGCTCGGTCTGCAGTGCAGGTGGAGCGGTGTTCACCTCAACGGTCTGCGACACATTGCCGACCGTCAACACCGTGTCGAAACGACGCGACTGGTTCGCGCTGATCGGGACCGCCTTCGAAGTAGCAGTGCCGAAACCTGGTGCGGCGATTGTGACGTCGTAGTTGCCAGGCGGCAAATCTGTGAACTGGTACGTCCCCGAGTTATCGGCAGCATCCGTACGCGTAAGGCCCGTGGCAGGATTGGTCGCCGTTACCTTTGCTCCGGGAACCGTCGCTCCGGTGGGGTCAGTTACGACGCCGGTCAGGCCGCCATAGAGCGTTTGCGCGAGACCAACATGCGCGGTGCCAAGCGCGAGCACAAAGGGCGCGACAATTCGCAAGGCACTGTCGTTCTTAAAGTTCATAACTTCTCCGCAGTCTGTGTGGAAGCGACGCGGACTATATTGCCCTCTGAAACTGGTTGTCAACGACCTTTTTTGTGGGTGGAAGTTCATGAATTCCGCAAGTGACCTATCCTAGATAGGACATGCCCAACGAACTCCCAAAAGCCTACGACCCCGCCGCCATTGAACAAAAATGGGCCGATTTCTGGGTCACAGAAAAGCTCTTCAACACCCCTGCGAATGCCGAAGCCACTGGCAAGCCGTTCGTCATGCTGCTGCCGCCGCCCAACGTTACGGGTCGCCTGCACATGGGTCACATGCTCAACCAGACTGAGATGGACATCCTTGCGCGCTGGCATCGCATGCGCGGCGAAGAGAGTGTGTGGATTCCCGGCACCGACCATGCCGGCATTGCCACCCAGATGATGGTGGAGAAGCAGCTCAAGAGCGAAGGTACTGACCGCAAGCAATTGGGCCGCGAGGTCTTCCTGAGCCGCGTGTGGGACTGGAAGGCACAGTACGGTGGTGCCATCACCGGGCAGATGCGCCGCCTGGGCGCCAGCGTCGATTGGGGACGTGAGTACTTCACCATGGATGAGAACCTCTCGTCCGCCGTGACCGAAGCCTTCGTGCGTTTGTACGAGCAGGGCCTGATCTATCGCGGCAGCTACATCGTGAACTGGGATCCCGTGCAGCAGACTGCCGTGTCCGACCTCGAGGTCGAGCACAAGGAGACGGTCGGCAAGATCTATCACCTGCGCTACCCGTTCGCCGATGGCACGGGCTCCATTGTCATCGCGACCACGCGTCCGGAGACGATGCTGGGCGACGTTGCAGTTGTCGTGAACCCGACTGACGAACGCTACACCAGCTTCGTTGGCAAGACGGTTAAGCTGCCGCTCACGGACCGCGAGATTCCGATCCTCGCAGACGACTGGGCCAAGCCCGAGTTCGGCACCGGCGCCGTGAAGGTCACGCCGGCACACGATCCCAACGACTACGAGATCGGCAAGCGCCACAAGCTGGCCAACCTGGTCATCATGGACGAGACCGCTCACATTGACCTGCAGGGCTCGCCGTACCACGGCATGGATCGCTACACTGCGCGCGAGAAGATCCTTGCCGACCTGGACGCGTTGGGTCTGCTCGTCGACATAAAGGACCATACGCTCGCCATTGCGACATCGCAGCGCAGCGGCGCCGTCATTGAGCCGCGCCTTTCGATGCAGTGGTTCCTCAAGATTCAGCCGCTCGCCGACAAGGCCATCGCCGCGGTCAAAGAGGGACACGTCAAGTTCACGCCGCCCATGTACGAGAAGACGTACATGAACTGGATGGAGAACATTCACGACTGGTGCATCAGCCGCCAGCTCTGGTGGGGCCATCGCATCCCGGCTTATTACTGCCCGCAGTGCGAGACCACCTGCGTCTCGCGCACGCGGCCGGAACGTTGCGGCAGCTGCGACCACGCGGAGATGCAGCAAGAGACCGACGTTCTTGATACGTGGTTCAGCAGTGGCCTGCTGCCGTTCACGGTCTTCGGCTGGCCGGAGCCTTCGGTCGATACGAGTAAGTTCTATCCCACCGACCTGCTCGTCACCGGTTTTGACATCCTCTTCTTCTGGGTCGCCCGTATGATCATGCTGGGAACCCACTTCATGCTGGACTTGCCGATGCCCGACGGCAGCAAGCGCGGGTTGAAGGATGCGGTTCCCTTCCGTGAGGTCTACATCCACGCGCTGGTCCGCGATGCCGACCGCCAGAAGATGTCCAAGACCAAGGGCAACGTCGTCGATCCCATTGAGATCATTGAGCGCTTCGGCACGGACGCGGTTCGCTTCACGCTGGCATCGCAGGCTTCGCCCGGTACCGACATCGCATTCAGCGAAGCGCGCACCGAAGGGTATCGCGCCTTCGCCAACAAGATCTGGAACGCGGCGCGCTTCCTCTTCATGCAGGTCGAGCGTGCGAAGCTCTCCGGCTACAAGATGAAGATGGGCGCGGCCATGACCGTGAGCGCCCTGCCGGAGATCACCCCGATCGAGACGCGCTGGATCTTCGCGCGCCTGCGTGCCGTCTGCGCGGAAGTCGATCGCGCGCTCACGGACTATCGCTTCGACGAAGCTGCGAATGCTGTCTACCAGTTCTTCTGGGGAGAGTTCTGTGACTGGTACCTGGAGCTGGTCAAGCTGCGCCTGGACTTCCCCGAGCCGGTCGAGGGCGAAGAGCCGATTCAGAATCCTGAGACGGCCATTTCGCTCGCCGGACTCGTTGGTGTCTTTGAAGCCTCGCTGCGGCTGCTGTCACCGTTCATGCCCTTCCTGACGGAAGAGATCTGGAACAGCCTGTACGAGGGCGCGCCACCGGCGAAGTCCATCGCACTGACCCGATTTCCGCAGGCAGCCGACTACCCTGCTGACGACACGGCTGTGGCCGCCATCGACACGCTGCAGGAGCTGATCGTGACGATCCGCGGTCTGCGTAAGGAGCTCGGCATCCCCGAGAAAGAAGCTGCCCCAGTCGTCCTACACGGCGACAACCGCATCCTCGCGCTCGCCGACGCCAACCGCGACATGCTGGCACGCTTGGCGCGTGTCAGTGACGTAGAGTTCGCATCGGAGGCGCCAGGCGGCGCGAACGCACGTTCCGGATCGGGCTACGACCTGACCGTGACCTACGAGCGTCAGATCGACGTGCCGGCGGAACGCGAGCGCCTGACGAAGGAGATCGCAAAGTTGACCAAGGGACTGGAAGCGGCAGGACGGCAGCTTGGCAATGAAGGCTTCGTCGCAAAAGCTCCCGCAGCCGTTGTAGAAGGTCTTCGAAAGCAGCAGGCTGAGACGCAATCGCTCTACGACAAGGCGAAGGCCGCATTGGAAGCTTTACCTCCGGAATGATCGACCCGCAACCCAGGCCCCATTCATGACCGTTCCATCGTCATGAGTGGGGCACCCGCTCTGTACCTTTAGCCTTCCCCCCTAGCCTTCGATCAAACGAAAGTCATCCGAGGCCTCGGGTTTTGGATTGTCCCAACCACCGGGCGGCATGATCGCCTCGTCGCTCGAGCCCCAAGTATGAGGCTCATACGGCTTCACCGGCGGCATGGTGCGCAGCAGCGAATCGACGACCCGCCATGCCTCTTCCACATAATCCTGCCGGGCAAACAGCGTAGGATCACCTGCCATGGCGTCTGTGAGCACGCGCTCGTACGCCTCCATCTCCTCAGCTCCTGGGTGCCTCGTCGCCACCATCTCAACACCACGGCGCGGGTCTTTGTTCGAAGCGGCCGCAATACTCACAGCCAGCGCGATCGTCGTCTCCGGGCTGATGCGCATCCGGATGTAGTTTTGAGGACCGATTCCGCTACTGAATGCCGTGACCGGTGGCCGGCGCAAACGCACCATGACCTCCGTGCACGTCGTGGGCATATTCTTGCCGGCGCGAATATAGAAGGGCACGCCACTCCAGCGCCAGTTATCGACCGAGAAGCGCAACGCAGCGAACGTCTCTACCTGCGAATCCGGAGCGACTCCCTTTTCATCGTGATAGCCCGTGAACTGGCCGCGGAGGACATCTTCCGGCTTGAGATCCGGGATGGACTTGAGGACCTTGACCTTCTCGTTGCGGATGGATTCGCTGTCCTTGGTCGCAGGCTCCTCCATCGCGAGATTGCAGATCACCTGGAAGATGTGGTTCTGGATCACATCCCGTATCGCGCCCGTCTGGTCATAGAAGGCGCCACGGCCCTGGATACCGAAGTCCTCGGCCATGGTGACCTGCACGCTCTCGACAAAATGCCGATTCCACAGGGGCTCCAGAAAGCTGTTCGAGAAGCGGAACGAGACCATGTTGTGCACTGGCCCCTTCGCAAGATAGTGGTCAATGCGAAAGATGGAGGATTCGTCGAATTCCTCGAGAAGAATCTTGTTCAGCTTCTGCGCCGAAGCAAGGTCGTGTCCGAAAGGCTTCTCCACAATCAGCCGGCCACCTAAGGCACAATCGCTGCTGGCGAGCTTTTTCACCACCGTCTCAAACATCGACGGCGGAATCGCAAGGTAGTGTGCGGGAGCTTTCGCATCGCCGAGCTGCTTGCGGACTTCCGCGAACGTCGCGTCATCCGCGTAGTCACCGTCGACATAGCGCAGCAGGTCACTGAGCTTCGCCCAGGCCGCATCATCCACGCCGCCATGCTCCTGCAGGCTCTTATGGGCACGCTCTTTCAGTTGGTCGAGTCCCCAGCCGGCCTTCGCCACACCGATCACCGGAACATTCAACGAACCTCGCCGCACCATCGCCTGCAGTGCCGGGAAAATTTTCTTGTATGCGAGGTCGCCGGTTGCACCGTAGAAAACCAGTGCATCGGAATGCTGTAAAGCCATGCCACCTCCATGGTGCTGAGTAGAAAAAGCGCTTGAGGCTATTGGATGCACGGTCGAACACATAGACGCGGCCGATCGAGAACCGCGTGATTGGGTGACCTCCTTGTGACAGTCCCGTCGTCATAAGTTCGTCTCGTGCGAGCAGAGCGATCTGCGTAGGCGCTCGCGAACGTAAGCCCACTCACAGAGGCGAGACATCAGCACTAGGCCTTCACGGCAGAGGTCGAGCTCACCCGCGCACGGTGCGGATCTGATTCCGCAAGACATACGCCTGTGCGAACCACGCCAGTCCAAAGACTGCAACCGCAAATCGCGAGAATTGCGTATTCAGTCGATATGCTGTGCCAGCGGCCAGCAGACACAGAACGCCGCACATCAGCGCGACGACCAGGCGAACAGTTTGCTGCGCGAAGTTCTTCATGCTCACATCCTCGCAACGTCGTTGCGGGAAAGCAATCAGAAACGAAGAAAGGCGGCCCGGAGGCCGCCTTTCTAAAAACTCTCAAGAAGAGAGCGTCACTTACGCAGCGGTGACGTTCTCAGCCTGCCAGCCCTTGGGTCCCTTGACTACATTGAAGGTCACGTTCTGACCTTCCTGCAGCGAACGGAAGCCGTTGCTCTGGATCGCGGTGTGGTGGACGAAAACGTCCTCACCATTGGCGCGGCTCAGAAATCCAAATCCCTTAGCATCGTTGAACCACTTCACTGTTCCCTGTTCCATTTTGTATTCCTTGTGCTCAGAAGAGCTTGTTGTACCGCCGAACACGTTGGTAGAGTCTTGCGAGTACAGGCGGACCAAGCAATACAAACCAGATCGGAGTTCTACGATCAAGTACAACCCTACTCCAGGTTCCGCTAAATAGCAAAGAACTTATTTGTCCTCTGCTTACGTTGTGTGACGAAGGTCGTCGGATCGCACTGCGAAACAAATCTTCGGACCTATTTCGTCTCCGCAGCCTGCTTCTGCTCCACCGCAATCGCGACATTCTCGTGCTTGATATCGAGCTTTAAGCGGTTGTACAGGCTCATATACATGTTGGCCGTGTAAACCAGCGCGAACTCCGCAAGCACGTAACCTCGCCAGCCGCTGTACAGCAGCTGGTATCGCGTGAAGATGAGAACCAGAGCGGTCACATAGTGGCTGAAGCAGTACTCGCATGTAAACAAATAAAAGAACTTGCGACGCGGCAGCGGTCCCGGTTGCTGACTCTTTTCCTTACAGAACTCCCTCGGTTCACGAAAGACCTCCTCATGCGTGACGGTCCAGCTCATGCATGCAATCGGTATGGCCAGAAGCAGCAGTACTGCGGCCTGGCGCATCAATGGGACGTCGATGGGAAACGGAATCATCTGGGCTCGCTCGAAAGAAGGCGCACACGCCGCTTTTGCGCGCCGCGCACGTTTCTCGTAGGATGCGCGTTGCGCGCTTAGGATTGTGAACGGGAAGACGAACCATGGATTGGAAGAGCAGAAAAATCGCGGCGGTGATGGAAGCCGCATTGGCAGAAGACAAGGCGACCAGCGACGTTACCACCGCGCTTACCATTGACCCGGCACAACGCGCATCGGCCACCATCCTGGTGCGTGAGGACTGCATCATCTGCGGCCTGGGCGTGATCTGCGCCGTCTTTGACGCGTTCAGCGCCATGCAGACCCGCGCGGGCCACAAAGGCCCCGGACGTTATGAGGTCATCAGCCACCCAGAGATTTTCGACGGTGTCCGCGTGCGCAAAGGCCAGACGGTCGCCGTCATCCGCCACTCCGCTGCGGCCATACTGTCCTGCGAGCGCGTGATCCTGAACCTGATGCAGCGCATGAGCGGCATCGCCACCCTGACCAACGACTTCGTAAAGCAGACACGCGGCACCCGCGCCAAAGTTCTCGACACACGCAAGACCGTTCCGGGCCTGCGTCTGCTGGACAAGTACGCTGTCTCCTGCGGCGGCGGCCAGAATCACCGGTTGGATCTGCAGGACGGCATCATGCTGAAGCAGAGCCACCTTGCCCTTGCCGGTGGCGTCGCAAACGCTGTGGCGCTCGCCGCCAGGGGCCGCAAGCCCGGCCAGAAGATCGAGGTAGAAGTCACGAATGGCGCAGATGTCGAGGCCGCCATTAAGGCTGGCGCAGACGTCCTGCTGCTCGTGGGCATGTCGCCGAAGGAAGTCGCTGATGTCGTCGAGACGGTGCACGCGGAAGCTCCTAAGGTCCTGCTGGAAGTAGCCGAACACCTGTCGCTCGAGACCGCGCGCGAGTACGCCGAGACCGGCGTCGACTTCCTCTCCGTTGGCGCGCTGACGCGATCCTCCGTTGCGGTCGATCTCAGCATGCGCATCACCGCTGACGTTTACTAGACGAGATGAGCACCTTTGACACGGCACGCTTGGACGCCGCTCTGCGCGGCACGATCTTCCATGGCAAGCTGCATCACTTCGCCACCGTTGACAGCACGAACACGCGCGCGCTGGCCGATGCGCAGGTTGGGGCCGAGGCCGGACAGGTTTACCTCGCGGATGAGCAGACCGCGGGCCGAGGTCGTGGTGGCCACTCATGGCACTCCGAGCCCGATCGGGGGCTCTATCTCACTGTGCTCGTGCGACCCACCATCAAGGGCAACGAAGCTCTCAAGCTATCGCTCGCGACCGGTATCGCCGCAGCCGATGCCATCCATGCGGTCACCGGGCGCAGCATTGACCTCCGCTGGCCCAATGACCTGGTCATCGCGGAGGACCATGGCCCGAGCAGAAAGTGCGGCGGCGTCCTGACGGAGTCTGCACTCACACCTGACGGGTCGTTGCGACACGCGGCCATTGGAATCGGGATCAATCTCAATCAGGCGGAATTTCCCCCTGATCTCTCCGAAGCTGCAACATCACTCAAGCGAGCATGGGGACACACCGTCTCCCGTGAAGATCTGGCCATCACCCTCCTCCTGGCTCTTCACACAGAGCTGGAATACCCCGACACCACGCTCTATGACCGGTTCGAGCAACGTAGCACGTGGGCGCGCGGCAAGCACGTCCGCGTGGCCGAGGACGAAGGCTATACTGGCACCACCGCTGGGCTTACATCGGACGGTCTGCTGCGCGTCCAATGTGACGACGGCGAGACGCGCATAGTAAGGCACGGCGGCGTTCGCGAGTTGTAGATCACAACAACCGACGACAAGCAGAGGAGCGCCCAATGCTGCTGGCGATCGATGTAGGTAACACCAATACCGTCATGGGGCTTTACCGGCCCGCAACACCCGAAGCACCTGCTGTGCAGACGCATTGCTGGCGCATCGCAACACCCGTTCAGCGCACGCTGGACGAGCTTCGTATGATCGTCCGCGGCATGTTCACGATGGACGGCGTCGACATCCAGACAGTCACCGGCATCGCAATCTCATCCGTGGTGCCGCCCATTGATTCCCTCTTCCGCGATGTGATCGAGAAGCTCTTCGGCATGAAGCCGCTCTTCGTCGAACCCGGCGTAAAGACCGGCCTTCCGGTTCTGACGGATAATCCCGCAGAGGTCGGCGCAGACCGCATCGTGAACTGCGTCGCAGCTTTCGAGCGCTACGGTGGACCAACCATCGTCGTCGATCTGGGCACAGCCACCACTTTCGATGTCATCTCCGCGCGCGGTGAGTTCCTGGGTGGAGCCATCGCGCCGGGCCTCGGCATCAGCGCGGATGCGCTCTTCAACTCGGCCGCTCGACTGAGCCGCGTCAACATTCGTAAGCCGTTGAAGGTCATCGGCACGGGTACGGTCGACAACATCCAGATCGGCCTCTTCTATGGTTACGTCGGCCTCATCGACGGCATCTGTGACCGCATGATTGCGGAGCTTGGGCCGGAGACAAAGGTCATCGCAACAGGCGGCTACGCGAAGCTGCTGGCGGAAAGTTCGCGCACGATAAAGCACGTGGACGAAAACCTGACGCTGGACGGTGTACGCCTGATCTACGAGCGTAATCAGGACCGCGTCCGGCGCCGCGCGCAGGCCAACTCACAACACCATGCGAACCGCGCCGAATAACATCCGCAATCACCACCCGCAAGAAGGCGCAGTGCAGAATTACTTCAATTACTTTACGGAAATCGAGACACGCTTCCAGGCGCGCCGCGGCAGCATTCTGCTGCTGAGCACGCTTGACTGGGCTTTGATCGAAACATGGCGCGAGGCAGGCATTCCTCTCGAAGCCGTGCTGCGCGGCATCGACAACGCTTTCGACAAGTACGACCAGCGATCGCAAAGGGCCGGCGGCCGTCTGCGCAAAGTGAATGGTCTGGCATGGGTCGCGCAGTCCGTGATGGAGACGACCGAGGAGATGCTGGAAGCAGCCATCGGCGGAGCAAAGCCATCCGCACAGGAACCGCAGGACAGCGGTTTTGAAGCCGCTCGTGTCGCTGCCTATCTGCACGCAAATGCTGATGCGCTCGATGCCGCTTCCCTGCCCTCTGCATCCGCCGAAACGATCAGCAGCATCGCGGCAAAATTGCGCGCGATGGCGACGGAAGTCGCGATGCAGCAGCAGCCCGATAACGAAGCGCTCGAAGGCACGCTGACCGCGCTGGAAGAACGCATGTTCGCCGCGTTGACGTTAGGCGCCACGGAAAACGAAACGGTAAGCCTGCGAGCACAGGCAGCGCGCGAGCTTGCCCCCTACCGCGGGAAGATGAGTGCCGTGCAACTGAAGCAGGTGACCGAGCAGTTCCTGCACAAGCGCCTGATGGAGGCGCGTGGCCTGCCACGTCTGAGCCTCTTCTACATGAGCCTCGGATGAAGCCTCAACACAGTTCGCCAGAGAGCGTCCTCACCGCGATCACCAGTGCCCTCGAGGAGCGTACCGTGCCGCTCTGCCAGCACTTTGGAGAGTGCGGTGGTTGCCAGCTGCAGCATCTGCCGCAGGCATCGCAACTGACGGCAAAGCAGGCAATGCTACTTGACGTGCTGAAGCGTGCCGGCGTCGCGACGCTGCCGGAGATACAGGCCCACGCAGCCAAACCTTGGCACTATCGCAACCGTGTCCGCCTGCGTGTCGACGGCAACGAAATCGGCTACAGCCGAAGAGCGAGCAACGAATTCCTGCCTATCGGCATGTGTCCCATCGCGTCTCCACTACTCTTACAGATGGCGATGACGGCTCGCGACCTGGTCCGGATCGGTACCGTGCAGTGGCCCACAGCCACGAGCACCATCGAATTCTTCTGCGACAGCGAAGAACGAAGTGTGCAGCTGTCGCTTCAGCTCGATGCAACGGTTGGCACTGTCGAACGTGATGCGCCGCGCCACCTGCGCGCTCTGTGCGAAGCATTGCATGCGCGGCACCCACAACTCATCGGTGCAGGACTATCCGTCGGCGGCACACCCGATCCAAAGCAGACGCGCCGCGTACAGGAGAGCATTCGCGTTGAAATCGCACGCTGGGGCTCGCAACAACTCACCTACTCTGTACGAGGCCGGGACTATGCGATTACGCGCAACGCCTTCTTCCAGGTGAATCGCTTCCTCACCGCAACCATGGTGGATCTCGTCGTTGGCGATCGTAGAGGGTCACTCGCGTTCGATCTCTTCGCTGGCGCCGGCCTCTTCTCTGTGCCCCTGACCGAGCGATTCGATCAGGTCATCGCGGTCGAGATCGGGGAACCTGCCGCAAGCGATCTTGCAGCGCATCTTCGCGCGTGCGGACCTCAGCACCAGGCACGTCGCAGTACAACGCGCGACTTCCTACAGAAAGAAGCACCACGCATCGCGCAGCGTCCCGATCTGGTACTGCTCGATCCGCCACGCGCAGGCCTTGGTGCCCCGACGGTGAATGCCCTGGCCCGAACTGGCACGCGTGAGATCGTCTATGTCTCATGCGACGCAGGAACCTTCGCGCGTGACGCAAGGTCACTGCTAGAATCCGGCTACACTCTGACAACGTTGCATCTGCTCGACCTCTTTCCCCAGACCTTTCATACCGAAACCATCGCGGTCTTCCGTCTCTGACGGCCCCGCGAGGAGGCCTGCCGGATGACCGAACGCGCCGCAACGAAAGATCGCGGCGCACACAGCCTTCTGCTGCCAGAGACCCCGGCGCATCCCGCGCGCTTCTCCCGCATTGCACCGCTGCATCTACGTAACAATCCCATGCTTTTGCTGGCCGTCTGCTTCGCCGCGGGAATCCTGTGCCGCAACCGGTGGCAGCCGGCCTCGCAGATGATCCTGGTCTGCTGCGCCTTCCTGGCCATCGCATTCGTTGCGAGGACTCGCGTACCTCGGCTTGCATGGTTCACCACCGGCATACTCTGGGTTGCGCTTGGCTGGGCCAATGCAGTTCTTCAACCCAGTGTGCAGGACGCGTCTCTGTTGCGCTACGAGGACGAGCTGCAACGAACGATGGAGGCTCGCGTCGTGTCGGTTCGACATCTCCCGCCGCGTGCTGCAGGCTCCGAGGTCACCACGTCGGGGACAAAGAGCGATGAAGCGAATGACGCTGAGAGTCGCGATACCTCGCGGCAGGCGACCGAGGTGTTGGAAGTGCAGGTGCTCGCGATAGAGGACGTGACACCGGATGTGTCACGCATGGTAGCCCTGCGCGGTGGCGCCGTTCTCACACTGCTGCATCGCGAGGACCAGCGCAACGTCGATGTCCCCTGCGGTGCCACCATCCGAGCAACAGTGCGACTGCATGCGCCGCAACGCTACCTTGACCCGGGCGTCTGGTCCTACGCGGATGCGTTGCAGGCATGCGGTATCACAGCCGAAAGCTCAGTCAACACAGCGACAGTGCGCTTGCTGGAACAGAATCACATCCCGGCAAGCTGCCGTTTTGCAGCAGCGCAGCAGTGGTCCTCCACGCGTCTGTCACAGCTAAGTCGAAGCTCTGCGCTTGCCGGTCTGCCAAGCTTTGTGCGGCTCACGTCCAGTGACATGGCGATGCTGACGGCCATGCTCTTCGGCGACCGCACCTTGTTGCAGCGAAGCGTCCGCACCGCCTTTGAACGCACAGGCTCGTTTCATCTCTTCGTCGTGGCAGGCATGCATGTCGCTGTGCTGATGGCTGCACTGTTTGGAGCGCTGCAGCGAATGCGAGTACCGCGATGGGCATCAGCTCTGCTTGCGGTCACTACGACCTCCGCGTATGCCTTCCTCACCGGCTTCGGTCAGCCCGTGCAGCGAGCGCTGCTGATGTCGTCTGTCTACCTGCTCATTCGGCTTATAGGCCGCCAGCGCAGTGCGCTCAACGCGCTCGGGGCCGCCATCCTGGTCATGCTGGCTCTGCGTCCGGACGCGTTGGCGGAGGCAGGCTTTCAGATGACGGTGCTTGCCATCTTCGCGATCGCAGGCATCGCCATCCCGATCAGCGAACGTACCGTGGCGCCATTTGCACGCGCTCTGCGCGACATCGGCACGGTGCGCAACGATCCGTATCTGCAGCCTCGCCTGACGCAGATGCGCGTGGCGCTGCGCTGGTTCGGCCGCTCCATTGCCTCACGACGGCTCCCGCAAACACGGACGACGTGGCTGCAAGGGATGCCGGCGCTGCTCATGCGCGGCGCACTCATGCTGTGCGAACTTGTCCTGATCACGTTGGTTGCAGAGATCGTCATGGCACTGCCTATGGCAATGTACTTCCATCGCGTCACGCCCTTCGCCGCGCCGGCCAACCTGCTGGCCCTGCCGCTGGTCGGCGTGTTGATGGCCTGCGCCGTTACGACGTTCCTCGCATCGCTGATCCATCCGGTGCTGGCAGTCCCGCCTGCCGCACTAACGGCGCTGTCGCTTCATGCCGTCACGTTCCTCATCCATCGGTTGAGCAGCTTCCATGCAGCCGATCTGCGCACACCCTCGCCGGAGTTGCGGTTTGCATGGATAGCATTCTTCGTTTGGTGTGCCGCGATCTATCTCCTGCATCTTGCAGCGCGCAGCGCTGGACTGACCGCTCTCGCTCTCGTCCCGATAGGCCTGTTGCTCGTTCTCTATCCGCACGCGCCACGATTGCATCCGGGCAGCCTGGAGTTCACCGCGATCGACGTCGGCCAGGGTGATTCGCTGCTGCTCGTCTCACCCGATGCAAAGACCATGCTGATCGATGCGGGTGGCCCCACGGGAACCGCCGCGCCATCGGATGAGAACACCTTCGATGTCGGAGAAGAAGTCGTCTCGCCCTATCTCTGGTCACGCGGCCTTCGCAGACTGGACGCGCTCGTGCTGACCCATGCCCATAGTGACCACATCGGAGGCACACTCGCCGTTCTGCGCAATTTCCAGCCGCATGAATTATGGCTCAGTGTTGATGCCGATTCAACACAGCTTCGTGCGCTTTTAAGCGCGGCGGCAGCACGGAAAATCACGGTGCGCCATCTTCATGCAGGTGATCGAAATGGGTGGGGTGGCACTGACATTCGCGTGCTCAGTCCTGCAGCGAACGGGCCGTCTGGAAAGCCATCGACCAACGACGACTCCCTCGTGCTGCGCATCGACTATGGAAAGTCTTCTGTCCTCTCCGAAGGCGACGCGGAGCGCACCTCCGAGTCCGCAATGGTCGCCGCGCACCTCTTGCCAGTCACTCTCCTAAAGGTTGGCCATCACGGCAGTACCACCTCGACCTCCGCGGAATTTCTCGGCGCCCTTCACCCCGTCGCAGCAGTGATCTCCTGTGGTCTTGGAAACCGCTTTGGCCATCCGCGCGCACCGATACTGGAACGCTTACAGGCAGCGCATGTCCACACATCACGAACCGATGACATGGGTGCCGTCCAGTACCTGCTGAGCGCCGATGGAAGCATCGAGACCCGCATTCTTGCGTCTTATCGTTAGCGCCTTCTAGCAGCAAAGGAGCGGACTTATGACTGAACCTCAGCGCTCATCCTCAGCAGACCTGCCGATACCGGAGCGGACCGAAACCGAACGCATCGCGGAAGAGCGCAAGTTGCTGCGACGCCTGCAGATGATGATGAACATGATCATGCAGGTCATCGCACAGGACGCTTCGCTGACGATCGAGGAAGCTTCTCAAATGATTGCGGACAGTCGCGAAGCTGCACTGAGCATGTTCCCCGGTAAAGAGCTCGCGTACGACCTTATCTGGAAGCCGCGCTTCCAGCGATTAATGCTGGAACGCTTTCGCCTCCAATAGCTCTCTTCAGCCGACCCCGTGGCTGCGGAGTGCATACGAGATCGCCTCAAGCGTGCGCTCGGGCGGCACGTCGGTTGGCACCGGCACACCCATCTTCACGCACAGTGCGTCGAGCAGTCTCGACCCAAGCATCGCACGCCGTTCCATCGGCAATGCCGGCGCGCGTGCCAGAAAGCTGTCGGTGACATGCAGGTCATCGGCGGATAGAAGAGTCAGGCGGTCCGCGGCAATGCCGATCGCCACAGGTGCCGGAGCCGCAGGCGTTCCGTACAAGTTCGAAGGGAATGTCCGACTGACCGGCAGACCGATGTATCCGCCGAACTCATCCGTGCGTTCATGCACCACGATGGTGTCGGCGACCAGGTCGCCCAACCGCTTGTTCTGCCGCGTGCAAAGGATCGAAATGACGCCAACGAGATACATACCCGGCACCGCATCCACCACGCGCAGCAGGTTTCGCGCCAGCGCCTCGAAGAACGTAATCTGCCGTCCGCTGTCCTTGATCACCCGGATCTTCAGTGCGCGTTTGCCCGGCGTCTGACCGTTGCGAAATGCTTCAAACAGCGAAAAGTATCCCCAGTACAGGACGAAATAAAACAGGATGACCCCTGCAGTGAACCACTTCGCCGCAGTGGACGACATATGGTCGAGCGCGCCCGCCTTCATACCCGCACTAAAGGCGAGGACCAGGATCAGCACCAGCACGAGGTTCGCCGCAAACTGTATTAGCAAGTCCAGAGCACCCGCGAGGAAGCGACTGCCAAGCCCAGCCAGCGGAAAGCGCAGCTCAACCTGCTCCGGCGTCTCAATGCCGTGCTCTTCCACAACTTCGGAAGGCACGGTAAATTCGCTTCCCCAACCTTGGCTGTTCACGTGACGAAAGGTCTCCGGTAGCATCCAGTGTATGGTCTCCAACGGCTGGATCGCGGTGCGACGTGCAGACTGGGAGCGGCTCGATGCACTCACCCGCGAGGTGGAAACGCGCGGCCTGAAGGCCATGACCGCACAGGATCTTCGTGACTTCGGCCTGCTCTATCGCCGAGCTGCCGCTGACCTGACCGCCGTCCGTGCGGACCGAACAGCACAGCCCCTGGCCGAGCATTTAAATCGGCTCGTGTCCCGAGCACACAACCATGTCTACAGCGGCCAGCGCACCAGCATCTTGAGTGTGTGGCGGTTTCTTTCGGTGGACTACCCACGCCTCTTCCGGCGACTATGGCCTTACGTCGCCGCCTCGCTCGCACTCTGCCTCCTCGGGGCTCTACTGGGAACGCTGGAGTCCATCGCACGGCCGCAGTTTATGCGTGCAACACTGGGCCCAGAGATGGTTGCCACCATCGAGCGGCATGAGATGTGGACGAAGAGTGTTGTCAGCGCGAAGCCGCAAGAGTCCAGCTTTATCATGACGAACAACATCACCGTCACATTCATGGTCTTCGCGGGCGGCATCGCCGCAGGTTTGCCGACGATCTTCATGCTCTTCTGGAACGGCATGAGCGTTGGCATCATCGCCACCGCATGCAGGCAGCATGGCATGGCACTCGACCTTTGGAGCTTCGTCGCGGCTCACGGTGCACTCGAACTGCCAAGCATCTTCATCGCCGGCGGCGCTGGTCTTCGCATCGCAAGCGGTCTGCTCTTTCCGGGGTCACTGTCGCGCCGCAATGCCCTTGCGCAGGCTGGTGGCGAGGCCGTCCGACTGCTCGCCGGAACCATTCCCATGCTCTTCGTCGCGGGCATTCTCGAAGCATTCCTATCGCCGACATCCGCACCACGCGCCGTAAAGTTTTCCGTCTGCGCCCTGCTGCTGATATGCCTCGCCTACTGGCTAAGCGAGGGTGGCCGCGCTCGCGGGGAGAACTCTCAAGAGCTGCCAGAAGGAGCCGTTGCAGGAGCTGCCTAGAGCCGCCCCTGAGCCTTGATCTCGAGGTATTTGGAGATCGTGGCTGCCGCCACGCCAGCAGCGCTTGTCTCAACGACCAACACGCCACTCGCACGGAGCTGTGCAACCGTGATGCGCCGTCGCTCCAGCATCTCCTGCGCCGCCGCCGAAGCATACATGCCACGCGCATCAGCCGGTGCATTGCCTGCCAGCGCTTCCAGTTCCCGATGCTGAAGGAGTATCAGAACGACGAGATGGCGCTTCACCAGGCCAATGACGGCTGCAACAATCTCGGGCCTGCCTGCGGACTCGGTCATCTCCGTCACCCACAGCACCAGCCCACGCCGCCGCTGTAATTGCCGCAGCCGTGAGGACGCCAGCATGTGGTCCGCCTCCGCGCGCTCACTGCGCACCTGCGACAACGCATCGATCATCCGTCGCAGGTGCAGCGCACCCGAGCCCGGCAGCAACTGTTGTTGAATACCACGGCCATACGCCAGCAACCCGTACCGGTCGCCCGACTGGGCCACCACGCGTGCCAGTTGCCCTGCCGCCGAGGTCGCCTGATCCAGTTGGGTCACGACACTCGTCGAAACATCAAGTGCAGCGCCCTCGCAGGGAAGCTCAAACGCCGTACGCGATAATCTGCCGGCATCAATCACCATCCACACCTGCTGTGACCGCTCCGTGGTGAACTGTTGCGTGATCAGACGGTTGTGTCGCGCGGTCGCTGTCCACGAGATGTTTCGCATCTCATCGCCCGTCTGGTAGTCGCGCATTGTTTCAAATTCACGACCCAGACCAATGCGCCTCAGCCGCCGCTTCTCAAGTTCGATCTGCCGGGCACGCATCAGGAACAGGTCTGACTGCTCGCTTGTACCCTCACCCGACGCATACACGCGCACCGTCTGACGCAGGTCCGCGATAGCCCATCGCTCCGCAAGTCCAAGCACGCTTCGATAGCGAACGTACAACTGACCAAGCGCCACATCCCCCCGCGCCGACGGTGTCACAGCATAGCGAATCACAGTCGGCTCGTTCGGGTAAGCGATGCCGCGCGCCGGCCCTTTCAGATGCAGCATTGACGCATGAAGATCATCCGTCACCAACAAGCTGTGCAGCCCTGCTGCAGACTTCACAGCAGTGATCTCGATGTCCACGGGATGGCCGAGTTCGGGTGCATGCACGAATGTTCGCGTAAATACAAAACGTTCCGGCGCTGGCAGCAGCACCGCATCCGCAGACATCGCCGCGAACAGAAGCGCGTCCACGCCAAACATCAACCATGGCGTGCTTCCGTGCAAAAATGCTGGCACGGCCAGAAGGATTGCCGCGCCCAGCAACAGCAACGCGCGCGGCGTCAGGCCGAAGCCCAGCGCGCGGCCCAGCCGCCTGCCCTTTGCCCGCGCCCTGTGCGTTACCGGAGTTGGAATCAGCGTCTGCATCCGCGCCTATTTCGGCAACGGCACCGCTGCCAGAATGTCGAAGACCACACGATCTGTGCTGAAGCCCTCGAGTTCTGCCTCAGGCTTCAACATCAGACGATGCCGCAACGTTGGTGTTGCTGCAGCTTTGACATCATCCGGCAACAGAAACGCACGTCCGTCGCGAGCAGCATAGGCTTTCGCCACCAGCAGCAACATCGCTGCCGCACGCGGCGATGCGCCCAGCGATAACGCAGGCCACTCGCGCGTCCTTCGCACCACCGCAAGCAGGTAGTCGAAGAGTGCCGGCTCAACGTTTACGGCACGCACCTCCTCGCGCGCAGCCTGTAACAAACCCGCATTCATCGGAGCAATCTCTGTATCCTCAAGTCGCTGTCCGGCAGTGATGCGATGATGCCGTTCCAGCACCGTACGCTCCTCCACGGCCGACGGATAGTCCACGCGGATCTTCATCAGAAAACGATCGAGCTGCGCCTCCGGAAGCGGATACGTCCCTTCAAACTCGAGAGGATTCTGCGTCGCAAAGACAGTGAAGTACCCGTCCAGTACATGGGTGTCACCGTCCAGCGTCACCTGCCGCTCTTCCATGCTTTCCAGCAAGGCAGCCTGCGTGCGTGGCGGCATGCGGTTCACCTCATCGGCCAGCAGGAACTGTGTGAACACAGGTCCGCGATGCAGCGAGAACTCGCCCGTCTTCGGCGAGAAGACATTCGTTCCGAGGATGTCCGCGGGCATCGTATCCGGCGTGCCCTGCACACGGCGAAAGTCCAGCGCCAGGAAGCGTGCCAGCGTCTTCACGGCCAGCGTCTTCGCTACGCCGGGCACACCCTCGATCAACGCGTGTCCGCCACACAGCAGCGTCAGCAGCGCCTGTTCCACCAGCTCCTGTTGTCCAGCCAGAACCTTCCCAAGCTCGGCGCGTCCGCTGCGGAACAGTTCCAGTGATGGGCTTGTCTCGTAAGTCACGTTGTCTCCACTTTGATCATTCGGTTTCCTGACAGATTGTCTGCGTTCGCAGGAAGGGCCTTGCGAAGTCGAGCAATCTCCCGGTCGATCGCCTGCACCAGCGTCAGCGCATCACGCGGCCTCAGCTTGTCATAGCGCGCTGTATCGGCCCGTTCCAGTACCCGCTGCAACGGATGCGGATCGATGCCAAAACGATCGCCCACGATGGTTGCGACAGCGAGTGCATCCGAGTTCGCGGTCGCTGGCGTGAGACCGCAGACGCTCACAAGAAATCGACTCAGTCTACGGCGAGCAGCTTCGGTCGCAGGCTCCGTAACCCCCGCACGTTGATAGAGCGCCCCCATATTCTGCGCGAACTCAACCGGTGAGGTGCGCGGCACATGGAGTGGCTCGCGGATGGGACCGCTACGGCGGCTGTAGCTCAAGAGCAGAAGCACGACCACCAGACCAGCCTGCACCGCCAGGGATCGCAGCGGCAGCCCCTTCAGGTAGTCCGCGGCAGCCGCGTTTTGGCCATGGTAAAACTCGTCGAAGATCACGCGACGCGCGCCGGCACCCTTTGCAGGCCCGACCGAAAGCAATAGCAGATGCAGGCTGCTGTCCTGCGCGATGCCGCGATTGGTCATCGCTTCTGACGAACTCCACCACACCATTTCACCTCCATGTGGATATGGTCGGTGAACCACCACGGCATCGCTGCCGCACCGCTGATCCACGCGGACTGCGGGCTCCGGCGCGTTCCAAGGGGACATGTCGTAGGTGGACACGGCACCCACCTGCGCAAGCGCATCGGCACCTTCCGGGACGGAGGTACAGAGCTCGCCAACGAATTGTGTCGCCTTGCCGGTGCGCCCGCCCGGCAGAAAGTACGCTCCACGAAAACCTGTAGCGAGGACACGGCCGCCGCGCTGCAGGAAGCGCTCCACCGCGCCATATTGCTGCTTCTGTTCGCCCTCCGCCGGCGCATAGGGCTCAGCGAGGATGTAAGTTGTGTGCGGAGCATCAGCAGCATCCAGTGCCGTTGTCGCAGCAACGTCGGATCGCGAAACCTCATAGCCAAGCTCACCCATCAGCACGAACGCTCCCTTGGCCCCGTGCGTGCCGGAGTTGTAGGTCGTCGGCATAGGATCGTCGTCGTGCGTGACCGGCGCAACGAACGCCGTCAACGCCACAATGACCACCACTGCCGCGAGCAGCCACAGCACGATCCGGCGATCGGCACTTCCGCTCATGCGCGCAACTCCCGGGCGGACGGATGCAGGGTCTCATAGTGCTGCAGCGCCTCGTTATAGTCCGACTCGGCAGCTGGCTGTTGACCATACCAGATGCGCTCAAACGCACCAGTCTGGGCGCGCAGAGGTTCACGTAGTTGCGACGCTGGAGCAATCAACTGCAAAGCCTCACGCGGTGTACGCGTCCCGCTGCGGCGCAACGTGCGACGGTCTTCCAGTGCCACAATCGACGCCCAATAGAGACAGTGCACGGCATCACGCCATTCGCCGTTTGCAGCATGCGTACGCGCCACTTCAGCCCATGCACGCGATTCCGCATCAGCCTGCGCGCGCGCCGATTCGCCACCCAACCTGCCCAGCGCGATGCGCTGACGATCCAGCGCTCGAAGCACCCACAACACAAGCAGCGACGCGGCGAGGATCACCGTTCCCCACTGCAGCGCCGTACCCAGCCAGGGAGCCATGCGGCCGAGAGAGGACACGCCACGAAACAACTTTGATATCTGTCGCGAGATCCACGAACCAATGCGCTCCGTCAGCGAGTACTCAGCCGCGGTCGTCCGAAACTCCTTACGGGCGAGCACCGCGTCTCGAGAGACTCGCTCCCTCGCTGTAAGCGCAATCGCCTTTGGCAGCGCATCGATCTCCGCTTCCTGCTCGGCGAGCCGCTCGGCTGCGCGCGGCAGCAGTTCACCACGCAATCGATGCGTTGGATCATTACTGTCATCCAGCAGATTTCGCAGCCACCCATAACGCTCCGCCACATGCGTGCCATCGGGCAGTGCAACGCGGTCGTCATCGCCCACTGCTGCAGCGTCACACGCAGTGACGACGCGACCGCAATCTGTCACCAGCTGACGCAGGCGTTTCAGGTGTTCGCGATAGGCCGTCGGGGAGACATCGCGTAATGGCGCCAGGCCTGCGTGCGGCACCATTGCCGGGAGTTGTGGCTGCGCGCTCGCACCGTGCGTCGCAGCAAACAGTAGCAGTGCGACTGCGATGGTACGGCCGGCCAACGTCAGGGTGCGCATGCGATGGCTCAGGCCTCGAATGACTCTGCCGGTACAGCGGTGAGACTGCGCTGCATCAGCACCTCGATGTCATACCCTTCGCGACGCACGCGTTCATCCACGTAGATCAGGCAAAGCGCAATCGAAGCGACGGGCGCGACCAGCATCGCGGCCACAAAGCCCACGACCAGCTCGATTGCCAGCAGAAGCAGGTGCTCCGCGCCCCGAGAGTTTGTGGCAATCATCACGAGCGGGATCTGGATGCCACCGGCAACCATCTGCAACACATAGACCAGTAGCAACGCCAGGAAGATGCGCCCCTTACGCCCGGCGGCCAGCTCTTTTGAGCGTCGCAACGAAGCGTTCACGCCAAGGTCTTCGCCAACGCCCGCCGGAGTGGCCAGCGCGTTTCGCAGGAAATTGAGTATGCCCAAGACTCCACCGGCGATCACGCAGATCGTCCCGGCCAGCGCCGCCAGCGCTGTGAGCATCGGGCTGCGGGCCCGTGCGGAGAGAGCGATGCCACCGAAGAGCAGGACCGCGCCGATACTTGTCGGCCAGATCGCACTCCAGAGCTGTCGAAGCGCGATGCCGCTCCAACGCAGCCAGCGACTTCTCACCGCGCGATACGATTCCCCTGCCCCGGCAGTAAGGCCACGGGTGATGCGACTCACCGCATCGGCCGTCGCTGCGTGTGAGATCGCGTAGGCAACCAGGAACAGCAGCGTCGCCGGCAGGAAGTACACCTGCATCAGCATCAAGCTGCCCATTGCCCCCGCGAGTTCGTCGGGCCGGCTTCCCGGCGACAACGCCGTCGGCAAGTGCCGGTATGCGGCCACAATCAAACGCGCGATGCTTGACAGCGTCAGAACAACGGCGGGCACAGCCCCGATACTGGCGAACAGCCAGAAGCGCCGTCGATAGAATGCCAGCGTGCGATCGAGAATCTCCCCCGTCGACAGGGGCCGCAGCTGTGGTGCCGCGCCCGACATGCCCGCACCAGCGGGAGCCGGCGGCATGTATGCCGGGGCGGCGCCGTAAGCAGACGGTGAGAAGCCCTGATACGCGTCCTCTGGTTCCACCGCTTACCCTCGCAGACTTATCGGGAAATAGTTGTGCTGGTGAGCCATTGTTGCAGGCCCGGCTGCTGTTGTGCACGAAACTTTACGCAGCTGTCGATGTTCCCCAGCGCATCCCGCAACGCCCGTTCCGTCGCCGTGACAGGGTGTGCCGCGAAGAACTGTTGCACGTCGGCACGCTCCTCCGCGCTGCAGAACGATCCGGTAGCCGAAACCACGCGGTTCCCGCTCGCAACCGTCAACTGCGCATGAACTTTGTCCCAGTTCTTCTTCATGTATTCCCACGCGGCCGTACGCGTATCCCGTTGTTGCAGAAGAATGACCATGGGAATCCAGCTTTCCTGGTTTCGGACCTTGCCGCTGGTGACATAGTCCATGGTCCGGTTGACTAATGCCGGGTTCGTGAACTGCGGCAGCAGATTCAGCGCCTGAGACTTCTCCGTAGGGATGGTCGTTGTCTCAAGGAAGCGTTGCATCTGGTCGTACAACGCCGCATCTCCATGCGATGCGGCGACATCCAGGGCATTCGAGGCCAGTTCCGGCTCAACCGAGCGGTCCCCACGCAAATAACCCTGCGTAATCTTATTGGCTTCAGCAATCACCGCGGTGTCGTCCGACACGCCAAGGAATTGGAATAGCTCGGCACGTCGAGCTGCTTCCGCCGGCGTGGGCTTCACACTGCGGTACACCGGCGAGAACTGCTGCCGTATCCAGGCCTTCAAAAGATCACGCTGTGCGTCCGTTGCGACCCGTGAACTGATCGCGGCAGTTCCCGTAAACGCCTGCTGCACGACCTGGGCGTTGGAATCAGCGCGCAGGCTTCCGACCAGATCGAGGTACCCACCAAGCGATCCTTGCCCCGAACGCATCAGCGCGTAGCGGTCTCCGAGCAGGCCGATGCGCTCCGGCGCATTCAGCCCGGGCGCCGTTGCGATCAGTGACTTCAGAGATGCTGCATCGTAGTTACTCCGATAGAACCCCTTCGCATCCGCGTTGGCATAGGGACCCGCGGGTGACACACTCACCGCACCCTCTTGCACCACCTGGCACGATCCGCCACGCAAGCAAACGGGTGCGGTCCAGGGCATCTTCGCCGCACCGCTCGAATCATTCGCCGAAGCCAGATTCGACAGATAGAAGCGCGACTCGGAGACGTTGTATTTGCCACTGCCCTGCGCCTCGAAGGTCAGCAGCGGCACGCCCGGCAGGGCTACAAAGCTCTCCATGATCTTGTCCACGGGCTTACCGCTGGCCGCGGTCTGGGCATTCCAAAAGTCTTCGGCTGTGGCGTTCCCAAACTTATGTGTCTGCATGTAGTTGTGGAGTCCGCGCTGAAATGCGGCGTCGCCCACATAGTGCTCCACCATGCCGATGACCGCGCCGGCCTTGCCGTACGAGATGCCATCGAACTGCTCTTCAATCTCCGCAGGCGTATCTGCCTTGCTGCGGATCGCGCGTGTGGTGGGCGCTGCGTCCAGGTTCATGGTCTGGTTCAGGCTCAGCGCTGCATCCTCGCGCATGCCCCACGTCGGCTGCCACTCATCGACAGCCTTGTACTCCATCCATGTCGCAAATCCTTCGTTCAGCCACAGGTTGTCCCACCACTGCATGGTCACAAGGTCGCCGAACCACTGGTGCGCCATCTCGTGCGCAACATCGACCGCAACCAGCTTCTTCGCGGAGAGCGATGCCTTCTCGTCGACCAGCAGAGCCGTCTCGCGATACGTGATGCAACCCCAGTTCTCCATCGCCCCCGCTTCAAAGTCGGGGATGCCAATCATGTCCAGCTTCGGCATCGCATACTTCACGCCGAAATACTGGTTGTAGTAATGCAGAAAGTGCTCGGCGGCGTGCAGCGCAAAGGGTGTCAGCGCAATCTTGTCCGGCGTCGAGCAGCTGCGGATTGGCGTGCCGTCCGCCTTGCCGCTCGTGCAAACCCAATCGCCCACCTGGAAGGCCAGCAGATAAGTCGACATCTTCGGCGTGGTAGCGAATGTCTGCGTATGCATGCCACCACTCGCGGGCTTGTCGCTCAACATGTTCGTGTTCGCGATGACAATATCGCCCTTATCGATAGTTAGCGACAGGTCGAAGGTCGCTTTCATCGCCGGCTCATCGAAGCTTGGGAAGGCACGTCGCGCGTCGGTCGATTCAAACTGCGTCACGGCATAGTTGCGCTTGGCTGTCTTCGAAAGATAGAAGCCGCGCAGCTTGTCGTTCAGGATCCCCGTGTAGGCAATCGACAGCGTCACCTTCCCCGCAGGGAGCGGGTTCGCGAAGGTGAAGGTGGCCTGCTCTTTTGTCTCGTCGTACGCGACGGTGCCGGTCTGCCCCATGGTCGGGGCCTGCGCTTCGCCACTGCGTTGCGGCAGAGCTTTCACGCTCGTCAGCTTCAACTCGATCGCATTCAGCGTGATGGTGTTGGAGGGCTGCGCCAGCGTGACATCAATCGTCTCTTCACCGATGAAGGTGGCCGACTTCAGATCAGGCGTCAGGTGGAGCGCGTAGTGTTCCGGAACCACATTTGAGGACAGGCGCTGCGCCGTGACTGGCGCTGCGGCAAACAGCATAGCCAGCAGGGGAAGACCAATTCGCATGGCAACCAGTGTATGACGTCGTGCAGGCGTAGATCCCGTCATCCCGAAATGCACGATCTGGCGAGTCGTCACACGGCAGTCGTCAGGGCCTGGTTGCCACCACTGCGCTTCACCGCGTACATCGCCCGGTCACAGTGGGTCATCAGCTGATCCCAGCTTGCGGACGAATCATCCGTGAGCTCAGCGAAGCCAACACTGGTGGTGACCCGAAACACGGCTTGCTCGTGGGATATTTCAAGATCGGCAACGCAGGTGCGAACCTTTTCGGCAATCACTTCTGCCATAGCCAGGTTGGTTGCGGGCAGGATCACCAGGAACTCGTCGCCGCCAACACGCGCTGCCAGGTCATCCGGACGCAGAGCAGAGCGCAGGCAATTTGCCACTGCCACCAGCGCAGCGTCTCCTCCACGATGTCCATGCTCGTCGTTGATGCCCTTGAACGCATCCAGATCCATCGCCAGGGCGCACACACGAGTGCTCTTTCGGCGCAGCTTCTGCAGCTCACGATTTGCAGCGACCTCGATTGCCCGCCGGTTCAGCAGCCCCGTAAGCGAGTCGGTTGAAGCCTGCACTTCCAGGTCCTGCCGCAGTAGAGCCATCGTGATCCAGACGTAGGCCACAATGATGCCGCACTGCAGACACGTGGTGAAGATCACGATCGACTGCAGGAAGAAGCCACTTTCCAGGTAGTTTGAGGGCGCACCCGTACTGTGAATGCCCACCAGCCGGACGAAATTGCCGCAGCCCAGCAGGAACAGCATCACCGCCATCGGCAGGCCCATCTTCCATTTGGCCCGATGGGATTGGAAGAGGATCACGCCTGCGGCATTCCATTGCTGCAGGCCCAGCACCAGGCTGAAGAGGAGGAGACGTCGACTCGTGTTGGGGGTGATAACTCCGTATTGCACGACTGCGATCAGCCCCAGAACGACCAGTGCAGCCTGAACGAAACGCTGGCCGCGCCTGCGACCGAAGAGATCTTCCAGGCCCAGCATGAGGACGTAATAGCCCACAAAGAACGTGCCGGTTGCGCCCACGATCGAGAGTGGATCGGGGATCTGGCCGCGCAACAGCACGGCGATTGCCGCGATGAGCAGACAGACGTTATAGAGCAGGAACTTGCCGACGCCGCCAATGCCGCGATACATGCCTGCATTCGTCAGAATCAGCAACATGCAGAGCGCCAAGAACACCACATGTTGAATGTGCAGGAGGTGCATAGTTTCCGGCTCTCTTATCCCGACACAGAAACAGGATGACCCCGGAACTAGCCGAGGCGATACGAATACCAAAGGGAAAACCGCGCTTTGGTCCGCGCGTGAGGTGCTGCCTACTTAAAATTGTGCTGCTTCCTTTCCATTCTGCCCACAAGTTGGATTCCCTGCAATGAAAAGCGGGAGGGAACCGAGAAAAACACGGTCCTGGCGGGAAAGGAACGTACCAGAACCGGTCTTTCGGGGCTTAGGGCTGCGAGGCCGCCCGCTCGCTGTGCCCGCTGATCTCTGCCGCCCGCGCTTCAGCGTAAGCTGCCGCGCCGATCAAAGCGCACTTTTCTTCCAGAATGACCCGCACCGGAATGGTGTGGAGCAGCGGCGACAGGCGGCCCTTATCCAGAAATGCTTGGCGAAACGGTCCGGACTTCAGCGTTTTCAGGATTTTCGGTGGGATCCCGCCGCCCAGATAGACGCCGCCCGACGCCAGCAGCTTCAGCCCCATGTTGCCGCACTCCGCGCCATACGCCGCCGAGAACATCTCCAGCACCTTTGCGGTCAGCTCGCACGAGCCGTCCTCGCCCGTCGTGCCGATGACAAAATTCGGATCCTCGGTCTCCATGCGCTCCCGGAGCCACGCAGGCTCTTCCATCTTTTTGCCATCCCGCAGGAACTCGTAGATGTTCTTTAGCCCCAGGCCGCTGACCACACGCTCGGAAGAGACGCGGCCCTTCAGCTTCTGCTGCAGCCAGATCAACATCTCGATCTCGAGCGGATTACGTGGAGCCCAGTCGACATGTCCGCCCTCGCTGGGCAGCGGAATATGGCGGCGCGCAATCGGGTTGTACACCAGCAGGGCTTCGCCGAGGCCGGTTCCCGCGGATACCAGTGCGCGATGTCCCAGCGCCGACTTATCGCCAGCCTCCAGCTCAAAGACCTGGTCCGGTCCGAGCTCGGCGATACCGTAACCATTCGCCTCCAGATCGTTGATCAGGAAGATGTGCTCGATGTTCAGGATCTTCGATAGGTCGCGGGCATCCAGCTCCCAGGGCAGGTTGGTCAGCTTCAGATGACCGTCCTTCACCGGCCCGGGGCAGCCAAAGCAGGCTGCGACAACCTGCCCGTCCACCTTTTCTCCGATTTCGGGATCCTTCAGAAACTCAAGCACCACGTCCTGCAGGCTGGCATAGCCGCTTGCCGGAAACTTCTTGGTATGGACAATGTTCAGCTTGCCACCGTCAAAGTTGTACAGCGCCAGGTCAACCTTGGTGCCGCCCACATCTCCTGCAAGAATCATCGAGTAAGCTCCAGCGTTCCTGTCTCTGCATCATCGTGTGTACCGCTCTTCGGCAGGCGGCGTGCGGCCTCTGCATCCAGCAGCAGGCCAACGTGGCCGTTTTCCGGGCGAATTAACTGTGCGGGCAATCGCTCCGGATCATAACCGCCCAGCAGTACCTCGTGCAGGATCTCCGCCTTCGCCGCACCCTCGATCAGAAAGACGACACGCTTGCCCTGGTTGATCACGGTCCACGTCAACGTGATGCGCCATGTATCCTTTTGCGGCACATGGTTGGCGACCACAAGGCGGCCGAGCGCGTCGATCGCGTCGGTGTGCGGGAACAGCGATGCCGTGTGACCGTCATCGCCCATGCCCAACAGGATCAGATCGAATGCGGGAGCCTGTGCGCCTTCGAGCCGGAAGGTATTGCGCAGCGTCGCCTCGTAGCGCGATGCTGCCTCCTCCGGATTAAGTTCGCCTTCCATGCGATAGACATTTCCGGCGGGAAGTGGAACCTTGCTCAGCAGTTCCTGGTAGGTCATGCGAAAGTTCGACTCCGCATCGTCCGGCGCTACGCAGCGCTCATCCACCCAATAAAGATGGAGCTTGTCCCACGCAATCTGCGAGACAAAGGGCTCAGTCGCCAGCAGAGCGAACATCCGTTTTGGCGTGCTGCCACCGGAGATCGCAAGACGAGCCACGCCGCGTGCCGCGATAGCGTCCGCAGCGTACTTCGTAAAGACCTCGGCTGCCGCCTGCGCCAGGCGCTCCGGCGTGTCGTACACAAGGTAGTCGGCAATGGTGGATCGAGCCATACTGTGTCCTCTCAAAACTCCGATGCGGTCCTGCACGGAGCGATTGCATAATACCTGCCCGCCAAAACAAAGGAGCGCCGGCAACGCCGGCGCTCCCTGATTGAAGCGGTCGTTAGACCTTCCAGGCGCGGCCGTCACGAGCCAGCAGGTCATGAGCTTCCTGCGGTCCCCACGAACCTGCGTCGTAGTTCGGGAAGTCCTTCTTCTGAGCCTTCCATGCTTCGAGGATCGGCGTCATCAGTGCCCACGTCGTTTCTACACCCTGGCGCTCTGCGAACAGCGTGCCGTCACCAAGCATCGCGTCGAGCAGCAAACGCTCATAGCCGTTTGCAGAGGACTTGCCGAACGCATCCGCGTACGAGAAGTCCATCTCGACCTGTGCCACGTTCGTCGTCGGTCCGGGCAGCTTTGCACCGAACTTCAACGAGATGCCGTCATCGGGCTGAATGCGCAGCGTCAGCACGTTCGGCTCCATGTGCTCTGCACCCTGGCCAGCGGAGTTCTTGAACAGGTGGAGCGGAGGCTGGCGGAAGGTAATGACAACTTCGGTCACACGCTTCTCAAGCCGCTTGGCTGCACGGATGTAGAACGGGACGCCGGCCCAGCGCCAGTTCTCGATCTTCAGCTTCATCGCCGCAAACGTCTCCGTCTGCGATTCCTTGCTGACACGATCTTCTTCACGGTATCCAACAACCTGCTTGCCGTCGATGGTGCCCGGACCATACTGACCACGTGCCGTGTCTTCGACCGGGATCGGCTCGATGGCCTTCCATACCTTCAGCTTTTCGAAGCGCACAGCCTCTGCGCCAAAGCTGTCTGGTGGTTCCATCGCGACGAACGACAGTACTTCCATTACATGGTTCTGCAACACGTCACGAAGGGCGCCAGCCGCCTCGTAGAACGGGCCGCGGCCTTCGATGCCGATGCTCTCGGCTGCCGTGATCTGCACGCTGTCGATATAGTTCCGGTTCCAGATCGGCTCAAAAATGCCGTTGCCGAAACGGAAGACAAGAATATTCTGCACGGTTTCTTTGCCGAGGTAATGATCGATGCGGAAGATCTGATCCTCATGCAGAACGCTGTTGACTTCGTCATTCAGCTTCTTCGCACTCTCAAGGTCGGTGCCGAAGGGCTTTTCGATGATGACGCGGACCCATCCGCCGCCCTCATGCCCCGTCATACCGTGCTTACCCAGGCGCTGCGTGATGTCTGCAAAGAATTCGGGCGCGACAGCCAGGTAGAACAGGCGGTTGCCCTTCGTGCCGAACTTGGTGTCGAGATCTGCCAGGAACGCCTTGAGCCTGTCGAAGCCCTCGTCGTTATCGAACTCGGTCGCGAAGTATTGCACGCGTTCCATGAACTTTCCGAGCTTCTCTTCCTTCTCGTCGACGCCGCCGCCCTTCAGGATGCCGTCCTTCATGTCCGGCGCAAAGGTTGCTGACAGATCGCGGCGAGCAACGCCCACAACGGCGAAGTCCTTCGGCAGCAGATTCGACTGCTCCAGGTGGTACAGCGCAGGCAGCAGCTTGCGCTTGGTCAGATCGCCCGACGCGCCGAAGATCACGACGACGCATGGCTCAGGGATGCTCTCCTTGCCCTTGTTTGCCTCGACCTGATCCTGCGAGATATGTATGCCGGTTGTTGCCATTCTCTTGCCCTCTTCTCTTCTGCGGAAAGGTTGCGACTCTGCCCGTCTTCCAATAGACGTAACCAGAGCCGCCCGGATTCCCTTTCTTAGCGTTAGTCCTTCTTGATGGCGTGTCCGCCGAAGGCATTGCGCATCACGGACAGCATGCGGTCCGTCATGTTGTTCTCTTCACGCGAGCGCAGACGACGAATCAGCGACTCGGTAATAACCGGTGCGGAGACATTCAGGTCAATCGCTTCGAAGACCGTCCAGCGGCCTTCGCCCGAATCAGGAACGTAAGGCGCGATGCCCGTCAGCTCGGGGTTGTGCGCGAGAGCCTCAGCCGTCAGGTCCAGCAGCCACGAACGGACCACGGAACCGACCTGCCAGATCTTCGCGATCTTGGCATTGTCCAGGTTCAGATCCTTCTTCGCGTCCATGATGGCGAAGCCCTCTGCGAAGGCCTGCATCATGCCGTACTCAATGCCGTTGTGAACCATCTTGACGAAGTGGCCTGCGCCCGACGGGCCCGTGCGCCCCCAGCCAGTGGTGGCGGACGGTGCGAGCGTTTCGAAGATGGGGGTTAGCTTGCTGACGACATCCTCGTCGCCGCCGATCATCATGCTGTAGCCCTCTTTCAGGCCCCACACGCCGCCGGAGGTGCCGACGTCCACGAACTCAAAGCCTTCGGCCTTCAAAGCATCGTGGCGCTTGATGGAATCCTTGTAGTTCGAGTTACCGCCATCGATGAAGATGTCGCCCTTCTGCATCAGGGGCTTCAGCTTGGCGATGGTGTCATCTACTGGCTTGCCTTCAGGCACCATGATCCAGATCGCGCGCGGCGACTCGAGGTTCTTCACCAGATCCTCGAGCGAGTTCACGCCCACCGATCCTGCCGCGGTCAGCTTCGCTGTAGTGTCCGCGTTGAAATCAAAACCGACAACCTTGTGGCCGCCAAGGCGAAGACGCTCCGCCATGTTGCCGCCCATTTTTCCCAGGCCAATCAAACCAATCTGCATACTTCTACACCTCATTCCAATTATGGATTATCTATACTTCGACGCCGTGTGCCCGCAGTTGCTCTTCGAGCAGCGCGGGCGATGAAAACTGCAGACCGATGAAACCTGCCTCGTTTGCTGCGTGGATGTTCTCGGCTTTGTCATCGATGAAGAGGGCCTCACCGGGAGCATCGCCCCCGACTTCGAGCGCTATGCGGTAGATGTCCGCAGCCGGCTTCATCTCGTGCACATATCCCGAACAAATGAAGAACTGGAAATACTTTCTCAGACTGAATCGATTCAAACGGTAGTGATTCAGCTCGCGAGATTCGTTATTCAGTGTTGCCTGCCGCACTTGGCGGCGCCCGTGAAGTGACCAGAGAATCTCGATCGCGGAGCCGTCCAGAAGCGCCTGCTGGTGCTCCACCGCCGACCAGACATCGGCTCGCGTAAATGCCCGTGGCTTGAAAAAGACCGTACGCCGGAAGAACTCGTCGGCGTCGATCAGACCGCGCTCCCAATGCCAGTTGGCATCTTCGCGGCGCATCTCGAACTCGGCCTTATCGTCCTCGTTGAGGCCAAGCGCCGCGTAAAAACCTGCGCGCTGCCGGTGGCCGAAGCCGTTGCTCAACAGCACACCGCCGATGTCCCAGTAGATCGTGCGAATCCTCACAGCGACAACACCTCAATCGCAATCGCGAGTGCTGGGTGGACGCTGACGGATTCAACTGCGGACAAGGTCATCATGAAGTCGGATGCGGCGGGGGTGCGGAGCGGCTCACTGCTGCCGCGATATTGACGCGGCGTTCTCTGCCGTGAAGGCTTTCCCACGCGAAAGGGCCGGTACTCCGGCCCTTTCGCGTGGTTCGTTCTCTTACTTACCGATCGCAGCCTGTGCGGCCTTGACGATGTTTTCCGGCGTGAAGCCGAAGTGCGCAAGCACTTCCGGTCCCGGTGCCGATCCACCGAAGTGATCCAGGCCGACAACCGATCCATCGCGACCGACGTACTTCCACCAGCCCATCGTCGCTCCAGCTTCAACAGCAACCTTCGGCACGCCGTGCGGGAAGATGCTGAGCTTGTACGCCTCGTCCTGTTCGTCGAAGAGGTGAAAGCTTGGCATCGAAATCACGCGAGCCTTGATACCGGCCTTCTCAAGCTCAGGCAGCGTCTTCAGTACGAGTGATATCTCGGAGCCCGTCGCCACGATGATGACGTCCGCATTCTCCTGCTCGACGAGAACATACGCGCCCTTGCGCGGTCCAGTCAGCACGGGATACTTCTCCGCATCCAGGACCGGCAGGTCCTGCCGCGAAAGCGCCATGAATGATGCGCTCTTACGCTCCACCATCAGCTGGTAGCAGACTGCGGTTTCATTCGCATCGGCTGGACGGAAGTCCGTGAGCTGCGGAATGGCGCGTAGGCTCATCAGGTGCTCGACCGGCTGGTGCGTCGGACCGTCAGCGCCCAGGCCGATGGAGTCATGCGTGAAGACAAACAGCGAGTGCGTGCTCATCAGCGCAGCCATACGCATCGCGTTACGCGCATAGTCGCTGAAAACGAAGAAGGTGGAGCCGAACGGAATGAATCCGCCGTGCGCAGCCATGCCGTTGACCGCAGCGCACATGCCGAATTCACGCACACCGAAGAAGATATTCTTGCCCTTCGGGTCGACGTGGAAGGAAGCCGAGTCCTTGAAAATGGTCTTCGTCGACGAGGTAAGATCGGCTGCACCGCCCATCATCTCGGGCAGGGTCTTGCCCAGTGCCTGCAAGACCACTTCACCCGCGGTACGCGTGGCGATCGCCTTCTCGGTTGAGAAGGGCTTGATCTCCTTGTTGTAATCAGCCGGCAGTTCCTGCTTGATGATGCGGTCGAAGGTCTTCGCCATTTCCGGATGCGCCGCTTCGTACTTCTTGAAGAGCTCTGTCCAGGCCTCGTGCGCCTGCTTCCCGGAGGTCTTCGCCTGAGCCCAGTTGTCCAGAGCAGCCTGTGGCTCGGCGAAGTCGACGTCCGGATCGAAGCCGTAGAATTCCTTCGTCTTGCGGGTGGCTTCCTTGCCGAGAGCTTCGCCGTGAACGTGCTTGGTACCCGCCTTCGGCGAACCGTAGCCGATGATGGTGCGCACGCGAATCAACGAGGGCTTACCCGTCTCTGCCTTGGCAATGTTGATCGCCTGCTGCAGCTTGTTCAGGTCGTTGCCATCGTCCACATACTGCACATGCCAGTTGTAGGCATTGAAGCGCATGTCGACGTTTTCGGTGTAGCTCAGCTCCGTGGGGCCGTCCAGCGAGATCAGATTGTCGTCATAGAACACGATCAGCTTGCCCAGGCCGAGTGTGCCGGCCAGCGAGCAGGCCTCGTGCGAGACGCCCTCCATCAGGCAGCCGTCACCCACGATGCAGTAGGTGTGGTGGTTGACGATCTCCATGTCGGGCTGGTTGTAGATCGCAGCCAGGTGCTTCTCTGCGATCGCCATGCCGACAGACATCGCCAGGCCCTGGCCCAGCGGACCGGTGGTGACTTCAACGCCGGGCGTAAAGCCATATTCCGGGTGTCCCGGAGCCTTGGAGTGCCACTGGCGGAAGTTCTTAAGATCTTCCAGCGACAGGTCATAACCGGACAGGTGCAGAGCACCGTACTGCAGCATGGAAGCGTGGCCGTTCGACAACACGAAGCGGTCGCGGTCCGTCCAAGTCGGGTCGGCCGGATCGTGCTTCATGTTCTTCACGTACAGCAGATAGGCCAGTGGTGACAACGCGATGGGCGCGCCCGGATGGCCGTTCGCGGCCTTCTCGATGGAGTCAACGGCGAGAAGGCGGAGGGTGTCTATGGACAGCTTGTCGAGATCGGTCATTCGTTCCTCTACGGTAGATCGGCGCATTGCGCCGTATGCACGCTGCGGGGCGTGCGCCCTCACACATCAAAAGTTGTCACAAGAGGGTTGCTGCTCCACCCATCCTGCGTCCCGCTAGTGTACTAGCCAGAACTGCTAACCGCCTACTGCGAAGACGCAGGTGGTCAGACCTCTGACAGCCGCACCTGGAAATTCTTCCCCAGCCAACGGTCTTCCGTCGGCCACTGCAGGGTCAATTCCAGCGTTCCTGTTGCCCCCTGCGGAATCGGCAATTCCGCGGAAAATCCCGGATATCCTATGAGTCTGGCGTCCGTATTGTGCGTGGTCACCCAGTTATCGATGGTCCAGACCACACGGAAACGTGCCTGGTCCAGCACCTGGATGCGCTTGCCGGCGGGCAGAAGCGTCAGCGGACGGTTCACCTGGAAGAATTCAATCTCGCTCTTGAAAGTGCGGTCTTCGCGCCGCACGCCGTAGCGCTCTTCTACGACACTGATGCGGTCAAAAACACGGCCGTCCACCGCCGAACGCAGCAGCTTGATGTACTCCGCATGCGCCCACACCAGCGGCTGTGCGGAACCGGCGCTGCGGCCGAAGTACAGGCCCTGCTCCGGCATATCGGCGTAATCCCACACCTGCTCTGGCAGCATGCCGCCGAAGGAGCTGAAGCGCTCAATCGCCTTGATGTGCTGGGAATAGTCACCGCCCGCCGCTAACTCATAGTGCGCGCGTTCGCCCGTCAGAATCGGCCATGCCCTGCCCTGGCCGTAATGGATGAACGGCTCGCCGTCCTTCTGCTGGCCGTAACCATCATGGTTGTAGCGGCGCCAACAGGCACCGTAGGGCGTATCAATCTTCAGAATATGGTCGACAACCTTCAGTGAATCGATGATGAGCGGGTCGTCGGCCCGTCGCACGCCGTACCGCACGAGCTCCAGAAAGCCGCCATCGATGATCTCGTTTGCGGCAAAGTTGTACTTCTCGCCCGGCTGGCGGTTCGCGACGTTGTAGCGCCCGTCGCCCAGGTCCGGGTTGTAAAAGGACTCTCCGGCAGTCGGCGGCTGAATGCGAACATAGTGGCGCTTGATGTCCGGGTGCAGCACGCCATTGTTTGTCGTCGTCCACTCGTCCAGATGGTCTTCGATCCAGTCGGCGTAGCTTTCCAGGAAGTTGGCAAGCTCCGGCGAATGATGCGCGCGCGCCACGTCCGCCGCGCAGACAAGCGCACTGATAACGGTCGCAAGCGTTGACGGCGAGTAGCCTGCGGCCTCTTCCCAACGCTCCTGTTGCGTGATCGGCGCATAGTGCACCAGAAACGCAGCGGCATGTTCAATGAAGGGAAAGACATCGAAGTTGCCGAGGCCGTCCTGCTTCCAGAGTCGCCACGCCAGCATGATGGGGAACGCGACTTCATCGAGTTGAATGCCCGTCCAGTAAGGCGTTCCGTCGATCCAGAAGTTCTGTGCGAACGACCCGTCCGGCCGCTGTGTGCAGGCCAGGTAGACAAGCGCGCGGCGTGCGGTATCGACTCGTCCGCAAGCCAGCAATGCCGTCGCGGACTGGATCATGTCGCGCGTCCACACCAGGTGATAGCCGCCCAGATCATCGTCGCCCTTGGCATTACCCCACGGGATGGACGCCGAGGCGATAAATGCACCGGAGTACGTCTTGTCTTCGTGCGCCAGGATGGTGTTGTGACTGATGCGCATCAGGCGCCCGCTGTCGTGCGATGCCGCGGCCAGACGCTCCGGCGATGCGGCACGATGCCACTGCTCCACAAACCGCTTCATGTGCAGTTCGAACGGCACGGAGAGCGACTGCATCATGCCGGCAAGCGCCGCGTGATAGCCGTCGCCGAAGGCAATTGCGAGCGTGAATTCCCGGTTGCGAGCAACATCAATCTCGCCCATCACGGCAAGGTTGCCATCCAGCGCCTGGCCGAACTCCCAGTCCATGCGCATGTTGCTGGTCAAATCCTGAAAGCCGTCCGACGATCCGACATAGCCGCACGAACTGCGCGTGAAGCCGCAGTCAACGCCCATCGCCAGGGACGTATTTTCTTTCCACGCCAGGATGCAGCGGCGACCCGCAACCTCGATCGATCGAGCCGAGTTCCCTGCGCCGCCGCCGTTAAGATGCGGTGCCAGCAGCGCGTAGCATTTCAGGCGCGACAGGACAGACTCTTCGCCCTCGATCTTGACATGCATCAGCACGACGGGATGATGCGGATCGCAGACGAATTCCTTGGTGACCGTGTATCGGCCGCCAAGATCGCTGGCGACCACACGGACCGCCAACGCATCGGCGTCGATGTAATGGAAATCAAACTCGAAGTCGCGCTTCTCTTCATGGACGAAGGTCTCGCCATCCGTGAAGATCAACTCCATGTCGCGCGTCTGGGGACGATCGATGGTGGGGTAATAAATCTCGTTCAGCGTGCCATGCGAGATGGTGTACCAGACGCGGCTGGACGCAGCGTACGCAGTACATACGGCGTCTTTTTTGCTCGACGTCCAGCGGGCTTCGAGCCCGGGAGCGCCGAATGCTGGGCCCTGATCGTTCAGCCACCGATAGGCGGCGGTCAATGCATTCATGCTCGTTCCATTACACACCGTATGACGCTCATCGAACGTCGGCGATTGCGTATTTTCATAGAGACAGGATGCGTCGTTGCGCGGAAAGGCGCAGAATGAGTTGGCATCGGCCCACGCGCTGTGACGCATCCAGCGTCCCTGCGCATGCATCCAAACGGGCGATGCGGTGATATGAAATCGCCGACGCCTCAACGATTTTCTGAACCCTGCAGAGGAGACACGACCGTGGCTTTTGAACTTCCCGCACTGCCCTACGCGTACGACGGCCTGGAGCCGCACATTGACGAAGCGACCATGAAGCTCCACCACGACAAGCATCATGCAACTTACGTGACCAATCTGAATGGCGCGGTTGAGAAGCACACGGAGCTTGGTTCCAAGACCGCGGAAGAGCTCATCAAGAATCTGGACGCCGTGCCGGAAGACGTTCGCACCATCGTTCGTAATAACGGCGGCGGTCACGTGAATCACACCATGTTCTGGGAGATCATGAAGCCGGGCGGTGGCGGCGAGCCGACGGGCAACATCGCAGAGCAGATCAAAGCTGACTTCGGCGACTTTGAGAGCTTTAAGAAGACCTTCAACGAGACCACTGCCAAGCAGTTCGGCTCCGGCTGGGGCTGGCTCATCTTCAAGGGCGGCAAGCTGACGATCGTCACCACGCCGAACCAGGACAACCCGATTTCGACCGGCAGCTACCCCATCCTCGGCAACGACGTCTGGGAGCACGCCTACTACCTGAAGTACCAGAACAAGCGCCCGGAGTACCTTGCCAACTGGTGGAACACCGTGAACTGGGACGAGGTCAACAAGCGCTTCGCGACGGCCAAGAGCTACTAAACCAAACGCCGAAGAAGTTCACTGCCCTAACCAAGACAACAAAGAAGGGCCGCGAGCAAATCGTGGCCCTTTTTCTTGATCCCGTCATCTCGCACCAAAGATCTCCTTTCTTCCGCTACCGCCACGGCGCAGAATGGAACAATGCCAAGACTTAGCGCCGAACAACAGGGATTCCTCAGGAACCCTTTCTACAGCGCGCTGCTGACGCGGCAGGGGCGCATGGGTGAGCGCATTGGCAAGGTGTATCGCTACCGGCCTGAGGTGTTGCCTTTTGCGGCCGTGGAGCATGACGGCGAATATGTGGACGCTGCCAGGCTGAGACGAGACACCGATACGAATTTCTGTGGAGTCATCCCGTCCATCGACCCGGCGACGCCCGACGCCGTTCGAGCGACCTGCCTGCAGATGGCATGGCAGCCGCGTTCGGATTTCGTAGTCCCCGCGGCGAAGGAAGGCGAAAGTGAACTGGGAGCTGCAGACGCGGCCGCGATGCTGGAACTGACGCAGGTCGCCTTCCCGGGCTATTTTCGCTCGGAGACCTACAAGCTTGGGCGCTACGTCGGTCTCCGTGTCGACGGACAGCTCATCGCCATGGCCGGCCACCGCACACGCATGCCCGGCCTGCGGGAGATCAGCGGCGTGTGCACGCGACCGGGCCACACGGGCCACGGCTATGCGCAACACCTGATCCAGCGGCTGCTCATTCCCACTCCACGCGAACTGCCCTATCTGCACGTCGTCAGCACAAATGCTCGCGCCATCCAGATCTACGAAAAGCTCGGCTTCGTCACAACCGCCGAGGTCCCGTTCCTCAGGATTCCGCAACGCAGCTAGAGCGTCGCAAAGACCTCGCGAGCGGCTGCGATCGTCGCCTCAATCTCTCCATCGCCGTGCACCGCGGAGACAAACGCTGCTTCATACTGCGAGGGCGGCAGCCACACGCCGCGCTCCAGCATGCCGCGATGAAAACGGCCAAATCTTTCCGTATCGCTGTTGGAGGCGTCCTCAAAGTTGTGGACGGGCCCCGACTGAAAGAACCAGGTGAACATGGATCCAACACCGGCCATGCATAACGGGACGCCGGCTTTCTTCGCCTCGTCCAGCACACCATGCGCGATGCGGGTTGTGACCTCTGCGAGCGAATTGTAGAAGGTATCGCCGCCATCCAGCAGCGCCTGCAGCGTGGTAATACCCGCAGCCATGGCGAGCGGATTGCCGCTGAGCGTGCCGGCCTGATAGACAGGGCCCAGCGGAGCCAACAGGTTCATGATCTCCGCGCGTCCACCAAAGGCCCCGACCGGCAGGCCACCGCCGATGATTTTGCCGAGCGTCGTGATGTCCGGCGTGATGTTGTAGAGCGCCTGCGCCCCGCCGAGGGCGACGCGGAAGCCCGTCATCACCTCGTCGAAGATCAGCAATGTACCTTCGCGTGTGCAGATCTCGCGCAGCGCTTCCAGGAAGCCTGGCTGCGGCAGGATGGTACCGGCATTGCCCACGACCGGCTCCAGGATGACGCAGGCAATCTCTCCCGGATGCTTCGCAAAGACCTTCTCTACTTCCGCAATGTCGTTGTAGCGGATCGCCGTGGTGAATTGGGTGGTCTCCACCGGAATGCCTGCCGAGCCGGGGATGCCAAGGGTCGCGACGCCGCTGCCGGCCTTCACCAGCAGTGCGTCGGAGTGGCCGTGATAGCAGCCCTCAAACTTCAGGATCCGGTTGCGCTCCGTGAACGCGCGGGCCAGGCGGATTGCGCTCATGACAGCCTCGGTGCCACTGGAGACGAAGCGCAGCTTCTCGATGGTTGGCACGGCCTGAGTGACCAGCGCGGCCAGATTGGCCTCGGCAGCCGTAGACGCGCCGAAGCTGGTGCCTCTTGCCGCTGCGGCCTGCACCGCTGCGACGACTGGAGGCGCGGCATGGCCAAGGATCATGGGCCCCCATGAGCCGAAGAAGTCGATGTAGCGATTCCCGTCCGCGTCGAACAGATACGCGCCCTCGGCACGCTCTACGAACGGCGGATCACCGCCAACTGAGCGAAAGGCGCGCACCGGCGAATCGACGCCGCCGGGAATCAGGGCCTCAGCGCGCTGCTGCAGCAAACGGGAGCGATTGAGCGAGAATGACATACCGGTCCAGTATAGATTTCACAGATTCTTCCGCAGGAATCTTCGAGATGCTCCCGCTGTGAGAATGGCCCCTGTTATCCTCAAGGCCTAGCGGAATATTCAGCGTGCGCGGGCTTTCATGACTAGCCGCGTCCATTCGCCGCACGCAGTACCTGTGGCTCATCCGGCGTAACCCAATCGATCTCTGGCTCGCGCCCACTGCTAAGGAACCAATCGTGAACGCACGCTCCACTGAGTCTGCATCGTCCGCACCGAAGACGAAGCCCGCCACTTACGCTGATGCTGGCGTCGATATTTCCGAAGGTGACCGCACCAAGCAGCGCATCAAGATGCTTGCGCGAAAGACCTTCAACAAGCAGGTCCTCAGCGAGATTGGTGGCTTCGGCGGCCTGTTCGCGCTGGACGTCGCCAAATACCCGGACCCCGTTCTGGTCTCGAGCGCGGATGGTGTAGGGACCAAGCTGAAGGTCGCCTTTGAACTCGGGATCCACCACACCGTGGGCTGCGACCTGGTGAACCACTGCGTCAACGACATCGCAGTCCAGGGTGCGACGCCTCTCTTCTTTCTTGACTACCTCGCCACGGGCAAGCTCGAGGGCGGCGTGATGGAGAAGGTCGTTGAAGGTCTGAGCGAAGCCTGCAAGAGCGCCGGCTGCGCTCTCATCGGCGGCGAGACAGCCCAGATGCCGGGCTTCTACGCAGACGGCGAGTATGACCTGGCCGGAACCATCGTCGGCGTCGTCAACCGCGACCAGATCATCACCGGCGACAAGATCGAAGCGGGCGATGTGCTCTTCGGCCTGCCGTCCAATGGCCTGCACACGAACGGTTATTCGCTGGCACGCAAGCTGCTTTTCGAAGTAGCGAAGTATGGCCCGGACCAGTATGTAAACGAACTGAAGGACAAGACCGGCGCGGCACTGATGCGTCAGCACCGCAGCTACCTCAGCATCGTGAAGAAGCTGACGGCTGCAAAGCTGGTTACGGGTATGGCGCACATCACGGGCGGCGGCATCACGGAAAATCTGCCCCGCATTCTGCCCAAGGGCCTGTGCGCTCAGGTGGAACTCAATGCATGGGAGCCACCACCGCTCTTCAAGCACCTGCAGGAACTTGGTCAGGTGGAACAGGACGAAATGATGCGCACCTTCAACATGGGTATCGGCATGATCGTCGTTGTACCGGCCGAGATGGCGAAGAAGGCCAAGGCAATCCTGAACCGCGCGAACGAGCGTCACTGCGTCATTGGCCGCATTGCGCGCGGCGAGCGTCGCGTTAACTACGTATGACGGCACCGCTCAAGCAGCGACTGGGCGTACTGCTCAGCGGCCGTGGATCGAATTTTCTGAACATCGCGGATGCGATCGAAACAGGCCGTCTGACGGGCTGTGAGATCGCGTGCGTAATCTCAAACATCGCAGATGCTCCCGGTCTGCAGGCCGCGCACGATCGCGACCTGACAACCGAAACGATCGTCAGCAAGGGCGTTCCGCGTGCCGAGCACGATGCGAAGATGGTCGCCGCTCTGCAGCAGCATGGCATCGATCTGGTGATACTCGCGGGCTACATGCGAGTGTTATCCCCCGAGTTCATTCGAGCCTTTCCCGACCGCATCCTGAACATCCACCCCTCCCTGCTGCCATCGTTCCCGGGACTGCATGCGCAGGCGCAGGCGCTCGAGTACGGCGCAACCATTGCCGGCTGCACAGTGCATTTTGTCGATGAGGCCGTGGATCACGGCGTCATCGTTTTGCAACGTGCAATTCCAGTGCTGGACGGGGACACAGCCGAGACGCTGTCAACGCGCATCCTAGCCGAAGAACACATCGCTTACCCCGATGCGATTCAGCGCGTATTAAGCGGACGGTACGCAGTCCAGGGTCGTCGCTACATCGCACGCTGAGTCATTTTGGGATGCGGCTGCCGAGCCGGTAGGCGTGGTTGAATATCCGTTGGAGATTCTCGTTGCACCCTGCCAGCGTCCCAGTCCGAAGCGAAGAAGAGACGATTCGTCAGCAGATGGCGCAGTTCTTTGAACTGACCTCGGACGGCATTCAATTTGTTAACCGGGACTTCGTCATTACTTTCATGAATACGCGGGCGCGCCAGATTCTTTCGCCCAGCGGTGAAGTGGTGGGCAGGAACATCTGGGAGAGCTTTCCTGAAGCGACCCGGTTGGATCTTCCTTACTTCGCAAATTACACACGCACGATGATCGACCGCGTGGCAACGGAGTTCGAAGCTTTCTACCCGGAACCCCTCAACATTTGGTTTCAGATTCACGCTTACCCATCGGATGATGGCATCATCGTCTTCTTTCGCGATATCACCGAGGACCGGCGAAAACAGGAAGAGTATCAGCGCAAGAGTGAAGAAGCGGAACGGCAGCGAGCCGAAATCGAAGCCGTCTACCGTACAGCGCCCATCGGTCTCGCGCTGTTCGATCTCGACGACTATCACTACCTCCGCCTCAACGATCGCCAGGCAGCCTTCTTCGGGCAGCAGCCAGAGCAGATTGTCGGCCGAACACTGACCGAGATGGCTCCGATCGAGGGTCTGCGCGAGTTATTCGACCAGGTCGCACGGGGCGAGCCGGTGGTGAACTTTCCGCTCGAAGGAGCGCTTATCAGCGACCCGGATGAGCACCGCTACTGGACCGTCTCCTATTTCCCCGTCCGCTCGGCCGACGGCACCATCTCCGGCGTCACCGCGGCTTCGCTGGAGATTACGCAGCAAAAAAAGGCCGAACTGGCTCTTATCGAGAGCGACAAACTGGCGGCAGTCGGTCGGCTGGCCGCCTCCATCGCGCATGAGATCAACAACCCATTAGAGTCCGTCACCAACCTGCTGTACCTTGCAAAGACAAGCGACACTCTGGCCGATGCGAAGGGCTACCTGGACACGGCGGAACGTGAGTTGCTGCGTGTCGCCGCGATCACCAGCCAGACGCTCCGCTTCCACAAGCAATCGACCAGCCCACAGGCAATCACAGGCGAGCAGCTTGTTGCGAGCGTCCTTTCCATCTACCAGGGACGCGTGATCAACTCCGGGATTCAGATCAGCCAGCGGCACCGCGACCGCCGACCGGTTCGTTGCTTTGAAGGCGAAGTTCGCCAGGTGATCAGCAACCTGGTGGGCAATGCGCTGGATGCAATGGCAACCGGTGGCAACCTGATGTTGCGCAGCCGCGAGGGTGTCGATTGGATCACCGGCGAATTGGGAGCAGTGCTGACGATCGCGGATACAGGAACGGGGATGCCCCGTGAGGTGCTGGAGAAGGTCTTCCGGCCGTTCTACACCACCAAGGGCATCACGGGAACCGGCCTGGGCCTGTGGATCAGCAAAGAGATCATCGACCGCCATCGCGGATCGTTGAAGGTCCGCAGCCGTCCGGGCTCGGGGACAGTCTTCAGCATCTTCCTGCCCTACGACGCAGTGACACGCTAGTCAGGATCCGGCTCGATTTGGGGTACCCCTTCTTTCGCGGCTCCATCGCGAAAGGGTGGCTATCGCGGAAAGCGCAACCCTTTTTATACCGCCCCCAGCCAAAGGCTGATCACCCTCGGTGCGCTGCCTACCCTTCGCTTTGCAAAGAATGGGGCACCGAAAGTCAGGGCTAAATCTGCTGTTCGCTGTTCGCTTCGCCCAGCGTCACCACAACCTCTTCACGACGGCGTCCGCGGAAGATCGTGACCTTCACCTGGTCGCCCGTCTTATGCGCGTTCATTACATTGCTGATGTCCTGGGCATTGGTGATCTCCTGGCCATCGATAGCAACGATAAAGTCACCGCCAAGCATCACCGGCGTGTTCCCCAGTGCAGCGCGCTGCGTTCCGCCCTTTAGACCGGCTTTGTCCGCTGCCCCGCCGGGGAGAACCCGCTGGATCAGGACGCCGTAGTCCGACGGCAGCCCGATCTGGTCGGCAAGGTCGGGTCCGATCTCGAGCGGCATGATGGCCAGCGTGGGACGGCGCACGTGGCCGTACTTTGAGAAGTCATCCAGCACCGCGCGCGCCGTTGCGATGGGAATCGCAAAGCCGATGCCTGCGCTCTGATCCGCGCCATTGTTCGACGCAATCATCGTGTTGATGCCAATAACCTGCCCGCGCGAGTTCATCAGCGGTCCACCAGAGTTACCGGGATTGATCGCGGCATCCGTCTGGATAGCGTTGTCGATAGCAGAACCGGTCGGACCGCGGACGCTACGGATAGCGGAAATAATGCCACGCGTCATTGTCCCGGACAAGCCAAAGGGATTACCGATGGCGAAGACCTTCTGGCCGACCTGCAACGCACCGTGCGCCTCGGCGAGCTCTACCGGTTGCAGGTTGGGAGCGTTGATCTGCAGCAGTGCCAGGTCGTGCATCTTGTCAACGCCGATCACTTGCGCCTTGTACTTGTGCTTGTCGAACAACTGCACCTCAACGCGCTGTGCGTTGTCGATGACGTGATTGTTCGTGAGAATGTGCCCCTGCTTGTCGAGGATGAAGCCAGAACCCTGCCCCTGCTGGGGAACTGCGCCATAGAAGAAGTCGAAAGCGACAGCGGTAGACGTGATGTTCACCACGCTCGGCGTCACGCGCTTGTAGACGGCAATGTTGTTCTGCTCTTCCGCGTCATAGGCGGGTTCCGCATTGGCCACCTTCAGATCAAAGGTGCCCAGTGGCCCCTTGGTGCTGACAAGCGTCGACGTTGCGCCACTCATGGACGGCACATAGTGCTCGACTAACGCGGCGACCGAGCCCGCGGGCCAGAGGTACTGCGTCAGGAGATAAAAGCCGGTAACCAGAAGAACAACAAGCAGAACCCTACGCAACTTCATCCGCGACGCCTCCAGCGCGCCCCTAGATCATTTCACTGCAGCAGCACCAGTTTAGACGCTGTTTGCTTTACATGGCTTCGCTTGCGCGGTCGGCAGATTCCAGCCGGAGCAGCGCATAGAGCCGGAAAACTTCATCCTGCAGATGCTGCAACGAACCATCATTCACCAGAACGAAGTCCGCCAGCGCGGCCTTTCGTTCATCCGTCCATTGCGCTGCTGCGCGCCGGTCGAAATCGGCGGACGCCGTCTCACAGGGCATAGACCCTGCCTGCCGGGCAATGTAGCGCTCCCGGCGCGTCTCCAGCGGTGCGGTAACGACAACAACGCGATCGAATCGCGTACGCCACGGCGCTTCGACGTCTGTGACCGGGCCGTGCGCTGTGAAGCGAGTTTCGAAGATCAGCGCGGATTCGACGATTGCGACTGCTGCAGGTTCCCGCACCAGGACTGTTTCCGCCCACGCGCTTTGCGCCGCGATCACCAGCGGATGCACGATCGCGTTGATCTCCTCGACGCGGCCTTGCTCGAAGGCGATGCGGGCAAGAGCCGCACGGTCTAGCGCCCCATCGGCCGCGATGACCATCGGTCCGAAGTGCTGCGTGATCGCCTGGAAGGCTGGCTGGCCAGGCTTCATCAGCGCCCGGCCTACCTCGTCCGACTGCGAAACCTGCGCGCCCAGCGTGCGGAAGTGCGCGGCAGCAGCGGATTTTCCGCTGCCGACACCGCCGGTCAAACCGACGCGCAGCATGCGTCTACTTCAAACCGCGGCGAAGCTTCGCGGCCTTCACAGTGTTGTGCATCAGCATGGCGATCGTGAGCGCCCCGACCCCACCGGGGACAGGGGTGTACGCACTGCTCACGGCAAAGGCTGCAGGATCGATATCGCCAATGACGACGGATCCGCGCTTTGCGAAGGTTTCCTTACGTTTGGCATCGTTCGGGAAAAAGCGGTCGACATCGGCAGCATCGCTGAGTCGATTGATTCCCACGTCGATCAAAACCGCGCCCGGCTTGACCATGTCCGCCGAGATGAACCCGGCCTTGCCGATAGCGACGACCAGGATGTCCGCGCGGCGCGTGTGTTCCGCCAGGTTGCGGGTGCGACCATGGCAAACGGTCAGGGTTGCGTTCGCCTGCAGCAGCATCGCCGCCACTGGCTTGCCGACGATATCGCTGCGCCCCACGACGACAGCCTCCGCACCCGCCGTGGCAATGCCACTGCGACGCAGAATCTCCAGCACACCTGTCGGCGTGCACGGCGTCAGCGTGTCCTGGCCGATCTGCAATTTGCCGACGTTGACGGGATGGAAACCGTCCACATCTTTGTCCGGGGCAACCGCCTCCAGAACGCGCTTGGTATCAACTTGCTTCGGTAGAGGCAATTGCACCAGGATGCCGTCGACATCGTCGCGGCCGTTCAGATCAGCCACCATGGTCAGCAGGTCTTCCGTGCTGAGCGTGGCCTCCGGGCGAAGTTCGATGCTGCGAATGCCCAGTTCCTCACACGCTTTGACCTTGCTGCGAACGTAAATGGCCGATGCCGGGTCTTCGCCAATCAGGATGACCGCGAGCCCCGGCGTGAAGCCGAGTGCTTCCACCTGCTGCTTCAGTTCTGCTCTGATCTCTGCCGCGATGGCCGTACCGTCGAGAATGCGTGGTTCTTTTGTGCTGGCTTCCATGTCTCGTCAAGGATACTAGGTCGCGCTTCAAGCGCGTCATTACGCATTGTTTTGCAGCTTCAATCGCCTGAGGTAGCGTGAACCGCGATTGGAGGCGGAGACGGAGCAGTTCCCTTCACCACACGAACAACTTTGGGCGGGTGATGTCCTTTTGGCACACAATCACGCCGGAAGCAGACATCCGGCGCAACCCGTGTGAGAGCATCACGTCTAATTCAGGAACACAGCGGGGTGGGATGCGAATGGAATCAACGCCAATAGACGGGAAGTTTGCCGCCGAAGACGTCGCTAGTCTACGCAGCGAGTTACTGAACGCTGGTCTCGATAGCTGGCAGGCGGCTGAGCTTATCAGCAGTTTCCTGAATGCGCGCGGCTACGGCATTTCCAGCGATGGTGCGCGAAACGTCGTCGGTCGTATCGACGCGCTGCATTGCACGCTGGAATGCATGCATCAGGAGTTGGAGATGTTGGCGCTGGCGATGTAGGCCCGCTGCTCCTGAAACCGCAGCATCTCAACTGGGATGCTCGCGTCTGGCTGAGCGATTTGGATCATGACAGGGCTGCCCGAGAGGGCGGTCCTTTGCACGTATAGCTCACTCGAAAAAACGCCTACTCGTACTTGAGTGTCTCCACCGGATCCAGCGCAGCCGCGCGATTGGCAGGCAGAGTGCCGAATACGACGCCGACCAGCACGCTGGTAAACAGGGCTACGATCGCGGACGTAATCGACATCGGGATGTGGACGGGGGTTAATAGGTTGACGCTGACCGGCACCGCCAGTCCAAGCAGCGTACCCACCACACCTCCGGACAGCGATAAGAAGACCGCTTCGGTCAGGAACTGCAGGCGAATCTCGCGTCTTGTAGCACCAAGCGCCTTACGGATACCGATCTCACGGATACGTGCGGAAACATTGGCCAGCATGCTGTTCATGATGCCGACACCCGAAACCACCAGCGTGATGAACGCTGCGGCAGTCAGGACGTAGGTTAGCGAGTCGGCGACCTTCGCCATCGTGTCCAGGATGGCCACCATGGTGAACGCCGTGTAGTTGCTGGTCTTCCGATGGCGTGACCGGATCAGCTCCAGGATGCGCGCGCCACCACGCGGCACGTCCGCCGGGTCTTTCATGGTGAAGAAGATTTCCTTCACCGTGTCTGTGCCGGTGAAGTAACGGGCCACGGTGTAGGGCAGTAACATGGTGGTGTCGCTGATCTCCGACTGCCCGAACGTATCGACACGCTGCTTGAAGACACCGATGATCGTGACGGGGACACCGCTCATGCTCAAAACTTTGCCAACTGCTGCCTGATCGGAGCCGAAGATCTCCTTCGCCAGCGGCTCGACCATGACGCCGACCTTGTCGTGCATCACCGAGTCCTGGTCGTCAAAAAAGCGACCGGCCATCACGCCGAGGTTTCGCACGTCCTTGTAGCGGGGCGAAACACCCAGCAGCATCACGTCTTTCACCTTGCCCTCACCGACACTGATCGGCGTGTGGATCTCCAGCATGGGAGAGCTTTGGGCGATGCCGGGAACCTGCGCCAGTACGGCGGCTTCGTCCTCACGCGTCATGTAATCCGGCGTCGACGCGCCATCCGGACCAATGGTGGCGCCGCCGTTGTACTGCATTTCCACCATGTTGGGGCCGATGCTGGAAAGCGTGTCGAGCGCGTACTGCCGGCCTGTAAGGCCGACCGTGACCACGAGAACAATGGAAGCCGATCCAATGATCATGCCGAGCATCGTCAGCAGGAAGCGAACCTTGCTGGCGCGAAAGCTGTCGAGGGCAAGACGCAGGGTCTCGCTGAACATCAGCGACGTTTTGGCGGATCGCAGTGTCCCTTCGAAGGTGCTCTGACTATGGATGGTTACGGCCATTACCTCAATGCTACCCCGGAAGACTGAACGCTGCCCTGGAAGATAAGACGCGTGGGAACGCCCGCCGATGCAGATGTCGTGCAACCCAAAAAAGACGCGCCAATCAGCTTGGATCGCAGCTGCAGCCGACCCTCTGCTCTACAAGAGGCGCTGGACAGCGGCATGGCGGATAAAGGCAGCGCCGCTGTGCCTGATGCACAGCTTTCGGACGGCATCCCCATCCAGACGCAGCGCGTCCCACCCCTTGAACGAATAAGGGGGAGACAGAGTGGAGGCCTTTGGCGCGATCATCCGTGCGTTGTGGGGTTACTTCTCCCTCGTGTTCATCTCGCGCATCGTGGGGCGACGCCCTGGCAAGCAGCTCACCCCGTTTGAATTTGTACTGGTCTTCTTTCTCGGCGGACTCACGCTGACGGGGATGGTCGGTCCGCAGGCGTCCACGACAAATGCCATTACCGAAATTCTGACCGTGGCATGCGGTCACACCTTCCTCGTATGGCTTCGTACGAAGTCGTCGTGGGCAGCGCGCCTGTTGGACGGAACGCCGCTCATCCTTCTCGAAGGCAATACGTGGCGGAGCCGCACGATGCGCAAGATGCGCATCTCTCCCGACGACGTCATGGCTATGGCGCGCGATCAGGGCCTGAGAACACCGGATGAAATCGACACAGCGACGCTGGAGCGCAACGGCGAAATAAGCATCGTGCCATTGAAGGAGTCGTAGCGTGACAGAAAAATTGAAGTTGCTGGACCCCGTCAACGGTAGCGAAGTTCCGAAGGTCGATAACGCCATCGCTGTCGGCGAAGATCTTGGCTTTCAGGAGCGCTGGTGGACCTTCGAGCGCATCGTATGGTCGTTTTTCGTCCTCGTTCTAATTGCCGATGTCCTCGGGCTCTTCGGTGCGGGTTGGCTCGCACACGCTCAGGTTAATGATCCCGCAACAGCCATGCGCGTTCACTATGACCGCGTGGCACGCACAGGCACTCCGAATTCCCTGGCGATACACTTCGCACCGGACGCGGTATCGGGCGGTGTTGTGAAGCTGATCGTCAGCGACAGCGTGATTCGAAAACTAGGCGCACAACGCGTCATACCGCAGCCACAGACTTCCGCGATCAGCGCAGGAACCATGGTCTATACCTTCCCTGCGGGCGATGTGCCTGGCGAAGTGGACTTCGAACTGGAGCCCGGGGCCCCCGGCATCTTCCACTTCACAGTCCGGGTGCCCGGGCACACTTCGGTGACACGACGTGTCGTGGTGGTGCCCTAGTGTCGATGGTCATGCATGCTGTTTTCGGCTACATCTTTTTGACTTTGATGGTCCGCGTACTCATCCGCAGACCTGGAGCGCAGATGACTCAGCTTGAGTTTGTGCTGGTCTTCCTGATGGGCGGCGTCATCATTCTTTCCACGGTCGGCAAAGATCACTCGGTCACCAACTGCACCTGTGCCGTGCTGGCGGTTGGATGTCTGCACCGGGTCACGTCCGGATTGAAGATTCGCTATCCCAGATTCGGAGCGCTCATCGACGGCACCCCGCTGTTACTGGTGCGGCAGGGTCAGTGGCAGCAGGAGACTATGAACGGCATGCGGATGGCACCGGAAGATGTCATGGCCGCGGCTCGTACCAAAGGCATCCGTTCGATAGACGATATCGAGTATGCCGTGCTGGAGCGCAATGGCGGGATAAGTGTGATCGAGAAGAGGGACAGCTAAAGCCTTGGAACAGAACAACACCGTCGAAACAGACATTCCGCAAAGACTTGATCGACTGCCCTGGTCCGGATGGCATACACGGATCATCGTCGCACTTGGAACTTCCTGGCTGCTGGATGGTCTTGAAGTTACCCTCGTCGGCTCGCTCTCCGGCATTCTCCAAAGCGGGCAGGGACTCTCGCTGACCGACCCGCAGGTCACTGCTGCGGCGACCACGTACCTTGCGGGCGCGGTATTGGGCGCGCTGTTCTTTGGCTGGCTCACGGATCGCTTAGGCCGTCGCAAGCTTTTCCTTGTCACACTGGCGACCTACTCGCTTGCGACCATTGCAACGGCTTTCTCGCATGGATTTCTCTTCTTCGCCTTTGTACGCTTCTTCACGGGTTTCGGCATCGGTGGCGAATACGCCGCGATTAACTCGGCCGTGGATGAACTCATTCCGGGCAAGGTTCGAGGCACTGTCGATCTCATTGTGAATGGCACCTTCTGGGTGGGCGCATCCATCGGCGCAGTCGCGACCTATCTCCTGCTGCATGCCGGTGGAAACCTACAGCACCTTGGCTGGCGCTACGCGTTCGGCATTGGTGGCGTCCTGGGGGCCGCTGTCCTGTTGCTGAGGCTGCGTGTGCCGGAGAGCCCACGGTGGCTGATGCTGCGCGGACACGAAGAGGAAGCCAACTGCATCGTCACGCAGATCGAAGATGCCGTCAGCAATGGCAAACGCGACACGCTGCCAAAGCCTCAAGGCGATCCGCTGAAAATAATCGTCCGCGATCACACGCCATGGGGTGAAATCTTCCGAAACATGGCCGGGGAAAGCCGGTCGCGCTCGATCCTGTCGATCGTCCTCATGGTGGGACAATCCTTCTTTTTCAACGCCGTCTTCTTCACTTATGGGCTGGTGGTTAAAAAGTTCTTTCACATCTCTGACGATGACCTGCCGCTGCACCTGCTGCCCTTTGCCATCGGCAGTTTCTTCGGGCCACTGGTCCTGAGCAAGCTTTTTGACAAGTTGGGCCGAAAGCCAATGATCACAGCGACCTATGGCATCGCGTCCTTGCTGCTGGTCGTAGCTCTGGTGCCGTTCGGTATGGGGATCATTGGCCCGCGAGGCCTGGGCATACTCTTCACGGCGATCTTCTTCGTAGCGTCCTCCGCGGCCAGCGCCGCATACCTGACCGTGTCAGAAATCTTCCCGCTTGAGATACGAGCTTTCGCCATCGCCGTGTTCTACGCGATCGGCACGCTCGTTGGCGGCGTCGGTGCTCCCCTGCTCTTCGGATTTCTGATCCGGACAGATTCTCGCTGGGCCGTGGCAGGCGGCTATGCAGTGGGCGCAGCACTTATGCTGGCAGGATCCATCTGCGAATGGCGCATCGGCGTTGAGGCGGCGGGCCAATCGCTCGAAAACGTCTCCAAGCCGCTGCAGAGCCACTAGGTGAGCCCGCGGAAACGGTCGCGATCGCCTGAGGCGTGTAACCATCTAGTACAGGAGTTTTCGAACGTCTGCCGTCCGCGCGTGTAGGCCCTCCGATTCGATATCGAGACGGCCGCCGCGGTTTTGGCAGGCGGCGATCGAAGCCGTTTGCAGCCCGGTACCGGTGCACCTTCGATCGCAGACGATAGCCCCAGGGAGATGCATGACAGCTGTAAAGAAGACCGCATTGATCATCGGAGCCGGCCCCGCCGGATTGACGGCAGCGCTTGAGTTCTGCAGGCGTTCTTCGATCCAGCCCATCGTCTTCGAAGCGAGCGACCGCATCGGCGGGATCTCGTGCACCATCCGCTATAACGGCAATCGGATTGATATCGGCGGTCATCGCTTCTTTTCCAAATCTGACCGCGTCATGGATTGGTGGACCTCCATCATGCCCATTGAGCAGGTGGGCACATCGCACGTGGCCGCCATTTCGTATCACAACCAGCAGCGAGTCATCAGCACCGACCCGCACCCAGCGCCAGACGCGGAAGTCCAAGACCCTGACGCAGTCATGCTGATCCGCCCTCGCAAGAGCCGAATCTATTTTCTCCGGTCCTTCTTCGATTACCCGCTGACACTTTCCGTCTGTACACTGCGTCGCCTGGGACTGCTGCGAACCATCCAGATTGGTCTGAGTTACATCAAGGCGCGATTGTTTCCGCGACGTCCGGAAAAGACGTTGGAAGACTTTCTGACTAACCGCTTCGGGCGCACACTGTATCTCACTTTTTTCAAGAGCTATACAGAGAAGGTGTGGGGCGTTCCCTGCGAGCAGATCGATGCGTCGTGGGGAGCGCAACGCATCAAGGGTCTCTCCTTGCGCAAGATGGTCTCCCACTTCTTCTCGAAGGTCTCCGGTGTCAGAAAGTCGGACCCCACCGATATCAAGCAGAAGAATTCCGAGACTTCGCTGATTGAGCAATTCCTCTATCCAAAGTACGGTCCCGGCCAGCTTTGGGAGCTCGTCGCCAGGATGATCGTTCGTGAGGGTGGCGAGGTACGCATGGGATGGCGGATCGTTGGCCTGAATGTCGAACGCGGAGCCGATGGCGTGGATCGCATCACCTCCCTTGAAGCGAAGACACCAGCCGGTGACCTGCAGACAGTGGAAGGCGACTTCTGCTTTTCGACCATGCCGGTCAGAGATCTCCTGCAGCGCCTCCATACACCAATTCCGCCAGAGATCTCGGCCATCGCGGACGGACTGGTCTATCGCGACTTCATCACGGTTGGGCTGCTGGTCGATCGTCTGCTCCTCAAAGAGGCAGACGGATCGCCGCTGAAAGACACGTGGATCTACATTCAGGAACCCGACGTCCTGGTCGGACGTTTGCAGATCTTCAACAACTGGAGCCCGCACCTTGTCGCGGACCCATCCAAAGTCTGGATCGGCCTCGAGTATTTCTGCTACGAGAGTGACCCGCTATGGAAGATGCCGGATGACGAACTCGCGCAGTTTGCCATCGCCGAAGTGGAGAAGATTGGCATCCTGCGGGCCGACGAGGTGAGAGACTCCTGTGTCTTCCGTGTGCCGAAGACCTATCCCGCATACTTTGGCACTTACGACCGCTTTGACGAAATCGTCCGCTATATCGATCAATTCGAAAACCTATATCTCATCGGCCGAAATGGCATGCATAAGTACAACAATCAGGATCACTCGATGCTGACGGCCATGACAGCCGTGGATAACATCATTGCGGGCAGGACTTCGAAAGACAACCTCTGGTCGATCAATACGGAACAGGACTATCACGAAAAGAAAACCGGTGACACCGCCCGCGATCCTGCGGATACCAATGCGGTTGCATCGGACGAAGGCGTCACAGCATGACAGCCGCGGCGGCGGCGGAAACCACGGGACCAGACACAAACGTGTCCCTCCCAAAACCTGACGCGCTGACGCGCGCAATCCAATCAACCCCCTGGCGTGCCTTCCTGGCACTTACTGCGCTCTATGTCGTGGCGGTTGCAGCTCTCTCGCACTTGAAGCTGCTTTGGCTTGACGAGTTCATCACGCTGCACGTCGCTCGCCTCGACAATGTGAAAGCCATCTGGCAGGCGCTCACCCTGGGAGCGGACCCCAACCCTCCTGTGACACACCTCCTCGTGCACTTCTGCCGCGCGCTTTTCGGAGAACGAGAGTTCGCACTCCGACTTCCCGCGATGATTGGTTACTGGATCGGGCTTGTCTCTCTGTTCACCTACCTGCGACGCCGGGTTCCCGCCGAGTGGGCGCTGGCGGGCACTGTGCTTTCCATGGCGATGGCAGCATTTGAATACAGCTATGAGAGCCGCTCGTATGGCATCTTCTATGGCCTCACGATGCTCGCGTTTCTTGGATGGTGCCGTGCGACGGAGACGACACGCCCTCAGGCGTTACGCGTCATCTGGCTCGTGGTGATGACCGTGTCTCTGGGCGCGGGCATTTCCACGAACTATTTCGCCGTACTGGCCTTTGTTCCCATTACCGCAGGCGAAATCGCCCGGACGCTCGAACGAATCGCAAAGGCTCGCAAGGCAGACATTCGGTCGAACTTGCTCCGCTCGATCAATTGGCCTACCTGGCTGGCTCTTGCATTGGCCATCAGTCCTCTCCTTGTTTATCTGCCGCTCATCAATCGGGCCATCGCACAGTTCGCGCCCCACGCCTGGAACAAGGTTTCCCTCGACCAGGTGTTTGACTCCTACACCCAGATGGTTGAGATGATCCTCTACCCTTTGCTCGCGCTCTTCACGGTGGCGGCCGTCAAGCACTTCATGCAGGTGAGCAGCCCGGAGAAGCAGGAGCGAAGGATCGCCGCCCTGTCGGACTCAGGCATCCCGCATCGCATACTTCCTCTGCATGAGCTCGTCGGCGTTTTCTGCCTGATGCTTTACCCGTTCCTTGGCTACACGATGGCATCGGTGCGAGGAGGTATGCTCTCGCCAAGATTTGTCATTCCCGTCTGCTTTGGCTTTGCCATTGGGGGAACCGTCACGGCATACCGCCTCGCCAGTCGCAGACGTTACGCAGGACCAGTGTTTCTCTGCTTTGTGCTGGCATGGTTTATCGCAAGAGAATCCGTTGTGGGTTATTGGTACGCCGAACAGAAGCAGTCGTTTTACAAAGTTGTCGATAGGTTGCCGCTTGCGTTTGACGGCTTGCCTACGAATACTCCCCTGGCGATCCCCGATCCGCTGATGGCGCTCACGTTTCAACGCTATGCACCATCCGAATATGTGCGGCGTGAGGTCTTCCCGATAGATTTCCCCGCAGTGCGCAAGTTTCGCAACGATGATTCGCCTGAGCAGAACCTGTGGGCCGCTCGCTCCATGTACAGCTTGAAGATCGTGCCGCTGGCCACATTCCAGTCGACTGCCGGACAGTACGTCATTCTGGCAAGCGATTGGAATTGGTTGCTGCAGGATTTGAACCGACACCACTATCGCGAGCAGCGACTGCCCATCAACACTCGTGCCGGAGCGATCGGTGGCTTCACACCTCTGAGCCATGGTCTTCCGGCTTTTTACATTGCAGAGGGCGATGCCATGACTACGGATTCACGACCTTCAAGCCCGCAGCCCTCCCCGTTCCAGTGGAGTGACGAACTCCCGGAAGCTCCCGATCTTCCGTAAGTTTGTTAACTAAACGATCGCAGACAGTACTGCGGGACCGGGCCCGAAATTCGTCGGGATTCAGCCAATCGCCGCGCCAATGCAGGCCAACTTTGCGCGCGAATGAGCAGCACGCCTCTACCCGCATGTAAACGCAACCAGCCTTCCGCATGTGCAATCTAAGGCCTTGAAGAGACATTCGCCACTTAGCAAGTTACTCACTGGATCTGCAAACAATCCGGATGAGTCCCTGAGTGCCGTCTCTGTTCGGTCAGGAGCATTTGCAATGCATAAGTTTGGAGTGTGGGCGCCCAAGGCGCAGAAGATGTCCCTTTGCTGGCGGGAACAGGTCCTGGCAATGAATGGCCCGAATCATCGTGGCTGGTGGACTCTCGAAGTGCAAGAGGCGACTTGTGGCGATCGGTACGCCTTCCTGCTGGATGACGATTCGACACCGTATCCCGATCCGCGCAGCCTGCGTCAGCCAGAGGGTGTGCACGGCCTGTCGGAGATTTATAGCCACGGCGGCTTCGAATGGCATGACCAGTTATGGCGTGGTTCACCGAAGACGGGCGCCATCATCTACGAACTGCACATCGGAACCTTCAGCACAGAGGGAACATTCGATGGCGCGATTCCACACCTGAAGTATCTCGCAGACCTGGGGATCACACATGTCGAGGTGATGCCAGTGGCGGCGTGGGCGGGCAAGCAGGGTTGGGGATATGACAGCGTCTCCCTCTTTGCAACCCATGAGCACTACGGTGGTCCGGACGGCTTCAAGCGATTCGTCGATGCATGCCATGCGACGGGTCTAAGTGTGATTCTGGACGTGGTCTACAACCACTTTGGACCAGTCGGAAATTACACAGGAAAATTCGGCCCCTATCTCAATGAGAATCGGAAAACACCCTGGGGCGACGCGGTAAACCTTGACCAGGAAGGCAGCGATGAGGTCCGCCGCTTCTTCGTGGACAACGCCATCATGTGGCTGAAGGACTATCACTGCGACGGTCTGCGTTTCGACGCTGTGCACGCCTTTCTTGACCTCTCTGCTGTGCATTTCATGGAGCAGCTTTCAACCGAAGTCGAGCGCCTGGGTGCAACCGTCGGGAAAGAGTTCTATCTGATTGCAGAGAGTGATCTTAACGATCCTCGCGTCGTGCGTCCGCGGGAAGCCAATGGGTACGGCATGGACGCGCAATGGAGTGACGACTTTCACCACGCACTGATCGCTGTTTTGTACTCCCCGAAGGAAGGTGAGAGTGGTTATTACTCAGACTTCGGAACAATTGCCGATCTGCACAAGTCGCTGAAACATGCCTATGTGTACGACGGACAATATTCGGGCCATCGCAAGCGTCGTCATGGTCGCCCGACAGACGGGCTGTCTGCGCACCACTTCATTCACTTCGACCAGAATCACGATCAGGTGGGTAACCGCGGATGGGGTGAACGTTTCGAACACCTCGTCGGAACGGACGCAGCGAAGCTGTCCATCGGGATCGTTCTTCTGGCGCCCTACACGCCTATGCTTTTCATGGGTGAGGAATGGGCGAGCTCGACCCCTTTCCTCTACTTCGCCGATCACGAGGACGAAGAGATGCGTCGCCTTGTGGCAGAGGGCCGCAAGAACGAGTTCGCGGCATTCGGCTTCGGCGGTGATGTGCCGAACCCTGAGCACGAGAAGACTTTCTTGGATTCAAAGCTGAAGTGGGATGAGCAGGAAGAGGGCAACCATGGAGATTTCCTCGCGTGGACCAAGGCCCTCATCAAGCTTCGTCGAAGCCACGTGTGCTTCAACGACGGCGACACCCATCATCTGCATGTCTTTTCCGACGAGCGCGCACGGACGCTGGTGATGGAGCGTGAAGAGGCTCGAGTTGTCGTGAACTTTGGCGATCAGCCCTTCGCCTTCGCACTGCTGGAAGGCGAGCAGTTGGAGCTCGCATCCCGGGCGGAAGTCAGCGTGCGCGAGGGCTACCTGGACGTTCCGCCCATGACGCTTGCTGTCCTGCTATCGACGTCGGAACAGTTTGAGAATCGCCAGGTTGAGGCTCGCGCGCGGGCCTGACAGATGTTGGCGTCAGCAGGTCGCGGTGAGCGAGATGCGTCCCGTTCCACTACGACCTGCTGACCGCTCGGCGTTATACTGGCCGCCCGGAGGAACCACCATGGCGGAAGGCGTCACACACATCATCCCGGCCACGTCCGGCCCAGCGCTAGTCGACGGTGTCGTCGCGGTCGAAAGCCTGAAGGCAGAGGGTGATGCGCCCGGCACTGCGGCCTACGTTCATTACAACGGACCCACGAACCAGTTAGCCAGCATGTGCACCGGCATGTGCGTGCTTGATCCCGGGGCATCGCCGCACCCGCCTCATCAGCATCCGGAAGAGGAGCTGATGATGATCACCGAAGGCACCGGCGAACTCTCTGTCGACGGCAAGACCACACCCATTGGCCCCGGCGCCGTCATGTACACGGCGGGCAATACATGGCACGGCATCGTGAACACCGGCACCACGCCTCTCACCTTCTACTGGTCAAAGTGGATCGCGAAAGGCTTCGAAGAGCCGGCGGCCTGATCCTTGTTCGCTCACCTGACACTCCCAACGCAGCACGTGGAAGCGACAGCCAGCTTCCTCGAGCGAACGTTTGGTTATCCCCGCAAACCGGTTCCGGCGAACTCACCGGTGGCGGTGGCGTGGTTTGACATCGGCCAGGGACAGGAGCTGCACGTCATCTTCGTCGAAGGCTTCGCATGCTCGCCGCATGAGGCGGAGTTCGGTCGGCACGTCGCCCTTTTTCATCCGCAGGAAGACTTCCACGCGCTGCGTGAGCGTGTTCTTGCTGAAGGCGGCGAGCTAATCGAACCGTTGCGCGCGACCGACTTCCGACGGTTTTTCTTCCAGGAGCCGGTGAATGGCTACCTTTTTGAAGTGATCGAGTTGGCCCGCCATCAAGAACTGCGCGGTGCTTAGCGCAGCATCAATCGGCGCCGGTCACGCATACCGCCCGGCGCGATAATGAGAGCAGGACCATGCGCCAAGCTTTTGCCATCGCCGCCGCACTCCTGCTGCCTATCGCCCTGACGGGCTGCAAGCGGCAGGTCAGCAATAAGCCCATCGGCACGCCAGTCCAGATCCACGTCCCGCTTGGCCTGCCTGCGCTGCCGATTCCGGCGAACAATCCGCCAACTGCGGAGACGATCGCGCTAGGCCGCAGGCTGTTCTACGACAAGCACGTCTCGGTCGACAACACGCTCTCCTGCGCCTCCTGCCACGATCCCAGGGCATACTTCACCGATGGCAAAAACGTCTCCACCGGCGTGCGCGGCGCGCTTGGCGTTCGTAACGCACCCACCATCCTGAACGCAGCCTACCTGCCGTTCCAGTTCTGGGACGGTCGCGCTATCACGCTCGAGGAGCAGGCCGCATTTCCCATCGCCAATCCCGTCGAGATGAGTCAGCCGCACGCCGCGGACGTCAGCAAGCTGGGGAACGATCCGCAGTACCGCTCGATGTTCAAGAGCGCCTTCGGCACCGACGACGTGAACATCGAGCGTGTCGAGGCAGCTCTGGCCAGCTTTGAACGCACCGCCCTCACCGGCAACTCGGCGTTCGACCGCTTCCAGTACGGCAGCGACAAGACCTCACTCACACCCGCGCAGCTTCGCGGCTTCATGGTCTACCTGGATGCCACGCGCGGTAACTGTGCAGCATGCCATACGGTGGGCGCGCACGATGCCCTTTTTACCGACGGCAAATTCCATAACACTGGCCAGGGTGTAAACGACTCCGGCAGCTTCAGCGATGTGGGCCGCTTCCACGAAACAAAAATCGCCACAGACACCGGCGCCTTTAAAACACCGACCCTGCGCAACATCGCAGGCACCGCTCCCTACATGCACGACGGCAGTCTGAAGACGCTGAAAGCCGTGGTGGACTTCTATGCCGGCGGCGGCAACAGCAATCCCTACCTCGACCCTGAGATGAAGAAGATTCACCTCAGTGGACAAGATCGTGCGGACCTCGTGGAATTTCTACAATCCTTGACCGGTGATGTATCGCCCAACCTTGGGCCGCCGGAAAAGTAACTTCGGGCCACCAGAAAAGTGTCCCTTCGCGTCACACTCTCCAGGAGAACGAAAACCTCGTGAAACCGAATCCCTTGTTCCGCTACCCGGCGGCCCTGCTCATCGCGTCATCGCTACTGTATGGCTGTAAATCAAATTCCGTTGAGACGACTCAATCCTCTGCCAAAACTGGAGCCGTTCCGGCTGCAGAGCCCGTCTACACCGTCGACCCTGCAGTCGCCACGACGATCCTGGGTACCGTGAGATACACCGGCGCGAAGCCGAAGCCACAGCTCGTCGACATGAGCAGCGACCCCACCTGCGTAGCCGCGCACAAGGGCAAGGCCTATGACGAGTCGCTCGTCGTAGGGGCAAAAGGCGGGTTAGGCAACGTCTTTGTCTACATCGAAAAGGGTCTCGAAGGAAAGCACTTCGCCACGCCGACAGCCGCTGTGACGATTGATCAGGCCGGCTGCTGGTTCCGTCCGCGGGTATTGGGATTACAGGTTGGCCAGACGCTCAACGTCGTAAACTCAGACCCCGTCACGCACAACATCCACCCCATGGCCATGGTCAATCGCGAGTGGAACCACTCGCAGGGTCCGGGCGATCCGGTCATGCACCGCACCTTCACGAAGCAGGAGATCATGATCCCCGTGAAGTGCAACATCCATGACTGGATGCATGCCTTCATCGGCGTGGTCGACCATCCATACTTCGCAACGACGAAGGATGATGGCAGCTTCACACTGCCCGATCTGCCGCCCGGTACATACACCGTTACCGCTTGGCACGAGACGCTGGGCCGGCAATCCATCACCGTCACCGTCACCGCGAGCGGCAAGGCCATGGCGAACCTCACCTTCGCTGCGAAGTAGACTTCGCTTGCGTCCCTATGCAACGAAGGTCTACAGTTTCTGCGCTAACGAATTATCAATAACCGGAGCCACTGACTATGAACAGCATCACCCGCAGGCAGTTTCTTTCACGCACCGGCACCGTTGCCGCTCTGGCGGCCTCTGCCGCAGTCCTGCCGCGCTGGGCATTCGCTGACCCGCTCGGCCTGCCGCTGGGTATCCAGCTCTACGTAGTCGGTGCAGACATGCAGAAGGACGCTGCCGCGGCCGTAAAGCAGATCGCTGCCATTGGCTACAAAGAAGTTGAAACGGCCGGTTTCGGTTCGCTGAAGACCGCCAAGGAACTTCGCAAGGCATTCGACGACAATGGCCTGAAGTGTCCCAGCGCACATCTTCCGCTGAAACTCGACGCCTTGCAGGCATCGTTTGACGATGCCAATACCCTCGGCTGCACCTACGCGACGTCGTCTGTTCCGCAAGGCTGGCTGGCCCCGCCCATGCCAGCGATGGATCCGAACATGACTGCCGACCAGCGCCGCGAGGCGATGGCGAAGGCCCGCGGCGGCATGCTGGCCCCACTGGATGCGGACAAGACCAAGGCGCTTGCAGAGGATATGAATAAGGTCGGTGAAGCCGCCAAGAAGGCTGGCCTGAAGTTTGCGGCACACAACCACACCATGGAGTTCGGCATGGTGGACGGTAAGCCCGCTTACGACTATCTGATCACCCATACCGATAAGGATCTCGTCACCTTCGAGATCGACTGCGGATGGATGACCGTCGCCGGCTACAAGCCTGCGGACTTCGTCGCAAAGTATCCCGGCCGCATCAGGATGCTGCACATCAAAGACTTTCTCCCCTACCCCAAGGGCGCCAGCACCGGCGGCCCCATCCGTCCCGAAGGCTCGGAGATCGGCCAGGGTGTCGTCAACTACAAGGAAATCTTTGCCGGAGTGAAGGGTAAGGGCATCCAGCATATCTTCGTAGAGCAGGAAGGGCCGTATAGCCGTATGCCCGCGATGGAAGCAGCCGCAGTCGACTACAAGTACCTGCACGCGATCTCTTAGGACGTACTCGCTGCTGCATACAAACCGTTCGTCCTGAAATCATCCCTCCGTCTACGCTGTCATCCCGCAGCGTAACGGAGGGATCTGCATGTGTGCCTGCCCCATCGCGGCCATCTCAGGGGGCAGGTCGCGTGGGTGGTCGCGCAGCGTGTCGGACATCGCCGAGTGAACTTCCGCATCCGGGCCTGCGTACCGATGCGTATGCAGCCAATGTGGACCAGATCCCTCTGCCTCGCCGCGCTGTTCGTTGTGTCGCTCCCATGCGTTGCACAGATCACACCGTCGCTTACGGCGGACGAGATCATGGCACGCGTGGCCGCGAATACGGATCGCGACGACGACGCACGGGCCCACTACGTCTACGTCCAGCACACGCAAATGATCTCAAGCAGCGGCAAGTCCGTGATGTGTGAGGAGACGACCGACGCGCGCGTCACACCCGGCACGCATGGCTCGGAACAGCAGATGCTGAAGCTGGATGGCCGTCGTCGCGACGGCAAGCGGTACATCGCGTATACAGAACCACTCAAGGACAAGCCACACGGCGCCGACATCGATGGACCGCCCGACAGGGATCTGACCAAGGAGGCGCGTAAACAACGCCGCAAGGACGGCCTGCGGAACGACGAGGACGAAGACCTGGACCAGCAACTGGTCGAGCACGTGCGCAAGAACCTGACCAACGAAAAATCGAAAGACGGCCTGCACGCGGGCCTGTTTCCACTCACCGGGAAAGCGCAACCCGGGTACAACTTCGCTCTGAAAGGCCGCGAGCGCCGCAACGGCCACGACACCTTCCACATCGTCTTCACACCACGCGAGAAGAGCCACTATGACTGGCGCGGCGATGCCTGGATCGACACCGAGGCCTTCCAACCTGTCGTGGTGCAGACCGCGCTGGCACACAATATCCCATTTGCCGTGCGCGCCTTGCTGGGCACCAGCATCCCAGGCCTGGGCTTCACCGCGACCTACGCGCCGCAACCGGATGGCGTCTGGTTCCCTGCCACCTTCGGCACTGAGTTCAAGCTCAACGTGCTCTTTTTCTTTCACCGTTCGATCGCGCTCTCGGTCGAAAACCGTGACTTCGAAAAGACCCACACGGCCTCCCGCATCGTCGCAGATTCCGATCTGCCGGAGCCTCTGCCCACGACTCCAGGCGAGAAATAGCAACGGGACGAAAGAAATTTCTTGCATCGCAAGGTGTACTAGCTGTACTAGTACAGCAGTGATCCCTTTCCGCGTCAGCTTCCGGCCCGGTGTACCCATCTTCGAACAGACGGTCTACGCGGCCACGCGTGCCATCGTCGCGGGCAAGCTGCGACCCGGCGATGCCTTTCCGTCGGTCCGCGCGCTCTCACGCGAACTGAAGATCAACCCCAACACGGCGCATAAGGTCATCACGCAACTGCTGACAGATGGCCTGCTGGAGTCACATCCCGGCATTGGCACTGTCGTGGCGCAACTGCCACGATCCACCGCGGCAGAGCGCACAGCCCTGCTCGGCCCGCAGATCGAGGCGCTGGTGGTCGAGGCGAAGCGGCTGTCCCTCTCGGTCGAGGAGGTCGCCGCGGCCGTCGAGCGCCACTGGGAACGCCTGACTCCACCCGAAGACGAAGACACAGGAGAGACGCGATGAACGATGCAGTCCCCGCAGTTGAGATCAAAGGCCTGTCGAAGATGTTCGGTGGAACGGAGGCGCTTGCACCCACACATTTGTCCGTCCCGCACGGTTCCGTCTTCGCGCTCGTGGGCCATAACGGCGCCGGCAAGACCACGCTGATCAAGCTGCTGCTGAATATCCTCCCGCCCACCGCAGGTGAAGCCACCGTCTTAGGCGAGTCCACGCGCACGCTCCATGCAGACTCCTTCGCCCGCATCGGCTACGTCTCAGAGAACCAGGAGATGCCGGAGTGGATGACCGTCCGTGGCTTCATGGATTACCTGAGGCCGTTCTATCCCGAATGGGATGAGGGTACGCTACTTGCCGACCTGCAACTGGCCTGCTGGTGCCCGCGCGGGTGCTGCAGGCTGCCGGCAGCGATACCGTCCCCATGCATCTGGCGGTGATCGCCACCCGGCTCACGCCCGGGCAGTCACAGACCGTTATTGCCGCCGAGCGCTTCGTTATACCAGGTGGCAACTGCATCCTGCAGGAAGCCGTCGCTGGCAGCAATGCCACCTGCCGCTTTCCGTTCGAGCACGAGACCCCGGTGACCGTTACAGGCAACGTCACGAACGGAGAGTGCGATGCAGCCGCGACCCATCCGGCAACCGCGCAGCTACGCACCATGGCGGCCGGCACCCGCGCCGACCCCATGGTCCAGGTGCCGCTTCGCATGGGCGGAAGCATCTGCTCCGGCACGCAACTCACCTTCACCCCGTTCCGCGAGGATGGCAAGATCCGGATGGAAGTGGATGCCGCTCCCGCAGACCTGGAATCGTTCCGCGATCAGTAAGTCAGCCGCAAAAGGGAAAAGGCGACGCCCTGAGAGCATCGCCTTCCTTAACTACAAAGCAATTACTTGCTGACTTCTACGCCTCGCCAGAAGGCGATGTGATGCTTCACGGAGCGAGCGGCGGGCTTGGGGTCGGGATAATACCAGGCCGCGTCGGGGTTTTCCTGGCCGTCGACGAACAACGTGAAGTAACGCGCCTGACCCTTCCACGGGCAGGACGACGAGGTGGAGCTGGGACGGAGAAACTCGCGCTTCACCGACTCCTCTGGAAAGTAGATGTTGCCCTCGACGGTTTCAAAGCTCTCGCTCTCGGCGACCGTCTGGCCGTTCCACACTGCCTTTGCCATTGCTGACTCACACGCTTTCAAAGAAGGTTCTGACAGGCTGGCGCTCGGAGATCGCTGTCAGGCACGCAAAACTGGACCTTTGGTCCGGCGTTCTACCTTTGTACCAGCCCTGACTATTAGATGGGAACAGTGGTTACCGGGGTGCACGAGCTTTTGCGGGCTTAAAACCCAAGGATGAACCATCTTTGGCCGCGCCGGAACTCACTGCTTGAAAAAGGCAGGGCCAGCTTCCGCTGGGCCTGCCTTCTCCGTATCTGTTGCATACAAATTACTTATGCGACACTCTCAGCCAACGGACGGGTCGCCTCAGGATCCGGCCGCTTCAGCACCGGCACCTCCACCGGAGCTGCGACCGGAATGGGACGATTCGTAATCTCTTCGTAACCACATTCAATCGTATCCACCGGCTCCTCCACCTTGGCGCCCTTCTTCGGGCGGCGCTTTGGCAGGGCTTCGTGGTTGTGCGGACACACCTCGTGGATCAGGCCGTCGGCCTTGTTCGGAACCTCCAGCAGGTACTTGCTGTTGCCCTTCGGGCACGGCTTGTCGATCAGCTTCAGGTTGCTGGTGAAGTCGCACTTCGGATAGTTCGTGCAGCCGTAGAAGACGTTGCCCATCTTCGACTTGCGCTCGGCGATCTTGCCGCCATCCTTCGGGCAGGCGACGTCCAGCAGCGTCTGCTTGACGTACTTGCACTTCGGATAACCCGAGCACGATGTGAATTCACCGTAGGATCCGGTGCGCTTCACCAGCTCCATGCCGCACTCCGGGCAGGGCTCGCCGGTGGGCTCCGGCGGTTTCTGCTGCACCTTCTGGTTCAGACGGCGAACCGTCTTGCACGGCGGGTCAGCAGAGTAGTCCGGGCAGCTCATGAACGGGCCCCATGGCCCGTTCTTCAGGACCATCAACTTGCCGCAGTTCTCGCAGAACTCCTCTTCCTCGGTGTCGCCCGCTTCCATCGCAGCCAGATCCGGCTTGTCCGCAAAGTTTTCCTTGGTGAAGTCGCAGCTCACCGGGTCGATCAGGATGCTCTTGCCGCGCGTGGAGGCGAGCTTCATCGCAGCCAGCAACTGCTTGTCGTCGCGCACTTCCTCGCTGGAGGCCTCAGCATCGTCGACCATACCCTTCACCGTCACCGGGTACTCGAAGGAGTCCGTCACGCGCTTCATAGCGGCCTTGGCGTCCTTCTTGAACGCGCTCACGGCGATGGTCTTCGGCTTGGTTTTGGTGAAGGCGCTACAGCTATAGAACGAACCGAATTTACCCCACTTCAGGATCAGCGGTGAGCCGCACTTTTCGCAGACTTCGTCGGTCGTCTTCTCCCAGCGCTTGATTTCCTCCATGGAGCCTTCGGCGACCTTGATCTCCTTCAGCAGGTGGCCGTAAAAACCGTCGAGCAGGTCCGTCCACTTCTCCTTGCCGCTCTCCACCTCATCCAGCTCGTCTTCGAGCTTGCGGGTGTAGTCCATGTCGAAGATGTATGGGAAGTTCTTGACCAGCAGGGTCGTAACGACCATGCCAATCTCCGTCGGCACAAACTTGCGCGCCAACTTCTTGACGTAGTCGCGATCCTGGATGGTGTTGATGATGCTGGCGTAGGTGGAAGGACGGCCGATGCCGCGCTCTTCGAGTTCCTTCACCAGCGATGCCTCATTGAAGCGTGGCGGTGGCTCGGTGAACTTCTGCTCCGTCAGCACCTCGACCAGGTCCAGAGCCTGGCCCTGCGTCAGCACCGGCAATGCCGTATCCGCACCCTCGTTCTCCCCGTCGGACGACTCATTCTGCGGCTTGGCCGTAGCGGTCGCGTTGGCAGCGCGCGGGTCGGCGACCTTCAGGAAGCCGTCAAACTTCAGCACCGATCCGGAGACACGCACGCTATATTTCCTGTCGCTGACGCCGGTGATGTCGACGTTCGTCTGGTCGTAGACGGCAGGGGTCATCTGGCTGCCGACAAAGCGGCGCCAGATCAGGTCGTACAGCTTGAATTGCTCGTCGCTCAGATACTTGCGAATGCTGTCCGGTGTATACGCAACGTTGGTTGGGCGGATGGCTTCGTGCGCATCCTGCGCGTCCTTCTTGCCTTTGAAGTCATTGGGTTTCGCCGGCAAATACTGCGGGCCGAGCTTTTTGATATAGTCCCGCGCCATGTCGATGGCGACCGGCGCGACACGCGTCGAATCGGTACGCATGTAGGTGATCAGACCGACGGTGCCCTCGCTGCCAACCTCGACACCTTCGTACAAACGCTGGGCTACCCCCATCGTCCGCTTCACGTTGAAACCGAGGCGGTTCGAAGCATCCTGCTGCAGTCGCGAAGTCGAGAACGGAGCGGGCGGATTGCGCCGCCGCTCCTTCGCCTCGACGGACGCGACGGTCCACTTCGCCTTCTCCATGCCGGCCTTGGCGGACTGCGCGCTGATACCTTCCGGGAGAGCCGGCGGGCCGACGGTCTCGACACGAAGTGCCGTGCCGTCAATCGCGTACAGGCGGGCGATAAACTCCTGCTGCGATGAAGCGGGCTTCAGCTTGGCATCCACCGGCCAGTACTCTACCGGGTTGAATGCCTTGATCTCGTTCTCGCGGTCCACGATCAGCCGAAGTGCCACCGTCTGCACACGTCCGGCGCTCAGGCCGCGGCGCACCTTGTCCCACAGCAGCGGCGAGATCTCATAACCCACCAGGCGGTCCAGCACACGGCGCGTCTGCTGTGCCAGCATCAGGTTGTTGTCCACCTGCCGCGGCGTCTTGAAGGCATCGTTGACGGCCTTCTTTGTGATCTCGTTAAAGGTCACGCGGAAGATGGGCGCCTTGTTCTTCATGCCGGGCTGCAACTGCATCTGCAGATGCGCGGCAATCGCCTCGCCTTCGCGGTCAGGATCGGGCGCCAGGTACACGGCGTCAGCCTTCGCAGCCAGCTTCTTCAGTCGGTCGACGAGCTTCTCCTTGCCGGGCGAAACAATCAGCTTCGGCAGGAAGGTGCGGTTCTTCAGTTCGACACCGATGTCGTTCTTGGGCAGGTCCATGATGTGGCCAATCGAGGCCTCCACCGTGTAATCGCTGCCGAGATATTTATTGATCGTCTTCGCCTTTGCCGGCGACTCGACGATCACGAGATTCTTACCCATAACTGCTTCCTGGTTTCTGCCGGAATCCTCCAGCTACAACAACCGGCTCTTCCGGTTCAAACGACCGGCGACGCCCGGATCAAGCGACCGGAAACCTCCCGGCATAAGCTCTCTGGCTTTTTGCGCTGTCTCGGTATGGAACCTAACACGAGTTCTCCCGGCGCGTCACGTTTCCGTTTTCCGCAGGTTGGACCCGCTGACTCAAAGAAGGTCTCTATTCCTCCGGGGGAAACCCGAAAGTCTGCGTCTCCCACAGCAGATGCGGCCTACCCTTATTGGGACTCAAATCAGCCTTTTTGGCCATTGGCACAACGTGGCACCCCTGTTTGACTGGTACCACCTTGAATTATTTTCATTTGTATGAATTTCGACACTGCTATTTCTCCGCAACCCACGTCGAATCCCGTAGCCTTGGAAGAATCTCAATCATGCTTGACTTGCGCCGCTTTGCTCTCTCTGTCGCCCTCATCTCCGCCCTCACCAGCGGATGCCTATATGCCCAGACACTTCCGGACGCTCCGAGTTCCGTAAAGACCCGTGCCAGCCTTCAGGGCCACGTTATCGACACGAACGGTGCGCCCGTAGCTGGCGCTTACGTCACGCTCGTCAATGCAAAGGGCGCGAACGACCGCGTGATCCATGCAGGCGACGACGGCACCTTCCTCTTCTCCGATCTCACCCCTGCAACCGTACGCCTGACCGTGACGGCTAGCGGCATGGAGACGTTTGTTTCGCCCGAAATCCACCTCGACCCAGGCGGGGCAGAGACCGTTCCCGAGATCATCCTGCCAATCGCCCCGTTCAACACCGACGTGTCGGTCGTAGCGACTCAGGAGCAGGTGGCCCAGGCCCAGTTGGACGCGGCGCTGCACCAGCGCGCGCTGGGCGTTCTGCCGAATTTCTATTCCAGCTACATCTGGGACGCCGCCCCGCTGAACTTCAGGCAAAAGACCAGGCTCGCCTTCCGCTCCACGACCGATCCTGCGGAGTTTGTCGTTGTCGGCTTTGTTGCCGGCGTTGAGCAGGCGCGCAACTCCTTCAAGGACTACGGACAGGGAGCCCAGGGGTACGGCAAGCGCTTCGGCGCCGCCTATGCGGATGTGGTCGTCTCCCGATTCTTCGGCTCTGCCGTCTTCCCCAGCATCTTCCGGCAGGATCCCCGCTACTTCTATCTCGGGTCCGGCTCCGTAGCCAAACGGGCCGGCTACGCCATGTCTACCGCTGTCATCCAGAAGGGCAACAGCGGCCACTTCCAGCCAGCCTATTCCCGCATCCTCGGCTCGGTTGTCGCAGGCGCCATCTCGAATCTCTACCGGCCTGACGCCAACCGCGGTGCGGGCCTCATCTTCCGTAACGTGGGCATAGGTATCGGCGGACACGCGGTCGTCTCGCTCGTCCGCGAGTTCGTGCTGCGCAAGGTAACCTCGGGCATTCCGGACTACGAGCAAGGCAAGCCGGTGGCCGAATCAACCGCTCCGAAAGCAGCGCCCGCACCGTAGGCAGGTTGGTTAGAACGTCCTCACGTAGTTCTTCCCCGGCATCTGCCGGATGCGGCCCGCCAACTCCAGCTCAAAGAGCGCGGTGAAGATCTCGGGTGACTGCAACTGCCCGTCCAGTTGCTCGATCAGGTCATCGAGTTGAAGCGACTCGTCAGCCCGCAACAGCGAGAACACCAGGCGCTCGGTCGGCGGAAGATTGCCGTCGTCGAATAGAGATGCGATCGTCCCGGAGGAGGATTCGCCACCTGGACTCGCCGCGTTCTCAAGCTCAAGACGCACTTGGCTCGGCAGATCTTACCATATGTCCTCCCAGGTCGCCGTCAGCTTGGCGCCCTGCTTGATTAGCGTATTGGGCGTCCACGAACCCTTGTTGGTGACGTTTCCAGGCACCGCGTAGACGTCGCGATTCTGCTCCATCGCACAACGTGCGGTGATGCGTGTGCCACTGTGTTCCGCCGCCTCCACCACAAGCACACCAACGCTCATACCGCTCAGCACGCGGTTCCGCACCGGGAAGTTCTGCGGTGCGGGAAACGTTCCCAACGGGAACTCGCTCAGGATGCAGCCGCCACCCATCAGGATCTGCTCAGCCAGCCGCTTGTTCTCCTTCGGATAGATCACATCGACGCCCGTGCCCCAGACAGCAACCGTCTTGCCGCGAGCCTCCAGCGCCCCCTTGTGCGCCTCGGTATCGACGCCACGGGCCATACCGCTCAGGATGACCAATCCCCGCGCGGCCAGTTCGCGGCTCAACATCTGCGCCATGCCACTGCCATACGGCGACGGATGCCGCGTCCCCACCACCGCGATCCCAGGCAGAGCCAGCAGAGACGTGTCGCCCCGGAACCACAGCACGGCGGGTGGATCGTAGATCTCTCGCAGCCGCTCCGGGTATTCCGGGCAGTCATGCGTCAGGAAGCCAGCACCCTGCTCTTCCATGCGTTCCAGTTCTTCGACCGCCAGGGCGCGCGACTTGCCCTCAAAAAAATGCCGGGCCGAAGCCGCCGGCAATCCCAGGCCCTCAAGCTCCGTCAACGACAGGCTGAAGAGATCGGCGGGCGCAGCCGCCCTGGACACCGCCCGCAGAGCCCGCGTGGAACCTACGCCCGGCGTCAGGATCAGCGCCATGTACGCAACGCGATTCTCCGTTTCGGCAGTCGCCATGCGGCGCGGCAAAGCGTTGTCAACGACTGTGGCCATGGGAAGGTGTCTCCGGTGCGAATCGTTATATCGCACCCTTGGCGCGGATAATGCCGTCTCGCCAACAGACCCGTATTCCTTCAGTCCCGAAACGGAAAGCCGCCTCGCAATCGGCTGCCTTCGCGCAGGCGGGAATCAAACCCTGCGATAACCGCACTGGCAACCAGGAGGCATCGATCAGCCCGAACCTAACGATGGCTCTCGGTACTCTAAAGACAAGTGTCTCGTCTTCGTATCGCCGCCATCAGCTTCCTCAATCCCGCACCACTCCTCTGGGATTTTGAACATGCGCCTGCCAGCCGGCACCTGATCGAGCGCTATGATGTGCGCTACACGCTGCCATCGCAGTGCGCTGCGCAACTCGCCGCGGGAGAGGCCGACCTGGGCCTGATTCCCATCGCGGCCCTTGCGAGCATGCCGCAAGTCGTTGCGGTCCCCGGCTGCACCATCGCATCGCTGCACGCGGTGCGATCGATCCAGCTCGTGCTCAGGCCCGGCGTCACGCTGGCGACCGTGAAGACACTCGCAACCGACGCGGCCTCGCGCTCCTCCGCCGCCTACGTCCGAACCATGCTGCGGGAGTTCTACGACGTCACGCCGCATGTGCACGAGAAAGGCGCGGATCTTCCCGCCATGCTCGCCACGAGCGACGCTGCCCTGCTCATCGGCGACCCGGCTCTCCTCGCGCTCGAACATCGCACCGACTTCGCCGATCACACATGGATCGACGTCGCCTCGCTCTGGCGTCAACACACCGGTTTGCCGTGGGTCGCGGCGGTGTGGGCCGTCCGGCCGAAAGCCCTGATCAAGTGCGGCATCCCGCGCGAGGAACTCATCGAGGACCTGACGACCTCACGCGACCACGGTCTCGTCCATACCGAAGATCTCGTCAGCGAATGGACGACACGCCTGCCGCTCTCCGCAGAGACCATCCGCAGGTATCTGACCAGCAACATCCATTACACCCTGGACGGTGAGTGCCTGCGGGCCATCGACCGTTTTTATGAGCTTGCGGCCAGCGCGAAGGTGCTGCCCGCATACCGGCTCCAATTGCTGTAACCCCTGCAGGCCAGCAGCCGACTTCCTTTCCGTGCCATCATCAAAGCCACACGCCACTAAGTACATCCTGTAGTCCCGCTCGCTCCTGCGAGCGTCCAATCACCGACTCATGATCCTTGATCTACTCCAAAAGGCTGCCGAGACAACCGCAAACGCGGTTGCGTCCACCGGTGCGCACAAGCCAGCCAGCACTGGCCGCAGGATCACCCGGTACTTCTTCCGGCTGGGTCTGCTTGGACTCTTCTTCATCTGCGTGATTGACTCGTCGCCCGTGCCGCTGCCCATCCCGGGCTCGTCAGACATCCTGGTCGTCCTGCTCGCCGCACAGCGGCAGGCATGGCTGCTTGTGACCGTCATCGCCACCATCGGGTCCATGGTGGGCGGTGCCGTCAGCTACCAGGCAGGCGTCACCGGTGGCCTTCCCCTGATGGACAAGTATGTTCCGGCGCGCTTCCGCGACAGGCTTCACCGCTGGACGAGCGAACACGCGCTGCTCTCCGTGGCACTGCCCGCCGTGTTGCCGCCACCAGCTCCGTTGATGCCCTTTCTGATCGCAGCGGGAGCCATGCGCATGTCGCGCAAGCGCTTCTTCTGGAGCTTTACCGTCTCGCGCTTCCTGCGTCACGCCTTCTACGCCTGGCTGGGCCTGCACTACGGCCGCAAGATCATGCCGGTTTACCAACGCATCGCAGACCACTATGGCTGGATTCTGCTCGTCATCGTCTGGGGATCGGTCGGGTTTGGCGTGATCTATGCGATCGTAAAGCTGCGCCTACGTCGCCGCGAGCAACAGACGACCGCCACCACCGCTGCCGCGGCATAGCAATCTCACCGATCAGTTTCCGTCATCTTGAGCAAAGCGAAGAACCCGAAGATCTTCGCCGGCACAAATAGAACTCCAAGGTTTCTCAGAATGACTGGGTGCCCCATGTCTCGCTTTGAGACATAGGTTCCGCAGCACTAGCGGTTGCAAGATGAGAACCTACCTCCCTGCAGGACGTGGCACTCTTCTCTACTGCGCCGGGTGCCCCATTCATGCACACCTCTTGCGCATGAGTGGATGTTGCTCGGATCTGAACCCGGCAATCCTGAAAAACGATCGCGAGGCCCAAAAAACAGGCTCGACCGAAGCCGAGCCCTGTTCCCTATCGCTGTTCCCTGAACCTAGAACTCCCAGCGCAGCAGCGTGGCGCCGACCGTGAACCCGGCTCCAACGCTCGCGAGCAGAACCAGATCGCCCTTCTTCAGGCGGTTCTCTTCAAGAGCGGTTCCCATCGCCAGCGGAATCGTGCCGCCGGTGGTGTTGCCATAGCGATCGATGTTGATGACGACGCGATCCTCCGACAAGCCCAGGCGCTCTGCCGTGGCAAGGATGATGCGTTTGTTGGCCTGATGCGGGATGAACGCCGCCAGCTCCGAACCAAGCACACCATTGGCCTGCAGCACATGTTCGCTGGCTTCCATCATCTTGCGCACGGCAAACTTGTAGACCGTCTGCCCCTCCTGCTTGATGAAGTGCTGCCGAGCCGCAACCGTCTCCGCACTGGGTGGATGCAGACTACCGCCCGCAGGCATGCACAATGCCGAGCCACCCGAGCCATCGACCTCGTGGTAGAAGTCGATCAGGCCAACCTCGCCCTCTTCGCACGGCTCCAGCAGAACACATCCGGCGCCATCACCGAACAGGATGCACGTGGCACGGTCGGTGTAATCCACAATGGAACTCATCGTGTCCGCGCCGATCACCAGGACCTTCTTGTGCGCGCCACTCTGGATGAACTGCGCACCGACCTGCAGCGAATACGTAAACGCCGAGCAGGCGGCAGACAGATCGAAGCCCCAGGCCTTGCTCGCACCAAGCTTGTTCTGCACCAGGCAGGCAGTCGCCGGGAAGAGCATGTCCGGCGTGACCGTGCCCACAATGATGCAATCGATCTCGCTGGCATCAATACCGCGCCTGGCGAGGCATACCTTCGCGGCCTCCACAGCCATGTCGCTGGTGGCAACACCGGCGTCGACGACGTGACGCTCGCGGATACCAGTGCGTTCCATGATCCATTGGTCGTTCGTCTCGACCATCCGCTCCATATCGGCGTTGGTCAGCACACGGGGCGGAACATAGGTCCCGACAGACGAAATTTTGGCGCGAGCAGCAACGCGCGGCTTCAACTGCAGACTCAACTGGCTTTCCTCCGCGCCGGCTAAACAGCGCATGAATATCCTTGTTGAGCATACCGCTTCGCCCCGTCGACGGTGCAAATGGCCCCAACGACGCATGCCGTTACCCGCCAACTGCAGACGGACGAGCGCCCCATCCAGGCAGCAGCCAATTGTGGATGTAAAAAGCGCCGGGTGACCCACTGCGCTGCGCGTTCCAAATTGTATTGGGAAAAGAAAAAGCGCCGGGTGACCCACTGCGCTGCGCGTTCCAAATTGTATTGGGAAAAGAAAAAGCGCCGGGTGACCCACTGCGCACTCAAGAGCCTGCTACCGTTGCTTCCTTCCGGACCTGGCGGGGTTTGCAGGAGTGAGTCGCGTAGGACCCGGCACTCCTTCAGTCTACCATCGCGAGCGGGTCTCGAACCGGTTGCCTCAAAGCCAGTCGAGATGTCTCACCTTTGAGACGTGGAATCGTTCGGACGAAAGAGATGTCGAGCGCCCAGAATCCTCCGTGTTCGGAAGGGCACAGCTTCAGCGGTGGCAAAACTATCGCCCTGCAAATCGGGGCTTCAGCCCCTGAGGTACGCTTTCGCTCGTGCTCACTTGGAAGAGAGCTAAGCCTCAGTGGCTAGAGCCGGCCTTCAATCCAGGGTGCCTTGGCACTGCCAAAGGAGTGCCCTTACGATTGACATAGGCTCGGTGCACCCAATCCGTCCCTTTCCAAAACCCTTGCAACTTGCCGCAGCAATCGCGACCCTCTAACGTGAAGTCCATGCGCGTCCTCGCCTTGCTGCCACTCGTCGTTGCCCTGACGGCTCATGCGGCCGACATCACTGTCCTCGTACGTCCCGGTGTTGCACCCGGCGGCACGGTAGAGTTCCCGACGATCCAGAACGCCATCGACCACGCACCGGAACCGACGAACGGCGGCCGCGTCACGATCCGCATCACGCCCGGCACCTATAACGAACGCCTCTGGATCCCGCAGAACCGCCCCAACCTGACGCTCGTCGGTCTGGGCACCAGGCCGGAAGACACCGTCATTACCTCCGACCACTTCGCCAAGACATCGGGCGGCACCTTCTTCACCGAAACGGTCGAGGTCAACGGCAACGGCTTCGCGGCGGTCAACCTCACCTTCGCCAACACCTCCGGCAACGTTGGCCAAGCTGTTGCGGTCTCCGTGCTGGCGGATAAGTCGATCTTCAAACGCTGCCGCTTTCTCGGCTACCAAGACACGCTCTTCGCCAATTACGGTCGGCAATACTACGTCGACAGCTACATTGAAGGCGCCGTGGATTACGTCTTCGGCAATGCCACCGCGGTCTTCGACCGAGTCGAGTTACACACTGTCGCGCCCGGCTACATCACCGCGCAAAGCCGCCTTCGCGCCGACGAGCCGACCGGCTACGTCATCCGCAACAGCCACCTGACCTTCGCGCCCGGCGCCGAAGGCACCGCCATGACCGACAACGCCGCGAAGAAATCCGCCCATGGAGTCTTCCTCGGCCGCCCCTGGCGCCCCTACTCCCGCGTGATCTTCCTAAACACGCAGATCGACAAGGGGCTGGAACCGGCGGGCTGGTCCGACTGGAACAACGGCAACGTCCTCGCCACAGCCTTCTACGCAGAGGACGGCTCCGGCGGTCCCGGCGCCGTCACCGCTACACGTACGCCCTTCGCCAAGCACCTTACCTCGACGCAGCGCCGCGATTTCGAGACCCGCACGTTCCTAGGCGGCGCCGACCACTGGAACCCCGAAGCCGAAGCGGCCAAACTGCCCTGACAGTCACCGAACCGGTGCCCCCTTCATGCGCGCTCTTGCGCATGAAGGGGGATCTCGCGCGAAGCGCGACCCTCTAAATCCTGAAACCCACTCATGACGACGGAGCCGTGATGAATGGGGCACCCGTTTCGGTGGTCGTCCAAATACGTGTCAAGGCCTTGGGACCGTTGGTCGTTTATCGTGAGCGATTTACACCCGCCAATAATTTCCCGGGAAAACGCTACAATAGATGGTGTGATCTAGCGATTGCAGCGTGGTTGGCGGACTGGACTGTGATCGCTAACTCCAATCGAATCAGTTTTCTTTGCGCGTGGGTCTGTCCTTTTAGCGGGAGACGCGCACGAAGTCCTTTCGAAACTCATTTTGCGAAAAGCAAGGGCGAGGGGTATCCCCTCCCATAAGGCGACGCGCGTGCCCATAGAACTCGTAGAACAGATCGATAAACTTACTCCCATGCCGGAACGTCCGCGCATTGGTTTCGTGTCCCTTGGCTGTCCCAAGAACCTGGTCGACAGCGAAGTCATGATGGGCATGGTGCATCACGCCGGCGCGGAGCTGACGCCTGCTGCGGAAGACGCCGACATCATCGTCGTGAACACCTGCAGCTTCATCGACAGCGCGAAACAGGAGAGTGTGAACACCATCCTCGAGATGGTCGCGCACAAAACCGGTGGCCGCGCCCGCAAGCTCATCGTCACCGGCTGCCTCGTCGAACGCTACCGCGACGAGATCCAGAAGAACATCCCAGAGGTCGATGCGGTCCTTGGCACCGGCGAGCTCGACGGCATCCTGCGCGCCGCGGGCCTGACACCGAAGCCCGTGCCGCAGAGTGGACCGTTCAACATCCTCAGCGAGTCAGCGAGTCAGCAAGTCGGCAACTCAGCTACGCCGGTCAATGGCGATCCTTCGATGGCTCAACTGGAGCACGGCGCCGTCGCGGTCAACGCGCATTCGCATGATCATGTGCATCTGGAACTCGGTGGCGCTGCCGCCCTCCAGGTGGAAGCAGCTCAGGGTAATCTCTCGTCCGCCAGCATCGCGGAGAGCAACCTGATCGACCGCGCCTCCAGCGCCGTGCGCAAGCACTCGCAGATGGACGTGCCGCAGCAGACCTCGCGCCCCGAAGGCGACCTGCGCGAGCGCAATGGCCGCTTCAATCGCGACGCCTGGGACGGCGCCACCGCCGAGCTGCCAAGCTACCTGTACAGCGACGACACACCGCGCATCCTGACCACGCCGCGCGCGTCGGCATACATCAAGATCGCCGAGGGCTGCGATCATCCCTGCGGCTTCTGCATCATCCCGCAGCTGCGCGGCAAGTTCCGCTCGCGCCGTATCTCGTCGATCCTGAACGAGGCCGAAAACCTGATGCGTCAGGGCGTCCGCGAGTTCACACTGATCGGCCAGGACACTACCTGCTTCGGTGAAGACCTCGGCCTGCGCGACGGCTTGGCAACGCTGCTCGAAGCACTCGCGACCATGCACGTCGAAGGCATCGGCAAGATCAAGTGGCTGCGCTTCCTCTATGCCTACCCGAACAAGGTCACGACGAAGCTGCTCGAAACCATCGCCGCCCACGACAACATTGCGAAGTACCTCGATGTGCCGCTGCAGCACGCAGCGCCCGCGACACTGAAGCGTATGAAGAGAGGCGGCTCCGGCGACATCTTCCTCAGGATGATTGATAAGGCTCGGACTATCGTCCCCGGCATCGCAATCCGTACCGCGTTCATCGTCGGCTTCCCCGGCGAGACGGACGCGGAGTTCGAGGAACTTGAGAGCTTCATCAAGGCTGCAAAGATCGACTGGCTCGGTGTCTTCAGCTACTCCGACGAAGAAGGCGCAGCAGCCTTCGACCTGGGCGAGAAGGTGCCCAAGCGCACCATCGAAGCCCGCCGCCGCCGCCTGATGCGCACCCAGCTCAAGATCAGCGCCAAGGCACGCGCAGCGCAGGTCGGCCGCGAGGTCGAAGTGCTGGTCGAAGGCCCAAGCGAAGAGACCGAGCTTCTCTGGCAGGCACGCACCATGCAGCAGGCCCCGGAGATCGACGGTCACGTCCTCATCAACGACTTCGGAGACCGAGAAGCGCTCGTCCCCGGTACCTTCTACCGAGCCGAAATCACCGAAGCGCACGATTACGACGTGGTTGCGCGCATTCTCGACTAGCCCATCTGCTCGCGACTTCATCGTGACTTCTTCCGCACGAGAGACCATCGCGCGGAAGCCGCGAGCTATCCTAGCCCAGGGCGACGCCCTGGGTTAACGTCCCAAACGCGCGACGGCGGCCTGAAGGCCCACGCTAATTCTCACGAGGAACGACACGATATATGGCAACACCAGCAGATGCAGACATCATCCTGAAGCTCTACGACCTCCGCCGCGAAGAAGTCATGCGCAAGGCGCGCAACTACGTCGGTATGGAGTTCTGGCCGACAACCGTGGATGAGTTCAAGGAGATCCACAAGCCGACAAACCCGAACAACGTCTACTGGCGCCAGGTGATCAGTTTCTGGGAAGGCATGGCGCAGCTGCCGCTGCATGGCGCCGTCGATGCCGAACTCTACCTTGCAACACAAGGCGAAGCCTTGTTCCTCCGCGCCAAGTTTGCCGACATCTCGGAAGAGGCAACCGGCAACACCTTCATGCCCAGCACCAAGAAGCTGGTCGACGCCAGTGAGAAGGCTCAGGCCATGTTCGAAGGCGTTAAGAAGAACCTTGCTGCCCGCCGCGCACAGATGACCGCTGCCAAGGCGACCGCGTAAATCATGTCCACGACACTGCCCAGCCCGAAGTTCCGCGACGGCGCAAAGCGCCTGCTTGCCGGATCGCTGCAGACGCACACCATTGCGGTTGCTGCGGAGTCGATCCCCGTGCAATGGGGCGACTTCTTCGCGCTGGACGTGCCGGAGATTCATACCGCCAGCGTGACCTACGGTGTAGTCATCCGCGCGGACGACGAGACCATGGACTACATGTGTGCGATCGAAGTGCCGAGCTTTGACGGTGTGCGTTCGCCGCATCGCGAGACGCTGCCTGCAGCACGCTATGTCGTCTTCACCATCGACGGCCTCGAGCACATCGGCGAACAATGGTCAGCGATCTACGCAAGCTGGCTGCCGACTTCCGGCTACAACCTTGCAAAGTCGCCGGCCTTTGAGCGCTACGATGATCGCTACGACCCTGAATCTGAGACAGGTCCCATCGAACTGTGGGTACCGGTCGAACCCGTGAGCTAGCACAATGTCCAACAAAGCACTGCACTGCCCGACATGCAAAAAAACCGTGACAGCCGACAACCCAGACTTCCCCTTCTGCAGTGATCGCTGCCGCATTATCGACCTCGGCAAGTGGGCCAGCGGAGACTACAAGATCACTTCGCCCATTCACGATCCCGATCTGCTGGAAGACCTCGTCCGCGAGCAGAACCGCAGCAGTGAGACCTAGGGCGTGAGTGCAGAAGGTAACTATGACGGACCTGCGGCCGGTCTCGCCGGCGTAAAGCGCACACGCTGGGCGTGGATTGCAGGCACCTTCTTCGGTGCGGGTCTCATGAAGCCCGGCCCCGGGACGTATGGGTCCGTTGCCGCCACGCTGATCTGGTTTGCCGTCGCGCGCCACGTGCCGCTGCACTGGCTGCCGCTGATCACGCTGGGTATGGCCGGGCTGGCAACGCTCGTTGGCATCCCGGCAGCAACGCGCGTCGCTCAGGAGAGCGGTCGCAAGGACCCACAGATCGTCGTGATCGACGAGGTGGCGGGACAGTGGCTGACGCTGGTCTTCTGCCTGCCCCAGATGCCCTTCGCCCTCCTGGGCCTGGTCTGCTTCCGCGTCTTCGATATCCTGAAGCCGCCGCCGATCCGCCGGCTGGAGAAACTGCCCGCAGGCACAGGCATCATGGTCGATGACCTTGGCGCAGGCGTCTACGCGCTGATCCTGCAGACCGTGATGCAGCAGGCATACATCGTCTGGCAGATTGCCGCGAACGCGCCGAAGCATTAGCCGTTTGCACCGAAGATGTCGCAGGCATACCCTGAAAGGTGATGACTCTTCTCGATCACCTTCGCGGCCATGCTGACCCGAACGCACCGCACCTTGTCTCCGTCACGCCCTCTGCGGCGATGCCGGATGGTGTTGTTGACCTGCGCGGAACGCACCTTGGCGGCACCCTTCAGCCGCTGATCACCATCGGCGAAACGCCCGCGGCGACCACACTCACATCGTCGACCCGCGTGACGGTGCGAGTCCCGGACGGCGCGATCTCAGGGGACGTCACGCTGCGGCTCGGCGAGAGCCATTCGAACACCCTGCCGCTGCGTGTGGCCGTGCCCATCGCAGACAATCTTCATCCGATCGCGAATCCGGCGATCGACGGTGAGGGCAATGTCTACGCAACCTTCTCCGGCTCCCGCGGGCAGGAAGTTCCTGTTTCCATCTTCCGTATCGACCGCGAGTTCAGTATGCGCGCCTTCGTGCGCGGCCTGCCCAACGCCAGCGGCCTGGCCTTTGGCCCAGACGGCTATCTCTACTGCTCTTCGCGCGCGGAGGGTACGGTCTACCGGATCAGCCCGGACGGCGCGATGGCACAGTGGGCAGAGGGCATGGGTGTCGCCACCGGCCTGGCCTTTGACGACGATGGCAACTGCTACGTGGGCGATCGCAGCGGCACCATCTTCAAGCTGAACACGCAGGGCGCAGTCTTCGTCTTCGCGACGCTGGAGCCCTCTGTTTCGGCCTATCACCTCGCCTTCACCGGCGACGGCACACTCCTCGTCACTGGCCCCACAACCAGCAGCAACGAGGCCATCCACGCCATCTCGCCCGAGGGGGAAGTCAGCGTCTGGTATCGCGGCCTGGGCCGTCCGCAGGGCATGGCCGTCGACATGGACGACAACGTCTACGTCGCCGCTTCCCTGCACGGTGAGCGAGGCATCATCCGCATCACACCGCAGAAGGAAGCTTCCGTTGCCATCAGCGGCAGCGGCCTCGTGGGGCTGGCGTTCACCGACGACAACGCTGTAGTTCTCGCCACGACCAGCGGACTTTATACCGTGGAGATGGATGTTGAGGGACGCTTGAGCCGCTAAGGCCGCAGCGTGCATCGTAAGACCATCATGATCGCTGAAATTATCGCCGTCGGCAGCGAGATGCTGACGCCCTTCCGGCAAGACACCAACTCCCTCGCACTCACGGCCGAACTCAACAAGCTCGGCGTCTCTGTTGCGTTCAAGACCATCCTCGGCGACTCCATGGAGCAATTGACCGAGTGCGCGCGCATCGCGCTCCACCGCGCCGACATCGTCATCTTCTCCGGCGGCCTTGGTCCCACCGAAGACGACCTGACGCGCGAAGCTGTCGCTGCGGCGCTGGGTGTTGGCCTGACGCGCAATGAGACCGTGGTCGACGCATTGAAGGCGCGCTTCGCCAAGCGTGGCATCGCCATCCAGGCCATCAACTTCAAGCAGGGCGATGTCATCGACGGCGCAGAGCTGCTGCCCAACGCAAACGGTACCGCGCCCGGCCAGTGGATCGCCACAGAATACGAGGGCAAGCCACGCTACATCGTGCTGCTGCCTGGGCCGCCGAAGGAACTCACCGCGCTCTATGCCGACCAGGTGAAGCAGCGGCTGCAACGTGTCGTTCCACAGCAGCACATCGCCATCGGACAATTGCGCATGGCCGTCGTGCCGGAGAGCGAAGTCGACGCGCGCACCTCCCCGATCTACATGCAGTTCACCGACGTGCAGACAACGATCCTGAGCACACAGGGCGAGATCCAGCTCCACTTCGCCTGTGCGAAGCCAACGCTGGAAGAAGCACAGGCTCGCGTCGATGAAGTGCTGTCACTCTGCGAGCAGGAAATGATGGACTTCGTCTTTTCGGCTGATGGGGAGTCACTGGAGCAGGTCGTGCTGCTGATGATGGGCATGCGACACCTGACGCTCGCCACGGCCGAAAGCTGCACGGGCGGCCTGATCGCGCAACGGCTCACGGCTATCCCTGGTTCCTCGCGCTCATTTCTCGGCGGCGTTGTGGTGTATGCAGACGCTCTCAAGACAGCACTCGTCGACGTCCCCAAGCCATTGATTCAGCAACACGGCGCAGTCAGTGAAGAGGTCGCGCGTGCACTGGCCGAAGGCATCCGCATACGTACCGGCGCAGACCTGGGCATTGGCGTCACCGGCATCGCAGGCCCTGGCGGTGCGACCCTCAACAAGCCCGTGGGCCGCGTTTACCTTGCACTTGCCGATGCCAACGGTACAGAGGTCCGCGAACTCAACCTGATGGGCGACCGCGAACGGGTTCGCTGGTTCACCTCGCAACACGCTCTGAGCCTGCTGCGTCACAAGCTGCTGTAGCCACACGCTGATAGACTCAAGGTCCGCTATGACTCCTCTTCTTCTCTGGATCATCACGCTCGCCGTCGCCTACCTCATCGGGTCCATTCCGACGGGATATCTTCTTGTCCGGACCTTTCGCAATGAGGACATCCGCGAGACCGGCTCCGGCAACATTGGAGCGACCAACGTCGCTCGTTCCGGTGCCAAAGGTCTCGGCATTGCAACTCTCGTGCTCGATGCACTGAAGGGCGCGTTGGCCGTCGTGATCGCACAGCATATGGCTCAGGCGACCGGCTTCCCCAACGGCTACAGTCTCGAAGCGGTTGCCGGCCTGTTCGCCGTACTCGGCCACGTCTTCCCCGTCTGGCTTGGTTTCCGCGGCGGCAAGGGTGTTGCGACTGCAGCGGGTGTCTTCGCTGCCATGATGCCGCTCACAACGCTCATCTGCGTCGGGATTTTCGCTGTCGTATTCATGCTCACGCGTTATGTATCCCTGGCGTCCATCGTCGGCGCGATATCCCTTGCAGTGCTTTGCATTGTGTTCGACTCGCGACGACAGCCGATCGTAGACCTCGTCTATCTGGCGATGCCTGTACTGGTGATCGCGAAGCACCATGGGAACATCAGCCGGTTGCTCGCACACACAGAACCGAAATTTGGGACGAAGCCTACAGCATGAGCCGCATCGCAGTTCTGGGAGCAGGTGCTTGGGGAACGGCGCTGGCCTTGTCGCTGGCACGTCAGGGCCGTCACAGCGTTACCCTGTGGGCGCACACGCCTGCGCATGCGGAAGCGATGCAGCAAACCGGCGAGAACGCGAAGTTTCTTCCCGGCTTCCCCCTGCCGGCAGATCTCGCAGTCACAGCTTCACTCTCTGCCGCAGTGGATACGGCCGATGTGCTGTTGGCCGTGACGCCGTCGGAGTACATGGGACAAACCATCGCTACCATCGCTCCGCAGCTGCGTCCCGGGCACGTCTTTGTCTCTGCCGCAAAGGGCATCCAGGACGGAACCTATCACCGCATGAGTGAGGTGGTCGCCGCCGCCTCTCCCGTCCGCTTCGCCACACTGGGTGGACCGTCGTTCGCGCGTGAGGTTGCGGCTGCACTGCCGACGGCGATCACACTCGCCACACGTCATACCGATGTTGCGCTCGCCTTACAGCGTGACTTCTCCTCGGAGTCGCTTCGCGTTTACACCAACGACGATGTCGTCGGTGTCGAGCTCGGTGGTGCGCTCAAGAACGTCATTGCACTTGCAGCCGGCGTGGTGGATGGCCTGCAACTGGGCAGCAATGCATCGGCTGCTCTCATCACGCGCGGCATGGCTGAGATCACGCGTCTCGCGGTTGCCTGTGGCGGCCGTCCGGAGACGATGGCTGGTCTGGCCGGTTACGGTGACCTGGTGCTCACGTGCACTGGTTCGCTTTCGCGCAACCGTACCGTTGGCGTGGAGCTGGGACGCGGGCGCAAGCTGCCGGAGATCCTGGCGAGTCTGAACGGCAAGGTTGCGGAGGGCGTTCGATGCACCGGTGCCGCACTTGGCCTCGCGCAGCGTCATGGTATCGAGATGCCAATCACGAGTGAGATGTACGGCATCCTGCATGGTGATCGATCGCCCGTCGACGCGATCAGGGCGCTGATGACACGTCCCGGACGCGACGAGTCTGTCGGGTAGCATTCTTTCACTTTGGGTTCTAAGCGATTTGTCCATCCCCCGAAAGTTTTCTTGAGAAAAGCAACCAGAAGCGAAGAAAAATCGTCACCGGCAATCCTTTCGCTGGTAGACTACCGCGCTCGACATGATTGCATCCCTTGTATTGAGACGGAGACGCCTGCGCTGCAAGTGCGCGCCGGAGCGGACCGTCATTTAGGAATGATCGAAAGATCACGAGGGAATCATGAATCGTATGGGAAACAAGGCAATTCAGTTTGGCGCAGCAGCGCTGTTGACCAGTGCACTCGCTTGCGGTGCTTTTGCGCATGCGCAGGAACTGAATCCCACGGCAGATCCGCAGACGCGTACTGGTGTTCAAAATGGCGGCAAGCCGGTCGGTGAGCTGAACGGCGTGCCGCTTTATCGCGTCAATGTGGTCCGTCGTGACCTGGACGCTGTGAACTACCTGCATCGCAGCGGCTCGACCAAACTCGCTTTCGCCGGTACGCCCCTGTTGCCGAATGCCAAGGGTGAAGCAAAGGTCGACAGCGGCAAGGGCCGCATCAACATCGAAGTCAAGTTGAAGGGACTGACACCCGCCAACGGATTCGGACCGGAATACCTGACCTATGTGCTTTGGGCCATTACGCCAGACGGTGCACCGCAGAACCTCGGCGAAGTGCTTCCGACCGGTGGCGACCACACCGTCGACATGCAGGTCACAAGCAATCTGCAATCCTTCGGCATGATTGTTACGGCAGAGCCTTACTTTGCCGTGAAGGTTCCCAGCGACGTTGTCGTGATGGAGAACCACATCATCGAAGACAAGACGAATGGCGTCCTTGAAAAGGTCAATGCAAAGTACACTCTGCTGCCCAAGGGTCTGTATGCACAGACGGAAGGTTCGAAGACCGTTTTCCGTCCGGTAACGCGCAATGAGCACAGCCCGCTTGAACTCTATGAGGCACATAATGCCTACCAGATTGCCTTGATGGCCGGTGCAGATAAGTACGCGCCAGACATCATTGCCCAGGTCAAGACCTCGCTGCAGAACGCGGATGACATGGATCAGAGCAAGCACCGCGACGAGAAGATGGAAATCACCATGGCTCGCGAGGCTGTGCAGCGCTCGGAAGATGCGCGCGTCAGCACCCTTCGCAAGAAGGAGCAGGAGCGTTCGCTGGCAGAAGTAAACGCACGTAAGGATGCGCAGCTGCAGGCACAGGCTTCGCAGATGGAAGCACAGCAGTCCGCACTGGCTGCAGAACGCGCCAAGGCTGCGGCTGATCGTGAAGCAGCAGAGCGTGCTCGCGCGGAAGCGGCAGCAGCCGATGCTAACGCAAATGCCGCTGCAGCCGATGCAAAGGCAGCCGCCGCGCAGCAGTCGGTGAAGGCCATGCGCGAGAGACTTCGCGCACAGCTCAATGCCGTTCTGGCAACGCAGGAGACAGCTCGCGGTCTTGTCGTGACACTGGGCGATGTGCTTTTCGACACCGGTAAGAGCGCTCTCAAGCAGAACGCGCAGATCTCCCTGGCGAAAGTCTCGGCCATCCTGATGCAGTACCCCGACCTGAAGCTGCAGATCGACGGCTACACGGACTCCGTGGGCAGCGACGAGCTTAACCTGAAGTTGAGCCAGAGCCGTGCTGATTCCACCCGCGCCTTCCTCGTCAACAACGGTGTCAGCCCTGCGAACGTTACTTCGATGGGTTTCGGCAAGTCGAACCCCGTGGCTGACAACAGCACTGCTGCCGGCAAGGCGCAAAATCGCCGTGTGGAGATGGTCGTCTCCGGCCCATCCATCGGCGTGACGACACAGGCTGAGCCGAGTCCGGTTCAGTAACAACAAGCCACCCACCACAATGCATGCAACACAGGGCTGCTTCGGCAGCCCTGTGTTGCGTTTGGAGATGTTGCGTCTGGAGACGCTTCGTCTCGGATGCCTGTTGCGCATTGGTCACTCACGGTGACTTCCTTTCGTTACGATGAAAGAAAGCCAATTCCAACGAGTCACACCGAGGAGAACATGGGCATCAGCATCGCGGGAAAGATCGCATTCATCACCGGCGCCAGCGCAGGCATCGGCAAATCGACAGCATTGGCGCTTGCCGCGGCGGGTGCAAAGCTGCTGCTATGCGCGCGCACGACGGATGCTCTCGACGCGATGCGTGACGAACTAAAGGCAGCGGGCGCTGCAGATGTCCATACTCTCGCGCTCGATGTAACCCGGCGCGCCGACGTCGCCAGCGCGATCGCTTCTCTGCCCGCCGAGTGGCAATCCATCGAGATTCTCGTGAACAACGCGGGCCTAGCGCGCGGCCTGGAAAAGATCTATCTGGATGACATCGAAAACTGGGAAGAGATGATCGATACCAACATGAAGGGCTTGCTGTATGTCACGCGTGCGGTCCTCCCTGGCATGGTGACACGTAATGCAGGCCACGTCATCAACCTGGGATCGACGGCCGGCTGGACCGCCTATGCCGGCGGCGCAGTCTACTGCGCTACAAAAGCCGCGGAGAAAATCCTGAGCGAGGGCATGCGAATTGACCTGCTCGGAACCGCAGTCCGCGTGACGAGTGTCGATCCCGGCATGGTGGAGACCCGCTTCAGCGAGATCCGCTTCGGCGGCGACAAAGAGCGTGCAGCGAAGGTCTACGCCAACACCACACCGCTCACGCCCGACGACGTCGCCGATGCGATCCTGTGGGCTGTCACACGCCCCGCGCACGTCAATGTGTCGTCTGTCCTACTTACTTCGATCGATCAGGCTAATGCTGTAACGATCCATCGCCGAACCTAGTCATTTGAATGTCACAGACTCGCCCGCTGCATTCAAATACCTGTGCAGCGGGATATTCTTATGCTCATGAACCGCAAGCGGCGCCCGTCGCACCCTCTCGCTATGCCCGTTGCACGTTTCTCTGCATTGTCGCTTGTCTGCGTGGCCACGTCCGGCGCCGCACTGGCTCAGGGCGCGAACGCTTCCCTGTCGGGCATTGTGCAGGACGCTACCGGAGCCCACGTTGCCCATGCCCGTGTGACCGTAGTCGAACAGGGGAAGAACGCCCGGCGCACAGCCGAGTCCAACGATGCCGGTCTATATGTTCTGCCGCAGTTGCCCGCAGGCCAGTATGTCGTCTCGGTCGATGCACCTGGCTTCGCGACAGCACAACGGAACCTGATGCTGACGGTTGGCGAGCACGCCGATCTGGACGTGAGAGTTCAGATCCAGGCGACAGCCGACGTCACCGTGGAAACCAGCGAGACCGTCGTGGAGCGCGAAGATCCCTCGCTGTCCACCGTGACGGGTGAACGATCGATCCGGCAACTGCCGTTGAACGGTCGCGACGTGACGCAGCTCGCACTGCTGAGCCCCGGCGTCGTGCCTATGCGCCGCGGCAACCCCGACTCACAAGGCCTTGGCCGGCAGATCTCCATCTCCGGGCGCCGGACCAACCAGGTGGAGTTCCTGCTGGATGGCACCGACGTGAATGACGCCTATAACAACACGCCTGGTGGAGCATCCGGCGTCATTCTGGGCGTGGATTCTATCGCGCAGTTCCGCGTATTGGTGAATGGCTACGGGGCCGAGTTCGGACGGACCGGCGGCGGTGTAATCGACCAGATCACACGCAGCGGATCGAACCGGCTGCACGGCAGCGCCTTCGAGTTTGTGCGCAACTCCGCAATGGACACAAAGAATTACTTCGACAGCGCAACGCAGCCCATTCCGCACTTCACGCGCAACCAGTTCGGCGGCGCGCTCGGCGGTCCCGTCGGCCACGGCAAGACCTTCTACTTCGGCAACTACGAAGGTATTCGACAGGCGTTGGGAACGACGACGAGCGCCATCGTCCCCAACGCGGCAAGCCGCGCCAGGGGGGTTGCTGCGGTGCAGCCCTACCTCGCCATCATCCCGACGGCAAACGGCGTGGACTATGGAGACGGCACTGCGGCGTATGTCTCCACCAGCAATGCCACGCTGCAGGAAGACTTCGCCATCGGTCGCATGGATCGCACGCTCTCCGACCGCACTTCCATCTTCGGGCGCTACCAGTTCGACAACGCGAACGTGTACACGCCGGACAATCTGCAGATCTCGCGCGCGCATAATCGCTCGCGCGCGCAGTACGTGACCGCGCAGATGACGCATAGCTTCTCACCCCGCCTGGTGAACCAGACGCGCGTGGCTTACAACCGCAGTTACTACACACTGCAGTACGACATCACGAAGACGATCGATCCGTCACTGTCCTTTGTGCCGGGTCGTCCCTTTGGCTCCATCAGCATTACCGGCGGCCCCATGATCGGCCCCATGCGCTTCGGCCCAAATGTGAACGCCCTGAACCTGTTTGAAGGCAACGACGACCTCACGCTGACCCTGGGCCGGCATACCCTTGCCTTCGGCGTGGATGAGAAGCAGATCATTTTTCCGCAGGAGTCGGCACAGTCGCAGAACGGCTTCTACCAGTTCAACTCGGTCGCGCTCTTCCTCGCCGGCACCGCTTCGTCCGTTGAGATTGCACTACCCGGCTCCAACCCACAGCGCAAGTGGCGCCAGCACATGGATTCCGCCTACATCACCGACACCTGGCGCGCCACGGACGCGCTCAGCATCACGGGCGGTCTTCGCTATGAACGCACGTCCGTACCCAACGAAGTCAACGGGCTGCAGGCGAACGTTCGCAATGTTCTTACCGATACCGCAGACACCGTCGGTCCGATGTACACCAACCCAAGCAACCTGAACTTCGCTCCGCGACTTGGCTTCGCGTACTCCCCGCGCAAAGCAAGCAACACCAGTGTTCGCGGTGCCTTCGGTGTGTACTTCGATCCGCTGTGGACAGACTTCTACCTGAACGCAGGCAGCCGTCAGCCGCCCTTCTACACGATTGGCGGAGTAAAGACCGGCACGCCCATCACCTTCCCCAATACCGTCATCACCAGCAGCAACTTCAGCCTGGGCCGTATCGACGTGGTGCAGTACAACCCTGCCAGCCCGTACGTCATGCAGTGGAACCTGAGCGTGCAGCAGCAGCTTGCCAAGGGTGCCGTGCTGACCATTGCCTACGACGCCAACCGCGGCGTGCATGACCAGCGCATTACCGACGAGAACCAGGCCATCCCGCAGATCGTCAACGGCCGCAAGTTCTTCCCCACTACCTCCGTCGTGCGCAACCCGAACTTCACGTCGATTCGCTACAAGAAGACCGACGGCCTCTCCAGCGTGAACGCTCTGCAGGCCACGCTGAGCTGGCAGTTCCACGACATCCTGCAGATGCGCTCGACCTACATCTGGCAGAAGAGCATCGACACCAGCTCACTCGTCTCCGCACAGGGCAGCGAAAACGACATCACGCAGGATCCCGACAGCCTCCGTGCGGAAAAGGGCCTCTCCAACTACGACCTGCGCAACTACTCCAGCAACTCCATCACGTCGAACCTGCCGAACCTTGGTGGCCCCGGCTGGCTTGGCAAGGGGTGGTCGCTCAACGGCATCGCGCTCTTCAGCTCAGGCGCCCCCTTCTCCGCACTCATCAGCTTCGACAACGCACGCGCACGCATCGGCACAGGCCCCTCGCAGGAACGGCCCGACCTCTTCCCGGGCCGCAGCTCCAATCCCATCAAGGGTGGCCCCGTGCAGTACTTCGACCCCACCGCCTTCGCGCTGCCCACCCCCGGCTTCTTCGGCAACCTGGGCCGCAACACCATGATCGGCCCCGGCCTGGTTTCGATCGATGGTGCGCTGAACAAGTCCTTCGCCTTCGGCGAACGTGCGCGCCTGCAACTGCGCGGCGAGGTCTTCAACATTCCCAATCGGCCAAACTTCGGAATCCCCAGTCAGCGTAATGTCTTCGCCACCGGCGGAGCACGCGTCGGTAGCGCGGGCGTCATTACCAGCACGCTCACCAGCTCACGCCAGATCCAGCTCGGCGCGCGCTTCGAGTTTTAAGCAACGGAACGTTCCCCGCCCGTCGAGCATCAGAGAAGATATGGCGAAGACGATCGTTAAGAAAAAGGTAGTGAAGAAGGCAGCGACAAAGGCAGTGAAGGGCACTCCGGCGAAGGCAGCAAAGACGGCCGCAAAGCCCCTATCGAAGGCAATAAGGAAAAACAGCAAGCCGAAGGCATGCACGCAGCCGGTTGCGCTGGCAGATCGTCTTGACACCCTGCTGCACACCGTTCGCTGCATCGCTCAGCATGAGGACGAACTCTGCACGTTGCTGCACGCCGCCCGCAAGAGCAATCGCATGACGCAGGCGCTCGCCCGCGAACTGCGATCCATCCTCGCGAACCTGCCCGCGGAAGAATATGCGTGGGAACTTCGTGCCCTCGAAGAAGAGCTCGAAGCCGCAGCCTGACACACTCGAGCGGTATGGACTTCAAAAGGGGGGAGCTTTGGGAGGGGCATGGTCTCAGCCATGCGATCTCAGCCCACCCCAAAGGCGTTTTCCACCCAGCGGGCTGAGACACGCACCTTGCAAGCCCAGCGCAAAGCCCTGGATTAACCACACGACTCCATCGCAGCGGGCTGAAGGCCCGCGACTTCCCAGCCCAGGGCAACGCCCTGGGTTAGCCACTCGACTACGGCGCAGCGGGCTGTAGGCCCGCGACAAGGATCCCAAAGCCTCGACACTCACGGGCAGCGAACCTAAAGCCCCGCATACCAGTCGTACCCCAGCTTCTCCCAATAGTCCGGCGTCCGAACATTGCCAAACGTAATACTCGCAATCGCCTTGATCTGCTTGTAGCCATACTTCAGCGGCATCGCCAGCCGCACCGGCGCACCATGCGCGATCTGCAGCGGCACGCCATCCATCGAGTAACAAAGCAGCGTCTGCGGATGCAGCAGCGAAGGCATGTCGAACGAAGCATTGAACTCGCCGTTTGAAGTCTCCATCGTCACGTACGTCGGCGGCTTGCCATCGATGTTCGCCGGCGGATACGCCCGCAACAGATCGCGGAACCGGACGCCACCCCATCGCACAATCTGGCTCCAGCCCTCCACGCACTTGAACTGAGTAATCTGCTCCGTATACGGCAGCTTCTTCAGGTCTTCCAGACGCAGGACGACTCCAGGAACAGCATCTGCCGAAGCCGTCACACCAGCGCTCTCCTGCAAGTGAGGAATCGCCTGCTGTGGCTTAGGTGGCGGCCCGCCAGGCGCAGCATTCGCATTCTGCTTTGGCTTGGCCTCTGGCCCCTTCCCCTTCACATCCGGCTCCTGCGACCTGGCCTCAGTCTGCGACTCATAGTCATCTTTCGAGCGGTACTCCCACAGGTCGACGTCCGGCAGGAACTGCCGGTACTGCTGCGGCCGGTCCAGCCCCACAAGCTGCAGCCCCCAGGAACTCTCGATCAGGCCCGTATCGATGCCGAAGTCCCCGTTGATGCGAAGGCCGGTCACCTCCGACGGCTTGTACGTCGGCGCCAGCACACGCTGCCGGAACAACAAGTTCGTCAGCGCCCGGTTTGCCTCATGCACCTCGCGCAACGGCCACTGCAACTGGTTGACTGCCTTCGAACGATAGAGCGCTTCATACAGTCCAGCGCTCGCCAAAGCTGCAGCGCCGCCAATCAAAAACGATCGCCGCGTACGGGTGCGAAGCATGCGCCGGACTTCCTCATCCAGCTCTTCCGGCGTGCGGGATTGAGACGATTCAATCATGGAGCCCCTCTGTACCCGTTCGCTCAGCCGGCTGCACCTCAACGCCCGTTACCATGCTGCGAAAGTTGTTCCAGCCCGCCATCACCACCTGCCAGACATGCAGCACGAAGAACGCCAGAAAGCCCATGGTCGTCCAGAAGTGCAGCCAGCGCGCCATCTCGTAGCCGCCACACAGCGACGTCAGCCAGTGCGCCGAAGTCGGCTTGTAGATGGCAAAGCCCGTCACCAGCATCACGCCGCCCATCAGGATTGTGCCGGTGTACGCGAACTTCTGCGCAGCGTTGTACTTTCTGCGGCGGGGCTCTTCCTTACGCAGATGCAGGTCGAACAACACCACGCCCCACGCATCCCGCAGTGCCTGTCCCAGGTCGTCCAGAGGCGGCACCAGCGTGCGCCACTCGCCCGAAATCGCCAGGTACGTCACATACGCAAGACCATTCAGCGCGAAGAGCCACATGAAGAAGAAGTGATACGCCAGGCCATTCGGCACCTTGTACTGCATGCCCACGGCGGCATACCAGCTCTGCGGAAAGAGCCGGAAGAGCGTCCAGTGCCCGAAGCCCACACGGTAGACCGCGCTCAGGTGCCCGCTGCTGGGAATCGAGTCGGCCCAGTAGATCAGCAGGCCGCTGTAGATCATGGTGAACAGCAGGGGAAAGTTGATCCAGTGCATCCACCGCACGGCCAGCGAATGCTTCTTATGCAGATCGATCGTCGCACCCGGCGCCACATGCAGTGGAACGGTGCGGTCAGCGGGTAGAGCGCTCTCGGGAAGGTGCGGGATCGTTGCCATCACTTGGTTCCCTTCTTCAATCTCTCGGTCAGTCGGTCGCCGCCAAGGTACCACTTTTGCTTTAGACTCAGGCGCGTGAGTTCTGAAAGTTTCACCACAGTCGCCGCCACCATCGGCGGACAGACATTCCTCGGAATGAATGCGCTCCCAACGATCTCCGTCGCCATGATCGCGACGAACGAGGAGAAGAACCTTCCGCGCACGCTCGCCGCGCTGCAGGGCTGGGTGCATGAGATCGTCATCGTCGACAGCGGCTCGAAAGACCGCTCGCCGGAGATAGCGCTGGAGTATGGCGCGAAACACAGCTACAACCGCGACTTCCGCGGACACGCAGAGCAGAAGAACATCGCCATCGCCCAATGCACCGGCGACTGGATTCTACTGCTGGACGCAGATGAAGTTGTCACACCGCAACTGCGTATGGAGATTCAGGGCCGTGTGCAGAACGCCACCGTCAACGCCTTCTGGATCCCGCGCCTCAACATCTTCATGACCCGCTGGATGCGGCACGGCGGTCTCTTCCCCGATGAGAAGCTGCGCCTCTTCCGGCGCGGCATGGCTACCGTCGACGAGAGCATCGGCCCGCACGGCACGCCCCAGTACAAGGCGGACAAGGGTCACCTGCGCGCCCACCTGGAGCACTACGGCTACCCGGACTTCGCCAACTATCTCGACCACATGAACGAGTACAGCACCGGCACCGTCGTCGCTCTCGGACGTCGCAAAGCGCAGGCCTCAGATGCAGCACTGCTCCTCCAATCGATCGCGAACCCGTTCTTCGGCTGGCTCAAGAACTACATCTTCCGCGGCGGTTTCCGCGACGGCGCAGAAGGTTTCATCTTCCACCTGAACCACGCCGTCTACGCCCACTGGAAGTACGTCAAGGTGTGGGAAGCACGCAAGCGGGCAGCAGCCGAAGCAGGCCATCCAAACACCTAGAGTGGTCGCGCCGAAACTTATCGCACGTCTTGATCGCTGGTGACGGCAGGCGGACCACGCGAACCGAAGCGAAAGGCGGACCGAGCAGGGCGGACCGAAGCCAATGGGCACTGAAGCAAAGCGGCTGAGGCCAAGGCGGACCGAAGCCAAGGCGGGCTGAAGGCCCGCGACTTCCCTACCCAGGGCGAAGCCCTGGGTAGGTTTCAAGGTTGGATCGCTGCGGGCTGTAAGCCCGCGATAACATCTGAAAATTCCCAGCATCAACCCTGAGGATGCCTAGTGCGTGTGGAAGAGCTTGTGGTTAATGCTCGGCCAGAACTCTTTGAAGGTGAAATTTGCGCTGTCGATCATTGAACTGGTCAGCCACTTCTGCCCCACCTTGGTCCACGTGCGATAGTGCGTTGGGTAGTAAAGCGACGACACACTCGCAGCAGCGCCCGCGCCGATGATCTCTGAAAAATTTGGCATCGGATTGCCTGCATCGGACCGCGTAACGATCACGCGCGACGCCGCATACAGAGCCCGGTGGCCAAAGCTGCCGTGGCCCAGCGTGTAGAAGCGTGGGTCCTGGTGAAAGACCACTGGAAACAGACCACCCACCATAAAGTTCTCATCGGCTGTATCGGCCAGTGTGTGCCAGTAATAGCGACCGTAACCCGCTACACCCTGGTGAAATTCCGGGTAGGAGGCACCGTTCATCGCAACGCCCGCCTGGATGGCCGCGATGAAGAAGGAGGAGTAGTCAAAGGTGTTCTTGCCCGCGATCGCGAACTTGTCCCTGGGACTCAGTCGCGGCAATTTTTCGTCGGCCGACACAGACGAGAAGTTCGGCATGATGCCCAGGATGCGCTTGGTCTGCACGCCACGGTCATCTGCGGGCTGCTTGGCGTTGGCCTGCACCTGATCCTGTAGCGGCGCCGAGGGATCGTTCGGAAGATCGTCGGAGGCAGTGCGTGGACTGGAGATCGCCGGCAGTTCGTCCTCAGCCATCCCACGAGCAACAACAGCTGACAGCGTCGACGGCCGCCACAGGGCCATCGCCGGCGCGGCGGTGTCCATCGCCTGTGTATGCACTGTCAACGCTGCAGGGCAACACGCTGCAGTCGCCAGACAGGCGAGTCGTTTCAGCAATGGCATGGGAGTCACAGGGTTAGAGACGTGCTTACTCCCCCGCGAGATTACGCCAAATTGCACCAAACCGAAACGCAACGTAGTCTCCCAAGCGTGGAACCCAGGGATGGAGCAGTTGCTTAGCTTCGGAAAAGGTTCTTCATCAGGAACAGCACGTTCGCCGGTCGCTCCGCCAGTCGCCGCATGAAGTACGGGTACCAATCCGTACCGAACGGCAGGTACACGCGAACACCGAAGCCCCGCTTCAACAGGTCGCGCTGCAACTCACGCTGAACGCCGAAGAGCATCTGGAATTCGAATGCGCTGTGAGCGATACCGTGTTCTTTCGCGAACTGCTCGGTCGCGGCCACCATCGCCGCGTCATGCGTCGCAATCCCGCAGAAGACGCCCGACGGCAGCATCATCTGCATCAGCTTCACGTAGTTCGCATCCACATCCGACTTCTGCGGAAAGGCAAGGTTCCCTGGCTCCTTATAGGCTCCCTTGCAAAGGCGAATGCGGATTCCCTGCCGCAGCAGTCGCGCTGTGTCTTCGGCGGTTCGATACAAATAGGCCTGCAGCACCGTACCCACGGCCCTCGGATAGGCGGCATGCAGCCGCTCTGTGAGAGCGATGGTTGCCTCGGTGTAAGGCGTGCCTTCCATGTCGATTCGCACAAAGTTGCCCAGCTGTGCCGCGTGTTGCACGATGCCGCCGGTGGTCGATTCCGCAAGTTCCGGCGACACGTCCATGCCGACGCCTGTCAGCTTCACCGACACGTTCGCGTTCATGCCTTCAGCAGCGATCGCATCCAGCAACTGGTGATAGATATCCGCTGCGGCGCGCGCCTCGTTCTCCGACTGCACGCTCTCTCCCAGGGAGTCTGCCGTTACAGCAAAACCCTGCGCATTCAATTCGCGTGTGACGCGAAGGGCGTCCGCAACGGACGTCCCGGCGACGAACCTGCCGGACACCCGGCGGCCGGGTGAGGAGCTTTCCATGACTTTGCGGAGCGTGGAGTTCTGAGAGAGGGCGATCAACAGGGAACGAAGCATCTCCACGAGTGTTCGCCAGCGAGAGAGGTGTGTCAAATCGATGTCAATCGAAGCGAGCGCGTCGATCCGTTGTGCCGCGAGGACGGTTCGACTGCCAGGCTGCACTCTTGCTCCCGCCTTCTGTAGAGGCGTCGCTAGTTGCTGACAGCGCCGGTTGTGCCAACGACGTGTGCAGACACCGCGGCACGTTCGCCCGAGGTCCGCGCGGTGACGATCCGGCTGACATCCTTCATCGCAGCGATCGCCGCTTCATACCGTCCGCGTACGCTGTTGCTGCGAATGCGGGCCATGTCTTCCAGCATCTTGGCGCCGTCCCGGAGATAGCTGATCTTGGACCGCTCATCGTGGCCCCAGGTAACCGGAACCTCTTTCACACGAAAGCGCAGACGGCGCGCGATGAACAGGATCTCCGGGTCGAAGCCCCACCGCTCGATGCGTTGAAGACGAAAGATAATCTGCGCGGCCGGCCGACGGAATGCTTTGAAGCCACACTGCGTGTCGGCATATGGCAGGCCCATGACTACGCGAGTAACCGCGTTGAAACACCGACCGAAGAAACGGCGGTACAGCGGTTGGTGCATGGTCTGGCGCTGACGTTCCAGCCAGCGCGAGCCAATCGCAACATCCGCTCCGGCACGGATCGCGTCGAAGAGCCGTTCGGCTTCGTCGATGGGTGCGGACAGATCTGCGTCCGTAAACATCACCACATCGCCCAACGCCTGCAACAAACCGTTGCGCACGGAGTAGCCCTTGCCACGATTGCTGGGATTGCGCAGCAGATGCACCCGTTCGCTCTGCTCCATGAAATCGGCAACGATGTCCAGCGTTCCGTCCGTCGAGCCATCATCCACGACCAGGACCTCTGCATCCCACTCTCGACGGTCAATGCATTCCAGCACGCGTTCAAGAGTTTGCCCGATGCGTTCGCGTTCGTTATACGCGGGAATAATGATGCTGACCTGATGCGGCATGGCGGAATTCATCTTTCAAGAAGCGGTTGGTTCGTTACGTAAGCCCTGATTCACAGGCTGCGAGGGCGGGCGAGAACGCGCACAATAATACGTCACAAAAGAGACGAATGAACAGACGGTAAAGTTCTCGCGATTGTTACGCCAGATCCGGCTCCGGTGTAAACTCCAACCACCCACCCGGTGATGTGCGCCGTCCAGAAACACCCATAACTTCATGCAGGCGCAAGGAGATAAATCTACAGATGACGAAGGCTGAACTCGTTGATCAGGTAACTGCGTCGGGCGATTTGACGCGACGCGATGGCGAAGTCATCGTGGAGACTTTTTTCGAAGGCGTCATGGAAGCCCTTCGCGCCGATGACAAGGTTGAGATCCGCGGTTTCGGCTCTTTCCGGACACGTCAGCGCAACTCGCGTACCGGACGTAACCCGAAGACGGGTGAGAAGGTCGATGTCCCCGCCAAGCGCGTTCCCTACTTCAAGCCATCAAAAGAACTGCGCGATTTGGTTAATACGACCGCATAAGTCACCCGCTTCCGCCACCGACATCCGGATGCCTCATGTCTCGCTCGTGAGGCATGGGGCATCCGTTGACCGATCTCCGCTCGCTCCTGCCTAGAGCGGGAGTCCGTCTGCCGGCTCCAGCAGAGCCCGAAAGGCGGCGTCATACGCCGGCGGCAGAATCGCTTTGCCCATGTTGCGATCGACAACCACATGGGTTGTGGTGCCCTCGCAAAGCAGCTTTTCATCGGCGACGCGGACGACGCGGTAGCTCATCTTCAGGACCGGACCACGGATCGCCGCAATTGTGGTGCGGATTGCGACCTCGTCGTCGTAGCGTGCGGGTGAGCGGTAGCGAACTTCTACGCCAACCACGGCAATCATCAGACCGTGATCCTTCTCCAACTGCGAGTAAGCGAGGCCCATGGATCGCATCAGTTCCACCCGCCCGACTTCGAACCAGACCAGGTAGTTTGCGTGATAAACAACGCCCATCTGGTCTGTCTCGGCATACCGAACGCGAAGGCGTGCCTCTGCATGAAAACGTGTGGAAGTTTGCGGTTGTGGCATGAGATTCAGTGTAGCGGTGCGGTTCCTGGACTGACTGTCAGTTGTGCGGCAGACGGTCTTGCTAGCTGCCGACTCCGGCACCGCGCAGTAGCTCTGCCTCGCGCCGCCGGTCACGCAGGGCAAGGCCGCCCGTGACAGCCCCGCCGACAAAACTCAGCACGGCCAGGAACTCCATGCCGTCCATCCAGCCTGGCTGCGGGGGCGTTATCGCCACGCACGCAGGGTCGTCCGAGGCGAGGCCTTCGCTCGCGCAAAGCTCTTGTGCGCCACCGCGATGGATGAGAGGCGGAGCCGCCAGAACGCAGGCAAGCAGAAACAGGATTCCCGAAGGTGAACGCATGTGACTATCCGATGGGGCCGGTTGGGCCTCGATGACGATCTGTTGTGTGTTTCTATACGAAGTGTATGAGCGAAAAGACCAACGAAGTCCTGCTTGTCATCGACGTGCAACGTGATTTCCTGCCGGACGGCAGCCTGGCCGTACCGGAGGGCGATGCCGTCCTTCCGGTCATTAACCGGCTTGGCGCGCGATTCCACAACGTGGTTCTCACACAGGATTGGCACCCCGCCGGCCACATCTCGTTTAGCAGCACGCACGGTCTGCGGCCATTCGCGGACACCTTTGAGGCTAGCTACGGCACGCAGACGTTATGGCCGGACCACACCGTGCAGGGCTCGCCCGGCGCAGAGCTCCATCCCGGCCTGATACTGCCGAACGCAAATCTCATCGTTCGGAAAGGCTTCCGGAAGGACGTTGATTCCTACTCGGCATTTCTCGAGAACGATCACAGGACGTCCACTGGACTGGCGGGTTATCTGCGAGATCGCGGCCTCACATCGCTATTTCTGTGCGGCCTTGCATGGGACTATTGCGTGGGTTACAGCGCCCTCGACGGCGTGGCGCTAGGCTTCCAGGTCACGGTCATCGAAGACGCCGTGCGCGGCATTGCGCCAGAGACGATGGCGGCGATGTCTGCCCGCTGGGATGCAGTCGGCGTCAAGCGTATACAGAGCGCCCAGCTGCTTGGGTAGTTACTCTTTGGGTTCTCCGCTGATTATTTTCGGTCTTTCGCTAATAATCATCGGGATTCCTCTTGACTACCTCGCTACGGGGTATCAGAGTAGGAACATCGCGGTCGTTCTTTATCGGACGTGCGCGATACGGGCCTTGCTCTGGTACCCGTCCGCTACACACAACTATGGCAACCATGATGGCGCCCGTCGAACAGCGTGAGGTCTTGCGCTGCGACCACTGCAGCCTGGTGCAATTTCGCGCGGCAAGCTCCATGTGCCGCAAATGCCGCAAGCCCCTGGACGTCGAAGAACCTGAGCCGGTTGCGGCTCCCGCGCTTTCGCTTGTCCCGCCGGCAGCGGAGTCGGAAGGCAGCGGCATCCAGGTAGCCCAGGCCGTGCGCGATCTGCGCCGCGTCCGGAACCTGAGCCAGCGCCAACTGGCAGGCCGTATGGGCGTTCCCCGTACCTACATCAGCAAGATTGAGAACGGCAAAGCAATGCCGACGCTGTCGTCTCTGGAGCGCCTCGCAAAGGCTCTTCAGGTCGACATCAGCGCGCTGCTGCGCGATGCCCGTACACGGCATAAGGACGAAGCAGCCGTCCTCCTCGCAGACCCGTTTCTGGCAGAGATTGCCGGCTTCGCGGCGAGCCTGGACGCGTTGCAGAAGTCCATCTTCCTGAACCACGTACGCGAGCTGGCCAGCGGCCGCCGCCGCATGGCATAGGTCGACGCAGAACCATACCTCCTCTCTCCTCTCGCGCGATTGCGCTCGGCGCCGTTGCTTCGTTGCAACGGCCCGAGCGGACGTGCTACGGTCGAGCCGGAAGCTGCCGCTCCCGAGGAGATGTACCCTTGCCGTTGACCCAGCCGCTACGCATCCAGGAGCTTTCCCCCGAGGAGCTTGCGGTCTATCGCACACTGGACACCACACGTATCCCGGAACACGTAGCCATCATCATGGACGGCAATGGCCGATGGGCCGGCAGCCGCACGATGAAGCGCTTTCAGGGCCACCAGCAGGGCGCAGAAGCTGTGCTCTCCGTCGTGGAAGCTGCCAGCCGCATCAACGTGCCCTACCTGACGCTGTACGCCTTCAGCCTCGAGAACAATCTGCGCCGCCCACCCGCGGAAGTCGGCTTTCTCATGAAGCTGGTCAAGGTTTACCTCGCTGGGAACATCGCGCGCATGCAGGACAACAACGTCCGCATGAACTACATCGGCCGCCTGACCGAACTGCCCGATGAGCTGCAGGACACCATGCGCGAGGCCAAGGCAGAGACGGCGAAGAACACCGGCACCATGGTCACGCTGGCATTGAACTACGGCTCACGCGCCGAGATTGTTGACGCCACCCGCTCCATGCTGCGGAACATGATTACGGAAGCCCACCGCCGCGGCTGCTCGCTGGAAGATCTGATCAGTGTGAATGGCGGCGTGGAATCCATCGACGAGGCCGCCATCTCGCAGGGGCTTTACACGCACGACATGCCGGACCCGGATCTTCTGATCCGCACCAGCGGCGAGATGCGTCTGAGCAATTACATGCTGTGGCAACTCGCGTATGCGGAGCTCTTCGTGACGGAGCGGCTGTGGCCCGACTTCCTGGGCGTCCACCTGCTGGAAGCCATCGCCACCTACCAGCAACGCAGCCGCCGCTTCGGCGGTCTGGATACCGAATTCAGCGACGAAGCCCTTCCCGAGCCGACAGCGCCTCTGCCGAGAAACTGATGCGCATGTTGGATCGCATCTTCGGATGGCTGATGGTCGCAGCAGCGCTGCTCCACAGCTTTGGTGCCTGGACAGCGTACCGATCCCAGCACGAGATGCTGCTCTGGGCTTTGACCGCCGGCCTGGCAGAGCTCTATCTCGCAGGCATGAATCTCATTCGCGCCGAGCGGCGGCATGACCTTGTTCTTGCCCGTCTGTGTGTCTTTGGCAATCTCTCCTGGCTGCTGGTGGTCGTCTGCTTCGCGGGCCTTATTGGTCATTTTTTCGAGAGGCGCGTGCTGATCCAGTTCGTCATCACGACAGTTTTGCTGGGCATGAGCCTGCGCGCAAGAAACCGCAGCCGCCCCATGTAGCAGCCTGCAGAAGCGATGCGGCGTATCCTCATCTCTGGCCCATGAAGAGAATCCTTACTGCCATCGTCCTCATCGCGTTCGTCTTTGCCCTGATCTTCTGGGGTAATCAGCTTGCGCTCATCATCGTCTCCGCGCTGGCAGCCATGCTGGCCGCGTATGAGTACGTCGCGCTGACCCGTGCGGGTGATGAAGTCGTCCCGGCGTGGTGGCTGCTGCCGGCCGTTGCCCTGCTCTTCGTGGTTACCTACTGGCGGCCACTGGATTCTCCTCTGCCCGTGCTTAGCGCGCTGGGTCTCAGCCTGCTCACCATCATCGCCTTCCGCGAAGCGAAGAGCGGCCACCTGGAGCGCGTTCTTCCCATCAGCGCCGCAGGCTTCTTCGGTCTCATCTACATTGCCTATCCGCTCACGCTGTTGCCGCAAATCATCGCGCTGGAGAACGGCGCAACGCTGCTGATCTTCCTGATGCTGGTCGTGTGGACCGGCGATATCGCCGCCCTGTATATCGGTAAGGCGTTCGGCCGCCGCAAGCTTGCGCCTGCACTCAGCCCGAACAAGACGCAGGAGGGCGCACTCGCCTCCATCGTCGGCTCCGTCGCCATTGCAGGTGCGCTCGCCGGCGTGTGCGGCCTCTTCGCCCAGCGCGGCAGCACGGTCCTGCACATCACGGAACCGCTCTGGCAGACACTTCTTCTGGCGGCACTGGTCAACATCGCCGCACAGGTCGGCGACCTGCTGGAGAGCGCACTGAAGCGTGGCGTGGGCGTGAAGGACTCGGGTGCCATGCTACCGGGACACGGCGGCATTCTGGACCGTATCGACGCGCTGCTCGTCGCAGCGCCGGTGCTCTGGTACCTGCTGCTGCTCAAGGAAGCGGCAGGCCTGGGCGCGTTCTAGCGTAGGATCTGCCCATGGCTGCTCCTGTCAAACAGATCGGCGAAGCGGGAGAAAAGGCGTTCTCATCCCTCGGCGAGACAGTTCAGGACCTCCTTGTGCAGGAACTCCGCGAGAAGTCCAGCTTCTCGGACAGCCGATCGATCGCCTTGGTCTGACGTTCGTCACGCAGTCGCTTCTCCTGCGTAAGGGACTGTATCTGCACCTTGATGTCTCCATGGAGTTCCGCGATCGTCTCGCGCAGCTCGAAGCGCGTCTGCCGCAGCAGTAAACGACCCCATCTGCGAAAATAGAGTGCGATGAAGAACATCGCGATCCTCGGTTCCACAGGCTCCATCGGAACCAGCACCCTCGACATCTGCCAGCGCTACCCCGAACGCTACCGCGTGGTTTCGCTCGCTGCCGGCACGAACGTGCAGCTCACCTTTCAGCAGTGCGTGCAGTTTCGGCCCACCGTCGTCTCCATCGCTAACGAGTACCTCGCGGACACGCTCTCCGAGATGCTGAAGAATGAGGCGATCCACGGCATTGAAGTTGTCTACGGCACGGCCGGCACGGTGCGCGTCGCGACGCTGCCCGAGGTGGACTTTGTCGTCAGCGCCATCGTCGGCGTTGCCGGTCTCGAGGCGACCTATGCCGCCGTTAACGCGGGCAAAACGATTGGCCTCGCGAACAAGGAAGCGATGGTGGCTGCAGGCGAACTGATCACCACCGCTGCGAAAAAGAACAACGTCGCCCTGCTCCCCATTGATAGCGAACACAATGCAATCCACCAGTGCATGCGCGGCGGAACAGCGGCCGAGGTGAAGCAGATCTGGCTCACTGCCTCTGGCGGCCCTTTCCGCAACACACCGCTTGCAGACTTCGAAAGCATCACGCCTGCCCAGGCGCTCAAGCACCCTACATGGGTCATGGGCCAGCGCATCACCATCGACTCTGCCACCATGCTGAACAAGGGCCTGGAGATCATCGAGGCCTGCCGCCTCTTCGACCTGCCGCCCGAAAAGGTGCGCGTCACGGTCCATCCGCAGTCCACCATCCATTCGCTGGTCGAGTACGTCGACGGCAGCATCCTTGCGCAACTGTCCGTCACGGACATGCGCCTGCCGATCCTGTACGCCATGGCCTACCCGGAGCGAGTGCCGAGTGACCTGACGTTCGATCTGTCGATGCTGTCGCACCTGGACTTCCAGCAGCCCGACTTTGAGCGCTTCCCGTGCCTGCGCCTGTCGTACGAGGCGGCCAAGGCCGGTCCCGCGCACTGCATCGCCCTGAACGCCGCGGACGAGATTGCAGTCGCCGCTTTCCTCAAGGGCGATCTGCCCTTCCTGGGCATCCCGAGGACTATCGAGCGCGTGCTGGAGCTGACGCCATTGGCCAACCCCGGCAGCATCGCCGAGGTCCTGGCCGCCGACGCCGCAGCCCGGGCAACGGCAACGACAGTGGCCGCCGAACTTCTGGTCAGCCACTAGACCCAGGTGGCCCATCCTTTTGCGAAGCAAAAGAGTGGGAGATCGCGCAGGGTGCGACTTCTTTCGTATGGGCACGGCTGAAGCCGTGCCCTCACGAATCGCCCATCCCACGAGTTTTGCCAGCACGTACAGCAATGAACGTACTTAGAGCCGCCATCTCTGCCACCTGCGTCTAAACTTAGATGTCTGCCGCTTCTGCGGCTGGTTTGAGGGTTTTCTTGCACATTCCGCATGTCCTGATCGTTACCGTCTACTTTCTCGCCATCCTGGGCATCATGGTCCTGGTGCATGAGTTCGGCCACTTCGCCGTCGCCAAGCTCTGCGGCGTCCGCGTCGAGGCCTTCTCCATCGGCATGGGTAAGCGGCTCTTCGGATGGGTGCACAATGGCACCGACTACAAGGTCTGCGTGTTGCCGTTGGGCGGCTACGTCAAGATGTCCGGCGAGACCGAGATGGAGATGATCCAGACGTCGCCTTCGGAGACGAACGTCGCCAATCCGCCGTCTGTTGTGGATTACATCGCGCCCGGGAGCGATACCTCTCCGGTTGGCGTTCAGACTCTTGACAGCGGCAACTTCAACTCCAAGCCGCGCTGGCAACGGATGCTGATCGCCCTTGCAGGTCCCATCGCAAACTTCATCCTCGCCATCGGTATCTTCACCGTCATTGCGCACTTTCATCACGAGACGGTGGAATACCTGCAGGACCGGTCGGAACTCGATTACGTAAGCCAGAACAGCCTTGCCAGCAAAACCGGCGTTGCCGCAGGCGACTCCATCGTCCGCTTCGACACGGTTGAGCACCCGTCCTGGCAGGACATCGAAATTCGCGGTTCGCTCAAGCAGAATCTCGTGGTCCCGTTCTCCTATGTGCATCAGGGCAAGCGGATCGACAGCACCATCCCGGTGAACTTTACCGGTGGTCCGGAAGACTTCTTGCCTGACGAACTGGGCCTCGTGCCGCGCATGCAGGCTGGCCCGGTGGTGGTTAGTGACCTGCCGGACGCGACCGCGCCAGCCGCGATCGCCGGACTGCGGCCCGGGGATGCGATCGTCACCATCGACGGTCACAGCTTCCACGGAACGGAAGCGACCGGCGCCTATCTGAAGGACGGCGGTGGGAAGCCTGTCACACTCGTCGTCGCACACGACGGCGTCAACCGCACTGTGGTCATCACGCCTCGTATGTCCCCGACGCAAAACGGAAGTCCGGCGTACCGACTCGGTTTCGCGGCCGTCCCGCCACCGGTAGTCACCACCAGGCAGCCGATGGGAGCGGCGCTTGCCACTGCATGGCATGACTTTACGAAGAGCAGCATGCTGATCTTCGACGTGCTCGGCGGCATGTTCAAGCGGCAGGTGTCTGTCCGCAATCTCAGTGGTCCGGTTGGCATCGCGCAGCAGGTCGGCCTGGCACAATCCATGGGAACGTGGAAAGTGCTGGAACTGATGGCGGGCATCAGCCTGAACCTGGGCATCTTCAACCTGCTGCCCATGCCTGTTCTGGACGGCGGCATGATCCTCTTCCTGATCATCGAAAGCATCATGCGGCGCGACGTGAACGCGGCAGTGAAGGAACGAATCTACCAGGCGGCATTCGTCTGCATCCTGATCTTCGCGGTCTTTGTCATCTTCAACGACATCACGAAGTTGTCTTTCTTCACCCACAAGCCAAGCTAGCGATCTGCCGCTGGCAGCAACGGAGCACGAACGATACATGCGCATCCTGATGGTGGGCGCCGGCGCGACCGGCGGATACTATGGCGGCCGTCTGGCGCTTGCCGGCCGCGACATCACTTTCCTTGTCCGCGGTAAGCGTGCCGAGCAGTTGCGCGCAAAGGGACTGGAAATTGTGAGTCCGCTGGGAGACGCAACGCTGCGTGATCCAAAGCTCACCACAGCCGAGGAACTCAAGTCCGCCGCGCCCTTCGATGTCGTGATCATCAGCACCAAGGCGTATTCGCTGGAAGCCGCGCTCGAAGACATCGAGCCTGCCATCGGGCCGGAGACGGTCCTGCTGCCGATACTCAACGGCATGCGTCACATTGACGTGTTGGTCGAGCGCTTCGGCCGTGGACGGGTGATGCCGGGCTCTGTCCGCATCGTGAGCGATATGGATGCGGACGGTCGCGTGATCCAGATGACCAGGCTGGACGCCTTCACCTTCGGCGAACTGGACGGCGGAAGCAGCCCCCGCGCGGAAGCTCTGTTGCCCGTGCTGAGTGCGTTTGGCTTCACCACCACACTGTCGGAGAATATCGTCGCGGCGCTTTGGAACAAGTGGTGGATCCTATCCACCATGGGCGCTGTGTGCATCGTCAGCGGCGGCACGGTGGGCGAGATGGTGGCAGTTCCCTTTGGCGCAGAGACCGCCGAAGCGATCCTGCGCGAGAGCGTCAGCATCGCTGCGGCGAACGGCTTCCCCGTAGATGAAGCCGCGCTGGCTCCACACATCCAGCGCATGACCGAGCCCGGATCGTCGCTGACGTCCTCTATGTATCGCGACATGACCAAGGGCTACCCGGTCGAAGCCGACCACATCCTCGGCGATCTGCTGGCCCGCGCCAAGGGCGTTGCGGTGCCACTGTTGAAGGGCGCATACGTACGTCTGAAGGTCTACGAAGCAAGCCGCCAGAAGTAGGGCTTGCTCACTGCAGCCGTTTGCTAAGCAGGATTGGCCGGCGGCACGTTTCTGTGCCCCAGCGCCTTCAGTTCCGCTATGACTTCCGCAGCGATCCGCGTGGCCTCCTCATGCTGGTCGACCGGCACGCTGATGGCGCCCACGCGAGCGTGACCGCCGCCTCCATAGCGCTCGCAGATGGCGGCGATGTTGGCCAGGTGATCTGCGGCCACGGTCGTCCATGGATTGGTGCCAACGCTGATCTTGGTGCGGAAGCTGGACTTCGAAATGCCGACCACATAAACCGCTTCGGGCAGCAGGAAGTATGGGATGAATTTGCTGTACCCCTCCGTCGGCTGATCGGAGATGTCGAAGGTGATTACGCCACGGTCCTCGGACACGCGCGAACGCAACAAGGCAATGTCACGTTGATGCTTCTCCAGCCGCGGCCCCAGTTCAGCCTGCACGAAGCCTTCCTGCAGCGTGACAGATAGAGGCTGCGCTGTGAGCAGCGGAATCAGGCGCGGGATAAAGGCCGGATCGCTGACAGACTCGATGACCGTCATCAGCTTCAGAGCAGGTTCGGCTAGTTCCACGGCTGCCTGGGCACTCTCGAACTTTGCGCCGTCGATGATATTTGCCCAGTGGATCAACTCGCGCAGGTCGCTGCTGTCGTACCCGTAGTGGAGGCGCGTCATGTCCGCGATGAAACCGGTGCAGGAAACATAGAGCGGATCAAAGAACTTCTGTGGCTGGACGTACTTCGGTGCATCGACCGCGCTACTCTGCGTTTCCAGTTCGAATCGCTGGCGATCCCCTTCCGTCAGAAAGGCGCTCTGATGATGATCGAACCACCATGTGATCTTCGGCGAGTTGGAGTACTTGAAGTCAACGATGGCATTTTCACCCCCGGTGAAATCAGCCTCGTCAAACTGCGCTCCGGCCTTATGCATCAGGCCCTTGTAGTCGTAGCTTTCAGCCGTGCCGATGCAGTCACGGTGGAAGCGCGTGAACAGCGACGCCGAGCAGGCGCCATCGAAGCAGTTGTTGTGGAACAGGACGCGTAGGTTCACACCTCCAAGGATTCGCCCTGAAGCCAGATGCGTCAAGCCACGGACTGTAGACGGCTCTCGCTCAGGTCGAGTTCTCGCTCCAGCGTCCGGTAGACGCTCTCATCCACTCGTCCGGTCTCTCGAAGTTCGATCAACTGTTCGCGCTCCGCCTGGACTGTTTCAAGCATCACGGTAGACATTGTCCGTGCGTGCCGATCCATGGCGGGGACGCCCGGACCGCAATCTTGAATCGATTCAAGACGGTGCTCGTACTGATGCAGAAGGTCATCGTAGGCGTGGTGTAAGTCTTCATCCTCGCCCGGCTTGCAGTTCTGCAGATGCTCCATGGCACGGCGAATGAGGATGCGACGGGCTTCTCCTTCATCGCAGCCATCTGCCTTTTCGTTCCCCAGACCAAGAGCCCGCACCAGTGCCGGCAGCGTCAGGCCCTGCAGCACCAGCGTGACCAGGATGACGCAGAAAGTCAGGAAGACGATCATGTTGCGCTGCGCGAACGGCTGGCCGTTGCCCAGCGTGTATGGCAGCGAACTGGCAGCGGCCAGCGCCACAACGCCGCGCATGCCCGTCCATCCCACCACGAAGATCGACCGCGGAGTGGGCACATTCTCAGGCTGATGCTGTACGTAACGCCGGATCTTGTAGGTCACCAGTGCCGCGGGATAGCACCAGATCATGCGCAGCGCCACCAGTGTCGCGGCGAAGCCGAGTCCGTAAGCTACAACGCGCACATGGCTGTAGTCGCGGATACCCGCAAGCACCACCGGCAGTTGCAGGCCCAGCAGCAGAAAGACCAGGCCGTTGAGTCCGAACTCTGCTGCATCCCAGACTGCCATCGTCTGCAGTCGTACGGTCGGCGAGAAGAACGTCGCCGACTTGCGGCTGAGATACAGTCCGCACACGACAACCGCGATGACGCCTGATGCGTGCACCGATTCGCCTGCAAGGTAGGAGCCGTAGGCCACGATGAACGACATCGCAATCTCGACAGGGCCGTCATCGATCCACTTCTCAAACCACGTCACAACAAAGCCACAAACCAGTCCAACGGCCACGCCACCGGTGAACAGCCAGAGCAGCCGCAAAAGCCCGGCGCCAATGGTTGGTGTCGTGCCGTTGATGATCATGTCCACGCCGAACTCAAGCGCCAGCAGGCCGGTTGCATCGTTCAGCAGGCTCTCGCCTTCCAGAACATCGACTATGCGCTTCGGCATGCCGATCTTTTTTGCGATCGAGCTTGCCGCCACAGCGTCCGTGGGCGAAACCACCGCGCCCAGCAGGAAGCCGACACGCCAGTCAAAGCTGGGTAGGAAGTAGTGTGCGGTGATAGCCACGCCAATCGCCGTGAAGAACACAAGGCCGATCGCCAGCGATCCAATGGAGACGATGTTGTATTTGAAGTCGGTCCACGAGGTCTGCCATGCCGCGGCAAACAGCAGTGGTGGCAGGAAGACAAGAAACACCAGGTCCGGCGGCAGCGGCACGCGCGGCAGGGAAGGTATGAAAGACGAAGCCAGCCCGGCGATGACCAGGACGATGGGGTAGGAAACGCTCAACCGCCGTGCGATACCTGCGATGACCGCAATGGCAATCAACAGAGCGAGCATCTCGATCTGGAGGGCCGGAAGATTAGACAGGGTCGGGGTCACCTCTCTAGTGTCTCCGATGCGATACGGGTTTGGCGAGACAGACACTTCCGGCGGGTCAGCCCTGCTTTTCTGCCTGCCGATAACACCGCTAAGCCCTGCGGCATCTAGACTCTGGAAGAAGAATGTCGACGACCCAGACCACAACCGACAGCGGTCACCTGCAGCGGCGACGGCGTGCGCTGCACCGAACTGCGACTGGTGCGGCGGTACTGGTCGTTCTGCTCTTGGCGGCTGCATTGGGCGCACGCCTCTGGCTGAGCCATGCTTTGCGTGCTTCCCTTCCACAGACCGATGGCTCGCTGCGACTGCAGGGCCTTGCCTCGCCCGTGACCGTGGAGCGCGATGCCCACGGCATCCCTCACATCCTCGCTGAGAGTGTCGATGATCTCGTCTTCGCGCAGGGCTTCGTGACAGCCGGCGATCGTCTATGGCAGATGGACATGCTGCGCCGTCACGTGACCGGCCGGCTGGCCGAGGTGCTTGGCAGCGACATGGTCGAGCATGACCGCACACAGCGTTACCTGCAGTTGCGCCAGGCCGCTGCACGTGCGCTGCCCCTGATGGACCCCGCCGAGCGACATCAGTTAGACCGCTATGCCGATGGCGTGAATGTGCAGATGGATCTGTTACGAGCAGGCGGTCATCTGCCCGCGGAGTTTCGCGTGCTCGGCTACGAACCAGAGCGCTGGACCGCCATGGACTCCCTGCTGGTCGAGTTCGCGATGACCGAAGATCTGAGCACCGTCTATCCCTCCAAGCTCGATCGCGAAGCCGTCGAGACGCTGCTCGCGGGACATACCTCGCGGGGTGAGGACCTGTTGGGTGACCTTTATCCCGTAACGACGCTCCGCGATCACCCACCACTCGCCGGCGCCGCAGCCGTTGCAAACAGGCCGAACCCGGACGACCTGGGCGAAGACGACGAGGTCACACAACTCGCGTCACCCTCGCATGTGCAGGACCTGCTGGATGCCAAGGCTGTTCTTGCGCCCTTCGTGGGTTCGTTGCAGTGTGGGGAATGCCAGGCCGGATCCAACAACTGGGCCGTCAGCGGAGCACACACCCAGAGCGGCAAGCCGCTCGTCGCCAACGATCCCCACCTGTCTCTTACAGTTCCAGGCATCTGGTACACGGTAGAACTCGAGTCCGGCAGCTTCCACGCCAGCGGTGCGGCGATACCGGGACTGCCGTTCCTCGTCATTGGACATAACCAGCACGTGGCTTGGGGATTTACAAACAGTACAGCGGACGTGCAGGACCTGTACGTCGAGCAGGTCAGCGGCAACCACTATCGTGGTGCAGATGGTGCGACGTATCCGTTGGAGCACGATCACGAGACCATTCGGGTGAAACGCGGCAAAAGCGTCAGCTTCGACGTATTGCTGACCTCTCACGGTGGTGTACCCACTCCCATACTGTCCCCGCTCTATCCGCATGAGACGCGTAGCGTGGCTCTGCGATGGCCCGTCTACGAAGCCGCAATCGCCAGCCTGCCGATGTATCGCGTCTGTTCCGCAGAGGACGGCGCCGCGCTGCTCGAAGCTTTCCGCAACTATGGCGCACCCGCGCAGAACCTTGTGTGGGGCGATGACCGCGGACACATCGGCTATCACCTGGTAGGACGCATTCCTCTGCGCGGTGCGGATGGACAGAGTGGCCTGACTCCGGTTCCCGTGAACACTGGCACCTACGAGTGGACGGGGTGGATTCCCTACGATGCTCTGCCACAGGTGACTGATCCCGAAGACGGCGTGGTGGCCACCGCCAACGCACGCACGACGCCCACCGGCTATCCCTACGGCATCACCCTCGACTGGGCCGCTCCATATCGCAACGAACGCATCTGGAAGCTGTTGGAGGGCCGCAATGCTCTTACTGCGGCCGACATGCTTGCGGTGCAGAACGATACTTTTTCTGCCCTGGATAAGGTCTATGCGGAACACATTGTGTCTGCCGTCGACCACGCAGAGTCACCGACCCGACGGGAGCGCGAGGCAGCCGACATCCTGCGGAAATGGGACGGCCACATCACGGCTGACTCCACCGCGGCCAGCCTGACCGCTGCGACCCGGCGCGCATTGTTGCCCATGGTGCTGCAGCCGAAGCTGGGCAGCAGTTGGGATCTTTACGGTGCGGGCAACAGCAGCTACGTGCTGGAGCGGATGATTGAGACGCAGCCGTCGCAGTGGCTGCCGGAACAATTTGCGGACTGGAATGCGCTGCTGACGGCGGCGCTGGATCGCGGCATGAAAGACAACGGAGCAACCGCTGAACTTCGAGATTGGACGTGGGGCTCGTGGCATACGCTCGATCTGGAGCACCCTGTCTTCGGCGCAATCCCGTGGTTGCGCGCACTCCTCGGCATCGGGGGAACCGGCGCTCAACCGATGCCCGGCAGTGGAGTTACGGTACGCGCCTCCAACGGCAAACACAGCGCGAGCATGCGCTTCATCGCCGACCTTGCCGAGCCGACAAAAGATTCCCTGAGTCTGCCCATGGGCGAGAGCGGCAATCCCGCCAGTCCGTGGTTCATGGACGGCTGGTCAACCTGGTATCGCGGCCAGCGTCAGGATCTGCCCTTCGCCGGAAGCGCAAACAGCGTCTCGCTGCATCGTATGGTGCTGACACCATGACGGCACGAACGCAACGACTGATTCAATACCTCGTAATCGCTCTCGCCGCGCTTGTTGCCGTGCTGCCGCTCGCGATCTACGGTTACTCCTGCGGCCATGATTTTGACTTCCATCTACGCAGTTGGATGGAGGCGAGCGCGCAGTGGCATCACGGCATCCTGAAACCGATATGGGCCTTCCACGCGGCATGGAACGCGGGCGAGCCTAGACTGCTGTTTTATCCGCCTTTGTCCTGGATGACGGGTGCTCTGCTCACGTCCGTACTGCCCTGGGTGTCAGTCTCGACCACGTTCACGTGGCTTGTCCTGTGTCTGAGCGGCCTCACGATGCATCGCCTCGTGCGGCGGTGGACTACTGGCGGCGTCGCCACGCTGGCGGCATGCGTCTACCTCGCCAATCCCTACATGCTCTTCTGCGCCTATGAGCGCACCGCTTACGCGGAACTGATGGCCGCCGCGTGGATGCCGCTCCTGCTGGCCGCTCTGCTGCGTCCGCGCGTCAGCCTGTGGCGCGTCGCCGTCGCCATTGCACTACTGTGGCTGACGAACGCTCCTGCTGCGGTCGTTGGCTGCTACACATTGCTCCTGGTGGGTGGCGGCCGCCTCATCCTGTTGTGGCGCAGGAATCGCGTCGCTGCCCGATATTACGCAGGCGTGCTGACGGGCGGCTTTGCGCTGGGCCTGCTGACAGATGCCTTCTATCTGGTGCCTATGGCGATTGAGCGGAAGTATGTGCAACTCAATCTCGCCATCGTTCCAAATGCGCGACCCGACGCAAACTACCTGTTCTCGCATACCGGCGATGAGTTCCATGACGGCGTTCTAATGCACTCCTCATTGATCGGTATTGGACTGGTGGCGTTAGCCGTGGTGTGTGGCTGTTCCTGGCTGATGCTGCGGAAACATCGCGTCGAAAGCTACCACTCCATGCAAAGCCGCGACACGATTACGCTGATGGAACGCGGCCGCTCAGATGCGGCCGCCATTGCCATCCCGGTTCTCGTGGTTTTCTCAGTCATCGTCATGTTTCTTCTGACGAAGTTCAGCTGGCCCATCTGGCACTTCGCTCCGGAACTGGTTTTCCTGCAGTTTCCATGGCGCTTCCTTGCGATGCAGGCGGCCGTCTCGATCCTGCTGCTGGCGCTGTGTGTGGAACGTCTGGGAGAGTTGCGCGGCGCTTCGCGTCTGCCCTGGCCGGCGCTGGCTGGCGCCGGCCTTTGCATCGCTGCACTCGCTGGATTTCTGGGCGCAAATCAGGGCTTTCGCCAGGGCTGCGATGACGAGGAAGGCCTGACGCCGCAGCGCATGGCCTTCGCACATGGGGACGGCTTTGAGCAAACCGACGAGTACACACCGGTCGGCGCAAACAACGAAGCGCTCGAGATTCAACTGCCAGCCGCATGGATCGCATCGTCGGCCAGGGGTGTTCCTGAGGGCAAGAATGGAATACCCGTCAAAGGAACGCTGCTGCCGCGCGAGAGTGTACCGCATCCCGATGACCTGATCTTCAGCGTGACCGCCCCCGGCCCAGCGGAGTTCCTGGTGATCCGTATGCGAAGATTCCAGGGCTGGCATGTGCTGCGTGACGGCAAGGAGATCACCGATCTCCCGTATCGCTCCGACGGACTGACCGCCGTGCCGCTACCAACCGCGGGGCCTCACACGGTCGAGCTCCGCTATCGTCGCACAGCCGATCAGTGGCTGGGCGGTCTGCTGTCGTTGCTCGGCTTCGGCTGCGTGGCTGGACTCGCCCGCCGCGAATCGAAGTACATGCCTCGGCGAGCTACTTCGACTTAGCCGCAGACGACAGCAGGGTTGGCGACAGGTTCGCCGATAGGACCACGCGGGACTTCTTCTGCTCCACGGTCAGGGACTCGAAGGTCTGGTGCAGTGCAACGTCCTGCGGTGTTCCGGTTGCCGGCGTAAAGCCGCGGACCAGGTTGACGATCGTCGTCAGGTTCGCCGCAGTCTGCTGTGCTTGACTTTCGTTTGTGGCAAGCTCTTCCAGGCGCAGATGCAGACTGCCGCGGAAGCTGACCGATGCGATAAAGTCCGTGTCTTCACTCAGGGGAAGCGTGACGCCGAAGACCTGGATGCTGCCGCGATCGCTGAAGGGCAGCCCAACATGCCCGATGCCCCATGCCAACGCGAAGTAAGGCACCTGTGGGTAGCGCAGACTGAGCAGCGACGAACCCGCAAAGGGCGAAGCACCTGCGGCATACCGATCGATGACGGAGTGGATCTGTTCCGGCATGGGCATGTTGCTGGCAGCGACCATGTCGTAACCCAGCGCGCTCACACGCAGCGTACGCCCCTCATTGCCTGGAATCGTATAGACGTCGTGGCCTGCGTAGTTCTCCACTGACACGCTGTTGCTCTTCAGAAAAGCGGTCAGCTTCGTTGCATCGAAGCGGCCTTCGGCGACACCCGTATAAGCCACCACGCCATTTGGTCCATTCGGATCGGGCATTCGGTGCAACGAGACTGCGATGCGGTCCAGGTCGCGGTCCCAGCGAAATCCGGTCGCGTCCAGAAAATGCGCATAGTCCGGCGAGGCGTTGACCGGCTGCTCATCAAAATGACTTGCGGCCCGTACCGGCTTCAGATTGAAGTAGAGGATGGCATCGGATTCAGGCAGCAGTCGGGCCACCTCAGGCGGCGCATGGAAGCGCAGCACAAGCGCCACGATCAGCGCCAGCAGCAAAGCCGCCGGTACACCAAGGGAATAGAGTCTACGTTTGCGCCGAGGTTCCACTGCCAAGAAGCATAGCGGATTCGCCTCGCCACGGCTCCTGTCATTTACGCAGCGCGACCTGAAGGTCGGGTCGCAGCCAATGTCGCAGGCAGCGCAAACGTCGCCAGCAACAGGGCCGCGTGCAGCGCCGCAAGCAGAGCAAAGGCCGCGACAAAGACCCTGGGAGCAGTGCCATGCGCATGCATCTGCCATGCGAGAAACGTAGCGAGCGCTGTCGTCAGCGTGGGCCCGCCCAGCCGCTGGACAATGTTGAGCGCTGTCGTCGCCATGGGTAATTGCGGCTTAGCGACAGCGTTGTAAGCAGCCGAAATCGATGGCGTACCAATGGCTGCCTGGCCCATCCCTCGAAAGAATAATGCCACCGCAAGTGCAACACCGGCGATGCTGTGCTGCGCGAAATACACGAACGGCAGCGCGCTCAGCAGGCTGACAATGCCCCCCATCGCACTCACCTTGCGAATGCCAAAGGTCTTCGTCAATGTGCCCATCAGCGGGTACACGCAGATCATGCCGACACCAAGCGGCGCCAGTAACAGGCCTGTCTTCGACGGCGACTCACCGCACGCGCGAATCAGGTAGATCGGCAGCAGCATCTGCGCTGCGAAGACCGAGCCGTTTTGAAGAAACTGCACCTGTGTTCCCGCACGGAAGACACGATTGCGGAATAGTCGAAGGTCAACGATCGAGGCCCCCGCCTTCTGTCTTGCCGACCGCACAAACAGACCGATCAGCAGAATCGAGAATGCAAGCAACGCCTGACCGCGCCGGTCAACGACATGATCTGCGCCATACAGGAAGAGTGCGATCCCCGGAGAGAGAAGAAGGAAGCCAACCCCATCAAAGCTTCGCCGCTGATCGTTTAGTTCGTCGTCGGGCAGGAACACCCTGGCAAGCGCGATCGCGAGCAGACCAAAGGGCAGGTTGAGCAGGAAAATCCAGCGCCAACTGGCGTGCTGAAGAATCGCTCCGGCAATCACAGGTCCAAGCACCGGCGCCAACAGGACCGGCACCGCGGCATAGCCCACGACACGCGCCATGTGACGCCCTGCGGCACGTGCCAGCATCATCTGCGCCATGGGTGCCAGCAGGCCTCCGCACAATCCCTGCAAGACGCGGAAGGCGATCAGCGACTCGGCCGATCTCGCCGCACCGCACAGCACCGACGCTGCGGTGAATGCCGTGAAGCACCAGAGGTAGAGCCGCTTGGCGCCGATGCGGTCCACCAGCCAGCCATTCAGCGGCAGCATCAACGCCAGCGCCAGCAGGTACCCACTGGTCACCCACTGCACGGTGGCCAGCGTGCTGTGCATCTCCACCGCAAGGGTCGAGAGCGACACGTTGACCACCGTCGCATCCAGTTGCGCCAGGAACGATCCCAGCACGGCAACCGTGACTACCTTCCACACATCAGCGGGCAGGCGGTCCGTCTCTGGGAGTGTCTCAACCAATGGCTGCGATCACTTTTTCGGTAGTGCTGACATTCGACAGACGCGGGAAGATCGCAGTAAAGGCGAAGCTCTGCATCTCCGGTGAGAAGGTCGTGCAGATATCTTCGACGGTCACAAATGCAAAGCCCAGGCCAGTGCCCTGCCGCAGCGTCGACTCGACACCAATGTTCGTCGCAATCCCACCGAGGACGACGGTTTTCACCCCGCGCGAGCGCAGCACTTCTTCAAGGTTCGTACCAGCAAACGCACCCCAGTGACGCTTCGTCACCAAGACGTCGCCCGCCTTCATACCGGCAGCAACCGCAATTTCCGAAGCAGCTGCTGGAATGTCTTTGGGAAGCTGCATGACTTCGTCGGACGGAAGCCTCATGAAATCGCTCATGTTCACACGCACATAGACAACAGGGCTCCCCTTCGCCCGAAAGGCTTCCGCCAGCGTCGCGGCGCGCTCGACGACGTCAATCGCCGTGTAGGGCTTGGTGTCCCGCCCCACGACGCCGTTCTGCAGATCGATCAGTACCAGCGCCGTCTTTGACATATCAAGCTTTAGATCACTCACAATTCATCTCCTGTCTTTCGAAAGCTGAGGGTATCCTCAACTTCTTGTCTGGCTTAGAATATGAGGGTGCCCTCGGTTTCGTCAAATCCGCCCAAGTCCATGTCCCGCAGGGAACCGCAGCAGGACCGCGCAACGCGGCGTCTGGAGCGATTTCTGGAGGTCGCCGAAGATCTATTTGCAGAGGTGGGATTTGAAGCCGCCACGATGACGGCGGTCGCGGAGCGCAGTGGCTCGTCCATCGGAGCGCTGTATAACTACTTTCCCGATAAAACAGCGCTTGCGAAGGCTTTGCTTGAGAAGTACCGCACCAAGATTCTGGCGTTGTGGACACCACTACTCGAACGCATCGGCGAGTTGTCGCACCGTCAGTTTGCAGAACAGATGGTGGAGAGATTGATCGACGTGGTGACAGCCCACCCGGCGTACCTGCAACTGTCGACCTCGCCCATCAAGTTTCCTGGTGATCCAGCCGCGCGCCAAAGCCTTCGATCGACGATTGCGGACGCACTCCGCAGGAAGGCGCCGGCACTTTCAAAAGAAGATGCGATGCTCTGCGCGAACGTACTGGTCCAGATGATCAAAGGTCTGAAGACGCTGTATACCGAGGCTGCCCCCAAAGACCAACCGCGCGTCGTAGCAGAGTTTCAGCAGCTTCTCGCGATGTATCTGAAGAACATCTCGGCCCGGTGATGGCAGCGTCTGCCTAGTGTGCGGAGGCGTGCGAGAACATCTGAATGACAAAGACTCCCGTGCAGATCAGCGCGATGCCGGCGATGGCGGGAGCATCCAGGTGTTCGCGATAGACGAACCAGCCAAGCAGCGAAATCAGCACGATCCCGACACCGGACCAAATGGCGTAAACCACGCCAACAGGCAGTGTGCGCAGCGCAATCGTCATGCAGTAGAAGGCAATCGCATATCCCAGCACGACCGTCACGGTTGGCCATACTCGTGTAAAACCATGGGATGCCTTGAGTGCGGTGGTCGCGCTGGTCTCCGCGAGGATGGCCGTGGTGAGTGCGAGCAGACTGGCAGAGCGAGGCGTCATGCCCGCAGTGTACGGCGAACTCCGTCGCTTCTTTGGAGCGTGCAAAAGGTTATGCCCGTATAAGCTTTTTTGAGGCCTATGCTCCGGTCATGGAAGACAGTCACTCGAAAGCGCCTGAGCGCCTTGATCACATTTTGAAACGTACTGACGAGCTGAAGTTTTCAATGGCGTCCGAGCCGCTCGCCGGCTGCCTGCTTCGGGCACTCGCGGCAAGCAAGCCCTCCGGACGATTCCTTGAGCTGGGTACAGGTACAGGTCTTTCGACAGCGTGGCTGCTCGATGGCATGGATGCAGAGGCCACGCTCATCAGCGTGGATTTGGATCCCTCGGTGCAGCAAGTTGCCGCCCAATGCCTGGGCAACGACCCGCGCTTATCGCTGGAGGTCGCCGACGGTATCGAGTTCTTGCAACGGCAACCTGCAGCATCCTTCGACTTCGTTTTCGCAGACGCCATGCCCGGGAAGTACGAAGGCGTGGAGCACGCATTGGCCGTGGTGAAACCAGGTGGCTTCTACGTCATCGACGACATGCTGGCACAGTCGAACTGGCCGGAAGGCCATGCCGCGAAGGTGTCACTCCTGATGGCCCTGCTTGCTGCCGACACACGCTTTCACATCGTTCCCATGGACTGGGCGAGCGGCATGGTGCTCGCCGTCCGCAAGTCCTGACGACTCACTCCGTGATGCTGAAGGTGTAGAGCTTGCCGGCGTGTCCTATGCCAGCGCCGCCTGCGGACCAGGGGGCCAGCACGCCGTACTCACCTTTCGTAAGATCATGCGGCACGGTAAATCCGAAGATTCGATTGTTGATCTTCTTGATCGGAATCTCGAGCGCATCGCGGTCCGTGCCGGTTTCTGCGTGGAAGACATTACCAGTCTTGACGCGAAATTCACGGCGGTCGCTCTTGGGCCGTAGACGCAGGATCACGTACTCCACCGCATCGGTCTGGGGATTGGGTGAAAGGATCAATACCTCGGTGCCGGGCGAGATGCTCAGCTTCGACTTCGGACCGCTCACCACGCCGTTCTCATCCTTCTTCACGATGTTGTTCGTCACCAGGCTCTTGAGCGCGCCGCCGTCGCGATACCGCACCAGTTCCGGGCCCATCATCTCCCACTGTCCCTGCTTGTTCTTGAAGTAGACACCGGGATCGTCTGTGTTGGGCGAGAGGGGTGAAACCTCGACGCGCTGGAATGTCGGGAAGTTACCGGGGCGCTGCTGCATGCCGCTGTTCCGTGCCAGCATGGCAGAGATAACAGCCTGCGATACACCTGCGCTCTTCAACGCGATCAAATCGTCCGGAGCGGTCCGGTAGGTACCGGGCTGCATGCGGACGGCTGTCACGATGATGTTGTCGCCCAGGTCGGCCTTCGTCATTTTGATGATGGCATCGTTATCCAGCTGCTTCGTTTGCGCAGCCGTCTCTGTCGACGTATTCGGTTGCGCGCTCTTGCCTGCGAGCTGCGGCAGTGGCCCCTCGACAGCCCCCTGCGCACGGGCGGCAGCGGGAACGGCAATTAGAACAGCGAGAGCGAGCAGATACGAAAATCGACGCATGAAAGTGGCTCCGGCAGATTTTTACACAGGTATAGACGATGCAGATGTATCAGAGGCTACCTTCGCAGATATTTGTCTTCGGAGGGCTGCCACGCGTATACAGGTCTCGCGCGTACTGTGGTTTCGTACGTCCTGCTGGAGGTGACGATGGACCGTCGCGAGCTCTTGAAATCCTCTGCCATTCTGATGGCAGCCGCCCCTCTTGCCCGTGCGGCAAACGTCTCACAGGACCATGCGAACGTCCTGGACGACCACGCAAACGTCCCGCGGACGAACTGGTCGAAAAACTTTCACTACAGCACCAGCCGCGTCTATGCACCGATTACGCCGGAGGAAGTCCCCGCCATCGTGCAGGCGAATGGCTATTTGAAGGGACTCGGTTCGCGTCATTGCTTTAACAACATCGCCGACAGCCAATACGCCCAGATCTCCATGCGTGAAGTGAAGGGTATCCAGATTGATGAGGAAGCGCGCACGGTCACCGTCGGCGCAGGCATCGCCTATGGCGAGTTGGCCCCGGTGCTCGATAAGGCGGGCTATGCGCTCGCCAATCTCGCATCGCTGCCACACATCTCCGTCGGCGGAACCATCGCAACGGGAACTCACGGCTCTGGTGTTGGCAACAAGAACCTGTCGTCTGCCACGCGTGCTGTTGAGATTGTGAAGGCGGACGGAAGTGTTCTCCAACTATCGCGCGACAAGGATGGCGAACGCTTCCAGTTGGCGGTCGTGCACCTCGGCGCGTTGGGTGTCTTGACACGAGTCACGCTGGACATCGTGCCTCGGTACGACATGTCGCAGGTGGTCTATCGCAACCTCTCGTTCGATCAGCTCGAAGACAATCTCGACACGATCCTTGGCTCTGGCTACAGCGTTAGCCTTTTCACCGATTGGCAGAAGAACCGCGTCAACCAGGTGTGGATCAAGGACAAGGTTGCGGCCGACGCGACACAACAGCCCCAGCCACCGATGTTCTACGGAGCAACGCTGCAGACCGCCAAGCTGCATCCCATCGACGACCATCCCGCAGATGCTTGCACAGAACAGATGGGCAGCGCAGGCCCCTGGTATCTCCGCCTGCCGCATTTCAAGATGGAGTTCACGCCGTCCAGCGGCGAAGAGTTGCAGACCGAATACTTCGTCGCTCGCAAGGACGGCTACAAGGCCATCCGGGCAGTTGAGAAGCTGCGTGACAGGATCACGCCACACCTGTTCATCACGGAGATCCGAACCATCGCGTCGGATGATCTGCCCATGAGCATGGCGCATGGGCGCGACTCGATGGCGATCCACTTCACGTGGAAGCCGGAAGAGCCTGTCGTACGCAAGTTACTACCGGAGATTGAAGCGGTCCTGAAGCCATTTGGTGTGCGTCCGCACTGGGGCAAGATCTTCGAGCTCGATCCGAAGTACCTGCGACAGCAGTACGCTTCCCTGCCAAGATTCCGTGCGCTTGCTCAGGAGTTTGATCCAGGCGGCAAGTTCCGCAACGCCTACCTCGAGCGAAACATCTTCGGAGCTTGAGGCCGGACAGAAGCAGAACCGGGTGCCCCATTCTTTGCGCAGCAAAGGGTGGGGTATCGCGCGTTTAGTGCGACCTTTGTCTCAATGCTTCTTCGCGCAAACGAAGACCCCACCCTTTCGCGATAAAGCCGCGAAAGAATGGGGCACACGACACGCTCTGAATCATCACCAGGTGCACTTACCGCGGAGGAGCAGCAGGCGCAGCGCCCGCTGGTCTCGGCGCAGGAACGGCACCCGGCGGCAGCGTTCCGCCTTCGGACAGGATCTTCATGTTGTCCAGCATTTTGGTGAAGCGCGTGCGGCGGTTCTTGAGGTCGGCCTCCCGTGCGGCTTCATCTGCCAGCATGCTGTTGTCAAAGAACAGCGTGTAGTTCAACTGCGTGGTGGTCGCGGTCAACGGCCGCGCCTCCAGGGTCCCGTGGTACATGTTGTACGCCGGTCCCACACGAACGGGCTGCGTGTACGTGTAGCTGTACTGCGTCTTACCCACGAGAATCTCGTTCCCAATCGAGCGGACCGTTCCGAAATCGCCATCACCCGACAGGATGGTGCAGCCAGGAATTCCCCATTCGCCGATGTCGCAGTACTTGCCGACACGAGCCCACACCTTGTCGACCGGCGCGTTGACTTCGATCGTCATGGGGATCGATACGTAGTTTGGATTCGGAACCATCAACGGTGTATCAGCTGGCAGAGGAATGGCCACAACCGCACCGGGTGCCAGCTTGCCGCCCTCGGCAAGTGTCTTCATGTTTGCCAGCCAGCCATTGAAGCGCTTGCGACGACTGGCGATCTCCGCAGCGCGGGCAGCATTGTCGGCCAGCAGGCTGTCGTCGTACAGCATCGTGTAGAACAAACGCGTGGTGGTTGGCGTCAGCGCGCGTGCTTCCAGGGTGCCGTGGTACAGGTTGTATTTCACCCCCTCGCGAACAGGCTGGGTGTAGGTGTAGCTGTACTGCGTCTTACCCACGAGAATCTCTCGAACAACCGAGCGAACAGTACCGAAGCCTCCGTCTCCCGAGAGGATCTTGCATTCCGGCAGGCCCCACTCCCCCAGGTCGCAATACTTGCCGACACGCGCCCAAACCTTATCGACAGGCGCGTTGACATCGATCTGCAGAGGAATCGAGACGTAGTGCGGCATTGGAGTCTGCAGTGGAGCCGGGCCCGGCCGGGCTGCAACCGGCGCTCCGCCTACAGCCGGAGCCGCTTGTTGCGCTATGGCAGAAGAGGCCAGCAGGCATGCGCCGGCAAAGAGAGCAAGGGTAGCTTTCATCATCGTTGGAATCCTGAGTGACTGCTTGAATTGCGGTATCGGCATACTACTCCGCGCAGCGCGCAAAGTCGTTGCAATGCTCGCTGAGGCTCGGCATTAGTGCGCGTTCTCATGGAGCGATCCACAGGTGCGCCTGGCCTCCTGTACCCGCGCCCGATTTGTGCTAAAGTCAAAGACAGCGCTGCGCAACGTTGGCAGCGTTGTTTGCTGTCTGGTGTCTGTTTTGGGCCGGTGCCTGTAGGGGCTGGTAGGCGGGCTGGCGTAGCTCAGCTGGTAGAGCATCTGATTTGTAATCAGAGGGTCGGGGGTTCAAGTCCCTTCGCCAGCTCCATCCGATCACAGAAGCAGTTAGCAACGATGTGCACAGGTGGCCGAGTGGTTAATGGCAGCAGACTGTAAATCTGCCCGTTTATGACGTACGGAGGTTCGAATCCTCCCCTGTGCACCACAAATTTTGTGGGGCACTCGAATTCTGAGTGGGGCGCCTGAGGTTGGGCGCAGGTAGCAAGCCGATGGATGGTCCGGGATCGCACCAGCGCATGGTTGTCGCCCTGCTGGTGATTGCAATCGCCGCCGTCGGTGTGTACTTCACAGTTGAGCCCGGGAAGTACCGGTCGCTGGCGTGGGTAGTGTTAGGTTTTTTCGCGTTTCGCGTCTGGATCGGTCGTATGCACCGGGAACGAGTGGAACGCGAGCAAAGCTGAGGGTATCCTTAGCAGAGAAGCTGATGGAACAGAGTTCGGGCAATCGCGCCTGAGTCATGTTCCGGAAGCACAGGCTGATGTAGCTCAGTGGCAGAGCACTCCCTTGGTAAGGGAGAGGTCGAGGGTTCAAGCCCCTCCATCAGCTCCAGTTTTCAACCTTCGGTTGTCGGAGGGCGTGGCTGTAGCCAGCGCAAAGCGGGCGGGAGTAACTCAGTGGTAGAGTGACAGCCTTCCAAGCTGTTCGTCGCCGGTTCGATCCCGGTCTCCCGCTCCAAAGATTTGGTTGTTTTGAGGTCGTAGAGCGAAGCATGTACGAGCAGGCCACAATCGCGGTAGAGAATCAGAGCGGCTTCGGTGCCGTGAAGTCGGCAATCGACGACTCATTTTCCAATGGCAAGGTCTCGGAGTTCCTCAAGTCGCTGGAGCGCAGCAAGCTGCGCATCCGTCACTTTGAAGAAGTCGCTGCAGCCGGCAAGCTTGGACCGCAGATCTCCGAAGCGTACAAGTCGCTGGGCGACGGCGACCAGGGCATGATCCGTGAGCACTACCTGTCTACGCTGGAGAAGGTTGATCCTGCGCTGCGACAGAAGTATCTGAAGGTCTACGCCTACTACTGAGGCTTCGGACCAATTCCCCCTGCAACACAAAAGTTTTCCTGGGCTTGGAGCCGCGCCGTGCGGCAGCCCGAACACGACCTTGAAACGCGAGCTTGCATTGGCAGCGGGCTCAAAACACCAGGAGAAACATCATGGGTAAGGAAAAGTTCGACCGGTCCAAGCCGCACGTAAATGTGGGTACGATTGGTCACATCGATCACGGCAAGACGACGCTGACGGCAGCGATCACGAAGGTTTTGTCGAAGCACAACCCGAAGAACTCTTTCCGTTCGTTTGACACGATCGACAACGCACCGGAAGAGCGCGAGCGCGGTATCACGATCGCGACGTCGCACGTTGAGTACGAGACGGCGAACCGTCACTATGCACACGTTGACTGCCCGGGCCACGCCGATTACATCAAGAACATGATCACGGGCGCAGCGCAGATGGACGGCGCGATTCTTGTGGTTGCAGCGACCGACGGCCCGATGCCCCAGACGAAGGAGCACGTTCTGCTCGCTCGCCAGGTTGGCGTGCCGTACATCGTTGTGTTCCTGAACAAGTGCGATGCCGTGGAAGACGCGGAACTGATCGACCTGGTCGAGATGGAAGTTCGCGAGCTGCTCAGCAAGTACGACTTCCCTGGCGATGACGTTCCCGTCATCCGTGGTTCGGCACTGGGTGCACTGAACGGCGAAGCACAGTGGGAAGCGAAGATCGACGAGTTGATGCAGGCAGTCGATGACAACGTTCCCCAGCCCGACCGCCTGGTCGACCTGCCGTTCCTGATGCCGATCGAAGATATCTTCTCGATCTCGGGTCGTGGAACCGTTGTGACCGGCCGTATCGAGCGTGGCAAGATCAAGGTCGGCGAGCCGGCCCAGATCGTTGGCTTCCGCGACACGCAGAACACGACTGTCACCGGCGTGGAGATGTTCAAGAAGCAGCTGGATGAGGGTCTCGCAGGCGACAACGCAGGTCTTCTGCTGCGCGGTACCGCGAAGGACGACGTGGAGCGCGGCATGGTTCTTGCCAAGCCGGGTTCGATCACGCCGCACACCACCTTCAAGGGCGAGATCTACGTCCTGAGCAAGGAAGAAGGCGGCCGTCACACCCCGTTCTTCGACGGCTACCGTCCGCAGTTCTACTTCCGCACCACCGACGTGACCGGATCGGCGAAGCTGCCGGCTGGTACCGAGATGGTGATGCCGGGCGACAACATCGCTCTGGAGATCACGCTGCACACGCCCGTCGCCATGGAAAAGGGCCTTCGCTTCGCCATCCGCGAAGGCGGTCGTACCGTCGGTGCAGGCACCATCTCCGAAATCATCAAGTAAGCACCGCGAAAACGATGCTTACGGGGTAGGCCCGGGCTTCAGCCCGGGCGCTGCCGATGAACTCGATAAGACAGAACAGAAGGGCCGCAGCGAAAGCTGCGGCCCTTTCGTTTTGGTAAGCCTTCCTGCATGATTCTCCACACATCCGCCAATCTTCTGTGGCATAACCACAGGAGCTATGGCATACTCATGTGGTTCAGCCACAGGAGTAAGGACGATGACTGAATCCAAACTGGATCTTCTACAAGGGACCCTCGATCTGATGGTGCTCAAGACACTCAGCACCATGGGTGCGCAGCACGGCTATGGGATCGCGCGCCGCATCGAGCAGGTGTCAAACAACGAGGTCTTGCTCAACCAGGGAACCATTTATGCGTCGTTGATCCGTCTGCAGCAACGGGGCTGGATTGACGCTTCCTGGGGTACATCGGACAACAATCGCAAGGCGAAGTTCTACACGATCACCCGGACAGGACAGAAGAAGCTCGAGACAGATACGGAATACTGGCTGCGTGTCTCGAACCTGATCACACGTGTTCTCGCGATCACACCGGATGGAGGCAAATAATGTCTCCACGCCTGCTGCTTGCCCGCCTGCTTGCCTTCTTCCAGAAAGCCAGACTTGATGCCGAGCTTGAGGGTGAGATCGCCGTTCATCTCGACATGGCTATCGAGGACAATCTGAGGCTGGGCCTGTCGCCACAGGAAGCCCGCCGGCAGGCCTTGATTCGTTTTGGCGGCACACAGCAGATCCGTGAGGAGCATCGCGGGGTGCGTGGTCTACCCTGGCTCGATGTCCTCCTCCAGGACCTGAGATATGGCTTTCGCACCCTTCGCCGCGATACGTCATTTTCGATCATCGCGGTATTGATCCTCGCTCTCGGGATAGGCGCAAACATCGTGGTGTTTTCCGTCGTCAACACCATCCTGCTGCGGCCTTTGCCGTTTCCCCAGGCAGACCGGCTTGTGCGTATTACCCCCAAAGCATCGAAATGCGGCGCGTCCTGCGCCACTTATTCGACGGATGCGGTCCAGGAGTTCCAGACACGCAACAAATCCTTCGCGGATGTGACTGGCTACGACGCCTTCACCTCGCCGGGGAATTGGAAGCTGACAGCCTCCGGCAGTCCTCTTCCCGTCACCGAGATCGACGTGATGGATAACTTCTTCCGCACGCTTGGAGTACAGCCGCAGATGGGCCGACTGACGTTCACGGCAGAGGAATCGCGCCCGGGAGGTCCCCCGGTGGCGATCCTCAGCCATGCCTTCTGGCAGCGGCAACTCAACGGCGACCGGAATATCGTGGGGCAGGCGATCTCGTTCGGCAACACGCCCACCACCATCATTGGCGTGCTGCCCGAGACATTTGATTTTGGGGCTATCTACTCGCCGGGTTCCACGATGGACATCTTCACGCCCTATGTTTACGACCGCGTCCGCGAGTATGGAAATATGCTCTCGCTGATGGGGCGTCTGAAGCCAGGCGTGTCGATCGCGCAGGCGCAGAGTGAGGCCAGCATGCTCTTCCCGGACCTTGACGGCAGCGTCAAGCGAGGGTGGAAGGGCCACTACACGGCGGAGCTCACCGATCTGAAGGAGTTTGTCGCTGGAAGTCTGCGCCGTTCTCTTGTTGTCCTGTGGTGTGCGGTGGGGCTGATTCTTCTAATTGCCTGCGTCAATCTTTCAAACCTGCTCTTTGCCCGCGCCGCTGCCCGCTCCAGAGAGTTTGCCCTGCGATCGGCGCTGGGTGCGGCGCGCGGCCGCATCGTGCGCCAGCTTGTGACGGAATCTCTACTGCTCTCGGCAGCGGGTGCAATCCTCGGCATGGGTATCGCGCTGGCTGCCGTGCTGTATCTCGCGCATCAGGGCTCCATCGCGCTCCCACTCCTCACAAGCGTTCGGATCGATAAGACTGCCATTGCCTGGACGATCCTGATCGCAGTCATCGCGGGCCTTCTTCTCGGAGTTGGGCCCGGTCTCCGCATCTCAAGCGGTAACTTGCAGCAGGTGATGAAGGAGTCAGCGAACAGCACGACGGGTAGCAAAGGTACGGAGCTGCTGCGGACCGCACTTGTCATTTCGCAGATCGCACTGGCCTGCATTCTGCTGGTCGCTGCGGGCCTGCTGCTGCGCAGTTTTTTGAGGGTGCTCGACGTCGATCTTGGTTTTCAGCCGGCGCACTCTTCTGCAATCGCACTCGACTACGAAGACAGGGGTGACGCCGCGCGGCGTGCCGTGTTTGACCGCGAAGTGCTCCGTCAGATCAAAGCGATTCCGGGTGTGCAGACGGCGGCGATCACAGACTCGCTTCCCATGTCACGCAATCGCTCGTGGGGCATCTCAGCCAAGGGCAAGCATTATGAGCCAGACGAGCTCCCGGGGACGTTCGTCTACGTTGTCTCGCCTGGTTATCTGCAAGCGATCGGCATGCGCCTGACGAAGGGTCGGGACATTTCGTGGGACGATGTCGATCCCAAACAGGCAGTGGTCATCGTGAATGAAACGGTCGCTCGTTATCTCTGGCCCAACGAGGATCCAATCGACCGCATTGCACTGGTGGGAGGCTCTGAAGCTCGCGTCATCGGTGTGATTGCAGATGTGCGCGAGACTGCCGCCGAGTCGAAAGCTGGATGGCAGATGTATGTCTCCGCTGCTGCCCCGCAGTTTGGCCCATCCGACTCGCAACTGATCCTACGTTCCACTCTGCCAGTAGAGACGCTGCAACCAGCCGTTTTAGGTACGCTGCGCAGGATCAATCCTGGCCAGCCGACGGCAGACCTGAGACCGATCCAGTTGCTGGTGGATCGAGCCTCTTCACCAAGACGGTTCTTCGTCTACCTGGTGGCGATCTTCGCTGCGCTGGGACTTGTTCTTGCCGCTTTAGGGATTTACGGCGTCATCTCCTATTCCGTCACGCAGCGTACGCAGGAGATCGGCATCCGCATGGCGCTTGGCGCGACACGGCGAGACGTACAGATGGGGATTGTCTCGAAGACCTTGCGACTTGCAGCGCTCGGCATTGCCATCGGCATCGTGGCCTCTCTTGCGATCTCCTCCTTCATCGCGTCGCTCCTCTTTGGGACCACGCCGACGGATCCCGCGACTTTCACCACTATCTGCCTGCTCCTTGCGGGCGTCGCTCTGGCAGCCGGCTACATTCCGGCGAGACGCGCCTCGCGCATTGATCCGATGGTTGCGCTGCGTAATACTTAATGGGAACGAGTCTTGGGTCGAGATCAACTGCCAGCGGTTGCCATCATCTCCGGGAAGGGCTTCCACGACTGCCAAGAATCGGCTATCATAAGTTGTTCGCCCGGCCTGCGGTTTCGTGGAGCATGAGGCATTCGGGGTGGGAACCCTGAATACAGGGGCGTAAGCTCAACGGTTAAACTGTCGGTCTCCAAAACCGAACTTCTCGGTTCGAATCCGAGCGCCCCTGCCAGTTCCAAGCAGCACAACGAAGCGATATGCCGAAGGCATGTCGCGGCGTGTTTGAAGTAGAAAGCACTACCCGCAGCACAGAAGTAGCGAGAAGAGTTGAGGCAGGGGCATGGCGAAGGCAATCGCAGTAGCAGATGAGACCGGTGTGGATCGCGCACGGGGTCAGTGGGACAAGCTGACCGGATTCCTGGGCGATGTTCGCAGCGAGATGCGCAAGGTATCGACGCCCTCCACTGCGGAGACGCGCACGACGACTGCCGTTGTCATCATCACGGTCTTCGCGTTCGCAGCATACTTCTGGGCTGTCGACTACGGCATCAACCACACGCTGAACGCCCTCATCACCAAGCTGACTCAGCGCTAGGGACCAAAAGTTTTCGCCGCACTGCGGCATAGCAGGACGATTTCGTCAGGCAAAGAAGGTAAAGATGTCCGAAGAAGTGTTGTTGCCGGAAGGCGCAAAGGCCGTGGAAGAAGAGCAGATCGCATCCGAGCATGGTGCCGAAGCCGAGGTAGTGGAAGCTGCCGGCGAGCCCGCTCCGGAGAGCAACCTGAAGTGGTACATCATCCACGCCTACAGCGGCTTTGAGCGCAAGGTGAAGGAATCTCTTGAGAGCCGCATCCGAGCTTTCGGACTTGAGCACAAGATTGGTCGCATCGAGATTCCGGTTGAACCGGTGACGGAAGTCCGTAACGGGAAGAAGTACACCATCGACCGCGTCTTCCTGCCAGGCTATGTCTTTGTCGAGATGGATCTGGACAACGATCTGTGGCACCTGGTGAAGAACACGCCCCGCGTTACGGGTTTCCTTCAGACCGGTGACACCCCCAATGCCCTGAGCGAAGCCGAAGTGAACAGCATGCTGAACCGTGCTGATGTCACGAAGGACAAGCCGAAGCTCAAGGTCAAGTTTGAGAAGGGCGAGCAGGTCCGCATTACCGAGGGACCGTTCGCAAACTTCAACGGTGCAGTGGACGATGTAAACGAAGACAAGCAGACCCTGAAGGTCATGGTCAGCATCTTCGGACGTCCGACGCCGACCGAAGTCGAATTTCAACAGGTGGAGAAGCACGTCGAGTAGCGGAAACTACCCGGCAGATCTTTCGAAAGAAAGCGTGGCTTCAACAATACGTATTACCCGTCGTGAACAGGTGGCTTCTACCCTTGCCGCGACCAAAACACTACGAGGGATAGACACATGGCACCGAAGAAAGTAACTGGATACGTCAAGCTGCAGGTGATGGCCGCCAAGGCAACACCTGCACCGCCCATCGGCCCCGCGCTCGGTCAGGCGCAGGTCAACATCATGGAGTTCTGCAAGCAGTTCAACGACCGCACGAAGGACCCGGCAATGGCCGGTCTGACGATCCCGGTTGTGATCACTGTTTATGCAGACCGTACCTTCACCTTCGTCACCAAGACGCCTCCGGCTCCTGTGCTCCTGCTGAAGGCAGCCGGCGTGGCCAAGGGTTCGGGCACACCGAACAAGACCAAGGTTGGTTCCGTGACGGAAGCTCAGATTCGCGAGATCGCAACGCAGAAGATGCCCGACCTGAATGCAGCTTCGGTTGAAGCCGCCATGAAGAGCATCCGCGGCACCGCCCGCTCCATGGGCCTCGACGTCACCGCGTAAGAATCTGCTTTTTCGAGGACGCAGGGCGCGGAGATCATCTCCGCGCCCTTTCTCTTTTCGCCAGACGTTACTGCAGCAGGGAAACCGCCACCGCCGTCATCGCTACAACGCCTGTCTCAATTGCCGGTCTATAGTCAGGCGCGAATAGCGGCGAGTGGATGTCCGGCATCGCCTTCCCTGCCTTCACCGCGTTTGCCAGCGCCACAGGATCGCCCGCACCCAGGCGGAAGAATGTCATCGGGATCTTGTACCCATCCGTCAGGTAGCCCACATCTTCACTTCCCATGACCGCCGCCTGCGGCAGCACCTTGTCTGCACCCAGCGCAGCCGCCGCAGCCTTCCGCACACGCTCCGTCAGAGCAGCATCATTCACCGTCGCTTCGGTCGCCTCCGGGTGCGTGATGGTGGGCATCTTGTCTGCAGGCAGACCGTAAGCCACCGCCACGGCGTTCGCCGCATTGCGAATGCCCTCCAGCAACTTCTGCCGAGTGGCTTCGTCATAACTCCGAATCGTCAGGCCCAGCGTGGCCTCTGGCGGAATGATATTGTTCTTCGTGCCCGCATGAAACGTACCCACCGTGATCACACCCGGAGACTGCGGTGAGATCTGGCGGCTCACCACTCCCTGCACCAGGTCGATAAACTCGGCGCCCATGTAGATCGGGTCCTTCGAGTTCTGGGGCTGAGAGCCATGCGCTCCCGCTCCGTGGAAGACGATCGTCACGGAGTCGGCGCTCGCCATCATCGGGCCCGAGCTGATGCCCACCGACCCCGCAGGAATGTTCCCGAAATCATGCATGCCGACCACGTAGTTCGGTCGTGGAAAGCGTGTGTACAGGCCGTCGTCCATCATCGCCTTCGCGCCCTGGATGACCTCTTCCGCCGGCTGAGCCACCATCATCACCGTGCCGTGCCAGTCTTTCCTGTGCTGCGCCAGTTCCGTGGCAACACCCAGGAAAGCGGACATATGAACGTCATGCCCGCAGGCGTGCATCACGCCCACATCATCACCCTGTGGAGTTCTCCCGCGAACCTTGCTGGCATAGGTCAACCCCGTCTCTTCCGTCACCGGCAACGCGTCCATATCGGTACGAATCAGGACGGTTGGGCCCACGCCATTCTTTAGCAGGCCGACGACTCCAAAGGCGCTCACGCCATCCGCATACTTGCCGACATGATCGGTAACGTCAAAGCCCAGGCGCTTCAACTCGCTTGCTATAAACGCAGAAGTCTTCTGTTCCTGTCGTGACAACTCGGGCGCGGCATGCAGCGCAAGGTAGGTCTTCTCGAGCGCAGGCATCTGCGCATCCACCTCATGGTGCAGCGTATCAGGAGAAATCTGTGCCATCGCGGGCGAGGCCACCGCGGCAAGCAGGACAAGCGAAGGGAGTCTCATGGCGCGAGTATATGCGACAAGGACTCGACCTTCGCGGCCCGCTTCGAGGGCTAGACTGCGCTGGGCAGCGACTTCTGTGCCGGCATCAGCGCCAGCTTGAGCTCATCCGCCAGTGTACCGAGCGGGTTGTTGATCGTCTTCTTCACGATGGTCATCAACGACTCACCCCGCTTCTGCATCAGGTAAGCCGCCGTTACGCCCGCAACCAGCGTGGCGAGAAATACAAAGCGCTGAATCTTCATCGGTCTGTTCCTCCAGGTCCGTCCCCTGTGTGGACGCCGCGTATCCGGCATGGGTTGGATTACCGGCCACATTCGGCACGGATCGACTAGCGGCCGCGCAGACGGTTGATGTCTCGCCTGTCGCGCTTTGACGGCCGACCTGCCGTATCCACATCAGCCCAGGGGCTGTTCTTGCGCAGTTCCTCTTCCTTCTTCCGAGCGGCCGTGCTGGCCTCGGTCTCGCGATAGAGCGTCTGCGCAACGGCAGCGGGCCCTCGCACATCACTCAGTGCCAGCACGTCGACGACGTACGTTCCGCTGTCGTTCGTGAGTGTGACGGCGTCTCCCACCTTCACATCGCGCGAGGGCTTCGCAGGCAGGTCCCGCAGCTTTACCCGGCCCAGTTCACACGCCTTCACGGCCAGCGCGCGTGTCTTATAGAAGCGCGAGGCCCACAGCCATTTATCGATTCGGACAGCATCCATCGTGCTCGATCATACTGCTCGGATTCCCTGCCCTGCTACCATCGCTTCATCCTTGCATGAGCACCTACCCCGTAGCCTTTGCCGTCTTCTGCGCAGCGTTTGCGCTGGTCACGATTGCCGGATTTCTCGCAGCACGCTGGCGACGCCCGACAGGCGGCATGCATTCGCTTGAGGAATGGGGGTTAGGTGGCCGTAGCTTCGGCACGGTCATCACCTGGTTCCTGCTGGGCGGCGATGTGTATACGGCATACACCGTGATCGCGGTGCCTGCAGCGCTTTACGGCGCGGGCGCCATGGGCTTCTTCGCCGTGCCGTACACCATTCTGATTTACCCCTACATGATGGTTGTTCTGCCGCGCCTCTGGAAGACCTGCCACAGGCACGGCTACGTTACCTTTGCTGACCTGGCGCGCGGTCGCTTCGGATTTCGACCGCTTACTGTCGCGATCGCTTTGACCGGCATCTTGGCATTGATGCCCTACATTGCTCTGCAGCTTGTCGGCATGAAGGTCGCGCTCGCCGCCATGGGCCTCGAGGGCGAGTGGCCGTTGATCATCGCCTTCGTCATCCTGGCGGTCTATACCTACTCCGCAGGGCTGCGGGCACCGGCGATCATCGCCGTCATCAAAGACCTGATGCTTTACATCATGGTCTTCGCCGCGATCATCCTTCTGCCCGCGAAACTTGGCGGATTCGCGCATGTCTTTGCCATCGCGAAAGCAGCATTGCCAACCCACACGCCGGCGGGCTCCACGCTGCTGAAGGCCGGGCAGTCGCTGCCCTACGCCACGCTCGCCATCGGCTCTGCTCTGGCACTGATTCTGTACCCGCACACGGCGACGGCAACGCTGTCCTCATCGGGTCCGCAGACTCTTCGACGCAACGCTGCTCTGCTGCCCGCATACACGTTGATGCTGGGCCTGCTGGCCCTGCTGGGCTACGTGGCAATCGCTGCGGGGGTGGTATCGCCGGATAAGTCTGAAGTGATTCCGCTGCTCTTCCTGAAGATGTTTCCGGAGTGGTTCGCAGGCTTCTGCCTGGCCGCCGTTGCGGTCGGTGCGCTGGTCCCCGCGGCCATCATGAGCATCGCTGCGGCCAACCTGTTCACACGCAATCTGTGGGGCGAATTCGTACGCACGCCGCTGACTCCCGCCAAGGAAGCAGCACAAGCGAAGATCGTCTCGCTGGTGGTGAAGTTCGGCGCACTTGCCTTCGTGCTGGAGACACCGGGATCGTACGCCATCGAGATGCAACTGCTCGGCGGCATCTGGATCACACAGCTCTTCCCTGCGGTCGTCTGCGGTGCGTTCCTGCGTCGCCGACTGCACCCATGGGCGGTATTCACCGGATGGGCCGCGGGCATGATCTGCGGGTCAGCTATGGCCATTGCGCTGGAGTTCAAGGGTTCCGGCGTCTACCCGATGCATGTCTTCGGACAGACCTGGGCAATGTACGCGGCGATTCCGGCACTGCTGCTGAACCTGCTTTGCAGCTTCGGGCTGTCACCCGTCTTTGAGTCAATCCGCGCCTTCCCGGAGCACATCGAGTCGGTCATCGCCATCTAGGGTAGAGCCGGAGACTTGGCACGCACCATGCGATAGAGATGCCGGAAGGCATAGGGCTCGGTTGATCCCGTGGGTCGGACCTCTTCCAGAATCTCGAGCAGGTTGCGCCTGACCGTCATCGTCAGATGAATCTCAGCCGGCTTACCGCTATCCGTACCGCTGCCAACCATTTGCAACGTGCCACGACCGGCCTTTAGCCCTTCGAAGCCATCGACGCGGAATACCTGCGCTGGCTTTCCGTTCGATGCCTCGCTGAAGGATCGCTTCGTTGTATCGAAGAGGACATTGTCGTCCTCCTGCACAGTCTTCGTCGGACCATCGTCGTAGATATAGTGCCAGCTCAGCGCGGTATCCCCGGAGATGGTAAGCCACGTGGGAAGGTCGACACGCTTTGTCGATCCCACAGGCTCGCTGTAGTCGCGATACTCCAGCACGCCAACCCAACTCCCACGCAGAGCCGCAGCCAACTCAGAGAGTGGCTGCGGCGAAACGGCAGGTTGCGACTGAAGCGATGAGACCGAGAGAGCGGCAGACAATAACATGGCGCGCATACGGCGATCCTACGCCGCGTCTAGAAGATCTTGAAGTGAATCGTCAGATACTTCTTCGGATCGCTTCGGATCGTGTTCACAAGGGATTGTGAGTCGACCGCGAGCTTATCGAGGTTGTGGTACAGGGCAGGATCCTTGACCAGCAGTCCGGCCGTTCCCTCACCCTTGTCGATGCCCGTCATGATGTTGTCCAGTCGCGTCACCGTGCTGTTCAACTTGTCTGCGAATGCCTGATCCTTGGTCAAGAGTCCGAGCGCACCCTTGCCCTGATCGGCCTGCGCCATGATGCTGTTCGCGTGGACGAGCGTGGCATTCAGGTTGTTGTACAGCGCATCATCCTTCAACAGCTTGCCTGCGCTGCCCTTGCCTGCATCCAGATCGGCAGCGATTTTGTCGAGCTTCGCAGTAGTGTCGTTCAGGTGGTTGTAAACCGAATCGTCATGAAGCAGCTTGCCGACCGAACCTTTGCCGCTGTTCAGATTCACCTCAAGCTTGTGCAGTTCATCCACTGTGTCGCTGGCGCGCCGATAGAGTGTGTCGTCATAGATCAGGCCGCCGACGGAACCCTTGCCCTGCGAGATGGTATCGACGATGCGATCCATCTTCGCCAGGATGACATTGAGACTCTCAATTGTGCCCTGGCTGGCCTTCACCACGTCCTGCAAGTTCGGGCTCTCGAGCGTCTTGATCTCGTCGCCATCTTGCAGGAGCGGTCCATTTGCCGTCTGGCTGTTCAGGTCCACAACCGTATCGCCCAAAACGCCAACGGTAGACAGCGCCGACTTCGTGTCCTTATGGAGATCCTTCTGGAACTTGCCATCGATTCGCATGACGACCTGGATCGGTGTCAGCTTACGGCTCGGCTCATCGACCACATTGACGGCCTTGACCGTACCGATCGTCACGCCCTGCAGGTTGACGGCTGCGCCATCCTTGATTCCTGCGGCGTTTTCAAAGTAGCTCGTAACCGTCAGCTTATGCGAGAACACCCCGAGACCTGACGAACTGGTGATCAGGAATAACAGTGTCACCAGCAAAGCGGCGGAGACGATCACGATGATGCCCACCTTCAACTGCGACCACTTCACTTCACTCTGGCTGGGCATGCGCTCTCTTCAACTCCTGGGCACACAGCCGGGCAAACATCGCCCTGACTGCAAACCTGTTGGTTTCTTGAACCTTACGGTAAATGGATGCAAAACAGAGCACATTCGTTTCAAAAGCGTCTCTTGTCGCGTTCACCTCTCGAGGATGACGGTCGCAATCGCCATCTCCCGGCTGTGCGAAAGACTCAGGTGCAATGCCGTTACACCCATAGATAACGCCCTCTCAGCCGCGCGTCCATGGAGCAGCAGCGTCGGCCGGCCGCCGGGCAGATGCGTCACCTCGATCTCTAACCAGCTGACGCCCTTGGCGATACCGGTCCCCAGTGCCTTGGCGCCCGCTTCCTTGGCGGCGAACCGGGCCGCTAAGCTCTCTGCGCTGTTCCTTTTGCGCATGCAATAACGCAACTCTCCGGGGGTGTATATCCGCTGAAGGAAGCGCTCCCCAAAGCGCTCCACGGAACTGGCGATCCGGTCGATCTCCGTCAGGTCAGTCCCCGTTCCTACGATCACCGTGTTCCCTCCTCTGCAGATTTCCGTTAAGGCATCACCGTACCATTCTGCGACAGGCAAACTGGCTCCCGCCCGTAATCGGCCATTGCGCGCCGCCGATACCCATGGTGTGACCAAAGGACTTCAGACCGCAACGTACAAGTGCCAGATCAGATTGCAAGGTTTTATTTACGGCAAACGAGAGAACCTGTCACCCAAGTTGGGTGCCGCTGTCGCTGCCGCCGGAGGATGGGTGCTGGAACGACGTCCCATCTCTGCTGGAGCACTGGAATTTCTCGTGGAGGTGCAGAGTGCGGCGCTGCCCGGGGTTTACGGCGCGCTGCTGGCCAGCGGCCTCCACCTCACACGGGACAGCCACCACGCGCTCGCAGAGCGCTGCAACTGCGACCTGTATCTGCGGCCGCGGCGCGACACTCCTTCCTACCGGTTGCTGAATCTTGAAGTTCACTTCCTGCCGGAACCGCCAGCTTCTATGGATCTCCAGGATCTGCTACCGCTGGATGGGCTCCTGAACTGATGAGCGATCTCTCCGAGCACAGTGCAACGCCTGTTGCCCGTCTTCGCCCCGGGTGCCCCTCCCACGCGATAGACTGGACAGGCCTATGCCGCCCATCATCGTTGCACGCCAACTCGGCAAGACCTACCGCTCCGGCAAGATTGAAACTCACGCTCTCCGCGACGCGACCTTCTCCGTGGAACCGGGCGAGTTCATCGCCATCGTAGGGCCCTCGGGCTCCGGCAAATCGACGCTCTTCTATCTGCTGGGCGGCCTGACGCGCGCCACCGGCGGATCTGTCCTCATCGATGGAGTCGACTTTAGTTCGCTCTCCGACGCGGATCGCACGCGTCGCCGCGGCGAGAAGATCGGCTTTGTCTTCCAGCGCTTTAATCTGCTGCCCACGCTCTCTGCCCGCGGCAATATCGAGCTGGCACACCAGATAGCAGAAACCGGCAAGCCGCTCGATCAGGCCCTTCTACAGCGGCTGGCGGAGTTGTTACGCATCGAGAATCGTCTGGACAACCGTCCGAGCGAACTCTCCGGTGGCGAGCAGCAGCGAGTCGCCATTGCGCGCGCGCTGATCACACATCCTGCCATCATCCTTGCGGACGAGCCCACCGGCAACCTGGACACGGAGAACTCCGATACGGTCCTCGAGATGCTGCGCCATGCTTCGAAAGAGCTGGGTCAGACGGTACTGATGATTACGCACAATCCCGAGGCTGCAGCCATCGCCGATCGCATTCTTTACGTGCGCGACGGCCGGCTCCATGACACTCCTCCGCCGCCGCGTGCCGCGAAGAAGCCACTCATCAGCAGCATGCTCGCTGGCTAGTCATCCTATCCAGGAATCCGGGCGCCCAAGTCTTTCCAAGGGAAAGGGTGGGCATTCGCACATCGAGCGACAAATTCCGGGTGTCCCATTCACGCGCGCCCTTGCGCACGCGTGGAATTTTGCGCGAAAGCCCAACGGCACATCCCAGCCCCTGAATCACTCGATGCCCGGCAGCGTCGTCCCATAACGCCGCTTGACCGCTCACACGCACCGCACTACCGTGTCTGCGGGTAGTCTCTCGCATCTGCTGCCGCTGCCAAATCTGTACGCCGGGGTCCATCGTGTCTCACAAGCTCCTCCTCTCCGCCCTCGCGCTCTGCGCCACGTTGTCTTCCGCAGCCCAGAACACGCCCGCACAAAGTACACAGCAGACAGCACCAGCCACACCCGCCGCGACTGCCCCCGCGACGCCGCAGCCCGTCTCCAAGACACCACCAAATGCACCGGAAGACGTCGCCGGCATTCCGGTGAACTACGACGAGAGCAAGGTCGGCACGTATACGCTGCCCGATCCTCTCGTGATGTCGGACGGCTCGCCTGTGACAACGACGAAGCAGTGGGAGACGAATCGCCGTCCTGAGATCGTGCGGCTCTTCGAGACGCAGCAGTTTGGCATCGCACCCGGCAAGCCGGCCGCTCTCAGTTTCGACGTCTTCGACGCAGGCACCCCCGCGCTGAACGGCAAGGCCATTCGCAAGCAGGTGATGATCTGGTTCAACAAGGAAAAGACCGGTCCGCACATCCAGTTACTGGAATACATCCCTGCCGCAAAGTTTGCGGCGCACAAGCCCGCGCCTATGCTCCTGAGCATCAACTTCGGCGTGGTGCAGAATGCTGCGGCCGACCCCGGCATCAAGCCCGAGCAGGTGTGGGATCCGAAGACAAACACGCGCGTCGATGCTGCAAGCGGCCATAATTTTGGGAAGCTGAACACAGACGCTCTGTTGGACGCCGGCATCGGCATCGCCACCTTCTACTACGGTAACGTAGACCCGGACTACGTCGGCGGCTTCTCCAACGGCATTCGCGCAACCAATCTGAAGAGCCAGGCCGAGCGCCCGGGCGACGCATGGGGCACCATCGCCGCATGGTCGTGGGGCATGAGTCGCGTGCAGGACTACTTCGAGACGGACAAAGCCGTCGATGCCAGGCGCGTTGCGGTCCACGGTGTCTCACGCCTGGGTAAGACCGCGCTTTGGGCAGGCGCGCACGACCAGCGCTTCGCTGCCGTCATTGAGAGCTGCAGCGGTGAGGGCGGAGCCGCGCTCAGCCGTCGCAACTATGGTGAGACCATCGCGCACATGACCGCGCCCAGCCGCTACCCGTACCAGTTTGCCGCCAACTGGGCGAAGTACAGCGGCTTCCCCGACACCGCGCCCATGGATGCCAATCTGCTGGTCGCTCTCGTCGCGCCACGCCCGCTGCTGCTGCAGACAGGAGATACCGACTTCTGGTCCGACCCGAAGGGCGAGTTCCTGGCTGCGGTCTCCGCTGGTCCGGTCTGGAAGCTTTACGGCAAGCAGGATCTGGGCACCACAACCATGCCGCAGGCGAAGGAAGCCATCCTGCACGACGTTGCTTACGAGATGCACGACGGCGGTCACGGCATGGTGCCTGGCGACTGGAACGTGTACGTGGAGTTTCTAAAGATGCACCTGCATCCGGAGCGGTAGCGTTCGACTACCGCCACGTCACACGATCGCCGCTCTGCAGGATGATGTGCACCCCGGCTTCCTGCGTTTTCGGAAAGTCCACAGGAGCATAACGGCCGTCGGCCAGACGGCGTGCGACGGATGCGGTGGCGATCGAACCATGTTGAAGGTCAAGGAGCGACGTAAGCGCCGTACCCATCGGCAGGTACTGCTGTTTACCGTTGACCGTACACGCGACCAACAGGCTGACCGCTTCATGGAAGGTAATGCATTTCACATCAACTGCGGGACGGGCTGGACAGCCGTTACCGGTAACGGTCTTCGTCGCGACTTCCAGCGCCTCGATGCGGGTTCCAGCGAGCAACACTGACGGTCGCTGCTTGCTGTCGCCGGCGGCAGCGCTCTGCAGGAACAGCCGTAGCAGCGGCGCTTCCCCACTCAGACGATCCAGGTGAAAGATCTCCTCGGAGGTCTGGGGCTGATGCAGACTGACGGCACGCGTGCGATGAAGTAATACGCCTCCAGTCGTAGCGGCTGTCACCTCATAGTCGGCCTCCATGGATTGCAGCTCCCGCCGTGCGCCCTTGTCGACCAGCACACTGCGCTCCACCTGCAGCATCATGCCCGGCAGCAGGTCCACAACACCGCTCCCGGTGAATCCGTAGCGAAATACCAGAGACTCATCAGCCGGTATCGTGATCGCCTCGGCGATCCGTTGCTGCACGCTCGCAGCCGTCATACCGCCGCCGAAACAGCCCGAGGCATGCATCGCAGCAAGCGAATGCACGAAGTCAAACCACTCCGCACGCAGGTCCAGATCCGGTGGCGGCGTCTGCCATCCTTTTACACTCGGGCTGGTGACCGTCCATGCAGCGCCACCCTTCCAAGGCGGCGGCACGAGCGTGAAGATGCGGCCCTTCACACTGCATCTCTCCGACTGCGGGATGGCCAGTCGCCCCAGAGCAACGAGGGCCTCTTGCGACCCACCATTGCCGGCAACCGCAGTGAAGCCCGGTACCAGAACCGGATAAGCAGCCACCTCCTGCAGATGAACCGCAGGCGCCGCGCCCCCGTGACCGCGACCACAGCCGCCGAGCGCTAAGAAGCCTGACGAGGCGATCACTGCCATCGTCAAGCTCAGACCCTTGTGAAGAGTTTCGCTCACAGGATCGCGGAGTTCACTTTCACCAGAGTGTCCGTCGCTACGGGGACTCCGTTACCTACCGCAGGCCGGAAGGTCCACTGCTTCACTGCATCGATCGCGGCAGTCGACAGAGGCGGATCCGGCGACGTCATCGCCTGCACGGCATCCACCTTGCCCGTGCTCCCTATCTGAACGCGCAACGTCACCAGACCATCCGAGTAAAGGCGCTGACGTGCCTCATTCGGCATGACCGGGTCGACGCGCGTCAGCAGTACGGGAACTTCCCGCAGTGTCGATGGTCGGCCGGGCCAGACGACTTCTGCGGCAAACGAGAAGTTGACCGTGATGGTGGTCTCCACCGACATCGGCTGACCGTTCAACAGGTAAGGCCGGTAGGTCCACTGGCGGACAGCATCCAGAGCTGACTCTGAAAGATCCTTATCCGGCGAACTGATCACGGCGAGCTGCTCCACCTTACCCGTCTCGTCGATGATGGCGTGCAGCACGACCGCGCCAGAGACATGCGCATCCTTCGCACTCTGCGGATACTTCGGCTGGACCTTGTTGAGAACCTGCCCGGCCATGATGCCTGGATCAATCTTCCGAGGCTTGGTCGCATCCTGGCCGGAGGCCATTGCCCCGGCTGGCTCCCCGGACATCGGCGGCATCTCGTTTCGAGCCATCAAGCGCCTTGCCTCTTCCACCTGCCTGCGACCTGACTCGAGTTGTGCCTGGATCTTCGCCTTGAACTCAGGAGATTCGAATTCTGCGCGCATGCGCTCCGCCTCAGCGCGCTGCTTCTCAAGCTGCGCTTTGAACTCCGGCGATTCAAACTGTGCGCGCATGCGCTCTGCTTCCGCACGCTGCTTCTGCATTCGTTCCTTGAACTCAGGCGATTCAAACTGCGAACGCATACGCTCTGCTTCCGCACGCACCTTCTCCATACGAGCTTTAAATTCAGGCGAATCGAACTGCGCACGCATGCGCTCGGCGTCAGCGCGGATCTTCTCGGCGTCCTTCGGGTCGATCTTCAGATCCTTCAGCGCCTCCAGTTGTGTACGCAACTGCGGGTCGAGCTTTACATCTTTCAGTTCCGTCAGATTGAAAACGACCTGACGCGCAGCAGGGCCGCTGGCCGCCGCAAGCTGCTGCTCCGCGGTAGCGATCACCGCCTGCGCCGTTGCCAGCTTCTTACGCTCTACATCGGAAGATGCACTCTTCTGCGCATCGGCCAGTTGACGGCGCGCGTTCTGCAATTGCTGTTGTGCATGTTCCCCGCCAAGCAGGCGCGGTGCGTCCGCAGTCACAGTTGAAGCGAGTGGTGTCGCCTCCTGCGAGCGTGCCAGCGCGGGCTGCACCTGCACCATCGCTGCCGCCATCACAACAATCGCACCGAGACCTACCGCCGCAACGCCACGCAGGGCGCGCTTCGCACCGGTTTCCGGCGGATTCAATTTCATCATCGTCTGCATACGTTCCTCCATGGCTCCTGCCACGCCGAACAGTGGGAGGCCCGCCGTCGCAGGCCTCCTGCCGTGTTGCAGGCGACCGCCGCGAAGGGCCGCCCGGTATCCGCCACGGGGGCGAACTTCGCTGTCAAACAAACCCAATCCGAAGAAGCCGAGGCCGAACAGTCCTAGCCCCGCAGGCACACCGCTCAGACCACCGGATCGTTCCGCTACCTGCAGCAGTGCGTGCGCATAGCCGCTCGCCGAACCCAACCTCTCGGCCGCTTCCGCGTCGCACGCCATCTCACGCGTCTGTCGAACTCGTCGGGCTGTCCACAGCGCCGCAGGATGGAAGCCAACCGGCAACAACAACAACGAACACGCAGCATGCAACACGGGATCACCCCGCCGCAGATGCGCGAGTTCGTGGGCCAGGACTGCCTCGATCTCGGAAGATGACATCTCCGCCGCAGAAGCAACCGGCATCAAGAGCGTGGGCCGTAACACTCCCGCCAGTGCCGGCCCTGGAAGATCTGCCGTCAGAGCAGCAAGCGGCGCCTCACAACCGATCGCGTCGCACTGCCTGTGGAGTGCTTGCGCAATCGATGACGGTAATGGCTGCGTGTTTTCGGCACGAACCAGCGATCGCGTACGTCGCCATCCCATGATGAGACGCGAAGCAAATACCAGCAACACCACTGCGTAGACCATCGTGATGCTTCGCGCAATACGCGGTGAAAGCGTAAAGGCGAACGGCGTGCGCGATAAGATGTGTCGCTCAAAAGCCAGCTTCCACACGGGTTGCCGCTGCATTGGCGGCAAGTCACCGAACTCGACGCTGACACCATCGGTCACCACAATCGCCGTGGCGTCTCGTGAGGCAGCCACCGCAGCACGTTGCGCAAGCACCGTCGATGCGAACGGGACCAGGACGCACATGGCCAGCGTTACAACCCACAACACATGCGCCACGCGAACATGCGGCCGACCAATGCGAACAGCCATTGCCGCAGCGCACGCCAGTAATGGAACCTGCCACAACGCATGCAGCGCGAAGGCTGCAACGTCCTGCTCCATGGCAAATCCCACCCCCGTCCAAAAGGCGTACAGCAGATGCATCCCGCCCATATCCGGGCCGGTCATCCCCGGGCCTCTTTCGCCGCCGCCTCTGCATTCTTTTCTGCAGCCTGCAGCGCCTTGCGTGCGCGCTGAAGATCCTCCGCACCCACCTGCCCGGCGTCCACCATCGCCAGCAGCATCGCCTCAGCAGATCCGCCGAACATGCGCTTCACAAGATCACTGATCGCAGATCCTGCGGCGCGTTCGCGCGTCACCGCTGCTCGATAGCGATAAGCCCGCCCCTCCGCCACGCGCTTCACGCGGCCCTTGCGCAGGAGCACCTGCAGCATCGTCTGCACGGTGTTGTAAGCAAGGTTTCCAGCCAGTTGCGGCACCACCTCTGAGGCCGTGCTGGGCCCGGCCGACCACAAGACCTGCATGATCTCAAGTTCAAGCGGCGTGAGCGCCTGCTTATCGACTGACTTACTTACGGTGGCTGCAGACATAAACGGAGCGACCTCCTAAGACTTTAGGAGTACATTGCGCCTGCGCCCTGCCCGCTGTCAACTAAAACTTTAGGAGATCTTTTCCCCCGGAGAAAGTTCCACTGTGCAAAAGAAAAGGGGGCGTGACCGAAGTCACGCCCCCTTTGCAACAACTCGACCTACCAGAGAACGCCCTGCACCGGCTGCAACGGCTCCGGCAGCGAACGTTCTCCCAGCGCCTGGCGCAGGTTGATTTCAATGGTTCGCGACATCGAACTCAACGGAATGTCGTAGATAGTGTTCTCAAACGGGTCCTCAAGATCGCGGCCGATCTTGTCCAGCGCAAGGAAGATGAAACCGACGAGAGTCGATCCAAGCGGCGTGAACCAGCCCATGCTTTGCACCAGTCCCAGTGGGAGCAGAAGGCAGTAGATCTTCACAAAGAGCTGCGGGTAATAGTCGTACTGCTTTGGCATCGGCGTGTTCTTGATGCGTTCCGAGCCTCCCTGCAGATCCCCAAGATCTTCCAACGACCGGTCGAGCGCGGACCACTGCAGACTGTCGATCCAGTCCTTTTCCAGGGCCTCGCGTACCAGGTTGCTCTGCCAAATGCTGATCGTAAGCGGAATGCTCTTTTGCTGCTTCAGGGTGACCAGGTCTTCCTCTTCGAGCAGACCATGCAACTCGTCCAGCGGAGGCAGGCCACGCAGTTGCTGGCGCAGCGCGTGGACCCAGGCAATCTGCAGGTGCACCATGCGGCACTGCATCGTCCGCACCGCCTCAGCATCTGCAGGCTTCTGCGGCGCAATCGCAGTCAGCACCTGGCGCGTCCAGGCGCGTGAGTTGTTCACGATGCCACCCCAGATCGTCCGGGCCTCCCACCAACGGGCGTAGCTGCTGTTGTTTCGGAAGGCCACGATCAGGCCGATTGCCGATCCAAAGAGAGCGAGTGGAATATGTGGCAATGCCACCCAGTTCCAGTGCAGGACCTTGAACAGAAAAACGATCGCGAGGTCGTAAAGGAAGAGCGTCAAGAGTGGCAGGCCAACGTAGCTGATCAGGTGGCGGATCTGTGGTCCGCGTGGCACGATCATGCTAGCTTCTCCTGATTCACAGGTGCTGTCGCGGTATCGCGTACAGAGACAAACTTGTTTTCCGCCTCATCAAAAATACGAACGTCGCCGCTCGCAATGTCATAAACCCAGCCGGAGATCGAGAGGGCTCCGCGAGCAAGCGCACCAGCGACCGAAGGATGAGTGCGCAGGTGCTGCATCTGCAGCAGGACGTTCTGCTCTGTCATGGTTTTCAGGGAGGTCGGACCATCATCCACGGTGGACGCAACGCGCTTTGCAGCATCTGCATTGCGCAGCCAGCTCTTGACGGTGGGCATGGCATCCAGACTGCCGGCGTCGGCCAGGATGCCCTTCATGGCACCGCAGTCCGTATGTCCGCAGACGACGGCATGACTCACCTGTAGTGCGTCGATCGCGTACTCAATCACGGCGCTGACGCCGCCCATCATCTCGCCATACGCGGGCACCATGTTGCCCACGTTCCGCGCCACGAAGATCTCTCCGGGGCTGCTTGCAGTCAACGCTTCCGGATCGATGCGCGAATCTGCGCAGGTGATCAGCAGCGTGTGGGGTTTCTGCGGATGTGTCGCCGCGTACTCGTATTCAGCCTGCCGCGCGGGATAAGTCTCACGCTGAAATTGCAGGATGCCCTCTCTGAGTTTGTCCAGGGTGTGGTCGTTCTTCTCGGCCATGCGTGCTAATCCTCCGAAGTCTCCAATGACTCTATACGCCCGCGGGTAGCCGCGCGGGGGGCAAAAGATTCGTTCAACGGATCGTCTCACCGGGATCATCTGCTCGCCGCCCGGGACACATCCCCCTGGAACCTTTGACGTTCCCAGCAACATTCGGGGCAGTTTCGTCTTCTAAGTCCCCAACGGCCCTGCCCGGTAAGACGCACGAACGCTGCCTTTGCGCGGTGTCTGTTCCCTGTCCGCAGTCCGTAAGGAGAGAAGCACCCATGGCCGCACTTGACCAGACGACACCGACCGCCACGCCCGACCAGACGCCCGTAGGCGGCTACAACCGCCGCCGCTTCCTGACGGCTGCGGGTGTTGCTGGAGCGGTGGCCGCAACAGCCAGCGTCATCGGCTGCAGCGACGCGACCACTCCCTATGTCGACGCAGCGACGCAACCGGAGATCGACGTTCTGAACTTCGCCCTGAACCTGGAATTTCTGGAGGCGACCTTCTACAGCTACATCGTCACGGGCAAAGACCTGGACAGCAGCCTGACCGGCGGCGGCCCCGCACCCACGGGCGCACCGGCGCAGATCACCTTTCCCAACGCGCAGATCAACGACCTGTTTGCCGAGATTTATTTCGACGAGTATTCGCACGTCGCCGCGCTTCGGACCGCGTTGGGCGAGCTTGCCATAGCGCGGCCGCAGCTTAACCTGGCGGCACTGGCTACCATTAATGCCTCGAACTATCTGCAGGTTGCACGCCTGTTCGAGGATGTGGGTGTTACGGCCTATGCCGGCGCGGCTGCCGGCCTGAGCGGCAACAATCTCACGGCCGCCGCGCAGATCCTGGCCGTGGAAGGCTTCCACGCGGGTGCGCTCCGGCTGCTCGCAATTCAGCAGAACGCGGCCTATCCCAGCACGCTTGCCGGCTATGTTCCGGTGGACGGCTTTGACGTGAAGCCAGCCGATCCCGGCACTGTGGCACTCGCCGAAGCCGGCCCCACGACCGCCAAGGGAGGCTTCTTCGCGACAGCCGCCAACGGAACGCCCGGTCAGACGAATGCCTACCTGGGGTTCGCATTCAAGCGCACTGCCTCGCAGGTCCTGGCAATTCTCTACGGCAACAGCACCACCGGCACCGCCAAGGGAGCATTCTTCCCGAATGGTGTGAACGGAAACATTACAACCGTTTAGATAGAGTAAGAATTCCGTGGATTTCCTTTAAAACCCAGCGATTGGATTGATATCCTTGTGATTGTGCGTATCTCTGCTCTTCCCCTCATCCTCGCCCTTCCGCTTGCCCTGACCGGCTGCAACTCGAAGCCTGTGAATGCCGCGGCAGACGCGCGACACATAGATGAAGAGATGAATGAAGCCCGTCAGGATCTCAGCAAGATTCCGCCGCCTTCCAAGAATCTGTACATGTCCGTGTCCAGCATGAATGAGTGGCAGAACCCGTCACTCACCGTGCAGGAGAGGATGATCTCGATTCATGTGCTGATGCCCGATGCAAACCCGTCCGACCTGGGCAAGGGCACCATGCTGCGGCCGGAAGCCGCACGGAAACAGATCTTGAACATCGATCCCGCCAACCTGGCTGAGGCGCTCAATGCAATTCCGAAAGACGCGTGGCCTTACGGCCGTGTCGTCGCGATCGAAGAGGCGCATGACGCCCCACCGAAGGCTCGCGCGCAGTTGCGCCGCAACATCGAAAAGGCGATCGACGTACTGGGCAACATCGGGGTCGTTGCAGACGAATGGAACGGCGGCCGACCGGTTGGTGTCCGCTAAAAGATTCAGACCAAAGCAAGAGGCCGCTCCCCAGGGGCGGCCTCTTGCTTTGCCTGTTACTGGATCTATCGGCTGGCGAGCTGAACGTCCGTGGAAGTCGAGCGCAGGTATTTGTGCGGATTGACTGCGACGTTCCGTAGACGCACCTCGTAATGCACATGCGCCCCCGTCGTGCGCCCCGTCATACCCACGTAGCCAATAACCTGTCCACGTACTACCTGCTCGCCGGGGGAGACGTGGAAGCCGGACATGTGAGCGTACGCAGTTTTCACTCCGCCGCCGTGGTCGATAACCACTTCCTTACCGTAACCATTCCCGATGCCGGCCATCTCGACCATACCATCGGCGGTCGCATGAATCGGCGTTCCGTAAGCCGCGGAGATATCGACTCCCTTGTGGAATTCCCCTTCACCGGCACTCAGTGGGTCTCCACGGCCGCCAAACGGTGAAGAGACCGAACCCATCACCGGCCAAAGCGTCGGGAGATTTCCACCCACACCCAGGCCCGCCGGGAGTTCCAACCCACCCAGCGACGCGCCGCCGAACGTGTTGCTCGCGAGAGCGCGCGTCGCCGTTCCGTCCATCGCAGTGTTGCGCAGAGCATAGAAATTCTGCAGAGACTTGTAGTAGCTCGCGTTTGAGAAATTTGTGTCCGAAGTGGTCTCGGCGATGACACCCGTCACCGGCTGCGGCCCGGAAGAGCGGTGCAGGCTCTTGCCGAGGAGCGCGACCCCACCCTGCGTTCCGCTGACGATCCCCTTTGCCGTGATGCCATACAGCGCAGAAACCTCGCTGGCCAATGCACCCAGGGATGCCGCCTGGACTTCCTTCTCATGCTCACGTTTCTCAAGCTTGGCGTAGTCGCCTAGAAGCGTGTTGTGCTCGCTCCGTAGCTGGTTGAAACGCTGCGTTTTAAGCAGCATCCGCGAGTAGGATCCGGCCAGGCCGGCGACCGTGAAGAGGCCGATGACCGCGGCGCCCACGAACGCCCACGCGAATTTTAGTGGCACCGGCACACGGCGGAGAGAGCCATCCTCATCACGCGACACCAGGACCACATAAAAACTTTTCTTGTTCTTCAAAACTGGTATTTCTGCTTTCCAGCGGTTAGGCGCGCGGCGAATGCGATTCGTCGATGCCCATTCCGATATGCGAGTTGCCAGCGTGCGACTCATCCAGTGTACCGGGCCACCTATCACTCGTAAACCCTGCAAAAGCCAGCCAAACGCACGTTTCCCGCTTTGGGCGCCGATGCGGCCACGCCAACGCCGTTATGCTCAAAGTGTGGCAAACACAGGCGAACTGGCCCTGATCCAGCACATCCGCCAGCGCGCGGCGCGGCGCGGCGGCACTGTCCGACTGGGCATCGGCGATGACTGCGCCGTATTGCGCCCGCCCGCGGGTCAAGACCTGCTCATAACGACAGATTTTTCGCTGGAAGGCCGGCACTTCCGGCGCGACTGGCACTCGGCCAACTCAGCCGGGCATCGCTGCCTGGCGCGCGGCCTTAGCGACCTGGCAGCCATGGGCGCGAAGCCAATGGCTGCGTTTCTCTCACTTGCGCTGCCAGCGGGCCTGACCAGAAACGCCGCCGGACGCAGATGGGTCGACGACTTCTTTGCAGGCCTCATGAAACTGGCCGACGCCACCGGCACGCCGCTGGCGGGGGGAGACACCGCAACCGCCCCGGGGGATGCGGTGCTGGCCGACATCGTCCTTCTCGGGTCCGCGCCGCGTGGCAGCGAGATGCGGAGAAGCGGCGCCAACGCAGGCGACGCGCTTTATGTCACCGGCTCGCTGGGTGGCTCATCCGCCGAACTTGCAGCACTCTGTGCGACACCGAATCGCTTCCGCCGTGCAATCGCCGACGGCTCGCATCCCCACCTCTTCCCCGCGCCGAGGCTCGTCGCCGGACAGCGATTGCGACACGTTGCCACCGCTGCCATCGACCTCAGCGACGGACTCTCGACGGATCTCCATCACCTCTGCGACGAATCCGGCGTGGGAGCCATCGTGGACGCGGCCCTGCTGCCAATCCATCCGCTTGCTCTGAAGTCTGCATCCCCATTGGGCGCAGCCCTGAACGGCGGCGAAGACTACGAACTCCTGTTTACCGCACCCGCCGCTTCCCGCATGCCGAAGCTGATCGGCGGCGTCGCCATCACACGCATCGGCCAGATGACACGCGACAGCAAAATCCTTCTGATCCATGAGGGAAAGAACAAACCGCTGCCCGCAGGCGGTTGGGAGCACCGCATATGAGCCCTGAAGTAACCCACACCGAAGGCTTTTCAGAAAGCTGGAGGGCGCGCATTCTGCCGGCAGCGCCCATGATCGCGCCCTCACGACAGTTCGTCTTTCCGCAGGCGGTTCCCGGGGAAGAGGACGCGCTGGCGCGTGGCGCCATGTGGATCGAGATCAGGCCCGCGGCCGGCGGCACCTTTCTCGCACAATGTGCCCTGGGATTTGCGGGCAAAGGCGTCGCAAGCGGCGCGTGGAGTACGCCCAACGCGTCGTTGCTGCTCGCCGTCGCGGGCGGCTACGGGTACCTTATCGACACAACCGAGCCCGACCGGACGGAACTGCTGCCTATGCGCCCTGTGGTCTCGGTCCACCCCGCTCCGCAGGCGGATGCGCTGGTTCTCATTGGCTTCCACGCGGCCTACATCCTCACCGGAGGCGAAGCCTGGCAGAGCCCAAAGCTAAGCTGGGAGGGGATCGGCGTGACCGGCATCGAGGGGGAGGTACTCCACGGCACCGGCTGGCACATGCCATCGGACAAGGAACTGCCTTTCACCCTGAACCTCCGCACTCGCGAACTAGTAGGCGGCGGCTGCCAACCGTAGATCCGGGGCAAGTCCGGAGCCGGATGACCTGCCGCTTGCAGAGGGTCTTGCGAAGGGCTTTTTCCTCTCGATCGCGCCCTTCCGATTCTTAAACTTGGCAGAGCAGAGCCGATCCATACGCTCGGAAGGGACAGCAAATCCCTGCGCTAGGAAGGGACAGCCATCCCTGCGCTCGGAAGGACAGCCAAATTCCTGCGTTCACAAGGACAGCTGATCCTACGGCCGGAAGGACAGTCGATCCGTCTGCTCAGAAGGGCACGCTTCAGCTGTGCCATGAACTCCGATTTGAACTGGGCTTTAGCCCCTGAGGTCCGCTTTTCTCCTGCAGGGGCAGGAAAGCGTTTCTCAGCGGCTAAAAGCCGATCCGACTCAGGCACTTCGCGGCACCGCTGAAGCTGTGTCCTTCCGAAGGCCGCGTTCAACCCACCAGGCAGACGAAGGCCGTCGCAACCTCAGGAGTGTCGATCGGCACAGCCGACGCTGTACCTGCCAGGACCAATCGTGGAGGTCCAATTAAACGATGTCCGGCAAGGGCTCCGGCTCAACCTCCGGCACGGAGTAGAACGACAGAGCCGCATCGCCCTGTAGTCGCGTCCGCGTCCTTCGCAGCGCCCCATACTCATCGAGCAGCGGATGCTTCCGTGTGTGCTCTGCGATCACTACGGCATCCGCAGCGAGCAGGTTGTTTGCGGGCGCGCCCAGGGTCGTCAGCGTTCGGCGATACTCCTCCGCGTCGTCGTACGGCGGGTCGAGATAGACGATGTCCAGCGGCTTGCCCGACAACCACTTCAGCAGGCCGGCCGTCCCGCTGCCCTCAATCTGATAACCGCCCGGAACCTTCAGTGTCCGCAGATTCGCGCGGATAGCTGCCAGTGCTGCAGGACTCTTTTCCGCAAAGAAGACCTCCGCTGCACCGCGAGAGATAGCCTCAATGCCGACAGCCCCCGAGCCCGCGTACAAATCAGCGAATCGCGCTCCCGGAACCCGGGTCGCGACGACATTGAAAAGCGTCTCGCGCAATCGGTCGCTGGTGGGCCGTGTGTCCATGCCGCGCGGCGCTACAAGAGGACGGGAACGATAGGTGCCTGCAATGACGCGCATCCCTCCATTCTATCGAGGGAAAAGAACCGCTCTGCCAACCACTACAATCAGACGCATGCGTGGCTGGTCACTTTCCCTTGGCAGATATTTCGGCGTGGAGCTAAGGCTTCACTCGCTGTTCGTGCTTCTGCTGCCGGCCGTGATCATGCTTTCTTCCGTCATCAGCAACGCGCCCTTCCGCGGCGTTGGACTTTGGCTGCTGCTGTTGCTCGCTGTGGTGGTCCGCGAGGTGGGACGCGGCCTGGTGAATGCCACCATGGGCATCCCCGTCACACGACTCGTCCTGCTGCCGACCGGCGCTGTGCCGCCCGCGGATGAGACCGCCAGTCCCCTTTCCCCCTTGGGAGAGCGGTTTCTGGCGATGGCCGGACCGCTGGCAAACTTCGCCGTCGGCATCACCATGGCGCTGCTGATGTACACCGCGACTTCGCGTGTGAATTTGTTCGAGCGGCCCTGGTTTGGACCGCTTCACCTTCTGCGCTCGGCCATCTGGGCGCAGGTGCTGCTGGGTGGCCTCAACCTGCTGCCCGCGTTCCCTCTGGACGCCGGCCTCATGCTCCGAGGCCAACTTCGACGCTTCCGAGGGCAGGCAGTCGGAACACGAGCGGCGGCGGGCATCAGCCAGGGAGTTGCCACTGTTCTGGTTCTCCTCGGAGCTGCCACGCTGAATGCCTGGCCCGTTCTCATGGGAGTCTGCATCCTGCTCTCAAGCCGGTCGGAATCGGTCTCGACCATGGCGACCTCCGCGGCCGAAACCGTCACCGTCGCAGAGGTCATGCTGACCGAGTTCACAACACTCGCCGCCTCCGAGACACTGGAAGAAGCACTCCACCGAAGCGTGCAATCGTTGCAGAATGTCTTTCCCGTGGTCCGCGGATCGGTCATGGTCGGTGTCATCAGCCGGGAAACACTCAGCCAGGCGTTGCGCACGGGTGGCAATGGCTACGTGCAAAGCGCCATGACACGCACGGTCGACACCGTCGAATCCGACGAGCTTCTGCTGCCCGCCCTGCGCCGCGTTCAGCACACGCCCGGTACGCAGCTTCTGCCTGTGATGCGCCATGGTGGCATCGTCGGCATCGTGACACCCGGCAACCTGTCGCAATCCATGGCGTTACTGGGCCGCGCCCGCCGTGCACGCAACGTCAGCACCGCTCGGGCGGACCGCAATGGCTGACGATCAACCTCTCGCACCTGGCCTCTATCTGGTCGCGACACCCATCGGAAATCTCGAGGACATCAGCCTGCGCGCGCTCCGCGTCCTGCGCAGCGCGGACCGCATCGCCTGCGAAGACACCCGGCAGACAGCGAAGCTGCTGAACTACTTCGAGATCAAGACACCGACTGTCAGTTACCACATTCACAACGAGCGCGAGCGTGCCGAGGAGCTGGTCGCTGCTTTGAAGAACGGCGCGCGTGTCGCCGTCGTCAGCGACGCCGGTATGCCCGGAATTGCCGATCCCGGCGAAGAGATCGTTCGCCTCGCCGCCGCAGCCGGCATCCCGGTTTTCCCGGTTCCCGGCGCGAACGCCGTACTCAGCGCCCTTACTGCCAGCGGCATGCCCGCCGAGCGCTTCGCCTTCCACGGCTTCCTGCCCTCCAAGCCAGGCGAACGCCGCACCGCACTGGAAACCCTGCTCGCTGAGATGCGGTCGGTTGCAGCGCCCACCACGCAGATCTTCTACGAGACGCCGCATCGCATTGTCGACGCGCTCGCCGATGTCATCGCAGTCTTCGGTGCTCACCATGCCGTCACGGTCGCGCGAGAGATCACCAAGCTCCACGAAGAGTTTCTCCGAGGTCCTGTCTCGGAAGTCCACGCAACACTCGCCGCACGCGAAAACGTCCGCGGCGAAATGGTGCTGCTGCTCTCCGGCGCACTTGCGGCCGAAGACGCCGCAAAAGTCAGCATCGCTGAAGCAGTCCGCCTGCTCATCAAGTCCGGATTGGAAGAAAAAGACGCGCTGAAACAGGTAGCCCGCGAGCGCAACATCGGCAAGAGCGACGCCTACCGCGAATGGCAACGCGGCAAATCCAAGCGCTGATCAGGACGTCCGGGGTGCCCGCAAGCTGGATGCCCCATGCTTAGCAAGGCGAAGGGTGCGCTAGCGCACGAAGCGCGAAGCTTAGGTCGGTGGATGACTCGCAGGTTCGCGCTGAGGCGCGAATGCCCCACCCTTTCGCAAGGAAACCGCGAAAGAATGGGGCACCCAATTCACAGACTTCAGGCGCTTAGTGGCCGTGGACTTCGCGTCCCGCGACACGGTCGTACAGGTACTCGTCACTCGTCGTGCCAAGGCTCTCGTTGTAGAGCATGGTCGCGCCAGCGGCCTCATCCAACTCTTCCTGGAACTTATGAATGGCGCGCAGATGGTCTGCGGTAGCAACGATCTCGAGCTTTCCGGCCTTTAAAAACTTCTGGTAGCCCTTATCGACCAGGCTGGCGATCTGGCCGTTCAGCAGGAAGCCTGCCTTGGCGGCAATCTCCGCCGGTGCGGGCACGGGAAAGATCTTTTCGCCCAAAGCCGGATTCGCCTTGATCTCTGCCGCACAACCGTACTTCGACACCCGATAGGTGCCTGAACCCGCCGTGCCTGCTGCAACATCAAACTTCTGCGCGCCCAGGGCCGTCAGAACATCGTTGAAGCTCCGCTTCTCGGTCTTCTTCTTAAAAAACATACGGTCGGCCTGGCCCCTGGAGAAAGATGCGCAACCGGGCGGAAAGCCCGGCCGGGTTACGATTTACTTTCGCACACTCTCGAAGGTGAGAGCTACCCCTCGGCCACTAAAGCCGCGGGCGAGACACAGCAGGAGAGGCATGGCAACGGCAGCGGTGGCGACAAAAACGAAGCTTGGCAATGAGGTTGTGGACCGCATCGGCAACACACCCATGATCCGGTTGGATCGCATTGTGTCCCATCTGCCGGGCATCACGCTGCTCGGCAAGGCTGAGTTCGCCAATCCTGGCGGATCCGTAAAGGACCGCCCGGCGCTGTCAATCGTGCAGGCCGCCATGGCCGCTGGCGAACTGGGCGACGCCCGGCCCGAACGCTCCCTGCTGGATGCAACCAGCGGCAATACCGGCATAGCCTACGCCATGCTCGGTGCTGCGCTGCAGTTCCCTGTCACGCTGTGCGTGCCTGCCTCCGCCAGCCCCGAGCGTAAGAAAATTCTGCAGGCCTACGGCGCGCAGGTCATCTTCACGGACGCCGGCGATGGCTCGGACGGTGCCATCCGCAAGGTGCGCGAGCTCTACAGCGAGCACCCGGAGCGCTACTACTACGCCGACCAGTACGGCAATGACAACAACTGGAAGGCCCACTATCGCACCACGGCCAACGAGATCTGGGCGCAGACCGAAGGCACCATCACGCACTTCATAGCGGCCATGGGCACCAGCGGCACATTCATGGGAAACACTCGCCGGCTGCGCGAGCTGAACCCTGCGATCCAATGCATCAGCATGCAGCCGGATTCACCCTTCACGGGGCTGGAAGGACTGAAGCACATGCCGACAGCCATCGTTCCGCCCATCTACGACCCGAATCTTGCCGACCGGAACATATGGGCCGAGACGGAACCTGCCTACGCCATGTGCAAGCGACTCGCGCGTGAGCTAGGTATCCTCGTCGGCGTGTCGGCCGGAGCGAATGTCGACACCGCCCTCCGCATCGCGCAAGAGGAATACGACGCTGGCCGCGAGGCCGTGATCGTGACTGTCCTCTGCGATGGCGCAGAGAAGTACATGAGCGAACGCTTCTGGACGGAAGACTAGGTTTTAATAGAGACGATGCTCAAGCTGACCCAATCCGACTACGAGACCCTGCGCGCCCACGGTGAGGAGACTTACCCCAACGAGTGCTGCGGCATCATGCTCGGTCATACGGGCGACTGCAACCAGGTCGTGGAGCTTATGCGTGCGGGTAACACACGCACCGACTCCGCGCACAACCGATACCACATCGCGCCGCAGGAGCTCATCAAAGCCCAGCGCGAAGGACGCAAAAAGGGCCTGGACATCGTCGGCTTTTACCACTCGCACCCGGACCATCCGGCGCAGTGGTCTGCCACGGATTTTGCCGAAGCACACTGGTTTGGTTGTAGCTACGTCATCACGGCCGTCGCGCAGGGCAAGGCCGAGGTGACGAATGCATTCCTTCTGCGCGGCACCAGTGAAGACGACAAGACCTTCGAAAACGAAGAGATCCTGGTCGGCTAGCGACAGTCTTCCTCCCGACCGACGGAAGGACCAGGCGGAGCAGTTAGGGTCGGTTCGAAGGCAAATTACGAATCAGCATCCGAACTGAGCGCTACATAATCTAAACAACGCAGACGAGCCTTCCCGACCGTCGGGAGGGCCACGCGAAGCAGTAAAAGGGCGTGTGAACGCCAAGGACGTTATGACGATTCTGATTCCCACCCCGCTGCGCGCCTTCACCGGCCAGAAGTCGACCGTTGAAGTAGACGCCGCCAATGTTAAAGAAGCCCTCGCGAAGCTGACTGAGGCGCATCCTGCGCTGCAGCAGCACCTCTTCGGCGCTGAAGGCAAGCTCCGCTCGTTCGTGAATGTGTACGTCAACGATGACGATATCCGCGACCTGCCCGAGAAGGATCTGACTCCTCTGAAGGGCTCCGATGAGCTGTCCATCATCCCGTCCATCGCCGGCGGTAATTTCCCCGGCATTGCGGAAGCTGCACTCGCCGAGCCGCTGACCAAGGAACTCCCGAAGCTGACCAACGAAGAGATCGCGCGCTACTCGCGCCACCTGATCCTGCCGGAAGTCGGCATGGACGGCCAGCGCAAACTGAAGGCCGCCAAGGTCCTCTGCGTCGGCACCGGCGGCCTCGGTGCGCCGCTCGCGCTGTACCTTACCGCCGCGGGCGTGGGCACCATCGGCCTCGTCGACTTCGACGTCGTCGATGAGAGCAACCTGCAGCGCCAGGTCATTCACTCGCAGCAGACGGTCGGCATGCTCAAGGTCGATTCCGCCGAGCAGATGCTGAAGGGCCTCAACAAGAACGTCAACATCGTCAAGCACAACACGATGCTGACCTCCGCCAACGCGCTCGAAATCTTCAAGGATTACGACGTCATCGCGGACGGCACCGACAACTTTCAGACACGCTACCTCGTCAACGACGCCTGCGTGCTCACCGGCAAACCGAACGCCTACGGCTCCATCTTCCGTTTCGAAGGTCAGGCCAGCGTCTTCGCTACCGAGGAAGGCCCCTGCTACCGCTGCCTGTACCCCGAACCGCCGCCGCCGGGTCTCGTCCCCTCCTGCGCGGAGGGTGGCGTACTCGGCATCCTGCCCGGCCTCGTCGGCGTCATCCAGGCGACCGAAGTCATCAAGCTGATCCTCGGCATCGGCGAGCCCCTCATCGGCCGCCTGCTGCTGGTTGACTCGCTTGCCATGGGTTTCCGCACGCTCAAGCTGCGCAAGAACCCGGCCTGCCCCGCCTGCGGCACCCACGAGATTAAGGAACTGATCGATTATGACCAGTTCTGCGGCATCCAGAAGCCCGCCGAGGTTGGCCCGCTTGAGGTCTCAGCACACGCAGCGGTCGCTGCCGATCTGCAGGAAAAGGACGGCATTCCGCAGATCAGCGTCGAAACCCTTAAGGCTAAGCGCGACGAAGGCAAGGCGTTCATCCTCGATGTACGCGACCCGCACGAGGCGCAGATTGCCACCCTCGGCGCGCCGATGATCCCGGTGGGCGACCTCGAGTCGCGCATCGGCGAACTCAAAGGACGCGAGAACGACGAGATCCTCGTTCACTGCCGCAGCGGCGCACGCTCGCAGAAGGCCGCGCTCATCCTGAAGTCGCACGGCTTCAAGAATGTCTCGAACGTCACCGGCGGCATCCTCGCCTGGGCCGACAAGATCGATCCCAGCATGCCCAAGTACTAGCGAACACGCTCCTCAGCCAAAGGCCCGGCTCTCGCCGGGCCTTTTCTCTGCGGCGTGGGATGACGTGTCAACGATTCGAATCGGCAGTCGAGTGAACGAATTCCAGTCTTTCCTGTGTCATCGCGCATCCAATTTTCAGCTTTCCTTAATGTTTGGAGAAATATCCAAGTGCAATCCTCGTTCTGGGCGCACCCTCGCGTGCTGCCCCTCTCCGCTGGCCTGATCCTGGCAGCGACCATCCCGGCCATGGGCCAGAGCCTAAAGCAGATCGATCTGCCAGACGCCCCCTCCGCATTGCTCACAGCGAAGGCCGAAACTGGGCCTCTGCCCGACATCGAAGCCCGCAGAGCGGACACTGCAGGGTTCATGAGCGATGAGTACTTCGGCACGTCTGCGGGATTCTCCGGCTCCCAGCAGACCAGCCCGGACCAGTCCGCTGCTGACGCTGCGCGCCAGTCGGATCACCGCAAGGATGAGCCCCAGATCCCCAAGGGTCAACAGCAGCAGCAGCGTATCTTCGGCGTCCTTGCTAACTTCCAGTCAGTCTCTGCCGGCGCCAAGCCGGTCAAGGCAGGCTGGCGTACCGATTTCAAGATTGCGAACAAGTCGAACTACGACTACACCGCGCTGGGCTTCGTCTTTGTAACCTCTGCACTTGCCTACGCACAGGACTCGCACCCGTCGCTCAGCACTGTCAACGGTGGCGACGCGGTCTACTGGGCATATCTGTGGCGTGGCTTTGTAGACAAGACGGACGGCAGCTACCAGGCGCAGTTCCTGTTCCCCGCCCTGCTGCACGAGGACGTGCGCTACTACGCCATGGGCCACGGTTCCAAGGTGCACCGCACGCTGCATGCGATGTCCTCCATCGTCGTGGCGCACACCTATTCCGGCCGCCCTATCCCAAACTTCGCCGGCATCGCCGGCAAGGTGGGAACACAGGCTGTCTCAACCACTTACTACCCGTCCGGCTCGCAGGACTTCGGCGTGCTGGCAACAAAGTTCGCGTACGCCTGCATGCGCCAGGCCGGCTTCGCGATCCTGCGGGAGTTCTCGCCCGATCTGAAAAATCTGAGCGATCGCCGGCACCGGCACCAGGCGGCAGACACACCATAGCCTGACCTATCGCGGCGGGACGGGCGCCGCGACAGGTGCGGCGGTGACGCCCGGCACCGTTACCGGGTGTGGGATGACACCGGCAGCAGATGCCTGCACATCGAAGCCATACAGATCGAGCGTCTTGCCTGACAGTTGCAGCAGCGCAGCGCGATCTCTCGCATAGGCGGCTGTTGCCGAGAGCAGGCTGTTGGCCGCGATTGCAAGGTTGCGACGCTGCTGCTGCACGTTCGCTGGCGTCGATGTTCCAAGCTCATACTTTCTCTGTTCGGAGTGCAGGCTCTGCTGCGCATACTCCTTTGCAGCCTGTGCCGCGGCAACCTGTGCACGGTCGTTCGTCAGAGCATACTGCGCGTTGGTCGCCTGTGTCTCAAGCTGCGTGTAGAGCTGATCCAGCCGCATCTCAGACTGCTGATACTCCATCTGCGATCGTGACTGGTCGGCCTGCGCTGTGCGGTTCCGCAGGTTAATCGTCACATTCACGCCGACGCCCTTGTCCGGCGCGCTATTGTTGAACAGGTTTCCAAAGGCAGTCCCATAAGACACCGGCGGAAAAGTGCCTGGAGCATAGGGCGCACCCGTGCCGAAGTTCAAAGCATTGACACTCTGCGCACCCGCAAGCGCAGAGCCTCCGTAGAAGGCCACCAGATCCACCACCGGCAGCAGGGCGTTCTTCTCTGCCTTGATGGTGATCTGGTTGTTCTTCATATTGAGCACGGCCTGCTCGATCTGAGGATTGTTCTTGATGACCTGTCCGACGAGATCGTCCGTTGGCATCTCTTCTTCCTGAACCGGCTCAAGGCTCACGCGATCTGTGGGCACAATCGGAATCTTTGCAAGGCTGCGGTCACGCAGATTCCTGACCAGCGCCTGCTTCATCACCAGCTGCTGATACTGCAGGTTCGATTGCGATGCGACGAGTGCCTGCTTGTCACTAGCGGCGCTCGAATCGGCATTCACGATTTCAATGCCTGCCATGGTTCCGATGTCCACCTGCCGCCGCGTCTCTGCGGCAAGCTGGGCAGACTGCTCGAGAGCTGCGGCCTTGTCCTGCGTATCTTCGTAGGCGCTGACCAGTGCCCAGTACAGGTTCTCCACCTGATTGACGGTATAGAGCACCTGCTGGCGGAAAGACGAGTCGGTGATCTGGCGATTGTTCTCTGCCTGCACGATGAGCCGTCGATTGATGCCGCGGCCAAACCCCTGCAACAGATGTTGCGTCGCCGTGATTCTCGTAGTCGCCGTGATGTTGGGACTGAAGGTGGTGAAGGCGTTGTTCGTCGTTACGCGCGAGTTGTTGTAGGTCACACCAAGCAACGTACCCGTAGAAAATCCTTGCTGATAGCCGAAGTTGAAGGTGCCGGTATTGGTTGCAACGGTCGAAGCACCTCCACTGAAAAGCAGGTTTGACTGGGGAGATACCGCAGCCTCATATTGCATGTTGCCGGTCAAAATGGGGTCCATCGCCTCCGGCGTCGGACCGCTGCCATTGGTGCTTAATACAAGACCATTGGCGCCGGTACCGCCGCCGCCCGATGCGCTGGAGGTACCGCCCGGGCCTCCGCCGCCCGTGATGGTCGATGTGGTGCCACCAAGAGTGTTCGTCACCAGGCCGGTGGAGACACCGCGCAGCGACGAACCGGCGCGCGCACGCAGGATATCTGTGTCTGCGATGTCCAGATTGATCCGCGCGATCGCGATGTCGTAGTTATTCTCAAGCGCCAGCGTGATCGCGTCCGACAGGCTGAGGTAGATCTTCCCATCCCGCTGCATGTTCGCAAGGCTCAGGCCGCCATCATTGCGCGCCCGGACGTACTGTCTCGCCTTGTACGGTCCGAACGGATTGGGCAACAACTCCCGGCTCTTTCCGTAGTCGACAAGCGTTGACCGCAGGTAAAGCGGCTGAGTCAGCAAGGGAGCGGGTTCCTGCGGCAGATCGGTCGCCGGAGCGCCCAGCGTCTGAGGTGTGGGCTGGCCCTTCTGAGCTACCAGCGCCTGGGCGAATAGGCAGGAAAAGCTGAGAGTGCAGAGGGCGACACGGAATCTATCTCGGGACATTGCGGAATTCCTTTGAACTACGTTGAACGTTGCCATCCCTGCACGTGGTAGCGCGGCCTTCGGAGCGGCGTGAAGCGATCGTGCGGGGTACCCAAAGCCTAATCGATGACCGGCGAAATTGGAGGTTGAACGAGGATGTCGCGGGATGGGATGGCGAAACCCTCCATCCAGTGGAAGGAGCACACGACAGTTCGTGCAGGCCGAAGAAGCTGCGAGCGACTCTGCTCGTCGAGTATTCTGCGAGAGTCCTCACGATTTCAGCAGCCGTACGAAGGAGCATCACTTCATGACCCGCAGCAACTGGATCTTCAGCCTCTGTTCCCCACTCTTGATCTCCTCCAGCCTGATGGCACAGACGGCTGCGCCGGCCCCCGCGCCGACCATCCCGGCCAACCGCATCCTTATCCATGTCTACTCGGATAAGCCCGCTGATTGGCAGGGCGCTGTCACCAAAGCGAACGACTACATGTCCAGCGCAAAGCCGGGCACCACACTGGTCGAGATTCTCGCCACGGGCGATGGCCTGAAGCTGGTCGACAAGGACAACCCCATGCAGGCCGAGGTCATGGGTTCGCTGAACAAGGATGTCAGCTTCGTCGCGTGCCACGCGTCGATGAACGCGCACCACATGGGCATCGACCAGTTGCACAGTGGCGTGGGCACCGTCCCTTCGGGCGGCCGCGAGATGGCACAGCGCAAGGCAGAGGGCTGGACCATGCTTGAGGACAAGACACCCGCGAAGTAAGACAGTGGAGCAACAAGAAAGGCCCGGCGAGCGCCGGGCCTTTCTTCGTCCTGTAGCCTTTACGCGGCGTTATGTACGTGCAACCCGCGCTTCCGCGCAGAGCTCTTTGCCTGCTTGGACAGTGCCTCATGGCTCACGCTCGACTTGGGTTCGTGCTTCATCGCTTTCAGACGGGCACGACCGCGCTTGGTGGTGCCATCCTCACCGGTCTGCGGGTCGGTGGCACCCTTCGCAGAGTCCTGCGCAGCCTTTCGACGAACCTCAGGGGACGTGTTTTTGGCAGAGGGTGGTCCCAACGGGATCCCGGCACGCCGCGCCTTGCTGAGACCAATGGCGATTGCCTGCTTGGCATTCCGAGCTCCATGTTTGCCCTCGCGAATGTGGTCAATCTCTTCGCGAACAAACTCCCCAGCCGCCGTCGACGGCGATTTCCCTTCGCGCAGATCTTCCTGCGCCGCTTCCATCGTGGCTTTATCCGGCATGGTGCCACCTCCCAATGGAAATGCGATGCGGGCAGGCGGGCGTCGGGTGGCATCGCCTTGCCGCCCGGCTATCTTTTTAGCGCGGCCTTCAACGGTCCGACTTCGCCATCCGTCCTGCCCGGATTCAGATCGAGGAGCTTCGCAATAAAGCTGTAAACGTCGACGTTGTCGAAGCTTGGCAGCTTCACATCCTTCCGGATGTCAGGACCGATAGCAAGAAAGAATGACTTCATCTGGGGTACCTTGGCGACGTCATACCCGTGGTCAGCCAAGTCGGCCCTCGCTACGCCTGTCGCGGAGGGATGCACGATGATCGGTACGTTTGCAACGATGACGGGATCGCCAATCCGCGGATTACCGGTGTAGTGCAGGCGTTCGGGAACATCCTTCTGCCGGTATATCTCGAAGCGCTTATCGGGATGTGCCTTGAAGCTCTCGTAAACCTTCTCTTTTTCCGCTTCGGAATCCGGGTACATCAGCCATTCGGAAGTAACGGTGTGAGACAGGTCTGCGTACTGGTCCAGGTTGACCCAGTCATTGTCGTTTTGCACCATACCGTGATCCGACACGATCACCAGGTCGACCGGCAGGCCCGATCGGTCGAGCCGCGAGCGCAACTCACTCATCAAGCCATCGACCACGTGCACGGCCTCATGCTCCTGCTCGGAATCCGGGCCATACCAGTGGCCGGCGTGATCTGTAGCGCTGAGGTACAGCGTCATCAGGTGAGGACGCTCCGCCGCGGGCAGTCGCAGCCACTTCGATATCTGATCGAGCCCGACGTGGCCGTCCAGGTAGTCCTGGAACTTCGCATACATCGTGGGCCGATGGCCGGCGACCTCTGCCTCCGAACCAGGCCACATGAAGGTTGCCGCACGCATTCCCTGCTGCTCCGCCAGAGACCATAGCGGCACTCCCCCGTACCAGCTTCCGTCGCTGTTTGCGACGGGGTCCGTATAACGGTAGCTCTGCTTCCGTTCCGGGTCATAGAAACTGTTCCGTACCAGGCCGTGATGCTCGGGATACAGCCCCGTCACCAACGTCCAGTGGTTGGGAAAGGTCAGAGACGGGTACGCCGGAATCATGCCGTCCGGAGCGGTCGCGCCCTGCTTCATCATGCCCTGCAGGTACGGGGCGCCGTGGTCTTTCGGGTAGCTGTACCGGAATCCGTCCAGCGATACCAGCACAACGTAGTGCTGCTTTAACGCATGGGCGTCGTTCGGGGCGCCACCCGTATCCACAATCATGTCCGGCCTGGGGGTGACCGAGCCATAGGCAGTGTGCTGCGCGACGGCCTTCAGAGGGAGGAACGAACCGGCAATAACTCCAGCAAGAATGAAAGACCGAACGCAGGAAACAAAACTCAACGGGGATCCTCAACCGGGGAGATCGCCGCCTGAAGAGGACGGCAGATACAGGATGCCGCGATCCGCTGAAGTTTCGATGAACCCGGCGCGGAAAGTCGCGACGTTTAGTCCTCTGCTCTGTCGCTCTCGGTCAGCATCTGCAGGCATAGCGGCTTCTCCAGCATCGTGTCCATCTTCGCGATCAGGCGAACCGCCTTCTCGACCGTGGATGTCAGGCAGGGCTCCGTTGTGACGACAAAGGGCAGTGCGTCCTTGGGATAGCCCGGGCGCTGCAGAATGCTGTCGATGTTCGCGCCAACCTTCGTCAGCGCACCGCTGATGGCGGACACAATACCGGGTTTGTCTCTCACGATGAAACGCAGGTAGTGCGGCGCAAGAAACTCGCCCGTCACAACCTTTCGGCGCACCGGCAGCGACACCGAGTTGCTGCCATGGACCACGGCGAGCAGATCGCTCACGATTGCCACGGCCGTCGGATTCCCACCTGCACCATGTCCGCTGAAGACGACGTCGCCACCGAAGTCGCCAGTGGTGACGACCATGTTTTGCGTGCCGTGGGACCACGCAATGGGCGAGGTCTTCGGCACCAGCATGGGAGCAACACGAGCATGCAGCGTGGTGCCGATGTACTCGGCGCGGGCTATCTGCCGCACCGTGCAACCAAGCTCCTTCGCGTACGCGAAATCAATTGCCCCGACGTTACGGATCGTCTGTGCCGGCACCTCATCGGGGCTCATGCCGAACTGCATCGCCGCGCGCACCAGGATGCAAAGTTTCGCACGCGCGTCAAATCCGTCGACATCCGCGGAGGGATCGGCCTCCGCATAGCCCGCTGCCTGCGCCTGCTTCAATACATCCGCATACTCTGCGCCCTGTTCCATGTGCGACAGCATGAAGTTGCACGTTCCATTAAGGATGCCGCTGAGACGCGTGATGCGGTCCCCCTGAAGGCCATGGAGCGTCGCCGGAATTACAGGCACGCCACCGGCAACGGCAGCGTTGTAGACCAGCACACGCTTGTTATCGCGAGCGAGCCTGGCGAGTCCCGCTCCTTTGTACGCAATGAGCTGCTTGTTCGCTGTCACAACGTGCTTGCCGCTCTTCAGCGCGGTCTTCAGCCAACCCTCGATCGGATCGATCCCGCCGATGGTCTCGATGATGACGTCAACCTTTGCGGAGAGGACGTCCTTAATGTTCTCTGTCCAGACGATGCCTGCGCCGAGTCCCTTGGCCGTGGCCCCGGTCCGCTTACGCTCCACGTCGCGGTTGTAGATATGGGTGAGCTCGATGCCCGCGAAGCGCTGCGCACGCAGCAACTGCGCGACAGAGGAACCAACATTGCCAAAGCCAAGGATCGCCACACGCGTGGTCTTCGTTGTTGCTACCTTCTTCGCTGTCGTTGCCATGCCTAGTAGTCGATCCTTTCGCTGCTCTGCTTCCAAACGTCGAAGGACTCGATCGCCTCATCACCCAGCACCTGCTGGAATGGAATGCGTCGCTCCTCGATGGGCCGCTTCACTTCGTCATAGAGAAAACTATCGTCGAAACCCGCTGCTGCAGCGTCCGACTTTGTGTTGCCGTAGAAGATCGTCCGGCATCGTGACCAGTACAGCGCTGCCAGGCACATGGGGCACGGCTCACACGAGGTATACACATCACACTCGTCCAGTTGAAACGATTCAATGTTGCGACACGCCGCGCGAATTGCGTTCACTTCGGCATGCGCCGTAGGGTCATTGGTGCTGGTTACGGAGTTCGCAGCGGCTGCGATGACTTCCCCGTTCCGAACCACAACCGCACCGAACGGACCACCTTTGCCGGATCGGACATTCTCTGTCGCAAGGTCGATCGCCATACGCATGAACTTCGGGTCGGGCTGCACTGTACTTGCCATCACCGCAAGTATCGCAGGGCTGCGCGATAATGGCGAGCATGCAACAGGCATGGATCTCGCAGCGCGTCGTCACCCCTATGGCAGAGCATCCCGGCGCCGTGCTGGTGGAAGACGGCATCATCGTGGACGTGTGCGGCATCAGCGCCGTGCCCAGTGGCATGACTGTGCACGACCTGGGCGAGCTCACGCTGATGCCGGGGCTCGTGGACTCCCATGTCCATATCAATGAGCCCGGCCGCACGGATTGGGAAGGCTTCGAGACGGCAACACGCGCTGCTGCTGCCGGTGGCTATACGACACTGATCGACATGCCATTGAACTGCCTGCCGGAGACGACAACCGTCGCCGCGCTTGAGGCAAAGCGTGAAGCTGCGCAGGGTCAGTGCCGCGTCGATTGGATGAGCTGGGGCGGCGCGGTCGATGGCAACGCAGCTCACCTGCAACCACTGGCCGATGCCGGTGTGCCTGGCTACAAATGCTTCTTGGTGTACCCCGGCTGCGAAGGATTCACGAGCATTGACGCGGCGAATCTGGAAGCCGCGCTACCCGTCATCACGCAGACGGGACTGCCCCTGCTGGTGCATGCGGAACTGCAGGCGCCCATCGACGCTGCTGCGACTGCCTTGCCCCGCGCAGACGATCCGGCGTGGCGACAGTACGCAAACTATCTTGCATCGCGTCCCGACGAGGCAGAGCTTGCGGCGATCACCATGCTGCTTGATCTCTGCCGCCGCTATCGCTTCCGGCTGCACATCGTGCACCTTGCGACCGCGCAGGCCGTGGAGATGCTGCGCTCCGCCAAGGCCGAGGGTCTTCCCGTCACCGTTGAGACCTGCCCCCACTACCTGCACCTGTATGCCGAAGCTATCCCCGACGGCGCCACCGAGTTCAAGTGCGCTCCCCCCGTGCGTTCCAAGGCAAACCGCGAAGCGCTTTGGAAGGCCCTTGCCGCCGGCGTGATTGATCTCGTCGCAACAGACCACTCACCGTGTCCGCCCGCCATGAAGCGCCGGGAAGATGGACGCTTCAATGTGGCATGGGGCGGCATTGCGAGCCTGTCGACTGCGCTGCCCGTCATGTGGACCGAGGCACATGCGCGCGGCTTTACGCTACGCGATCTGGCTCGATGGATGAGCGGCGCGCCGGCCGCGCTCGCGGGTCTGCGACATCGCGTAGGCGGCATTGAACCGGGCCGCGATGCCAACTTCATCGTCTTCGATCCGGAGGGAGAAACCTTCGTTACAGAAGATGCGCTGCACTATCGCCACAAGGTTTCGCCGTACATGGGCGAACGTCTGCGCGGTCGCGTGCATAAGACAGTGCTGCGCGGCCAGACTGTTTATACCAATGGCTCTTTTCCGGGTCCCAACGTCGGGACCGAATACAAACGATAAGTACCTCGAACAATGCAGCGATGTATGCTGCTGCCAATAAGCGTGTGGGGTGCGGATGAGTTACCTGGACGAATGGAACGCAATGAGCGCCGACTCTGCTGCCGATGCAGCGCTACCCTGCTGCGGATCGCAGGCGTGGGCACGCGGACTTGCATCGCGACGTCCGCTCAGCACGCTGCCTGAGTTGCTGGCTGCAAGCGATGCTGCGTGGTGGTCGCTTCCCGCAGTCGACTGGCAGAAAGCCTTTGAGACCCATCCACGCATCGGCGAGCAGCATGCACAAACCGCAGTTATGGACACGTCGCTGCAGTGGAGCGCGGGCGAACAGAGTTCTGCCATGCTAAGCGATGATGCCGCGAAGGCGCGACTCGCCGAAGGCAATCGCGCCTACGAGGCAAAGTTTGGCCGTATTTATATCGTGTGCGCGACAGGCAAGAGCGCGCAGGAGATGCTCACGATCCTGGAGCGTCGCATGCATAACAACGCCGAAGACGAACTGCATGAATCCGCGGAGCAGCAGCGGCAAATCACACACATTCGTCTTCGGAAATGGCTGACGCAGAAGGAAGAGGAGCAGACCGCGTGAGTATCTCAACGCACATCCTGAATACGTCCACCGGACGCCCCGCAGTACATGTCCCGGTTGAGTTGGACTTCATGCTCGAAGGCGAATGGGTCACCATGAACGCCGCGCATACTGACAATGATGGTCGGGTAAAACATCTGCTGCCCGAAGGTGAAGCCATGCTGCCGGGGATTTACTGCGCACGCTTTGCAACCGGTATCTATTTTGAGCGCGAGAATGTAAAAGGCCTCTACCCGTATATTGAAATCACCTTTTTTGTCATGCCCGATCAGGTTCACTACCACATCCCGCTGCTCCTCACACCCAACAGTTACACCACGTATCGCGGCAGCTGAAGTTCTGAAGACCTAGGAGAGCCATGGCCATTCTGCAGGAGAACAAATACGGCAAGAGCGGTGTCCGCTTGGTAAAGGTGATACGCAATGGTGCGGTGCATCGCGTGCGCGAGTGGACTGTGCGCGTGTTGCTGGAGGGCGATTTCGAGACGGCACACACTGCCGGTGACAACTCGAAGATTCTGCCGACCGACACCATGAAGAACACCGTGTACTCACGCGCCAAAGAATCGAAGGCGGAGTCGATGGAAGAGTTCGCTCATGAATTGATCGACTTCCTACTCCGCCGCAACGCGCAGGTCTCTGCTGCAGAAGTACACATTGAGCAGGTGATGTGGAAGCGTCTCACCATCGATGGAGATCTGCATCCGCACAGCTTCATGCGGGGCAGCGATGAGTTACAGACGACCACCATCCGTCGCGCTAAAAACGGCGACCAATCGCTCGTCAGCGGCCTCTACAACATGATTGTCCTTAAGACCACGAAGTCAGCCTTCGAGGGCTACATCAAGGATGATCTGACAACTTTGAAGGAAGCCGCCGACCGGCTCTTCGAAACATCCGTGACTGCATCATGGCTCTATCGCGGCAATGTCACGGACTACGAAGCGAAACGCACGAACATCCGCGAATCGATGTTAAGAACCTTTGCAACGCATGATTCAAAGTCGGTTCAGCAGACACTCTTTGCCATGGCGGAAGGTGCGCTGGCTGCGGTCCCGGAACTGCTTGAGATAACCCTCACGATGCCGAACATCCATAACATCCCGGTGGACCTGAAGGTCTTCGGCCAGGAGAATGCCAATGAAGTCTTCATGCCGATCAGCGATCCGTCCGGATACATCCACGCGCGGGTGACGCGGGATTGAACGACGCAACTCAAGTGATTGCGCGTTGCCGCGAGCTTGCTCGCATCACCGACGTTGAAGGCGAAACAACGCGCACGTTTCTCTCGCCCGCAATGCGTCGTGCGAATCAACTGGTCGCGACGTGGATGCGAGAAGCCGGCCTGACCACACGAGTGGACGCGGCAGGAAATCTGCGCGGATCGCGTCCCTCTCCACACAAGAACGCAAAGACACTCATCCTTGCATCGCACCTGGACACGGTACCGAATGCTGGCGCGTTCGATGGAGTGCTGGGCGTCATGATGGCACTGGCGGTCGTTGATTCTCTTCAGGACACAGCGCTGCCCTTTCACGTGGAAGTCATCGCATTCTCCGAAGAGGAGGGTGTGCGGTTCGGCGTGCCCTTTATCGGATCGCGCGCGATCGTTGGATCGATGGATGATGCGCTCCTAGCACGCGAGGATCTGACCGGTACCAGTGTGCGTGCGGCGATCCACACATACGGGCTGGACGCTGCGCAGTTACCGGACGCTGTTGTGCCGGACGCGCTTGGATACCTTGAGTTTCACATCGAACAGGGGCCCGCGCTTGAGAGCGAAGGCCTGCCGCTGGGCGTGGTGGAGACAATCGCTGGGCAGAGTCGGTATGAGGTTCGGTTCACCGGCGTAGCGAACCATGCCGGCACGACGCCGATGCCGTTGCGACATGATGCGATGAGCGCAGCCGCGCAGTGGATCACAGAAGTTGAAACGTATGCCAGGGCGACGCGCGGGTTGGTCGCAACCGTCGGGTCGGTCGTGACGATACCGGGCGCTGGCAACGTCATTGCCGGGGCGGTGCATGCAACGCTCGACGTGCGTTCCGCGAATGACAGCGTGCGCGATGATGCGATAACGCATCTCCTGAACTTTGCAAAGTCTTGCGGCGACTCGCGCGGTGTTGCGGTCGCGTCGACGCAGCGCTTGGCGCAGGCTGCCGTGCCGATGGATTTTGACTTACTGACCCTGCTCGAAGATGCGGTGGATGGCACCGGCAATGTCATTCGCAGGATGGTGAGTGGAGCCGGCCATGATGCGATGATCGTAGCTCCCTACATACCAGCGGCAATGTTGTTTCTGCGGACTCCGCGTGGCCTCAGCCACCACCCGGATGAGGCGGTGCTGCCTGCCGATGTACAGTTGGGTCTGGATGCGGGAACCGCCTTTGTGCGGCTGCTGGCCGCACGGGAGAACGCTCGATGAGCATGCACAGACTGGGTGAAACGCGGAGCCGACGCGCGCTCGATCACCTGTTGCAGACACCCGACACCTTCGTGTGGTCGCCGCTGCCCGGCATGGTGAACGCCACGGCATGCGTGCATGCTGCACCGGCCCTGGGTGCAAACTTTACGCAGTACACCGCAAGCTTCGAAGCAGGTGGCTCACTTGGCCCGCATGTCGGATCGCGCTTCGTCTTTGTGACGGAAGGGTCGTTACACTTTGCCTCGGAAGGTCACAGCGCGACCCTTGGGATTGGGGGGTATTGTTACCTCCCGCCCGGCCTCACACACACCATCACTGCAGACGCGGCCGCACGCGCACAGGTAATCGAGAAGTCTTATGTACCCCTCGACGGAGTGGCCGCCCCGCAGTTATTGCTTGCGAGTGAGGGAAGCATTCCAGGAGCACCCTTAAATGGTGACGATGCGTTGCAGGTACGTGCTCTGCTGCCGCCGGATGTCGCCTTCGACTTCGCGGTGAACACCATGGAGTATCAACCCGGCGCATCGCTCAGCCTGGTAGAAATCCACGTTATGGAACACGGCCTGACGATGCTCGAAGGCGAAGGAATCTATCGGCTCGGCGAAAGCTGGTACCCCGTCACCAAAGGCGACTTCATCTGGATGGGACCTTACTGCCCACAGTGGTTTGGGGCGCTGGGCAAGCAGCCCGCGAAATACCTGATCTACAAAGACTGGAACCGGCATCCGATGGCGGTGAAGCGATGAACCTGTCGGTAAACGCCGCACGATTGCAGCAGGAGATGGACACGCTGGCCGGCTTTACGCAGGTAGAGCAGACAGGCCGCGAAGGGGAACGTGCCGTGACACGTGTCGTCTTCACCAACGATGACATGCAGGCCCGAGCCTGGCTGAGAGTGCTCTACGAAGAAGCAGGCCTGCAAGTCCGTGAAGACGCTGTTGGCAATACCTTTGCGCGCTGGGTAGGTTCTGACCCAGGCCTACCGGCGGTAGGCACCGGGTCGCACACCGACGCAATTCCACACGCGGGCATGTACGACGGAACATTGGGTGTACTGGGCGGCCTGGAAGCGATACGCACGCTGCAACGAGTAGGCGTGAAGCCCCGGCGTTCCATCGAACTCGTGATGTTCACGTCGGAGGAGCCGACACGTTTCGGTATCGGCTGCCTGGGCAGTCGCCTGATGGCCGGAACGCTGGATCCCGCACGCGCCGATGCCCTGCTGGGCAAGGATGATCTAACTCTGCGTCAGGCGCGTGAGAACGCTGGATTTCAAGGCGATCTCGCGCAGGTAAAGCTGCCCGTCAGCTACTACAGCGCGTGGGCCGAGCTGCATATCGAGCAGGGTCCGCTGTTGGAACGTGATGGGGTCCAGATCGGCATTGTCACGCATATCGCCGCGCCCGCCAGCTATCGCTTCACCATCGACGGCTTGGGCGGTCACGCGGGCGCACTGCTGATGCCGGACCGTCGAGATGCTCTATGCGCGGCTTCGGAGATTATCCTTGCGATCGAGCGGGCAGCGCTTGGCACGGGCGTGATCGACACCGTGGCGACGGTCGGGACGGTCAAGGTGCATCCCGGCGCGGTGAACAGCGTGCCCAGCCGTGTCGATCTGGAACTGGATGTCCGCGATACCGAACCTGGTCGGCGTGACGAAGTGATGGCACATATTCGGTCGGCTATTGCGGAGATTGAGGCGCGTCGTGGAGTCAAGGTCAGCGAGACAGAAATCAATGCGGATGCACCCGCAACGTCTTCCGAGGCGATCGTTGAATCGATTCAAAAGGCATGCAAAGATCTCGGCCTAACGAATCGACGGATGGTCAGCCGGGCTTATCACGACTCACTTTTCATCGCGCGTGTGGCACCGGTTGCCATGATCTTTGTCCCCTGCCGCGACGGTGTCAGTCACCGTCCAGACGAGTTTGCTACGGTAGAGGCGATGCGGGATGGCGTGAGCGTGCTGGCAGAGACGCTGCTCGACCTGGCCCGGTAACGCGTACCCTGAGGAAGATGCCACTGCAGTCGATCAACCCGGCCACCGGCGAGGTCCTTCGGACCTTCAGCATGCTCTCAGACGACGCCCTGCGTCTCCGCATTGGACAGGCGGCAGAGGCCGCCGCCGTACAGCGAGCCTTGCCGCTGGAGCACCGCACACTGTATCTGCGGAAGCTGGCCGCGTTGCTGGATGAGGAAGGCGATAACCTGGCTCGCACGGTCACGCTTGAGACGGGTAAGCCTTTGCGCTCTGCCCGAGCAGAGATTGCTCTCTGCGCGGATGCAGCGCGCTTCTATGCCGAGCAGGCCCCTCGGATGCTGGCTCCAGAACTGCTGCAGAGCGAGAATGGGCAATCCTATGTGCAATGGTCGCCGATGGGCGTTGTTCTGGCTGTGATGTCGTGGGAGTCGCCCATTTGGCATGTGCTGCGCTTCGCCATCCCTGCGCTCGTCGGCGGGAACGCTATCCTTCTGAAACATGCAGCCAGCGTGCCCCAGTGCGCGATGCAGCTTGAGGCGCTGATACGCCGCGCCGGCTTCGGACGCGGCACTCTCAGTGCCCTTTTGATCGATAGCGGCACCGTAGAGAGAGTGCTGGGGGAGGAACGGGTAGCAGCCGTTACCGTCACGGGATCCGAGTCAACGGGCCGCGCGGTCGCCGCGCAGGCGGGATGGCTGTTGAAGAAGTCCGCCCTGCATCTACCCGGGAGCGACCCCATGGTGGTCATGCCGTCCGCTGATCTTGAGGCGGCGGTCGCAACTGCGGCGAGAGCACTTGCGAGCGGTAGCCAGACCACGCGACTCGTCGTCTCTTCGAGCATCTTCAACGACTTTCAGCATCGGCTTGTCTCCGCCGTGGAGGCACTGAAGGTCGGCGATCCGCTCAAGGATGGGACGGACGTCGGCCCCCTGGGTACAGCGGAAGCAGTCAACATTCTGGCGGAACAAGTGGCTGCAGCCGTGACTTCAGGCGGCCGCATTGTGACGGGCGGCACGCGACTGATCGGCAGCGGTAACTTCTTTGAACCGACGATCCTCAGCGATGTGCCGCGCACTGCGCCGGTCGCTCGCGATGCTCTTGCTGGCCCCGTGGCACTGCTCTTCCGGGCGAATGACCTGGCAGATGCCATGGCGATCGCAAACGATACGCCCTTCGGACGATCCGCTTCTTTGTGGACGAAAGAACCGAGCGAACAACAGCAGTTGATTGCGGGTATCGAAGCCGGCTCGGTCGCCCTGAACGGCCTGCAGGTGGACACGGCGCGAGCGCCGGTCGGAGGCACCAAGCGATCAGGTTATGGCCGTGAGCTGGGCGCAGCAGGCCTCCGAGAGTTCATGATTGCTAAGACGGTGCTCATCGGCCAGTAAGGCTCGCAAGAACGACAACGGCAAGGGGCGCACCACCGCGGTGCGCCCTTTGCTTTTTCCCGTGGTGCCGCAACTAGAAGTTAAAGTTTAGCTGCAGCGTGACAGTACGGACTGCGGACCCACTGTTGCCCATGCCGCCGGTAAGGGACTGCGACTTACCGAAGAGCAACGGCGAACTGAGCGAGGCGTTTGGTGTGGAGTAAGGCACGTAGTTAAACAGGTTCTGAACCTGCACACCCGCGTTGAAGTTGTACTTGTGCCCGGAGCTGACGGAGCGGCCGCCACCGCCACCGCCACGTGCACCACCACCGCCACCGCCACCACGTGGGCCTCCACCACCGCCACGCGGGACGCCGGCGCCCAGGTCAGGACCTGCTGCTGCAGCATCCGCACCAGCGGGACGTGTGCGCTTGCCGAAGCCAAAGGCCTTCACAAGGCGCAGGTTGAATTGCACGTTTGCCGGACCGGTGCAGTAACCGGGAGGAACACGGTTGGTCGAGCTTACACTTGCCGTGAAGTCGGTGTAGGTCCTGCAATTGCCGGAAACGCCGTTGGCAAAGCCCGCGCGGTCGTTGTTGACGGTATCGCCGTTCAGATCGCTGCCGGCCGTCACGTTGTAGTAGCTGCCCGTGTTGAAGACCATGAAGGGCGAGGCGTTGATGCCAAAGGGTGCCTGCCAATTACCGAAGAACGTGATGCGGTGCTTCTGCACAAACAGTGCACGACCGTAGTCCGTCCTGGAATTGAGGCTGTCCGTCGGGAAGGCTGAGGCACCGTTCGCGTTCGACTTCGCATAGTTCAGCGCGTAAAAGCCTGTGAGAGAGAACTTGGTGCCGAGCTGGGTACGGAAGTTGACGATGAACTGGTTTTGGCGGAAGACACCGCCGGACTGGTAGGAGTACAGCTTGTTCGTGCCCGTAGTGGGCAGCGACCGCGACAGGAACTGGTGAACACCAACGTTGCTCAGGTAATTGAAGGACAGTGTGGAGCGCTTGCCCACCTGCTGGTCAACGCCCACGACGGACTGCATGTTATAGGCACTGCGCAGATTCGGAGCCAACTGGTAGATGGTCTGCGAAGACGCACCGCCCGTTCCGCAACCAGCGGTGTTGCCGGGAGCACAGACGCCCGTTGGATTGCTGTAGATCAGCGCGATCTGGTTGACGCCATTCTGCTGGTAGGAGTTCAGTACCTGGGCGATATCGAACCGGTCATAGAAGATACCGAAGCCCGTGCGCAGGACCGTGGTGGGATTACCCTTCTTGCGCGGGATACCAAAGGAAACAGCGAAACGTGGCGCAATGTCTGCCTTGCTGTTGATGTCGCTCTGCGCCTCGTAGCGGACACCATAGCTCACCGTCAGATTCGGCCTCGCGCGCCAGTCGTCTTCCGCGTAGATGCCAATATCTGAAAGGTAACCATTGACCTTCGGCGTCGCGATCGACATGACGCGGTATTGGAATGGCTTGTTCGCGATGTAGTTGGCGGCGCTGGAGTAGGAGAACGTTCCGTTTGACCCACCGGTGGCGTACTGAGCATCGCGGTAAATGCGCAGACGCATGCCGGCGCGAATGAAATTCTTCTGCAGCGCGACCGAAGTGTAGTTCTGCAATTCCAGCCGGTCGCTTGTGGTGTTCGACGTTCCACCACTGGCGCCACCACCGCTGAAATAACCGGAGAGAGAGACGGTTGGTGCGAAGCTCTGCGGCAAGGAAGAGGCTTTGGCACGCACAAGCGCGAGTCGTGTCTCATTGATGATGCGCTGACTCAGGATCTGCGTATCGCTGATCTGGATCTGGTTTTCGTTGTTCGAAGTGTTGCTCGCAACGCTGCTCAGGGACGTTGAGCCAAGACCTGCATTCGTCGCGCTACCATGCTCGAGCTGGTAGCGGATGGTGAGCGTGTTGCTCTTGCCAAGCGCCAGATCGATGCGCGGTGTGAAGTCATAACGCGTCTGCGGGTGGAAGGTCGCGCGGAGTGATTCCGGCAACGGATTCAACGAGCACGCCGGGTTGCCGGGAGCACACAAAACGCCGGAGTCAGGACCGGTGCTGATGATGGACCCGGCGAAGATGCTGTTGTCCTGAATGGTACGGTGGCTTCCCGCAAGCGAGTACGAACTCGTCCTAGTGAGCGGGCCTGTCAGTGACGCGATGAAGAAGAGCCGATGATAACTCGGCTGCTGGTTCGCGGATCCAAGGAATGGACTGGAGGTGTTAAAAACCTTGTCATTGAACTGGACGCTGGCCGTACCGTGATACGTGTCGGTGCCCGGCTTGGTGAACACCTCCACGCGGCCAAAGCCCTGCTTGTCGAACTGCGCGGAGAAAGGATTCTGGTTTACGCGAATTTCGCGAATAGAGGACTTTGGCGGCAACTGGCCGCCTGTGAAGCCATCTACATAAATCTGACCGCCGTTCGGTCCCGCGCTCGGGCCCGCAAGGGCCGTCAATTCGTCGGAGAGTTCATCCGGATCATCCGACAGGGCTTCCAGGTCCTTGTCCTTCAGGACGACGGCGCTGCCATTGGAGTCCGGGTCCACTGAGACCGTGTTGCTCTGCGTTGTTACATCGATTTCCGTATTGGCAGACTGCACAGCCATGGCGGTGTTGATCGTAACCGTACTGCTGTTGACGCGAACCCCCTGCCGCACGAAGGACGCGAAACCCGACATGCTGACAGTGAGGGAATAGGTGCCTGTCGGAACACCACGGAAGGTGTAACCGCCATCTGCGCCTGAGGTGGTCGTGAGTGCTGCGCCCTTTGCAGGCGTCAGCGTGACAGTGGCGCCCGGGATGGCCGCCTGGTCCGGATCAAGAACGAAGCCAGTGACCGTGCCGGTGCTGGCGGTCTGCGCCATGGCATGGGGAGCGGTGAGGTTGACCGTTGCAACGGAGCCAAGAGAGAGCAGAGCAATCGACAGGTTTCGTCGAGTCAAGGTAAGGCAAAAGTTCATCAGGACCCTCAAGGGAAGGCGGGCTTGGTGCCGTGGCACGTTCTGTTCTTGCTTCAAGAGAGACGAATTACGAAAGCATTATTCCGCTGCGCCGCCGCCGCCACCCTCACCAGCGCCCATGCTCCACGGCGAGATCGTCATCTCGCTGCCCGCAGGCCCAGTCAACAGGGGCTCAACACCGCTGAGGACGGTGATGGCTGTGTAGGGACCAGCGCCACCGCTACCGGACGCGACGATCATCAGTGCCTGGCCAGACTTCAGGTCGGCAACCGTTGTCTTCGGCAGACGGGGAATCATCGTGGCGAGATCAGCCGCACCACGACCGCCAGGACCACCGGGACGTCCACCAGGGGCACCGCCACCGGGACCGCCAGAGCCGCCGCCATAACCACCGGGACGTCCACCGCCAGCAGCGGCAGCATCGCCAGCGCCGGCAGGAGGCGTACCCGCTGCAGGGGCGGCGGCACCCGCAGGAGCACCGGCTCCAGCAGCGGCGCCGCCCGCCCGGCCAGCGAATCCACCCGCACCCGCAGCACGCGCGCCCGCGGGGGCGAACCGTGCTGCCATCTCAGGCGGCAGGTTACGCAGATCGGAGGCGTCACTAATGGAAACCGTCTCGTTCTTCTTTGTGGCGAGGTCCTTGATGACCAGCGAGTTCGCTGCCAGGTTCACGGAGACGATTGTCCCGGAGAGATTCTTGAAGGAGCCGAAGACAATCTCGTCGGCCGTAATGCTTGTGCCATCGGGCGATTTGTCGCCCCGTACGCGCAGCTGGTCCCCGGCCTGAATCTCCGCCAGGGTGCCGGGCTTCGCATCTTCAAACTTCACCGAGCCGGGCGCGTAGCGGCGATAGATCGTCGATCCGGTCGTGGTCACTGTGACGTCCTTCTTACCAGAACTGATGGAGATGGTGTTATTCGCGGGCGCTACCGTCTTCACGATGCCGCCTGATCCTCGACGGTTCCAGTCGGCCTGGGTCGCTGCGTTCCGCTGTGCGATAGCGGTGGACTTGATCATGATGACGCGCGTCGCAGTCAGCGTGGTCGCGTCGCCGGTGCCGGTCGCCAGGACACGGTCCCCTACGGCCAGCAAGTCGAGCGTGGCCGCCGACACAGTCTTCAGGTCCGCGCTCTGCTGCACGCGTGCGCCGTCAGCGACCGTCACGGTGCTTATCGCCCCCGTGCCGTCCGCCGCGACGATAAGCGTGTTGCCGGAGATCGACTTCACAGTACCGAGTACCCGAGGCGTAGCCGCGGCCTGCGCGGCGGCCACGCCGGTCAACACGATGGGCGCGATTGCGACGCCACACAGCACACCCGCCAGCGCCACGCGCTGCGAAATCATCCAAACGCCTGCGATTCGATTGCTCACAATTCTGCTCCCAAGGTGTGCGGCGCGTGCCGCGCGATACGTTGCGGCCGCCAAGCGGCGGACAACCTACACAATGGTACGAACCACGGGCGCGAAAGTTTCTCTCCCGCTGCTGATTTCCGCCAAATCGGGACATCGCGGCAGCAACGCAAACGGCGAAAGCGCCCCTCGCAGGGCGCTTTCGCAGATCGAACCATGTTCGCCTTTATTCCGGCGGATCCTGATCCAGCGGCTGCGGCGGCCAGTGATAGATGGCCACGCTGCATGGCGGCACCATGACGCAGTCCCCATCGCGCGCCGGGGCGACGTCGCTGCTGAGCAATAGCTCCGAACCGGGCTCCACGGCGAACGCGGTCGGGTTCTCAGAGAAGTTGATCATGGTGCGAATGTTGCCGCGGTCGGTGTAAAGCCAACGTCCCTCTTCGCTGTGCTGCACCACCATACGGCTGAAATCGCCGAGGTTTAGCGCCAGCGTTCTGCGACGCAGGTGGATCAGATCGCGATACCACTGGAACATCTCGTGATGCTTCGGATCCTCAAGTTCGCTCCACTTCAGCTTTGACGCCTCAACCGTAGCAGGGTCCTCTGGACTCGGCACATTTTCCGACCAGCCGAAGTGCTGGAAGTCGCGCTTGCGTCCTTCGCGCACGTTCTTCCGCAACTCCTCTTCCTGGAAGTCTGCGAAATACATCCACGGTGTCGCCGCAGCCCACTCCTCCCCCATGAAGATCATGGGCAGGAATGGCGCCGTCATAACGACGGCCGCTGCAAGCTTCGCCTTCTGCATGCCAACCAGATGTTCCAGGCGCTCGCCGTTCGCGCGATTGCCGATCTGGTCATGATTCTGGATGTAGCCAAGGAAGCGGTGATAGCTGATCTTATGCACCTCGCGCCCATGATTGTGCTGGCGGAAGCGGGAGTAGCGGCCGTCGTAGAGAAACACCTGCCGAAGCGTGGTGGCGAGCTGCTCAATGGTGCCGAAGTCCTGGTAATAGCCGCTCTGTTCCTTGTGGATCAGTGTGAACAGTGCGTGATGGAAGTCGTCACTCCACTGCGCATCCAGGCCGAATCCATTCGCCTCACGCGGCGTCACGAACTTGGGATCGTTTAGATCCGTTTCGCCGATCAGGAAGAGAGCCCGCCCCAGTGCAGCCGAAAGATCTTCCACCTCGCGTGAAAGCTGCTCCAGGAAGTGCATGGCGCTCCGGTCGATGAGCTCATGCACAGCGTCGAGTCTCAATCCATCGAAGTGATATTCGCGGAGCCACATCAATGCGTTGTCGATGAAGTAGCGGCGCACCTGGTCGCTGCCACCCTCTTCGAAATTGATGGCGGCGCCCCATGGCGTGTGGTGTCGTTCCGTAAAGTACGGACCGAACATTTGCGTGTAATTACCGGCTGGGCCGAAGTGGTTATAGACCACGTCCAGGATGACGCCAAGCCCTTTCTCATGGCACGCATTCACAAAGCGCTTCACAGCATCCGGGCCGCCATAAGACTCGTCCGGAGCGTACGGCGCTACACCGTCATAACCCCAGGAAAACTTACCTTCGTAAGAGGCGATTGGCAACAGTTCGATGTGCGTGATGCCCAGATCACACAGGTAGGCCAGCTTCTCAATAGCACTGTCCAGCGTGCCGCCGTCCGTGAAGGTCCCGAGGTGCATCTCGTAGATGACGGCAGAGGGCAGCGGGCTTGGACGAAACTTTTCGTCCGTCCAGGGGAACCTGCCGTGATCCAGCACGCGCGACAGGGAATGAACATCCTTCGGCTGCCAGAACGATCGCGGATCTGGGTAGGGCTTCGTGTCATCGTCGAGCAGGAAGCCGTAGTCGCTGCCATGCTCGGCTGCTTCGACATCGGCCTTCCAGAAGCCGCGCTCCGATGGCCCTTCCATTGGATACGCGACCCCATCGACCTGCACTGAGACCTTTCGCCGCTGTGGTGCCCAAACTGAGAAATGATGCATGTTCCCGTCCTCTCCCTTGCGACTCTGTGGGCCGCTTGCCGATCCTGCCTTTGTGGTTGGGCGAGCTGCGTTCGCTACGCGGCTGCCTGCGGCGCCTCTGCCCTGCGTACGTCCTCACCCGCGGTCCTGTCACTGTCGTGCACTAACAGCGCAACGGGAAATCCATCCAGCAAGGTGCTGATACGAATCATCGATCCGCCCTCATGTACCTGGCCGCTCAAGCGGTCGGTCCAGCGGCCAACTGGCAGTTGCAGAGAGGTACCGCTCCAGTTGTCCGTCAACAGATGCGGGAATCGCGGGGCAATCGCAATCACGTCTCCGGACCGCCGATAGGCAATGACGTGATCTGCCTTTGGCCCATGTACTTCCATCGGAGAGTAGCTGCCACTGGCATCGAAGGATGTGGGCCGCTCCAGCCGCAGCTTCAGTGCCTGCGTGATGAGCCAAAGCTTCGGCGAGCCCTCCTCGAAGTGCTCGACCGCGTACTGCGCTGCGTCGGACCAGTTGCGGCTCGTGAGTTCTGCAAGCATCGCTCGTCGCAGATCGTAGTCCACGGGTCGGCGGTTATCCGGATCGACAAGAGAGTGATCCCAGAGTTCGCCGCCCTGATAGAGGTCGGGCACACCGGGAGACGTGCATTTCAGCAAGGTCTGCGATAACGAGTTGATGCGGCCGTCGCGCTTGATACGCTCAACGAATCCCTGAAGCTCACCAACGAATGCACCGTCTTCCAGGATGCGTTCCATGAAGGCATTCAGCGCGTCCTCGTAGTCCTTATCGTTATCGAGCCAGGACGTGATGCGCTTCGCCTCGCGCATCGCCTTCTGCATGTAAGCCTTTAGGCGTTCGATATCGATGGGCCACGCGCCGATCAACGTCTGGTAGAGAAAATATTCCGTGTTCGCATCGGGGTACTTTCCGGTGCGGTACTTCGCATTCATACGGGACCACCGCTTCAACACGGCGGCCCAGCGCGCGGGGACCTCGCTCAGAACGGCAAGGCGTGCTCTGACATCATCGCCACGCTTCGTGTCATGCGTGGACAACGTAAGCATCGTCGTTGGGAAGGTGGTCTGCATGTGCGCGTTGTAGCTGTGAAAGTCTGCGATGGTGATGCCATTCAGACCGGGATCGCCGCCGACTTCATTCAGCGACGTCAGACGGTTGTAACAGTAGAAGGCCGTGTCTTCCACGCCTTTCGCCATCACCGGCGAAGTGAACTGCTGGAACCGCGCAACGAATTCCGATTCCTTGTCGCCGGTGACCTTCAGGGTCAGCACGTCGCGCATGAAGTCGAACAGGCCACCATCGATATCGGGCTTGCGGCGCTTCGCTTCTTCGATGGCTTCATGGATGTGAGTAAGGTCTTCGTCGTTGACGGCCATCGCAGGCACAACGTATGTCCGGTAGATCCCGAAGCAGGCTGCAACGTTGCGAATGGCACGGCGAATCTGTGCACGGGTGTAGTCGCGACTGTTGCGGTTCGATTCGCAGATCGCTACGAAGAGGCTCGCCAGCCGATTGACATCGCTGGCGAGCGTCTCCTTGCTGATCTTCGTTTTCTTCTCGAAGGCGATGTCGTGGAAGCTCTCGCTGTCGCGCGCGAATTCACTGTAAATGGCTGTGAGTTTGCGCATGCCATCCGGGTGCACCAGCAAGGCGTTGCACTGGTTCATGTAGTCGTAGCCGCTGGTTCCCTGCACCGGCCAGTCGGCCCGCAGCCACTCGCCGGGCTCCAGAATTTTTTCCGCGACAATCCACGCATGCGGTGCGCGTGCACGCAGGCGTTCAAGGTACTGCTTCGGATCGCGCAGACCGTCCGGATGGTCGATGCGGACACCATCCAGAACACCCTTATCCAGCCAGTAAAGAATCAACTCATGCGTCTCTTCGAAGACGTATTCACGCTCCATCCTGAGGCCGATGAGAGAGTTCACATCGAAGAAGCGGCGATAGCCCAACTCCTGGTCGGACGTCCTCCAGAACGCGAGCCGGAAGTTTTGAGCGTTCAGAAACTCATCCAGAGCATCGATGTTTCCATTCAGTTCTTCAAGAGCTGCATCGATTGAGCGACAGACAGCCTCCTGCTCCGAGCACAGCCGTGTGAGAAGGCCCAGGAGCACCTGCTTGTCGCGATGCCGTGCAAGCTGCACGCTGCGTTCCGTGGAGTCCGGTGCCGGAAGTCGCGCGAACGAGACCGCTAGAAAGTTCAGCGTGTCCGACGGCGCCATCTCCGCGGCGCGCGACAGCAGCGTGGAGAGCGAGCGAGGCGCTACGGGGAACGCCTGCTCGCCATACTGGACGAGGAAGTCCGTTCCCTCACGCACGATTTTGATCTCGCCATTGGAGAGGATCCGGCCATACTGATCGCCAAGCACAGGCATCAGCACCTTATCGCGGAGTTTCTCTTCAGCAGAGTTCCAGTCGATATCGAAAAATGTGGCAAACCGGCTGGATGGACCATTCTCCAGCACGTCCCACCACATACGGTTCTGTCGGTCCACAGACATATGGTTCGGCACGATATCCAGCACCTGTCCCATATGTAGCTCGCCTAACCGTTTCGAGAACGCCGCATGGCCGGCCTCGCCCCCCAGTTCGGTATTCACACGATGGTGGTCGACCACGTCATACCCATGCATCGAGCCTTTACCCGCCTGAAGGTAGGGCGAGCTATAGACATGCGACACGCCAAGGTCTCGGACGTAATCCGCAATGGCACTCGCCTGCGCGAAGGTAAACCCTGCGTGCAGCTGAAGTCGGTAGGTGGAAAGCGGCGTTCGTTGCATGGTCTCTCTCATGCGCAACCCCCTGCACACACAACGCCGCATTAGCAGCGTCGAGCGGCAGAGAGAATGCGGTATCTCTGGCTTAGGTGCGAGGGTCCACAGGTAGGTTGTTCGCCACGCCGCTCTGTGCGCGATGCACTAAGCCCGCACATGCCACTCTGCGCCGCTCTTTCAACAGCGCTGATTTGTGCCGGCGTCCTCGGTCCATGGCCCCTTGGCACCGCTTAAAATTACCGCCGCATGGGCCATCGTAAGGTGGGTAAACGCCTGCGGGTAATTACCGACCTGCCGCTTTCCGACCGAATCGTACTCTTCTGCGATCAGCCCCAGCGGGTTTCGCAACGCAAGCAGTTTTTGGTAGAGCGCATGTGCCTCGTCGCCACGTCCGCTGAGATAGAGCACACTCACCAGCCAGAAAGAACACGCCAGGAAGGCCCCCTCACCAGCGGGTAATCCATCCGAACCGTCCGATGTGTCGTAGCGCAACACCAGGCCATCCTTCACCAGGCGTCCTTCGATCGCAGCGATCGTTCCCTGCACGCGAGGATCGCTCGCCGGAAGAAAGCCCACCAGTGGGATACGCAGCAGGGCGGCATCGAGCGCTGTCGAACCGTAGGCCTGAACAAAGCTATTCAGCTTCTTATCGAAGCCTTTTTCGCAAACGTCCGCGTGGATCTCATCGCGCACCTTGCGCCAGTTTTCAATGCGCTTCTCGATCTCCGGATCCTCCGGCTGATCGCTCTCATCATAGGACCTGATGGCCCGCTCGAAGGCGACCCACGCCATCATCTTCGAGTGCACAAAGTGCTGCTCCGGCCCGCGGACCTCCCAGATTCCGGAGTCCGGCTTATCCCAGATCTCAACGAGGTGGTCTAGCATATTGGTCACCAGGGCGCGAATCGCTGGTGACCACAGATCGTCGTCTCCCACGGGCACGCGCGCCAGCGCCGAGATCACCTCGCCATAAACATCGAGCTGTATCTGGTTCGCAGCCTTGTTGCCGATATTGACCGGCTTGGAGTCCTCATAGCCCCGCAGCCAATCGGCAGTCCACTCCGTGAGTTGGCGCTCGCCGGCGATGCCGTACAGCGACTGGATCTGCTGCGCGGAACCGGCGATGGCGCGCAGCAGCCAGCCGCGCCAAGCCAGCGCTTCCTCAGTGAAACCTTCGTGCAGCAGCACCAGCAAGGTGAAAGCGGTATCGCGCAGCCAGCAGAAGCGATAGTCCCAGTTGCGCTCCCCGCCGATCAGTTCCGGCAACGACGTTGTCGGAGCCGCGACGAGACCTCCTGTGGGTCGATACGTTAATGCTTTTAGCGTGATGAGCGAGCGCTCGACACACTCGTCATACTGTCCGCGATACTTGCGTTTGTCCGTCCACTCCAGCCAGAACTTCTCCGTGTCCTCATATGCACCGTAGGCATCAAAGCTCGCCGGATCTTCCTCGAGGGACGAACCATACGAGAGTACAAAGCAGATGCTCTCGCCTTCATGCACTTCGAAGTCGCTGACGGTGCTGAGATCTTCCCCGTGCAGCGGTGCTTCCGTGCGCAGCACGACGAGCTCAGGCCCGGCGATGGCGCGCACGTGATGATCGACACGCTCTACCCAGGGGATGGTGCGTCCGTAGTCGAAGCGCAGCACCAGATCCATACGCATCTTTACAGTGCCACGGATGCCGCGCACAATTCGCACCACGTCTGAGTGCTCTCCGCGTGGCGGCATGAAGTCTGATACCAGCACCTCGCCGTTCTGCGTCACCCATTGCTTTTCCACAATGAGGGTGTGCGGCTTGTAGCGCCAGTCTTCCCCTGTAATCGTTTCTTCATCTGCCGGCTTGATCTTGAAGTAGCCGTTGTCCGCCGTTCCCAAAAGCGCCGCAAAGCAAGCACCGGAGGAAAAGTTGGGCCAGCAGAGCCAATCCACGGAACCGTCCTTGCAAACCAGAGCGGCCGTCTCACAGTCGCCGATGAGGGCATAGTCTTCAATACGTGCGGCATGGAGCGGCGCGGCGTCGATTCCAGTAGTGGGCGCTTTCTCGGGAGTCTGGTTCAACGGGAACATCCAGTGCCGGAGACACGAGGAACGCTGCCGGACGCTGTCGTTCTGGTGCGGGCAAACGCCGCTGGTCTATCCCGCATCTGTACGACTGCGCTTGTCCGCATTCGTTTTGCTGTCCTGCAGTCGTGCATTGTGTCACTCAGGGTCATACCGGCTTGGATGCGCGCCGATGTCACGCGGACGTGACGGATCAGCGCGAAGGAGAATCGTTTGAAGCCGAACGACGGTCGTAGCCGTGTTGTGATTGAGGATGTGAAACCGGAGATCGATTGCGGTCGCCATGCCGCAAAACGAGTTCTGGGAGACCACGTCCGCGTAACAGCGGTCATGTATTCCGACGGGCACGACCACGTTGCCGGGCGGCTGATGTACAAGCGCGCCGACGAACGCACGTGGCGCTATGCTCCCTTCCGTGAGCTCGGCAACGACATCTGGGAGGCCGGGTTCGACGTCGATGCGCTGGGCCCCTGGACCTACACGGTGCAGGCGTGGGTCGACCACTTCGGTACATGGGTGCATGACCTGCACAAACGCATCGACGCGCAGGAAGTCCCCGGTGTCATGGATGCCGCCGATGGCTCGCAGGCTGGCGGCGCGGAGCAGAATGAGGGAGTCAACGCCGTCGACCAGAACACGGTCGCTGCCCAGCAGTTATCGGGCAAGCAGCCAGGGAGCAACTACGGCTCCAGTGCGCGGCCCGAGAGCGACGTTGCGCTTGCCTTGCGCACCGGCGCGGTCCTGCTGGACCAGGCCTCAGCACGTGCACGTGACGCCGAGGCGCGCACGCTCAAGGGCACAGCCAGCACGTTGCGTTACATGGCTGAGAAGAATTCACTCTACTACGACTTTCCTCTCAGCGAAGATTGCATCCGGCTCTGCCTGGAGTATCCGGACCTCAGCTTCGCAACCACCTACGAACGTGAGTTACCACTCTGGGTCGATCGGGAACGTGCTCGCTTCTCTGCCTGGTACGAATTCTTCCCGCGGTCGGCGGGCGCGCCGGGTGTTCACGGAACCTTGCGTGATGTTGCATCACAATTGCCGGAAGTGGCGAAGATGGGCTTTGACATCGTCTACATGCCACCCATTCATCCCATCGGCACCGCTTATCGCAAGGGCAAGAACAACTCCGTCAAGGCTGAGCCCGGCGATGTGGGCAGCCCCTGGGCGATTGGTGGATCCGACGGCGGCCATAAGGCGATCCTTCGAGAGCTGGGGACCTTCGCGGATTTCGCCGCACTCATGGAAGCCGCGCGGGCCAACAATCTTGAGATTGCGCTGGATATTGCCTTCCAATGCGCACCGGAACATCCGTGGGTAAAGGAACACCCGGACTGGTTTAAGATCCGGCCGGATGGATCGATCCAGTACGCCGAAAACCCTCCGAAGAAGTATCAGGACATTTATCCGATCAACTTCGAGTCTTCCGACTGGCGCGCATTGTGGAAGGAACTCTACTCGGTCTTCGCGTTCTGGATTGATCGTGGAGTGAAGGTCTTCCGTGTGGACAATCCACACACCAAGGCATTGCCGTTCTGGGAATGGTGCATCGCGGAAGTGCGCAAGGAGCACCCCGAGGTTATCTTCCTGGCGGAAGCCTTTACGCGGCCGCACGTGATGTACGGTCTGGCAAAGATGGGCTACACACAGAGCTATACCTACTTCAGCTGGCGTACAGAGAAGAAGGAGCTCACGGCCTACATGACAGAGATCACTACGGCTCCGGTTAATGAGTTTTTCCGCGGTAACCTATGGCCGAATACGCCAGACATTCTGCCTGAGTTCCTGCAGACCGGCGGACGTCCCGGATTCGCTCAGCGCGCAATCCTTGCTGCCACCCTCGGCGCGAACTGGGGTGTATACGGCCCCGCATTCGAACTCTGCGAGCATGAACCGGCTAAGCCAGGCAGCGAGGAGTACCTAAACAGTGAGAAGTACGAGTTGCGTGTGTGGGATCGTGACGATCCCAGGAGTCTGGCACCGCTGCTGACGCAGCTGAACCAGATCCGAAAGGCGCATCCCGCGCTGCAGCGGGACGACACGCTTCACTTCCACAACATCAGCAACGACCAACTTATCGCCTACAGCAAACGACTGGGCGACGACATCGTTCTGATGATCGTCAATCTGGATCCGCATAACCTCCAGACAGGTTGGACTGACCTTGACCTCGCCTCCCTGGACCTGCCGATCGCCGGTGCGTATGAGGCAGTCGATCTGCTCTCCGGCGAGATTTATCAGTGGCAGGGAACCGGGAATTACATCGCGCTCGACCCGGAAAAGTCGCCGGCACACATCCTCGTACTACATCCGAAGCATCTCTCCGAAATGACAGCCGGGGAGAGCACGGAAGATTGAGCGCAGCCATTACACGTCCGAAGCGGAAGAAGCCAGGTAGCGCCACAGACCCGTTGTGGTACAAAGACGCGGTCATCTACGAGTTGCACGTCAAGGCCTTTGCCGACGGCAACAACGATGGCATCGGCGATTTTCCCGGCCTGCTGACCAAGCTGGACTACCTGCAGGAGCTGGGTGTTACCTGCATCTGGCTGCTGCCATTCTTTCCTTCGCCTCAGCGCGATGACGGCTACGACATCAGCGACTACCTGAATGTCAATCCTGCCTACGGCACAATTGATGACTTCAAGGCATTCCTTGCGGCGGCACATGTGCGTGGCATGCAGGTGTTGATCGAACTGGTGATCAACCACACCAGCGACCAGCATCCGTGGTTCCAGGCGGCGCGAAACTCTCCTAAGGGATCACCTGAACGCGACATGTATGTGTGGAGTGACACGGACAAGTTGTACGAAGGCGTCCGGATTATCTTCACCGATACGGAGAAGTCGAACTGGACATGGGATCCAGTGGCCCAGCAGTACTACTGGCATCGCTTCTTCTCACATCAGCCGGACTTGAACTTCGACAATCCGCGCGTGATGGAAGAAGTGCTGAATGCCATGCGCTTCTGGATGGATATGGGCGTCGACGGCCTGCGTCTCGACGCGATTCCCTACCTCGTTGAGCGAGATGGCACCAGCTGCGAAAACGTTCCCGAGACCCACGTAAAGATCAAGCAGATCCGCGCCGCGATCGACGCGGAGTACGAGAACCGCCTGGTGCTGGCCGAAGCGAACATGTGGCCCGACGACGTTCTGCCCTACTTTGGCGACGGCGACGAGTGTCAGATGGCGTTCCATTTCCCGCTGATGCCGCGCATCTACATGGCGCTGCGCCAGGAAGATCGCTTGCCGATTACGGAAATCATGGCGCGCACGCCGCCCATTCCGGACAATTGCCAGTGGGGTCTTTTCCTTCGGAACCATGACGAGCTGACGCTGGAGATGGTTACGGACGAAGAGCGCGATTACATGTATCTGGCCTACTCGGCGGATCCGCGTATGCGCATCAATGTCGGCATCCGACGTAGACTCGCACCGCTTGTCGATAACAACCGCCGTCGTATTGAGTTGCTCAATTCGCTTCTGCTGTCATTCCCGGGTACGCCGATCCTCTATTACGGCGATGAGATCGGCATGGGCGACAACATCTACCTGGGCGATCGCAACGGCGTTCGCACGCCCATGCAGTGGAACAGCGATCGCAATGCCGGTTTCAGCCGAGCAGTGCCGGCGCGCCTCTACTCGCCCGTGATCATGGACCCCATCTGGGGCTATGAAGCGATCAACGTGGAAGCGCAGGAGAGCGATACCTCGTCGTTGCTGCACTGGACCCGCAACATGATCGCCCTGCGTAAGCTCTTCCAGGTTTTCGGCCGCGGATCGCAGGAGTTCCTGAAACCCGAGAACCGTAAAGTGCTCGCCTATGTGCGCGAGTACGAGACGGAACGCGTGGTCTGTGTCGCGAATCTTTCGCGCTTCGCGCAACCGGTCACACTGGACCTGTCACGCTTCGCCGGTATGGTACCGGTCGAGATGCTGGGATATGTCCCCTTCCCCAAAATCGACAGCTCACCCTACGCCCTGACACTTGCGCCCTACGGCTTCCTCTGGCTGGAACTCCAGCCGGCACCCGATGTGGATACGGAGGCCGCACCACCGGAGATCAAGGACACAGAATTGCTGATTCCTGCCGCCGACCTTGCCGGTGCCGTGACAGGTGCCGGAGCGGAGTTACTGCAGGAGACCTTCCTGCCGAAGTTCCTGCAGTCGCAACGCTGGTTCGGTGCAAAGTCGCGCACGGTGAAAAATGTCTGCATCACCGATGTGCTGCCGATCGATGACATTGATGCTGCCGTGCTCCTGCTACGCATCGACTACACCGAGGGAGACAGCGATCTCTACTCAGTCCCCGTCGCTGCAGTGAGTGGCGACCATGCTGAGGACCTCCGCGCTGAAGCTCCTCTCAGCATCATCGCCGGCATGCAGATGGGCGCGAACCACGCGGGTGCACTCGTGGATGCACTGGTCATCCCGCAGGTGCGGGACGCGTTGCTGACAATGATCGGCTCTGGCGAAGAGAAGATAACGCGCTGCGAGGGCACACTGCGCGGTGAGGCCAGTTCCGCGTTCTCATCGCTGCGTGGCGAAGGGGAGATTCCGTCACGTCGCGGCTCTGCGGAGCAGAGCAACACTTCACTGCTGTATGACGGCAAGCTGATCCTCAAGATCTTCCGTCGCCTGCAGACTGGTGAAAACCCTGACGCAGAGATCGGTCGCTTCCTGACAGAAGTTGCTCATTTCGAACACATCGCACCCTTCGCGGGACAGTTGGTGTACACCGCAAAGGATAGCGGAGAGACCACAACCATCGGCCTGCTGCAGGGCTTGGTGCCGAATGACGGCGACGGATGGGAATGGACCCTTGCACAGATTGAGGAGTCGAAGCACGGCACCTCAACCGGATACATTGAAGCAGCAAAGCTGCTTGGACAGCGCACCGGTCAGATGCATGTCGCACTGGCTACATCGACAAAGAATCCTGCCTTCGCCTGCGATGGTACTGACGCGGCGGCATTGGATCGCGATGCGACACGACTCGAAGCCCAGATTGCCATCGCAATCAATGCCGTCAAGAATCGCTTTGCGGCATTGCCAGACGAACTGCTGGGACCCGCGGCAACATTGCTCAGCAAGCGAAAAGACATGCTGGCGATGGCGGACCGCTTACGACGCGTCGCTGGTGCGCAGGCGGGCATACGGATCCGCATCCACGGGGACTACCACCTGGGCCAGGTGCTTCGGACCCAGGACGACTTTGTCCTGCTGGACTTTGAGGGTGAACCCGCACGCTCGTTGGAAGAGCGCCGGGCAAAGCAGTCGCCGTGGCGTGATGTTGCCGGTATGATCCGCTCTTTCTCTTACGCGGGTGCCGCTGGTTTCGGCACTGGAGAATCGGATGACCGCACGGACTGGGAGCGCGCCGCGTCAGACGCCTTCCTGCAGGGCTACCGCGAGGGTGCCGAAGGCATTCCCGCTGCGGAAGAGGCAGTCGCGAAAGAATTGCTGCGTGCTTTCCTGCTGGAAAAGGCGCTGTATGAGATCGTGTACGAAGTGAATAACCGTCCAGACTGGATTGCGATTCCGCTCACCGGCATCCTGGACCTGCTCGGCACGGCTGGAGACGAAGCATGAGCACAGCCCCAACAGGCGTAACTGCAGAGTTAGAGACGCGCAACGAAGAGCGCGCGGCCAACACAGCCGCGGCCATCGAAGTCGTGGTGTGCCTTGGCCCCTGGTACGAAGATGCACCCGGCGAATCCCTGTCACCATTGCTTCAGACCCTTAGCCAGGCACTTGGCGAACGCGCATCGAGCGCGATGATTGCCTACCCGGCTTCCGACTCTCATGCTCGGTCCTGGCAGCAGGAGGGTCTGCTACTGCAGCCCTATCAGCCGTCGACGAAGATGCGCGAACTGGCGATGCAGACCGCAACCAGCTATCTCAGCCTCTACGAGATCATGCGGGCGCACGAGAGTTTCTGCGGGCTACTGCTGGGAGCGGAGGCGCAATCGCTGCAACCGGCAGCCATTCACGGCATGGTGGAAGCAATTTGCGATCGGGGCGCGGACGTTGCGATTGCACGCTACGACCTCACGCCGAACGAAGGCCTGGTTAACGCGTCCATTCTTTACCCCTTAACGCGCGCAGTCTTTCAGGTGAAGGCCACTTTTCCATTAGCACTTGACCTGGCAATGTCGACCCGCATGGCGGAGCGCATGGCAACAGCAGCGCAGCGGTGCACTACGACCGGGCAGCTGGAGGGGCTGGTATGGCCGGCCGCAGAGGCAGCCACCGCCGCCTTTACCCTTGCAGAGGTAAGCGCTGGTGTGCGGCAGTTGCCACATCCCACCGGCGGTGATCTGTCATTCATTCTGAACACGATTGCGTCATCCCTCTTCTTGGATATCGAGGCGAAAGCCTCTTTCTGGCAGCGCACGCGTCCCACATTACCGCTGCTGGCGATTGACGCAGTTCCCACACAGACGCCTGCTGCGGATCCGGTCGGCCCGGAAGAGATCAAGGAACTTATTGAAGGTTTCCGCATCGCGTACGGCAACCTGCACGAGATCTGGTCGCTTGTGTTGCCGCCGCAGACATTGCTGGGCTTGAAGCGCCTGTCGCGCTTGCCGGTCGAGGAGTTCACCCTGCCGGATGCACTGTGGGTCCGCATCATCTATGACTTTGTACTGGCGCACCGTCTGCGCACCATCAACCGCAACCACCTGATGGGTTCGCTGACACCGCTGTACCTGGCCTGGGTTGCGTCGCATATCATCGCGGGCGCGAATGGGTCGTCACTTGACTCACTTGCTCGCGCCTTTGAGGCAGACAAGCCTTACCTGGTTTCACGCTGGCGTTGGCCAGACCGCTTCAACCCGTAGAGCTTTCGTCCTTTTGGGCACGACCGCACCGGACAGGAGACCCGCATCATGTTTTCGCAAGTCAAGTACGCACTCTCAGATTCGTTCAGCCGCGTGCTGACCAAGTTGGCCGTGTTTCTTCCCGGCCTGCTCGCGCTCATCGTCGCAGTTGCCCTGCTCACACTCATCGGCGCCGGGCTTGCGTGGGGTATCCGCGCCATCCTGGTCCGCATGAAATTTGACGAGCGTGTGGCACGCGATAACTCAGCCGGCGTAACCGATTGGGCCCCATCGCACAGTCCCACGCTCCTGGTGAGCCGAGTTGTGTTCTGGGCCTGTGTTCTGCTTGGTCTCGCGATCGGCATCTCAGCCTACGACGCCGCAGGTACCAGCGACCTCGCACCCTTCCTTTTGCCGTATCTGGCTCACTCGGTTGGCGCCTTCATCATCCTCATCGCCGGCACCATCGTGGCGCGCTACCTCTCGCGCTCCGTGCTGATCAGCGCCGTCAATGCCAAGCTTAACTATGCCCGAGCGCTGTCGCTGGGTGTTAAGTGGTTAGTGCTCGTGTTCACGGGCGCCATGGTGCTTGACCACCTGCAGATCGGTGGCCTGATCGTCGAGCTCGGCTTCGGCATCCTCTTCGGTGGAATGGTTCTGGCACTGGCGCTCGCGTTCGGCCTCGGCTCACGCGACCTTGTCGCGCGGTCGATCGAGCGCACAGCCGACCGTGCCGTCCCTATCGATCGTGCAACAGAACGTACGACCGAAACTTCCCGCACACTGCGCCACTTCTAACCTCTGCATCACCACCACAGCGCGCGGTCGCGATATGCGACCGCGCGCTTTGCTATGCTTGAACAACTTTTCGTCCAGGTGTCCGCATGTCCTTTCCACTCACCGCGCAGACCTCTACAGCCCCCGTGGGCAAGAACGTGGTGCGCAAGGAAGGCATGGGGAAGGTGCTGGGCCGCGCACGGTACGTGGACGATCTGGTGCTGCCGAACATGCTGCATGGCGCCACCGTTCGCAGCAGCATCGCACGGGGCCGCATCACGAACATCACCTTTAGCGACGCGATCGACTGGAACGAATTCGTGATCGTCACGGCGAAGGACATTCCCGGCAAGAACACCATCGTGCACCTCGCAGAAGACCACCCCTGCCTCGCCGATGGCTTCGTCAATCATCCGGAAGAACCAATCCTTCTAATCGCGCACAGGGACAAAGCTGTGCTGCACCATGCTATTGCGTCTATCCAGATCGACTACGAATCCATGCCCGGCGTCTTCACCGTTGAAGAGAGTGAAACGCAGGAGACGATCATCTGGGGCGAGGACAATACTTTCAAGAGCTACCTGATGGAGAAGGGTGACGTCGACGCTGCCTTCGCCACAGCGGACTTCATCGTCGAAGGCGAATACCGAACCGGTGCGCAGGAACAGCTCTACATCGAGAACAACGGCTGTATCGGAGAGTGGAGTGACACCGACGGCATAACCGTCCATGGCAGCATGCAGTGCCCGTATTACCTTCATCACGCATTGATGCTCGCGTTCGATCTGCCTGCGGAGAAGTGCCGCGTGATTCAGACAGAGACCGGCGGCGCCTTCGGCGGGAAAGAGGACTTCCCTTCCGTCATTGGCACGCACGCCGCACTTCTCGCGAAGAAGGCCGGCCGCCCTGTGAAGATCGTCTACGATCGCGGTGAAGACATGGCCGCAACCACCAAACGGCATCCTTCGCGCACACGTCATCGCACGGCTGTCAGTAAAGAGGGCAAGCTCCTGGGCTGCGAAATTGATTTCGCGATTGATGGCGGTGCGTACATGACGTTGTCACCCGTAGTGCTTTCGCGTGGCACCATCCACGCCGCGGGCTGTTATCACTGGCCCGCAGTGCGTATTCGCGCCAAGGCTATGGCCACGAACGTACCGCCACATGGTGCCTTCCGAGGCTTCGGTGCACCGCAATCGCTCTTTGCTCTTGAGCGCCACATGGACAAGATCGCGAAGGTCGTCGGCATCACGCCTGAAGAATTGCGCCGACGTAACTTCCTGCATACCGGCGATGAAACCGCGACCTGCCAGGTGGTAAAGGATCCCATCGATCTTGACGCGATGCTGACGAAGACGCTGTCTGCCGCGGAATTCCATCCGAGGCAGGCTCGCTTCGCGATCGAAAACAAGACATCCCCTATCAAGCGCGGCATGGGCTTTGCAAGCTTCTTCCACGGTGCAGGTTTCACCGGCAGCGGCGAGCGCCGTCTCAACTCTCTTGTAAAGCTTGAGGTGGATCACGAAGGTCGGGTCATCCTGCTCGTCTCCTCGACGGAGTTCGGTCAGGGCACCAATACGATCCTTTGCCAGGTCGCCGCGCAGTCGCTGAACATCCCCTATGAGCAGGTGCTGATCGCGCAGCCGGACACACATCGCGTACCGAACAGCGGTCCTACCGTCGCATCGCGTACGGCCATGATCGTCGGCAAGCTCGTCGAGAATGCCTGTGCCAATCTGCTGGCGACACTGCAGTCAACGCCCGATGGCTTAGGAGAGACGTACTCGCCGCAGCAGTTCTGCGCGGCTGCCCTGCACTATCGCAGCAAGCACGGGTCACTCGAAGCGGAAGCACGCTACAAGTCGCCGGGCGACATCTTCTGGGACGACGAGAAGTACAAGGGCGAGGCATATCCCGCATTTGGCTGGGCGATCTATGTCGCCGAAGTCGCCGTCGACACGCGTACGTATCAGGCTACGTGCACAAACTTCTGGGCCATGCAGGAGGTAGGGAAGGTACTGCATCCCGTGCTGGCCGCAGGTCAGATCGAAGGTGGCGTCGCCCAGGGCATCGGCTATGCCATCTACGAGAAATGCGAGTGGCGCGAAGGCGCTCTGAAGAATAATCAGATGACGAACTACATCATGCCTACCAGCGCGGACCTGCCGAACATTCATGTGCTCTTCGAAGAGATCCCCAGCATTCATGGGGCCTTTGGCGCCAAGGGTATCGGCGAACTACCGATGGACGGGCCTGCCCCGGCAATCCTGAACGCCATTGAGGACGCGCTTGGCATCGCCTTCAATGAGTGCCCACTGCTGCCCGAAGATATCTTCGAACGCATGACGCGCACGGACGAAGGTGGCAGCGAAAACCTTGAGCCAACCGTTGCCGGTCCATACTTCAGCGAGTCCAACGCATGAGCGCCATCACCCTGAAGATCAACGGCGAAGAGCATCGCATCGACGTCCCGCCCATGCGGCGCCTCCTCGACGTGCTGCGCGAAGATCTGCAGCTCACCGGTGCGAAGGAAGGCTGCGGCGAAGGCGAGTGCGGCTCCTGCTCCATCCTGATGAATGGCAACCTGGTGAACAGCTGTCTGGTTCCTGCGATACAGGCCAGTGGCGCGGAGTTGATAACTGTGGAAGGCATGGCTCGTGAGGCGCGTCTCAGCCCGATCCAGCAGTGCTTCCTCGAAAAGGGCGGGGCCCAGTGCGGCATCTGCACGCCGGGCATGATGCTTGCCACGCATCACCTGTTGGAGAAGTATCCGCACCCGACGGAAGAGCAAATCCGCGAAGGACTGGCCGGTAATCTGTGCCGCTGCACGGGTTATATGCGCATCTTTGAGGCTGTGCGCGAAGCCGCCAACTTTGTGCCCACCACGAGCCTCACCGCATGAGGTCGAACGCCGCAGAGTATGAAATCATCGCGCCCGGCTCGCTGGACGCCGTGCTCAATGCCCTGGCGTCAGAGAGGTTGACTCCGATTGCCGGCGGCACAGAAGTTATGGTGGCGCTGGGTGCTGGCAGACTTGCGCCGAAGAGATTCATCAGCCTGCACAACATCTCCGAACTGCGCTTTATCGATGACTCTGCGCCGATGTTGCGCATTGGTGCCGGCGCAACGTTTACCGACATTCGCCGCAGTCCCGTCATTGCAGAACAGTTCCAGTTGCTGGCGCAGACCGCAAGTTGGACCGGCTCCATCGCGAATCAGAACCGCGGCACCCTTGGTGGCAACATCGCCAATGCATCCCCTGCTGCCGACACCCCGCCTGCGCTGCTCGCCTACGATGCAGAGCTGGAACTGATCTCGATACGCGGCACACGCATCATGCCATACAGCGAATTCCATCTTGGATATAAGCGAACCGCCCTTGCGCCGGACGAGTTGATCTTCGCTGTCCGATTGCCGTGCCGCTATGCAGGCCATACGCAGTGGGGGCGCAAAGTGGGCACGCGGAATGCGCAGGCAATCTCAAAGATTGCGCTGGCCGCAGTCGCGAGGATGGAGAACGGTCTCTTCGCGGAGATTGCTCTCGGCGCGGCAAGCCTGCGTGATCGTCCGTCGCGCCTGCCGGCAACCGAGGCAGCGCTGCTGGGCTGTGATCCACGCGATACTGCAACCGTGGCAACCGCGAAACAAGCACTAGCGACCGAGGTAGCTCCCATCGATGACATCCGCTCGACCGCGCGCTACCGCTCGGCGGTGGCGGCAAACCTGTTAGAGGAATTGCTGCTCCACTGCGGCGCTTAGGCTGCACGTTCAGCTTCGAGCATGGCTGCAACCTTTGCCTTGCGAAGGCGCTCACGAAGCGCAGCCGTGGCCGTCCGGTGGCAGCGCAGGCAGAGTGTGCGAATGTTAGCAAGGTCGCACTCCCCGCCACCTTCCACCACCGGGACGATGTGATCGGCATCCCAAAGGCTCTTGCGGATGCGCGTCTTGAAGCCCCAGTGCCGCATCAGTTCTTCCCGACGTGGCCCGCGGGAGCGCTTCAGCGATCGTAGCGCCGACATGGTGTCGATGCCGCATCCGCAGCAGCGGCCCTTATCCCTTTTGTAAACGTGCTCGCGCAGATAGGACGGCTGCGAGCGCAGCTTCCACTCATGTACGCAGAAGTCGCTGCAGAAGGTGAAGCGCCGCTTCGGGACCTCGAGGTTGCACCAGCGGCACAGACCGCGACCATTAGGACCGCGCGGATGATCCTTGCGATCAACCCATCCACCAACGATCGTGCGCGCAGTACTCACAGAACTATTTTGCCCTGCAAGCACTGCGCGCCAAGAGTGACCAGCTAGCTACGCGAGGGCCGGGTAATCGGTGTAACCTGCCGCTTCGTGCGAGTAGAACAGGTCTGGCTTAGCCGCATTCAAAGCTGCACCCTCGCGGAAGCGGCGTACGAGGTCGGGGTTAGCGATGAACGGCACGCCGAAAGCAACAGCATCCGCATCGCCGCGCTCAAGGATGGCGCTTGCACTGTCCTGGGTGAAGCGCTCATTGACGACGTAGACACCGCCAAACTGCTTCTTCAATTGCGGCCCGAGGCTGTCCGGGCCTTCGGCTTCACGCGCCATCAGGAAGGCAATCTTGCGTTTGCCCAGTTCCGTGGCAACATAGCCGAAGGTCTCCGCACGATTTGCATCGCCCATGGCATGCAGGTCGGCCCGAGGTGCCAGGTGCATACCGACACGGCCGGCGCCATAGACAGCGATCGCAGCATCCGCCGCTTCAAGCATCAGGCGAGCCCGGTTCTCCACCGACCCGCCGTAGGCATCCTCGCGGGCATTGCTGCTCGTCTGCAGGAACTGATCCAGCAGATAGCCGTTGGCGCCATGCAATTCGACACCGTCGAAGCCGGCTGCCTTCGCGTTCTCCGCAGCGCGGCCAAACTGCTCCACTACGCCCTGCACCTCTCCGTGTGTGAGCGCGCGCGGCTTCTCGAATGGCGTCAATGGACGCACCAGGCTTACGTGCGGCATGTCTGGCGGAAGATCGCTGGGCGCCACGGGTAACTCGCCTCCTAGAAAGCTTGAGTGAGATACGCGGCCCACATGCCAGATCTGGGCGAAGATGTGGCCGCCCGCCTGATGCACGGCCTCCACCACTGGCTTCCATGCCTCTACCTGCTCGGCCGACCAGATTCCGGGAACCTGCGCATACCCCACGCCGAACGGATCGACCGGGGTGCCTTCGGTGATGATCAGTCCTGCTGTGGCACGCTGCGCGTAATACTCTGCCATCAGGTGCGGTCTTGGCACGTGCTTTTCGGTGCCGCGGAGGCGGGTCAACGGCGCCATAAAGATGCGATTCGGCAAGTCAAGATCGCCAACGCGGATAGGGTCAAACAAATTCGGCACTAGGAAAACTCCAGACTCTGAATGAGAGCAACCTGAGTTGGATGGTTCGATCGGTGTCGAAGATTCAGGCGCCTAAGCGGTGGCGTCTCGCAGCGCCGCGTCGATCTTCGCCAATGCCTCATCCACGGTATCCGCTACCAGCAGAATCCTGCGAGCTGCTGGCTTCAGGACTCCCTCTGCAACGCAGTGGTCGAGAAAGGCGAGCATACCGTCGTAGAAGCCATTCGTGTTCAGCAGACACATGGGCTTCTTGTGCAGACGTAATGTCTCCCAAGCCAGCACTTCGAAGAGTTCCTCGAAGGTGCCATAGCCGCCCGGCAAGATGAGGAACGCATCCGACTTCTCGCCCATGAGCGCCTTCCGGGTGTGCATGGTGTCAACGACGTGGAGTTCGGTGCAACCGTGGTGCGAAACCTCTTTGTCGACCAGCACATGCGGAATCACACCGATCACATGGCCTCCACCGGCCAGCGTCGCGTTTGCAACGGCGCCCATCAATCCGACCGTGGCGCCGCCATAGACCAGGCCAACGCCAAGAGCGGCAAGCTTGCCGCCGAGTTCCAGCGCGGCTTCGCGGTACGCGGGACGCGCACCGTCAGCAGAAGAGCAGAAGACACAGAGTGTGCTGAGTGACATGCACCCAGAATAATTGGGTCGAACCGATCAGAATGTTGCCTGCAAAACAAAAGGACGCGGCACGCGATTGCAGCGAGTGCCACGTCCATCTCGTGTTGAAGGTTATCCCGGGAAGAGTCTAAGGGGCTCTCGGCGGGCGAATAGTACGAGTTTAAGGGCGTTGAAGCGGCCCTCGCGCTGCGTGCTCTTTAGCGGAACGAAGCTACCGCGCCGTTGTACTCCTTGACGATGGTGAGCTTGACCGAATTGTCCGCGCCATACACCGTGGTACCCGCGGGCGCTTCCACCTTGTACTCCTCGTTCGCGGCAAGCGAGACCGGACGGCCCTGAATGATCAGGTTCTGGGTCAGGTTGCTGCGGTTCTTCAGGGTCACATGCACCATAGGTGCCTTGCCCTGTGAGATGTTCGAGTTGTTGTCCATGGTGGCGGCGTACGATGCCAGCGGTGCGAAGGTGCAGGCAGCAAGGACGAGAGCAGTGAGATTACGGTTCATGATGACTTCTCCGGTGGTGCTTGTGTAGCTGGCGAAGTCCCACTGCAATTGAAACTTACGTCGCGCATTGAGTTATACGCCTTCTGAGTAAGAAAAGTTATCTCCGCACGACCATTTTTCTTATTTTTTTGTCACGGTTTGTAACGACCGTTTGGGTATTTGTCGCTGCTATTAATTTGCGAGTAATTCTGAGCCCCGGAACCCTTAAATAAGTTACGAATTCGCTTCCACCAATTGACAAGTCTTAGGTAAATCTGATCAAGCGCCCCGCCCGTTTAGGCGATGCGCTTTAATTCACGTTGAGAAATTGTTTTCCTCATCAGACACTCTCACGGCCGACTACCGAATGACGCTCGGGCTGCCCTCGCAAAACAAAAGGACGTGGAATGCCTCGAGAGGCATTCCACGTCCAGCTCACGATCGCGGCTTTCTGATTGAGGAGACAGAGGAGCAGCGCCGCTGCCGCTCCTCTCGATATCTGCTTCGCGTGAGACGTAGCTCATGCGAAAAGGCTGCTAGCGAAAAGAAGCCGTGGAGCCGTTCAGGTCACGCGTGACAAGCACCTTCACAGCCTTATCGGTGCCATAGACGTGCGTGCCCTCCGGCGCGTTCAGGGCATACTCGCCCTTCGCGGCAATCGTCACCGGCTTGTCTTCAATCAGGACGTCCATCGGTGCATCGGTCTGGTTTTTGAGGGTCATCTTCACCATCTTGACCTTGGCCTGGGCGGTCTCACCCTTGGCGAAGAATGGGAAGGCGTGCGAAGCGACGGGTGCGAAGGTGGAGGCGGCAAGGGCGAGAGCGATAACGGAACGACGGATCATGGTGACTTCTCCTAAGGGTTTAGTAGCTGGCGAAGTTCCCTGCAGGTTGAACATCGTCGCGCACTGACAGATACGTCGCAAGTTCGCTTCCGTTCCATAGTTTTTTCAACTTTCTTTCTGAGGGTGTTTCAGGACCGTGAATAGGTCACGCAAGTGAGTAAAGACCCTGCATTCATAGGGGATCTTATTCAGGAAGGGATCTTCTGAATGAATGCGTTTACATTCAAGGCAGGAGCCAATGCCATGCGATTTGCACATATCCTGTCCGCTTTCGCGGTGACGCTGTCCATAGTTGGACACTGCGCGAACTCTCACGCGCAGGAGATCAAGTCCGTCCCCGGGCAGTTCGATTACTACGTGCTGAATCTGTCGTGGGCTCCAGCGTTCTGCGACAACCTGAAGACACTTACGCCACTAGAGCGGTCAAGGTCGAGCCGCGACGACCTTCAGTGCAGCACGCCGCACGCCTTCGTGCTGCATGGCCTGTGGACGCAGAACAATGACGGCACCTATCCCGGCTACTGTGCGGAGCGGATGGGGCCTCTGCATCCCGAGCGCAACCTGGACATGACACCGAACCTCGCCCTGCTACGGCATGAGTGGGCAAAGCACGGCACCTGCACCACCCTGTCGCCGGAGGCTTTCTTCGCGACAGCACGGCAGGCGTATAACTCTGTCACGGTGCCCGAGCAGTTGACGCAGCTGGAGCACGATACGGTGATGCGGTCGGCGGACGTCCTGACGCTCTTTTATCGCGCGAATCCCTTGTTTCCACAGGGGAGCTTTGTGTTGTCGTGCAGCGACAGTCAACTGACAGCGGTGGAGGCCTGCTTCAACCGGGATGTCCAGCCGATGGCGTGCGTCAACCTGAAGAGTTGCGCATCCGACTCGATCAAGGTGACCTCCGAGTCGCCGGGCGGCATCGTCCAATAACACACAGGCCGTCGCGATAAACTGGATCCTGTCTGGAGCCGCTTCGCCACGTGTCACGTCTGCTTGAAAACATGAATCCGCAACAGCGCGAAGGCGTGCTGAGCGTTGACGGCCCAGTACTGCTGCTGGCCGGTGCCGGCAGCGGCAAGACGCGCGTCATCACGCATCGCATCGCCTACCTGATTGAAGAGCGGGGCGTTGCCCCTGACAGCATTCTTGCCGTCACCTTCACCAATAAAGCCGCGAAGGAGATGGGCGAACGCGTCGACCATCTCATCGGTCACAGCTCCCTGGCGCGACCGCTCATCAGTACCTTCCACTCGCTTTGCGTGCGTGTTCTGCGGCGAGACATCGAGGCATTGCGTGTGAACGGCGTGGGCCTGACCAAGAGCTTCGCCATCTATGACGAGACGGACCAGCAGGCCATCGTAAAGACGGCCCTCAAGCGCCTGGGCTTTGATGACAAGCAGTTAAAGCCGCGTGTCGCGCTGGGGCGCATCTCCTGGGCGAAGAATCACATGATCGACCCGCAGGAGTACTTCCTGGCTTCGACGAACCCGCTGGAAGAACGCATCGCGCACATCTTTAAGATCTACCGTGACGAAATGGCGAAGAACAACGCCATGGACTTCGACGACCTGCTGCTCGAGACCGTCCGCCTGTTGAAGACCAGCAAGGAGACACGCGAGAAGTATCAGAAGCGCTATCGCTACCTGCTGATCGACGAGTACCAGGACACCAACCGCCCGCAGTACGAGTTGATGCGTCTGCTGAGCGGCGAGCATGGGAACGTCTGCGTCGTCGGCGATGAGGACCAGTCCATCTATAGCTGGCGCGGCGCGGACATCAAGAACATCCTCGACTTCGAGAAAGACTTCAACGACACCAGGATCATTCGCCTGGAACAGAACTACCGCTCCACGCAGGTGATCCTGGAAGGCGCGGGCTCTGTCGTGCGCAACAATACGCAGCGCAAGGGCAAAGAGCTGTTCACCACGCGCGAGGGCGGCTCGCTCATCGGCTTCTACGAAGCGCCCGATGGTGAGAATGAAGCGCTCTTCGTCGCGGACCGCATCCAGACCTATATTCGCGAGGTCACGTCGGCTGGCGAGACTCCGAAGTGTGCGGTGCTGTACCGCACCAACGCGCAGTCGCGCCTGGTGGAAGAGTCGCTGCGCCGCTACAACATCCAGTACCACATGGTGGGTGGCTTCAGCTTCTATGACCGGGCTGAGGTCAAGGACATGCTCAGCTATCTGAAGCTGGTGCAGAACCCTCATGACTCCATCGCATTGAATCGCGTCGTGAACTCGCCGCCGCGCGGTATCGGCAAGACGACCATGGAGACGCTGGAGCGCATTGCTCTGACGACCGGTATGAGTTCGTGGGACGCTATCGAGCGCGTCGCCGCAGAGCAACTGCTACCCGCACGCGCGATCACTGCCTTGACGGGCTTTCGGCGTTTGATTCTGGACGCGCGGGCGATGCTGGGCCCTGGCTTTGGCGATGCGCTGGCCGCGGACGCTGGCCTTCCCGCGCCAGAGGATGCTGTTGAGTTCGTAGGCGAAGAAGAGAATGCTTCTGCCAGCGATGCGAACGAGGACACGTCCTTCGACACCAGCTTCAACTTCGGCTTCGACTTTGGTCCCAGTGAAGAGCGCAGCACGATCGCTCCCGAGAACTCCCAGATCGAGGACGCCGATACCAGCTTCGACTTCAGCTTTGATCCCCCTGCGCAAGCCGCAGTAGAGGAGGCACCGCAGCAGACTGTCTCCTTCAACCCTTTCGAGACCAGCAACAAAGCCGCGCAGAAGCGGTTGACCTCCGACAAGTTCGCTGAGCTGCGCGCCATGGCTGCCCCCATCGTGGAGAGCACTGCTCCTGCTGAGACCAGCACACGCATCGATGGCTTCCGCGCTCCGGGAGACCCGGCGACGCTGCCGGAGTTGATCAAGTTCCTCAACGATCGCAGCGGCTATATCAAGATCCTTGAAGCAGAAGGCACACCCGAAGCCTTCAGCCGGATAGAAAACCTGAAGGAACTTGCCAACGCCGCGCAGGATGCACAGGAGCGTGGCGAAACGCTCTCCGACTTCCTGGACCATGCTGCCCTGGTCAGCGACGCGGACGGCATCAACATGGACGCTCGTGTGACGCTGATGACGCTGCACGCTGCGAAGGGCCTTGAGTTCCCTCTTGTGTTTCTCTGCGGCATGGAGGAAGGCCTCTTTCCCAGTTCGCGCACCATGCAGGATCCTGCCGGACTGGAAGAAGAGCGCCGCCTTTGCTACGTGGGCATGACCCGTGCGATGGACACGCTCATCATGACGCGGGCCCGCTACCGCCGTCGCTACGGATCGGATATGCCAGACGCCACGGTGGCCTCACGCTTCCTGGAAGAAGTACCGTCGCGCCTGGTGGAAGACATGGGCTCGCCTGCGGACCGTCCCAGCTTTCGTGCCGACACGGGCTATGGTGGCTACGGCGGCGCCTATGGCAAGAAGTGGCCCAAGAAGGGTGCCGACGACTTTGACGGGGAGCGCCACTATAACTACGAGGACGAAGACCAGAGCGCAACGGCGCCCCCACCGAAGCCAAAGAGCAACTTCGGTCTGCAGTTTGGCGCATCCAAGAAGTCTGTGAGCACAGGAACCAAGCCGAACAGTATCGATAACATTGCCAGCTTTTTCGGCGGTGGTGGCAAGTTTGCCCGGCCCAAGATGGAGATTCCTGAGGCGACAGGCGCCACCCATCTGGGTCGCGGAAGCCGCGTTCGACACCCGAAATATGGCGATGGAATCGTCGCACAGCGCGAAGGGGACGGCCCGGACGCCAAGCTTACAGTACAATTTACAAAGCACGGCGTGAAGAAGCTGGTAGAGAAGTTCGCCCAGCTTGAAAAGCTCTGACGGAAGCCGGAAGGCTGCATGGAAGAGAGCTTCAAACTCTAGCGCCCTCGCAGGCGCACCGCCGGCGAAATTTTCAGGAAAAAGGTTCAAGCAATTATGGCAAACACCAAGGCACTGGCACACGACGAGCGCAAGGTAGCAAAGCGCACGGCACGCAAGAACGCAGCACCGAAGGCTCCCCGCACCACGCCGCGCGGCAGCAACAAGCAGAAGATGCGCTCCGCCGTTAAGGGCACCAGCAAGCGCTAGTCCCACACCGAACTTAGCTGAAACGGCCCGCACGGCATCTGCCGCATGCGGGCTTTTCAGCGTCCGCAGATAAGCGAGACCTCTCCTCGCTCACAACGAAACCAGCGACCCGATAAGTCATTGACCAACTCTGCAATTTAGCCTAGCCTAAATTTGTTTTAGGTAAAGCTAAATTGCATACGCAGATGTTCTTTGCACTCCTCTTCGCTCTTGGATCCATCGGTCTCCTGCCGACTTCGCCCGCAGCGCAGAGCGGCAACGCTTCGGAGCTATCCGGACTCGTGACCGACAGGACTGGAGCAGCGCTTCCACGGACGAACGTGACGCTGCTTCAGCAATCGACGCAGGCCACGCGCATCGTCGTCTCGGACGCAGAGGGTAGATTTTCCTTTGCAGAACTTACTGCGGGTAAGTACCGCATCAGTGCCCAGGGCGGGGGCTTCGCAGCAGCCTCTGAGAGTTTGGATTACTCGGGCACACCACTGCAGGTCAACTTCCGCCTCGCTCCGGTAAGTACTGCCAGCAGCGTGGATGTCACCGCAGACGCGACCGCTCTCGACCCCACGGCGCCTGCCCGCGTCTCCATCACGCTCGAAGAGATCGAACGCATCCCCAGACAGAGCGTCAGTTCCCCGCTGAGCTCGCTCATCACCAACACCACACCCGGTGTCGCCGCAAACTCCAATGGCTCCTTTCATCCCTTGGGCGATCACGCGGAGGCCTCCTTCGTCATCGACGGCCAGCCCATCACCGATCAGCAGAGCCGCACCTTCTCCTCGCAGATCTCGCTCGACGCGCTTCAATCACTCGAGGTCCGCGTAGGCGCTCCGCAGGCCGATGTCGGCGACAAGACCAGCATGGTCATCGTGGCGCATACCAGATCGGGCCTCGATCAGAACCACCCCACCGGTGAGTTCTCCATTAGCCGCGGCAGCTTCAATTCAATTCAGGCAAGCGCGCGCGTGGGCTACGGCACCGAACGTTTCGGAACCTTCACCGCCATCGACGCACTCAACAGCGGACGCTTCCTCGACACACCGGAACTCGTCCCATTGCATGCCAACGGCAATCTGGAAAATATCTTCCAGCGGCTCGACTATCGCCTCACCCCGCGAACATCACTGCAACTCAACGCCATCCTCAGTCACTCCTGGTTTCAGACACCCAACACCTACGATCAACACGCAATGCGCCAGAACCAGCGACAGACAATCCAGAGCTTCAATATCGCGCCGTCGCTCATGCATACCTTCAACGCCGCGTCGTTCCTGCGTACCAACCTGTGGGTGCGCCAGGACAAAGTACGCTACAGGCCTTCGACCGATACCTTCGCAGACACACCGGCTTACCTCGCACAATCGCGCCGTCTCATCAACGCCGGCATCCGCTCGGAGTACAGCTACGCAAAGGGTAGGCACAACGTCACCGTCGGCGCGGAGTGGAAACACGCCTTCCTCGCAGAGCGCTTCGCAACCGGCCTCACAGACTCCATGTACAACAGTCCATGCCTCACAGCGGACGGCGCATCCTCTCCCGCCACATCGCTCACAGCAACGACGCAATGCACGAGCTTCGGCCTCACCGTCAATCCTGACTTCCTCCCAAACCTTCTCGCCAGCGACCTGACGCGCGGCGGCACCCTCTTCGCCTTCGCCGGTCAAACCGACATCAAGCAGGAGGCGGTCTTCGGCCAGGACAGTATTCAGCTCGGCAACTTCACCGCGAACCTCGGCCTTCGCTTCGACAAGTACAACGGCCTCACACGATCCACCGGTTTCCAGCCCAGGGTGGGCGTGGCCTACAACGCAACGCCACTCCGTACAGTCCTTCGCATGGGCTATTCGCGCGTCTTCATCACGCCGTATAACGAGAACCTCATCGTCGCCAGCTCCGCGGGCCCGGGATCAACCTCCGCAGCACTCGGGGCTGCGAACTCGGCACCGCTCGCGACCGGCCATCGCAATCAATTCAACATCGGTAGCGAGTCGCAGCTCAGCAAGCACCTTACCCTCAGCAGCGAATACTTCTGGAAGTTCACCTACGGCGCCTATGACTTTGATGTCCTGCTCAACAGCCCACTGACCTTCCCCACGCAATTCCGTAAGTCGAAGATCGACGGTGGTCTTCTCCGGCTCAGCGTTGCACCCACTCACGGCCTCGCCGGCTACTTCACCGCGAGCCACGTTCGTTCGCGATTGTTTGGCCCGGAGACCGGTGGCGTCAGCTTCAACGCACCGTACAGCAACGTCACGCGGCCCGATCACGACCAGGGCCTTGCCACCAACACCTACGTCCGTTATCAACTCGGGCGTCGAGGCCCGTGGGCCGGCTTCTCATGGCGCTACGACGGCGGCCTCGTCTCCGTCGCCACGCCAGACGCCGCCTCCGTCCTACGCCTGACCGGGGATGAACAGGCGCAGATCGGCTTGCACTGCGGTTCGGTCTTCGCAGACGTAGGCCGACCCGTCCGCTCCTGCGCCGCTGGCAGTCTGCAGACCACGCGCATCCGCATCGCACCCGCCGGCACCGAAGACGATGACAGGAACCCCTCGCGCATCGCGCCCCGAAGCGTCTTCGACATCTCACTCGGAGAAGACGATCTTTACCACCACGAGCGGCAGCAGATCGGCATCCACGCCGACATCGTCAACCTCACCAACGAGGACGGCCTCTACAACTTCCTCTCGACGTTTTCCGGAACGCACTTCCTGACACCGCGAGCCATCACCGTCCAACTGACCTACGCGTTCTGAGCGGGTCACTTCTCTGCAGGCGCCCGCACCGAGCGATCGGAGCGTGCCTTTCTCTCTTTGGAACGGGTCATGCGGGACTCAAGGGTGAACGGTCAGATTCGCGAAGTGCGCAACCGTTCCCGGTCCTACCCACAAGGCGATGTCGCCCGCCGCCGGGGCCTGCTTCAGATCATTCACCATCAGGGAGGGCTGCTCGGCTCCGTTCAGATAGAGCCGTGCCCGTTGACCGGAGACCTCAATCTTCACGTGGATCCACTTCCCCGCGACCATGTCCGCATAGGACTCGTACTTGCCTGGGGTTTCAGACCGAAGCTTCTGCCACGGATAGCCGGGCAGCGAGATGTACTGCGTGGAATGGTTGCGCTGCAGTTGGTCCTCAGCACGACCGTTCTTGGGACGGAGATACAGGCACTCAAACCGCGACCGATCCGCCGATACTCGAAACGCAAATGCCGACGAATCCACGAGCATCGGCAGCGGCAGTAGGGAGCGTATCGCCTGCAATGTCCACCTCGATGACGCCGTCCTGAAAGGGGGCGTGGTGCAGGACAGCCAGGCGTCCGGCATCTCCAAGAGTCTCTGGTCCGTAATCTGTGATCTGGACCGACTGACGCCCGCTATAGGTGACCACTTCGGACTTCACATTGTGGAGCTCCAAGGGCCCGGGTGCCTGTGCCACCAGGAACTGCGTCATGAAGCACAGGGCCAGCATTCCAGAAACAAACCTCATCCGCTTTCTCCCTTTGGGAATGGCTAATCTTCCTGCGATGCTAACCCGGTCTGTGCACGAGACGGTGGCGATTCGATCCCTCTGAGGATGAGATCGATCCCTGCGAGAAAATCTTCGCGGTCATCATGAACTCGTAACTGCCCCGCGACGCTGCGTACGAACGGATACGCCTCCGGATCCAGCTTCGACCAGATCTTCGCCATGGCCTCCAGGAAGTCGCCTCGGTCCAGCCCGTGCGCGCGCGCAAACTGACCGTTGGCCGCATTCTGCCCACCGACGCCAACGATGTAGCTGAACAAAGCGCCTACCGTTGTCCACTGTTCCTGAGCCGGAACGCCCATCGCCAGGATCTGCTGGCCGATGCGTTCGACCACGCGCACCATCGGCGATTGCAGTTCAGCCCGTATCAACACGGAGCCCATCCAGGGATGCGCATCCAGCGCGTCGAACATACCGAGCGCCAGCGACCGGAGCTTCGCCTTCGGCGTGCCGCCAGCCAACTCGGACTGGAGCGTGCGAGCGATCACAACGTCGCAGGCAACTGTGAGCAGCTCGCCCTTATTCGCGATGTGCCAATAGATCGCACCAGGACCCGTGGCGAGTCGTTCCGACAACGCACGAAAGGTCAGACCATCTTCGCCGCTGCTATCCAGCAGCTCGATCGAGGCGTCGACGATTCGCTCCCGGCTGAGTGATTCCTCCCGCCGGGAGGGGCGGGGTGACTTCTTTGCCATGTCTTATGTTGAGACAGATGGAACGTCATTCCATAATTATGGAACGCTATTCCATTTGACAGTGGTGGAGGAGTCATTTTTTGAAAAATGCAGTCACGATCCTTGGTGCCGGTCTTGGCGGCCTAACACTTGCGCGAGTGCTCCACGTCCACGGCATCGATGCTGTCGTCTATGAAGCTGAAGCCTCACCGGCGGAAAGGTCGCAGGGCGGCCTGCTCGATGTTCATGTCTACAACGGGCAGCTCGCGCTCAAGTCCGCCGGACTCTACGAGGAATTTCTTGGCCTGATTCAGGCGGAGGCGGAGTCGCAGTACGTTCTGGACAAGGACGGCAATGTCCTGCTGTTTGATCCGGACAAGGGGAACGGGGGGCGGCCGGAGGTTGCACGCGGAGAGCTTCGAGGCATTCTGCTCGACTCGCTTCCTGCCGGCATGGTTCGCTGGGGGCATAAGACTACGGCAGTCACCTCGCTCGGCAATGGGCAACATGCGGTGAGCTTCGCCAACGGCGTGACGGCGACGACAGACCTGCTTGTCGGTGCGGACGGTGCCTGGTCCCGCGTTCGTCCGCTGCTCTCGAGCGCAATGCCGGCCTATCTGGGCACCGCGTTTATCGAGACCTTTCTGTTCGACAGCGATGTCCGTCACGGGGCAACTGCGGAAGCAGTGGGGAAAGGCACGATGATGGCGCTGGCGCCCGGAAAAGGCATTATGGCGCACCGCGAAGCCAACGCCACTCTGCACGCTTACGTGGCGCTGAATAAATCGGAGGCATGGATTGCCAGTATCGACCCAGGCGACCCCGCAGCCACCCTTGCCCGCGTCGCCACAGAATTCGAAGGCTGGGCCCCGCAGCTTACGGCGCTCCTCACCGACACGGAGACCGATCCCGTGCTTTGCCCTATCTATGCGCTGCCGATCGATCATCGTTGGGACCACGTTGCCGGGATAACGATACTGGGCGACGCCGCACACCTGATGTCGCCGTTCGCGGGCGAAGGCGCCAACCTGGCCATGTATGACGGCGCCCTGCTGGGGGAGGCCATTGCTGCAAACCCGGACGCCATCGAGGCCGCGATTGTGACGTTTGAAAATGAGATGTTCTGTCGCAGTGCGAGCGCCGCTGCGGAGGCAGACCGGAACCTGAGGCTCTTCTTCAATGAAGACTCGCCACAGAGCGTGGTCGACCTTTTTGCCAGCTTTCAGTCCGTCGGCTCCTAGCGCCGTAGATCACTTCTCCGCAGGCGCCCATGCCACGCCCACGAACGAGTCCGCGCAGCCGTAGTAGAGCCACCACTTCCCTTTGAAGAGCACCAGGCCTTCTCCAAAGGTCGTTCCGGCTGCGTACTGGCCGCTCTGCTCAAAGGGCAGCTCGGGTTTGAAGACCGGCGTGTCCGTCCGAGCGATCACCTTGAGGGGATCATCCGCAGCAAGAACCGCGCGCAGCACCGAGTACGTGCCAGCCTTGAGCGACGGATCGGCACCATCGCCGTCTTTGTTCTTGGCGTTGTAAAGCATCACGATACCTTGCCTGGTCAGCACGGGTGGAGGTCCTGCCTCAGGGAAGTCGCTGTCGGGTTTGGCGGCTCGCGGCACAAGGATGACCCGGGGTGTACCGGGAGATGACTCGACCGGGATCCAGTGGACCAGGTCGGTCGAGGTAGCAGCGCGAATGCCAAGATCGCCCCAAAACATCCAGTACTTGCCCTGCACCCGGGCAGCAACGAGGTGTTCTCCCTTTACTTCCGTCAGGATCGCCGCAGACTTGTATTTGTAGGTGTCATAACGTCCGTCGAGAGCACCGGCGAAGGCAGGCCCGTGCTTCTGCCAGTGCGTCAAATCCTTCGACGTTGCGATGCCCACGGAGTACCGGCCCAGCTTGCGCGACCACTGCGTATAGGTCAGCACGTACCCGCCATCCGGGGACTCCACGATGCGCGGGTCCTCCACGCCGCCCGGTGATTCCCGCTGCTCCTGACTATCCTTTGCTGGGAACAGCACCGGCTGCGGCATTCGACGGAAGTGCACGCCGTCTTCGCTTACCGCGAGCCCCAGTCGCGAGACGTGGCCGCCGATCTCCATCGAGCCGGAATCATCCTCGGCACGATACAGGACGTACACTTTCCCATCCCGAACCACTGCCGCCGGATTGAAGGTATGCAGTGCCTCCCAATGCGTCGATTGAGCTGTGATCGGATCGAGAAAGGTGCTGTCGGCTTGCGGTGCGATCACCGGAGCGGTGGAGGCGCGAGTCCATAGTCCTGCCAAGGGTTCGGAAGGCGCGGCTTCGGCCTGTGCCGCGCATATTCCCAACAGACCGCCCCACACGGTCATTCCCATTGCCAATCGACACAATCGCACCTCGGACCACCTTCCGGCACGGATTCCTCTGCTATCGCCCGTGGCCAACACGCTAAACTACCTCTGCCTTCATCCGCAAAACACTGAGGACACGCCGCTGCCCCGCCAGATCTTTGCCACCAAGTCCATCGACAAATTGATTGCCGACTCGGAGCGACCAGAACATGCCCTGAAGAAGACTCTCGGCCCCGTCTCGTTGACGGCGCTGGGCATCGGCGCAGTGATCGGCAGCGGTATCTTCACCGTGATTGGCACTGCGATCGGCGGCAACCCCGAGAAGCTGGCGGACTGGAAGGGCTCGCCGATCATCGACCTGATCCTGCACCACGGCGCAGTAGCCGGTCGCCCGGGAGCAGGTCCGGCACTCGCAATCTCGCTGGTGCTGGTCGCCATCGTCTGCGCACTGACGGGACTTTGTTACGCAGAGCTTTCGAGCATGATTCCGATTGCCGGTTCTGCCTATACCTATACCTATGCCACGCTGGGTGAACTGGTCGCGTGGATCATCGGCTGGGACCTGATCCTCGAATACGCCTTCAGCAATATGAGCGTATCGGTGGGCTTCGCTGCACACATCGTGGACCTGCTCGACTGGCTGAATATCCGTGTCGATCCGAAATGGCTGTCTCCGGCTTACCTGCCGCTCGGTCTCCAGGACCTTTCCGGCAAAGACATTTTTCCGCCGGGCTGGCACTTTGGCTTCGACTTCCCAGCCTTTGTCGTCGTGCTGCTGCTAACCGTGCTGCTCGTGCGTGGCATCTCGGAGTCGGCGCGCACCAACAACATCATGGTGCTGGTGAAGATCGCCGCGATCCTGCTCTTCATTGGCTTCGGTTTCAGCTTCATCCATGGCTCGAACTACCATCCTTTCTCGCCGAATGGCTTTTCCGGCGTGCTTGCCGGCGGGTCGATCATCTTCTTCACTTACATCGGCTTTGACTCCGTTTCGACGGCCAGCGAAGAATGCAGGAACCCGCGGCGCGACGTGCCGATTGGCATCATCGCCACCCTGGTCGTCTGCACCATCCTTTACATCGGAGTGGCGGCAACATTAACCGGCCTGGTGCCGTGGAGGACCATCGCCGGCGATGGAGCGCCTGTTGTGAATGCGCTGAAACGCGTGAGCCTGCTGCCCGGTGCCCACCGTCTGCACTTTGTTCGACTGGCGGTTCTGCTTGGGGCGCTGGTCGGCATGGTGTCGTCCATCCTTGTCTTCCAACTGGGCCAGGCGCGCGTATGGTTCGCGATGAGCCGCGATCGGCTGCTGCCGGACGTCTTCTCATCGGTACATCCAAAGTTCCGCACACCGGCTTTCGCAACGTGGGTTGCCGGCATCCTGGTCGCCATTCCGTCGGGTCTTTTCGATGTGGGTACCTTTGCGGAGATGTCGAACATTGGTACGCTCTTCGCGTTCGTGCTGGTTTCCATCGGCGTGATCGTCCTTCGTTACAAGGACCCCAGCCGACATCGTGGCTTCCGTGTGCCCGGCGGCCCGATCATCCCGATCCTGAGCACACTCTTCTGCGTGCTGCTGATGGCTGGTCTGCCCGCCATTACATGGCTGCGATTCTTTGTCTGGCTGGTCATCGGCCTGTTCGTTTACTTCTTCTACAGCCGTAAGCGAAGCGAGTTCGCCGGACTGGACCACTAAGTCGATCCACGCCCAGGTGCCGGATTGTGTGTCGCCCGCACGACATATACCTACAGAGTCCGAGAAGGCGAAAATATCTCTTTTTCGAACGTTTCGTTAATTTCTTCATCCGCCAAACATCGGCACGGCTCACGGCGCAAGCTGACTCAACTATGTGGGCTGTTGAACACACAGATCGTGCATCCATCTATCTGCAGACGTCTTTATGGGTCTCGCAAAGGAGCAGCGGATGGACATATATGGTCAAGGGCCGGCAAGTATCCGTCCGGTGAGGCCGTTGGTGCCCGCTGTTCTAGCGGTGTTGCAGCACGTTCCCGTCGGTATCTACACCGTGGATATCCATGGCTGCTGTGCGCAAATTAACGAGGCTGCGCTTCGACTGCTGGGCTATACCGAAAGCGAGTGCCTGGGCAAGGACATGCATGCCCTGGTTCACTATCGATATCCTGATGGCAAGCCGTACCCAGCGGCCGACTGTCCTCTGCTGCATGCGCGCGAGAAGAACGATACCGCGACTAACATCGATGAAGTGCTTTGGACCAAGAATGGCGATCCGGTTTATGTCACCTGCTCCTCGGCCCCGGTGATGTTGGCGGACAGTGTTACCGGCACGGTGGTCACGCTGACCGATGCGAGTACCCGTCACCGCACCGAACAACGACTCTTGCGTGCAGAGGCCGAACAGCGCGAGATTCTGCGTCAGCGCGATGCCACTGCTCGTATCGAACGAGACCTGGCGCAGGAAGAAGCCATTCGCCAGCGCGAGATGTCGGCGGCTGTCGAGCGGGCCGCCGCTGAGCAGCTTCGTCAGCAGCAAAAGATGTCGGAAGAGCGGCTATTGCAGAGTGAGCGACTCGCCGCCGTGGGCCGCTTGGCCGCATCCATCTCGCACGAGATCAATAACCCCTTGGAAGCCGTAACGAACCTTCTATACCTCGTGCGGAATGATCCATCACTGTCAAGTGAATCGGGCTCCTACGTCGAGATGGCGGAGAAAGAACTTGCCCGCGTCTCTGAAATTGTGGCGCAGACACTTCGTTTCCAGCGCGGCGGCGCGGCGCCCACGCTCTGCTCTCCGGAGGAACTGATCGAGTCGGTACTGGCGCTGCACCAGGGCAGGCTGCACCATCGCCGTATCGTTATTGATCGCCGTCATAAGGACTCGAAGCCGATCTTCTGCCCGGAAGGGGACATCCGGCAAATCCTGAATAACCTGGTGGGCAATGCGATCGATGCCATGACGGAAAAGGGCGGCACCATGACGATCCGCACGAAGAATATGCGGGATCCCCACACCCGCACGGCAGGACTCCGCATCAGCGTCTCAGACTCCGGCCACGGCATGACCCTGGACACCGCTTCGCAGATTTTTGAGCCTTTCTACACCACCAAGGGCGATGGTGGCTCTGGCTTAGGATTATGGATTTCGAGCACGATCGCTCGGCGGCATGGTGGAAGGCTGAACGTCCGGTCACGCACAGGCGGTGGACCCCGAGGCGGCACGACCTTCTCGTTATTCGTCCCGGAGTCCCAGCAGGACGCTGCAAAGGCAGCTCCCTCGACTCATTAGTCGACGACGGCAGCCAGTTGTCAGCAGTAGCTGGCTCGGTGAAACGGTACAATAAATTGGTTACGAAGAAATTTTAGTTGGGGAGCATCATGTCGCAGCGCACCTTTTCCATCGTCAAGCCGGACGCCGTCCGCAAGGGTTACACCGGAGCCATTCTCGCTGAAATTGAGAAGGCCGGATTCAAGATCGTCTCCATCAAGAAGATGTCCCTCACGGATGAGCAGGCACAGGGCTTTTACCACGTTCACAGCGCCCGTCCGTTCTTCAAGGACCTCACACGCTTCATGTCGTCTGGCCCCATCTTTCCCATGGTGCTCGAGAAGGACAACGCGATCCTGGATCTACGCAAGCTGATGGGTGCAACCAACCCCGCGAACGCTGAGGAAGGCACGATCCGCAAGCAGTTCGCAGCATCCATCGAAGAGAACGCGATCCACGGCTCCGATGCGGAAGATACGGCAGCATTCGAGATCGGCTACTTCTTCGCTGGTTATGAGCTGAAGTAAGTATTCCTCTCAGTTATGAAAGGAAGGCCGCTCCTCGGAGCGGCCTTTCTTTTCAGTTGCGATGAAGCACTCAGTCTTTCTGCTTTGCGGCCTCACGCGCCAGGCGCATTGCTTCTCTCTGTTTCTCCTGCGCGTCCTTCATCGCCTGCCTTGCCTGCTCCATTGCCTCTTTGGCCTGTTGACGGGCATCAGCGCCTGCCTGTGCCGCCTGCGCCTTGGCATCCGCAACTTGCTTCTTCGCGTCTTCCAAAGCGGCAGCTGCCTCGGGTGGCATGCCTGGCGTCAGTGGTATTGGCGTCTGCGGGATCGAGCCGAAGCCGGTAATCGTGGGTGCTGGCGGCCGCGGTGGCAATGGAGCGACCGAGTTCCGCGTGACATTCACATCGCCGTGCGATGTGTTGATGCGGACAGCAACGCCGCCGCCATTGACGGTCCCCGAGATTGTCCCGCGTCCGTCCGAGTTCACACCAGCAAAGTCGCTGTGCGTGTCGCCGTCGCTGGTCTCCGCATTCAGGTTGAACTTGGTCCCGTTAGGCAAAGTCACGTTGACGTCACCCTTCTGGTTGTCGATGGTGATCGCACCGGTCGGCGGCGCAGCATGGACATCCACCGTGCCGTTGCTGTTAACGACCTTCACCTCACCTGTCACCTTGTCCAGTGTGATGTTGTGGCTGCGCGTTTCTACGCGAACCGGTCCAATGACCTGCGACAGGTTCAGGTCTTCCTTATCCAGCGCCATCTGCCCGTCCAGACGCGCCAGCGTCAGGTCTGTGCGGCTGCTGTGATAGCTGACGGCACCTGTAATGCGCTCCAACTGACCGCCGCTGAGGAAGTCACCCTTGACGGTCGCGGTGCCGTTCACATCAGACAGCGAAACACTGTCGCCATTGCCGTTGACATTCACATCGCCCGTCACACTCCGCACATTCGTGCTGCGCCGTCGATTGTTTACGTGAACCAGCACGCTGCCAGTGATGGCGGCCACTTCCACGTCGCCGTTGTTCGCCGTGACGACCAGGGGCGATTTCAGATTGGTCACATGGACGTCTCCTCGATCGCTGTTCAACTGCACGCGAGTACCTGCCGGTACCAGCAGCGTGAGATCAGCACTGGCACCCTCCTTCGCAGGGATCCGCAGCCGCAGATTGTCGTCCGCACCCTCGAAGACCGGCGCCATCTCTCGGAGGCGGTCACTCGCCGTACTGTCAGAGTTGGTGTAGACCTCCTTATGCAGCGACAGGTGAACCTTACCGTCGTCGCTTGTGCCGGATACGGAGACATCACCGCGTGGGTTGTCGATGGTCAGCGAGGCCCCGGAAGGCAGTGCATGTTCCATTGCGGGGGAATCTTCCTCATGCTTCTGGCCGAAAAAGTGTCCCATATCGTCGCCACCAAACGGTCCGGTGAAACCGAAGCCATTACGGTCAGCACGCCACTGCATGGTGTGCGTCGCGAGTCCCAGGCAGATCAGAACAATCACGCCAAGAACCACGCCGCCTCCTACGGAATAGCGCATGGGTGGAGCGTCCTGCGGTGCACGCGCCCGGTCGATCGCCCACTCAGCCAATCGCAGCAGACCGATGAGGATCAATAGCAGCGGCCACCAGCGTGAGTACCAGCTGATGAAGTTCACCATGGACACGCGGCCGGTGTGGATCAGAAAGAAGATGACACCGAGTGCAATCAGCAATAGCGGACCAACAATCGACGCGCGACGCTGACTGCGCCAGTACATCTTCCACTGATCGCGATTCGCACGGCTTTGGGCGCGCCACGCGGCAGCCTGCGCCCGTGTTGCCGCACGCCCCTGGTTCGCAGCAGCGCGCTGCTGGTCGCGGTAGAAACGCTGCTGTGCCTTCTGCCATCGCGGATCGTACCGAGGGTCACGGCTTGGGTCGTAACGCGGATCGTTGACGTTGGTCGGGTCGAACGGGGCATTCGGATCGACGCGAGCGGTCGGATCGAAGGGCGGCTGGTTCGGGGGTGTGGTGCTCATGGCTAGCGTCCTTCCCCGCGGTCGTCCGCGTCTGGTTTGATCGAGAGATCGTTGTTGGGTCGGTTGTACCTCGGCAGAATCGAAGTCGATTCGGCCTCAGTGGGGGACTCAGCCCGAGTATCCGGTGGCGCCGCAGGTGGTTCTGGAGCGACGGGGTAGCCCGGGTAGCCAGCAGCAGTGTTCATCGTGTTCAGCGACATGCGTTCCAGCACCATCACCACGCCGAGGAAGATCAGCAGGAAGGGCCACGATTCGTGCCACGCGACCACGTGCAGGCCCTGCAGCAGCGTTAGCAGACCGACGATAAACACGACGCCGGCACTCCTGCTGGCACGCAGCATATTCCACCGCGCCGCTGGTGAACCAGACGGATACATGCCGTTCCGGCTGTTCTGCCGCCAGAAGATAAAGACTGCAAGGCCGATCAGGAAGAGACCGCCGGTAGCCTCCCCCTCAAGGAACGCAAAGGGATGGAGCGATCCCAGCAAGGCAAAGAATCCAAGGCCGATGAGCCAGATCGCGCCAGTGGGCAAACCGCCACGTGCCGGAGAGACCGGGGGCACTCCACCAAAGCCCGGAGGTGGAGGCGGCATGGGAGGTATCCCGTACCCAGGTGGCGGTGGCGGGACCGGAGGCACACCGTATTGCGGAGCACCATAGGGCGCGCCATAGCTTGCTGGCGGCGCATAACCTCCAGCGGGCGGAGCGTAGCCGGACGCCGGAGGAGCAGTGCTGCTAGAAGTGTAGACGCTACCATCCGGATCGACTTGATAGGTTGCACGAGCACCTGTCGCGTCAGTTCGCGAATAGTAGGCAGCACCCGACGGGTCGACGCGTGACTCGTCAACGAAAGGCGCAGCTCCTGGCATTTTGCCAACCGTCTGCGACCACGCGTTGTTCAGGTCAGGATGGTGATTGCTGTTGAAACCAAAGCGGTCGCCGATCGTGTTCAGACCAAAAGGATCGGGTAGCGGACGGCCATCGCGACGCGCGACTGCCGTCTGGTAAGCCTCGAAAACCATGTAGAAGATCCAGCCCGCGACAAACAGCCCAAAGATGCCGTTCACGTGGTCCGCCAGCGACGACAGCACGGCAAAGATTGCGATGTGTGCAATCCCCTTCGCGAACTGCCCGTTGTACATCGCGCCGACGCCGGGAATAAACCCAAGCAGACCGGCCAGTAAGGGATTGGGCACGTGGGGCATGCCCGGCCCGTATGGCGGATAACCAGCAGGAGGTGGCGGTGGGACATCCGCCGGGTTGTAGGGCGCGCCCGTTGCCGGGTCGTACGCCGCCGAAGCACCCGGCGCAGTGTAATGCTGCTCGTATGGATCCGTGTTCGGATTCTGCGTGCTCATGCCTGGACTCCTTCGCCGCGGTTATGGACCGCGATCATCTTGTTCTGATTGCTATGTACGCGTTCTAACTCTGTGCGGTTCCCGTCGGGCGAAGAAAGGTTGAAAGGACCTTCTCGATGCACGTGCGGAGCGCTGCTGTGGGGCTGTCCGCCAGGCTGCGTACGCGGCTGAGTCTGGGGCTTCGTTTCGTCAGTCGGGCGCGTCGTGTTCAGCGGCGCCGACATGATGCCGTTGCGGGGCGTTGCTTCACTGTCGCTGTCGCGTTGCATCTCGCGCACACGCGACTCAAGCTCGTAAACCACGCGGAGATTGTCGTAATAGCGCACGACCTGGCTGTTCACAGCCCAGAAGCTCTTCCGAACATTGGCGGGTCTCAGGTCGCTCGCGCGGAGCGAGCTGAGGCGAACACCCGCAAGGTTCAGAGTCAGCGCAATTGAGAAGAACGCCATTGCCGCCGTCATGGCGAAGCGCGGCTGCATAACCGTATGCACCATGCGCGACCACGGGGTACTTGGGGGTGGCACACGAAACGGCAGGACCTTCGCACCCTGACTGTGACCGAAGAGCGACGCTGCATGCGCCGTCTCCGCCATCAAGGCATGGGCCGCCTGAGGGTTACCGCTTGTCTGCGCAAGGATGCGGTCCACCAGGCCAGCTGGCGGCACAGGAGGCGCGTCCTTCAGCATCTCCATCCAGGCCCCACCCCGCTTGATATCGTCAAAGGTTGAGGTGCAGTTGGAGCAGTCGGCGAGGTGCAGCTGGAAGTGAGCCTCATCTTCCGGCAACAGCACACCGTCCGCCGCGTCCAGCAGCATGCTCTCGCACTGGGTGCAGGTCAGCCGGCTCATGCGCTTCTTCCCTTCGTTCGGATTTGATCTCTCATCGGCCACCTCACATCACCTTCCCTTCTGTGCGTCCCAGCATCCGCGCCATCTCTGCGCGGCCGCGGCTTATGCGGCTCTTTACGGTGCCCTCCGGCACCTTCAAGACCGCGGCAATCTCCTTGTAGTCCATGTCCTGCAGGTCGCGCAGGATCACTGCCTCACGCAACTCCGGAGACAGCTGCTTTAACGCATGCTGAATCCGTACACGCAGCTCAGCCTGGGCCACCTGCTGCAGCTGATTGGGGCGACTATCCGCCAGGCGGTCGGCCATGGTTGGGCCATCCTCGCCCTCGCGCGAACTCTCGTCGAGTGAATCCGTCGCACGATCCTGACGTGTCCGCCGGAAGTGATCCACCAAAAGATTGCGTGTCAGAGTTGTGAGCCACGTCGTAAACGCGCCCTTGGCAGGATCAAACCCGGTGAGGTTCCGGTAGACCTTAAGGAAGACGTCCTGCGTCAGGTCTTCCGCGTCCGTTGGCGACCCGGTGAAACGGTAGCAGATGCCGTAGACGCGCCGATGCTGCGAGATAACAAGCTGCTGCCATGCAGCACCATCGCCACGCATGCATGCGTAGACCAGCCGATGCAGCGCGTCGATCTCCGCAGCCTTCGCCGCATCCAGCGCGGGGGGCACTGCGGTTTCGCCGCGCCAAGGCTCGCGATCTGCGGGTTCTTCAGCGGTTCGCAACAAACTTACGTCTCCGTGCAGTGGCAGCAGTGTACCCCGATTATCGCGGACAACAGGCAGCTCCGCGCCACGCAGTGTCGTCGGCAGCAACTCTTCTGCGGCAGTCGAACCTAGCAGGATCTCCGGCAGCGACGCCTTGGGTGTTGCATCCAACAGCTTCGCACTACGTCCGCGAGCAAACCGGCTACCACCCGGCAGGCCCATCGTCATCGTTATCGGCATGGTCACCGTTCCCATGTCCTTCTGTACGCAAACGGACGGGAATCAGTTCCCTGAGGAGCGCTGCTTCTTCTGCATCCGGTCCAGGCCATCGCAGGCTCACGGAAGAAGCTACAATTCGCCCATGCGTCTTGCTGCTCTCCTGCTCGCTCTCTCCATACCCGCTGTTGCTGAACAAACGTGGCTGGGAACCTGGACGACGGCCGCCATGCCTCTCTCCGCCCCCGCCGCTCAGAAACTTCCTATCGGCAAGCAGGACGTTACGCTGCGGCAGATCGTTCACATCAGCCAGGGTGGAAAGCGTATGCGGATCACCTTCACCAATGAGTTCGGCACCACGCCGCTCCACATCGCAAACGCGCACGTCGCCTTTCTCTCCGCCGGGTCAAAGATCCTGCCTGAGACGGACCGCCAGCTGACCTTCGCCGGGAGGCCCGATATCACCATTGCTCCGGGCCAGTTTGCCGCCAGCGACGCTGTCGTGGAAACCGTGCCGATCTTCTCCGACCTCGTCATCTCCACCGCAATTCCCCAGCAGGATCTCCCAGTTCTTACAACGCACTCGCTCGCGCTTCAGACCACCTTCATCACTGCTGGTGACCAGACCACAGCGCTCGAATTTGATTCCGCTGCCGCCGTACCTCCCGGCGTAAGTCCTCCGGATGTCAGTGCGCCGATCCAGTCACCGCTGGGCGCCAGGCCCATCGTGAAGAGCGAAGCGCACCCGGCAATTGCTGCAGGCAATACTCCTGCGCTGCTGACAAGGACCACGTCCTGGTATTTCTTGAAGGATGTAGAAGTCGATGCGACGAGGAAATCCGGTAGCGTCGTGATGCTCGGTGACTCCATCACAGACGGTGCACAGTCCACGACCGAGACCAATCGGCGCTACCCGGACGATTTGGCTCCGCTGCTCGCGGCAAATAAGAAGACCGCTGCACTCTCTGTGCTGAACGTGGGCATCAGCGGCAATCGCATCCTGCATGTCAACTCAGGTCCCAGCGCTCTGGATCGCTTTGATCGCGATGTCCTGGCCCAGACCGGTGCTCGCTATGTGATTCTGCTGGAAGGGATTAACGATATCGGAAACATGCACCGAGCTCCTGCCGACGCAATTACCGAACAGGCTCTGATTGATGGCTTTACGAGCATGGCCAACCGCGCTCATGCAAAAGGTTTAAAGTTCTTCGTAGCAACGATCCTGCCCTACGGTGGCGCGAAGTATGACAGTCCCGATGGCGAATTGATTCGCCAGCACGTGAATGCCTTCCTGCGCACCAGCCCGGCCTTCGACGGTGTGATCGACTTCGACAAGACCATGCAGGATCCAGAACATCCCGAGCGCCTGCTGCGTAAGTACGAGTGCGGAGATCACCTGCATCCGAATGACGCAGGCTATGCGGCCATGGCCGCCGCCATCGACCTGAAGCTATTTAGAAAAAAGAAGTAATTACGGGATATTCGTATCCGGCCTGGACACAATGTCAGGCTCGCGCACAACCGCGCGCCGCTACGGAGGGTAAAGCTACTTCTTTGTGATCTCGATCGTCTCGTGGAGCGCTTTGTAGCATGGAACGGCGTCGTTGGCATGGGTTCGCAGGGTGTCGCGCACACTACCATCGAAGATCGCGCTGTCACCCTGTGTGAGGAAGATCTTCGCGCCAGACAGATCGCACTCTGGCTCTCGCGTTACCTTCATCTTGAAGAGAGTGCGGTCGCGCAGTAGCGACGTGCGGATCGGCAGACCAAATCCTGGATACTGATCAATCACGCGCGCGAACTCGCGTCCTCCGCCCTTAACCTCGACTGTCGCCAGATAAACTTCCTGGTTGCCGGCAAAGCTCTGTCGCGACGAACTGCTCATGGCCAGGATCGACACCGTTGCGGTCATCGGCTTGGACTGATTGGTAAACGGAGAGGGCTTCGCCGCCCGACCAACCGCCACGGATCCAGCCACGAGGATCAAAGCACCAAACCCACGAATCACGACTGATCGCATCACAACCTCCAACCAACTCAGTGTACCTGTAAGACTCGCACGCCCTTGGAAAGACACCGGGAGGCTGTGTGTCCTCCTGCGGCAAACAATCCAGTTTTTGCCGCTCAAGACAAAAGGCCCACTCCGAAGAGTGGGCCTTTGTTGTTTATGCCGGCGATAACCTAATCTCCCACACAGTCACCCGTGCAGTACCATCGGCTCAACGAGACTTAACTTCCGTGTTCGGGATGGGAACGGGTGTAGCCCTCGTGATATTCTCACCGGCAAATTGTCAAAACTCGCGCAATACCTGCTGCGAAGTTTCACGACTGAATAGATTGAGTAGACATATACTTCGTAATTTTCGTACTTAGTTTCGTCGCAGAGCTTGCGCTCCGAACATAACTACTTAGCTTGTGTTGAATTGTCTCAGGACAGAAACGATGTTTCTGCGCAGAGTAAATTCTATGATCAAGCCGAACGGGCGATTAGTACTGGTAAGCTACACGCATTACTGCGCTTCCACATCCAGCCTATCAACCTGGTGGTCTTCCAGGGCCCTTCATTTCCCTTTTGGGTTGGGAGATCTCATCTTAGGGCATGCTTCCCGCTTATATGCATTCAGCGGTTATCATAACCGAACTTCGCTACCCAGCCGTGCCTTTGGCAAGACAACTGGAACACAAGAGGTTCGTCCATCCCGGTCCTCTCGTACTAAGGACAGCCCCCTTCAAATCTCCTACGCCCACAGCAGATAGAGACCGAACTGTCTCGCGACGTTCTGAACCCAGCTCACGTACCGCTTTAATAGGCGAACAGCCTAACCCTTGGAACCTTCTACAGCTCCAGGATGCGATGAGCCGACATCGAGGTGCCAAACCATTGCGTCGATATGAACTCTTGGCAATGATCAGCCTGTTATCCCCGGCGTACCTTTTATCCGTTGAGCGATGGCCCTTCCATACAGAACCACCGGATCACTAAGGCCTGCTTTCGCATCTGCTCGACTTGTAGGTCTCGCAGTTAACCACACTTATGCCTTTGCACTCGACGGCTGATTTCCAAACAGCCTGAGTGTAGCTTCGCGCGCCTCCGTTACAATTTAGGAGGCGACCGCCCCAGTCAAACTACCCGTCTTACTATGTCCCTCTTCCCGATAAGGGAAGGAGGTTAGAGTCACAACATTCGCAGGGTGGTATCTCACCGTTGGCTCCTTCGAAACCGAAATCCCGAGATCAAAGCCTCCCACCTATCCTGCGCAGCAAATGCCGTAACCCATAGTAAAAGTATAGTAAAGGTGCACGGGGTCTTTTCGTCTAGCTGCGGGTAACCGGCATCTTCACCGGTACTACAAGTTCGCCGAGCAACTCGTTAAGACAGTCGTACGATCGTTACTCCATTCGTGCAGGTCGGAACTTACCCGACAAGGAATTTCGCTACCTTAGGACCGTTATAGTTACGGCCGCCGTTCACTGGGGCTTCAATTCAGAGCTTCGCTTGCGCTAACCCCTCCTTTTAACCTTCCAGCACCGGGCAGGAGTCAGCCCCTATACGTCGTTTTAGACTTTGCAGAGACCTGTGTTTTTGTTAAACAGTCGCCGTACGCGTTTCACTGCGGCCACTTCGGGCTATAAACCCTACCGTGGCGACCCTTCTCCCGAAGTTACGGGTCTAATTTGCCGAGTTCCTTAACAAGCCTTCACTCGAGCGCCTTTGGATATTCTCCTCGTCTACCTGTGTCGGTTTGTGGTACGGTTCCCAATCCCTCTCCTTAGAGGTTTTTCTTGACAGCGTGAACTCATCAGCTTTCAGGCATACGCCTTACTGTTTTACACCTCACTGTTAAGACCCGACGGATTTGCCTATCAGATCCAGCTTACGTGTATCAACCCCCATAGCCATAGGAGGGCCTGATTATCCTTCTGTGTCACCCCATCGTAATAACGAGGTATTGGGAGGTCCGGAATATTAACCGGATATCCATCGCTTACGCCTTTCGGCCTCAGCTTAGGGACCGCCTAACCCTGAGCGGATTAACCTTCCTCAGGAAACCTTAGACTTTCGGCGTCAGTGGTTCTCACACTGATTATCGCTACTTATGCCGGCAGGGTCTCTTCTCGAAACTCCAGCAGTCTTCTCAGTCTGCCTTCATTGTCGCGAGAATGCTCTCCTACCACGCACACCATAGGTGTGCATCCGCTGCTTCGGTATATCGTTTTAGCCCCGTTGTATTGTCGGCACCGGACCGCTTGACCAGTGAGCTATTACGCTTTCTTTAAAGGATGGCTGCTTCTAAGCCAACCTCCTGGCTGTCTGAGCGTTCCGACTTCCTTTCCCACTTAACGATAATTTGGGGACCTTAGCAGGCGGTCTGGACTGTTTTCCTCTCGACTGTGAAGCTTAGCCCCCACAGTCTGACTCCCGGGCTGGTTGTGATTGGCATTCGAAGTTTGGCTGGATTCAGTAAGCCGGAAAGCCCCCTAGTCCAATCATGTCTCTACCACCAATCCAAATCACCCGAGGCTAGCCCTAAAGCTATTTCGGAGAGAACGAGCTATCACGGAATTTGATTAGCCTTTCACCCCTACCCTCAGCTCATCCGAGCTTTTTTCAACAAACACCGGTTCGGTCCTCCAATGGGTGTTACCCCATCTTCAACCTGGCCAAGGGTAGATCATCCCGCTTCGCGTCTATTCCTGCCAACTTATCGCCCTATTCAGACTCGCTTTCGCTGCGGCTCGCTCACGCTTAACCTTGCTGACAAGAATAACTAGCCGGCTCATTATGCAATAGGCACGCGGTCAGACATTCCCTTACGGGCATAGTCCTCCCACTGCTTGTAGGCACACGGTTTCAGGTACTTTTCACTCCCCTCAATGGGGTGCTTTTCGCCTTTCCCTCACGGTACTGGTTCACTATCGGTCAGAATCGAGTATTTAGCCTTACGGGATGGTCCCCGTGGATTCAAGCAGGGTTTCTCGTGCCCCGCCTTACTCAGGTACCTGCTTCGAGTCCAGATAAATTTCGTCTACGCGCCTGTCACGCTCTATGGGGCCCCTTTCCAAGGGCTTTGACTATCTACTGGATTGGTAACTCTACTTGTTGCAGGCCCTACAACCCCCGTGCCACCGAAATGGAACGGGTTTGGGCTCATCCGATTTCGCTCGCCACTACTCTCGGAATCGAGGTTTCTTTCTTCTCCTGGGGGTACTGAGATGGTTCACTTCCCCCCGTTCGCTTGAGCCCGCCTATGTATTCAGCGGGTCATACATGAGTTTTGCTCATGTGGGTTTCCCCATTCGGAAATCTCCGGATCAACGCCTGTGTGCGGCTCCCCGAAGCTTATCGCAGCTTGCCACGTCCTTCATCGCCTGATTCTGCCAAGGCATCCACCGTGCGCCCTTAGTAGCTTGTTCATAGAATTTACTCGCACGCAGAAACATACTCTGCTAATGCTGCAAGTCCTTTACTTCGCCGTTTATTATCCTAAAGACACTCAACACTAAATCTTCAGATTTACTCCCAGAGAAAACCCGGGAAACTGAAGGCTCAGCCTTGTAGTTATATTTACCCAATCTATTCAGTTGTCAAACATCACAGGCAAGCTATCTCGCTTACCATCACACCCTGGGGTGCGGGACTTTTCCTCGCGGCAGACTAATCACTTAGCCGCACACGCGTTCTGTCCAAGGCTCAGGAGCACTACCGAAGTAGCTTCCTCAACCTCATACAGACTCATTCTTTCGAGAGAATGGTGGAGCTGACCGGGATCGAACCGATGACATCCTGCTTGCAAAGCAGGCGCTCTCCCAACTGAGCTACAGCCCCATTCAGAACAACTTCACCAGAGTACCGCTCGCACGGCTTCCAATCAAGTGGTTGGTGGTGGGCCTGGGTAGATTCGAACTACCGACCTCACCCTTATCAGGGGTGCGCTCTAACCAACTGAGCTACAGGCCCAGATCAGGGCGATACCGGCAGAGCCCCTCGCGGAACCCTGCCGGCAACCCTCTGATTTACCTTGAGCTCACTGCAAAGCAGTTGGCTCTCGAAAGATTTCGAGGACACAGTTGAACGTGCTCACCGGCTACGCCAGTGATGACCATCGCATAGATGGGAATTAGACCAAAGAGAGGCTTAGTTCAAGCTCTCCAGGATAAATCCTGGAGGTTGTCTGACCTCAGTCGAACTCAGCTCGTAAGCTGCTCGCGATACGCGAGGCGTTTTGACTTTGTCAGACTGGTTCTCTTTAGAAAGGAGGTGATCCAGCCGCAGGTTCTCCTACGGCTACCTTGTTACGACTTCACCCCAATCATGAATTATACCTTGGGCGGCTGCTCCTCTTGCGAGTTAGCGCACCGACTTCTAGTACGACCCACTTTCGTGATGTGACGGGCGGTGTGTACAAGGCCCGGGAACGTATTCACCGCAGCGTTCTGATCTGCGATTACTAGCGATTCCAGCTTCATGGAGTCGAGTTGCAGACTCCAATCCGAACTGAGGCCGGCTTTTTCCGATTGGCTCCCCCTCGCGGGTTCGCAGCGGTTTGTACCGGCCATTGTAGCACGTGTGTAGCCCTGGACATAAAGGCCATGAGGACTTGACGTCATCCCCACCTTCCTCCCCGTTATCCGAGGCGGTTTCGCTAGAGTGCTCAACTAAATGGTAGCAACTAGAGATAAGGGTTGCGCTCGTTGCGGGACTTAACCCAACATCTCACGACACGAGCTGACGACAGCCATGCAGCACCTATATACCGGTCCATTGCTGGACGCCGACGTTTCTGCCGGATTCCGGTACATTTCGAGCCCAGGTAAGGTTCTTCGCGTTGCGTCGAATTAAACCACATGCTCCACCGCTTGTGCGGGCCCCCGTCAATTCCTTTGAGTTTCAGCCTTGCGACCGTACTCCCCAGGCGGATTGTTTATCGCGTTAGCTTCGACACGGCAGGATTGGGTACCTGCCACATCAAACAATCATCGTTTAGGGCTAGGACTACCAGGGTATCTAATCCTGTTTGCTCCCCTAGCTTTCGCGCCTCAGCGTCAGTAATGGTCCAGTGAGCCGCTTTCGCCACAGGTGTTCCTTCCGATATCTACGCATTTCACCGCTACACCGGAAATTCCACTCACCTCTCCCATACTCAAGCCCGGCAGTTTTCCGTGCAGACTTCGAGTTGAGCCCGAAGATTTCACACGAAACTTGCCAAACCGCCTACGCGCCCTTTACGCCCAATAATTCCGAACAACGCTTGCCCCCCTCGTATTACCGCGGCTGCTGGCACGAAGTTAGCCGGGGCTTCTTCTACAGGTACCGTCATTATCTTCCCTGTCGAAAGGAGTTTACGTCCCAAGAGACTTCATCCTCCACGCGGCGTTGCTGCGTCAGGGTTTCCCCCATTGCGCAAAATTCCCCACTGCTGCCTCCCGTAGGAGTCTGGACCGTGTTTCAGTTCCAGTGTGTCCGTGCGCCCTCTCAGGCCGGATACAGATCATTGCCTTGGTGGGCCATTACCCCGCCAACTAGCTAATCTGCCGCGACCTCCTCCCCAAGCGCATTGCTGCTTTGACTCGTAAGTGTTATGCGGTATTAGCCCAGGTTTCCCTAGGTTATTCCCCACTCGAGGGTAGATTAGTCACGTGTTACTCACCCGTGCGCCACTTTACTCAGATCCGAAGACCCTTTCTCGTGCGACTTGCATGTGTTAGGCACGCCGCCAGCGTTGATTCTGAGCCAGGATCAAACTCTCGTTTGAATGCTGGTTGCACTTACTAACTCACGGAGGTGGTTAGCATAGGTGCCCGGTCTAGTCTCGAAAACTAGCCGGTTTAAAACAAGTGAGAATGACTAAACCGTAATGTCCAATGCATCTCACGACTGGCACGTTCAACCATGTTGTCAAAGATCCTAGTCAGATCAGGCCTAAGCCGTCCGCTTTGGATCAAGGACGCCGCAAGTCATTGACTCAACGGTTGTGTCCTCGAACTTGTATGGGCTGCAATTGTCTTGATTTGGGACTTACTTAGTAAGTCACTTTCTACTCGCTCGCTGCTTTCCAGTCAGCCACTTCGTGGCGTGAACCGGAACCGCGTCGCTTTCGCTCTCGACTGCCGTTCACCAACTTTTCTAGAGTATCGCGATTTCGCTTGCTTGTCAACTCGCTCGCTTCTATACTGTTTCATTCGCTTTTCGATCCTCATGGTCGACGTAGGCCCGCGGCCACGAATTGGAAACAGCTAAAAGCAGCGATGACTCTCGCGATATCACACTCCAGTTGCGAGCCTCATTGGGTCTCGCACTTGGCGTACAGCTTTACAGCACCAAAAATCTCAAACGATCCGAAGGAGCAAACGCAAACGTTTGTCCCGGGGCGTATGCCCCTTAAACTTTTACTGCAGTGTCTTGGGCTTGTCTTTGGATCAACCGGAACCCGTGGGCTCTCGATACTGACCACGCGTGACAAACGCTTGGACTGCGCTGCTGCTCTTTCGAGACTTACGCTGCAGGATGCCTTTCGGCTACCCACTCTTGCCGCGCCGTACTGGCCGCTTGCATGAGTTTCTTTTATACAAGCAACGTTTCGCTTGTGTCAAACGGTAATGTTTTCCGTTTCGTTTCGCGCCTCACAACTGCGCTCGACTTGATTGACATTACCGGAACCCTCCGTGCCATGCAACCACCGGGGTGGAAAACTCTGAGGAAAAGATGTCTCGGTTGCGACAGATCACCCGTAAACACTGGGTAAAGACGGTCTTTGTTTTTTACTCGCAGACCGGCCGGAACTTCAAGGGACTCGGTCCGGGGTCCGTTTGATACCCTTAGTGTCTCGCGACTGCGATGTTGGAGCACCACACCATGCCCATCCAAACCACCGATAAGATCTGGCACAACGGATCGCTGATCCCCTGGGCCGACGCAAACATCCACGTGATGTCGCACGTGGTCCATTACGGCTCGTCGGTGTTTGAGGGCATCCGCGCCTATACACAGGGTGAGAAGGTTGGCATCTTCCGTCTGCGCGAACACATGCAGCGCTTCATCGATTCCGCCCGCATCTACCGCATGCCCCTCCCCTACACGCTGGATGAACTGATGGAAGCGGTCGTCAGTGTTGTGGAGACGAATGGTGTGGCCCCCTGTTACATCCGCCCGGTCGCTTTCCGTGGTTACGGAGAGATTGGGGTCAACCCGCTGAAGTCTCCGGTTGAGATCTACATCGCGAACTTCCCCTGGGGAAAGTACATGCCGGGTCACCAAGGCGCAGACGTTTGTGTTTCAAGCTGGAACCGGCTGGCACCGAACACCATGCCGTCGCTGGCAAAGGCTGGCGCCAACTACATGAACTCGCAGTTGATCCGCATGGAAGCTGAGATTAACGGGTATGCCGAGGGCATCGCACTGGACCGCAATGGGTACCTGAGTGAGGGTTCTGGCGAGAACCTCTTCCTGATCCGCGAGGGCAAGCTGCTAACCTCCCCGCTGGCGAACTCGGTCCTGAACGGCATCACGCGCGCTTCGGTGATTCAGATCGCCCGCGAGATGGGTATCGAAGTCGTCGAGCAGGCCCTGCCGCGCGAGATGCTGTACCTGTGTGACGAGGCCTTCTTCACCGGCACTGCGGCTGAAGTCTCTCATCTGCGCTCGGTCGATCGCATCGTGATCGGCGACGGCACGATGGGGCCTGTGACAAAACTGCTGCATGATGAGTTCTTCGCACTGGTGAACGGCACAAAGGCCGATCGCTTCAACTGGCTGACACCGGTCAACGTAAAGATCGAAGAAGCTGAACCGGTGAACGCCTAAGCTTCAGAGTTCGCGGTAACGGGCCTGCTCCGCTGAGCAGGCCTTTTTTTTGGCCCCGCGACCCGAAATCCAGCCGCCGTGGATGAGGAACCTTGGGCGAGCTGAGACGAGACTTCCTCCTGCAATTACCTTGCGCCTGCCGCTCCTGTTCGATACCTTCCTAGTTAGTTCCCCTAATTAATCCATGCAGTGCCGCAGCCCATTTGCGCCGCAGCGCAGCCGCACCCGAAGGGATGTCGCCCATGAGCCTGACTCGTCGCAGCTTTCTCAATCGCGTTGCCCAGCTTGGTGGCTACTCCGCCGCCTTCTCTACGATGAACGCGCTTGGACTACTCGGCAGTGCGGAGGCCTCGGCCCTGACGCCACTGTCCTCCAGCCTGGGCAAAGGCAAGTCCGTGGTGATTCTTGGCGCAGGCATCGCAGGACTTGTCTCGGCGTACGAACTTCGGAAGGCTGGCTATACCGTCTCCATTCTCGAAGCACGCAACCGTCCCGGCGGACGCAATTGGAGCGTCCGCAACGGCACCGATGTCATCTTCACGGATGGCACGAAACAGAGCTGTACCTGGGAAGACGGCCATTACCTGAATGCCGGGCCTGCGCGGCTCCCGTCCATCCACAAAACCATCCTCGGTTATTGCTCGGAGCTTGGCGTACCGCTCGAGGTTGAAGTCAACGTCTCGAGGTCTGCCCTGTTGCAGTCTGACAAGCTCAACGGCGGCAAACCCGTGGAACAGCGTCAGGCCGTCTACGACACCCGCGGCTACATTGCAGAACTCCTTACGAAGTCGGTGAACAACCACGCGCTCGAGGAAGATCTTAGCGCCGAAGATTCGAAGCTCCTGCTGGACTTCCTCTCGGGCTACGGCGATCTGGACAACAAGGCGAAATACCACGGCACTACGCGTGCCGGCTTCGTCACACCACGTGGCGCCGGTTCCGATCCAAGCAAGCTGCACGACACCATTCCGCTTCACGACTTGCTCGTTGCAAATTTCTCCAAAGCCGAGTTTTATGAAGACCAGATTGACTGGCAGGCCACGATGTTTCAGCCGGTGGGAGGCATGGATCGTATTCCCTACGCCTTTGCGGAATCGCTGAAAGGTCTGATCCAGTACGGCAGCCCCGTCAGCGAAATTCGCAAGACGGCGACAGGCGTTCGGATCGCCTACAAGTCCGGCACAGAAGCGAAGGAAGCGAAAGCAGACTTCTGCATCTGCACGCTGCCCATCAGCGTTCTGCAGTCCATCCCGAATGATTTCAGCCCCGCCATGCAGAAGGCCTTTCACGGCATGCCGATGGCCGCTCTCTACAAGATGGCCTGGGAATCTCCCCGTTTCTGGGAGAAGGAAAACAATATCTACGGCGGCATCTCGTTCCTTGATCAGCCGGTCGATCTTGTCTGGTATCCGAGCGACAAGATGTTCTCGAAGACCGGCGTCATCCTGTCCGGCTTCAATGCTATTGGGGATGAGAAGGGACAGCTCACCGCGCTTGGCAAGATCCCCACGATGCAGGGTCGGCTTGATTCCTCACGCAGGAGTGTTGACCTGCTGCATCCGGGGCGTGGCAAGGATCTGACAAAGCCCATTTACATCGAGTGGACGAGAATCCCTTACAGCATTGGCTGTTACGCGAATAACCATATCGACGAGTCGCAGCCCGCTTACAACCAGTTGATTCAACCGGAAGGCGCGCTCATGCTTGCGGGCGACTATGTGAGCCGCATCGTCGGCTGGCAGGAGGGCGCGGCGCTTTCCGCGCACAAGGCCGTTGCGCATATCGCAGCGATGACGAAGGCCTGATCGATTACGGCGCTATGCCGGATCGACCACGACCTTCGTTTTCGGGATCGCGTGCAGCATCTCTTCCCCCACCTGGATGTGTTCGTTCACCAGGCGTGATGGTGTGTGGGCGAGCCACTCCGCGAGTGCGATGTCCTGATATGTGCTGATCGGAAAGACCTCAAGAAACACCAGGTCTTCGTCGCCGGTGTTCTCGATGTAGTGTGGTCGCGATACGCCGATGTAGCCCACGTCACCCTGCTGAAAGTCGAAGGTGCGAGCCTTTGCTCCGGCCTCAAAGACAGTCATGCGTCCCTTGCCGCTGACATAGTACTGCCACTCGTCACTCAGCGGATGCCAGTGCAGTTCTCGCAGGCCACCGGGCTTGAGACGAACGATGGCTGCGGCGATCGTCGTGATGGGAAAGTTCTTGTTATCGATGATGCGGACTTCGCCGCCGGGTGTCGTCTTGGTCGGCGGCATCTTGCTTGCGTAGAACGTCATGGATTGAGGCACAACTCCCGTGCTCGCGGAGGCCTCGCGAGTCTCGTCAGCCAAAGGACGCGGCGGCTCCGCTGCAAAGATGAACAACTCTTTCTTTGGCACTTTGTCGAAGGTGCTCTCTGGGACACCGAAGTTCTTTGCCAGCACCTCCTTCGGCGTGTGAGCCATGAAGTCTGTCAGGAGGAACGTGCTGAACTCATCGAAATCTCCCTGGTCGAAGACCAGCAAAAACATGCAGCCATCATCACCAATGCCTTGGATTGAGTGTGGGACACCGCCAGGAAACAGCCACAGATCGCCCGCGTTCACGTCGCTCACATGGCTGCGCGCCTCCGCGTCCACAGCGGTGATACGAGCGCTGCCGGAGATCATGAACGCCCATTCTGAACTCACATGCCAGTGCAGTTCCCTCACGCCGCCCTTGATCAGACGCATCTCTACGCCAGCCATGCGCTTTGAGACTGGTAATTCACGGGACGTCACCTGTCGCGTCCATCCACCGTCCGTGATGCGCTTGTGCGCCAGTGAGAAGGAATACCAGAACGGCTCTACTGTGCCGTTGTCTGTCTCGGGAGCCCAGACGGAACTTGGGCTCTCATTCTCAATCGGCATGTTGCGCCGCAGTGGCTGTTCTTCGTTCGGCAGATGATGATCTGCTGATCTTGGAACTGGCCGATCCTGCGCCAGCACTGGCGCAGCAAACGCTGCAGCTAAGGCTGCCGCACTGCTGCCCATAAACTTCCGACGACTAACTTCCTCTTCACGCTCTTGCATGCTTCCCTCGCTTTGCTACGGTCGTGCGTCGATCAACTTTGCTGTGCCCGATGGCAAAGACGCGAGATGCCTTAGGTTGAAGCTGCAGTGCATCACCGCCGGGGCAAGAAAAGACATACTCCGACGGGATGCTTCCACGTTACTGTCCGTCGGACGGTTTATGTGCGCCGATCAACTCTGGCAGCTTCACAGGACTAAGCTTTTGCACCTGGTCACTCACCGCACGGCGGGAGCGAGTGTAGGGCTGCAGCTTCACTGGCATGCCTGTTTTCAGCGACTGCTCTGCAGCGACCAGGATGCGAACATCCAGCAAGCCTTCTTCGCCGTCGGGTTCGGGATCGGTCCCGTTTAAAACGCACTCTGAGAAGTACTTCAACTCGCCGCCGAACTGGTCGGTCTTGTTGAAGCTTTCGGTACTCTCGTCCTTGTCGATCTTGACGGTGTGTTTCATACCGCCGGGCATACCGTAGGCCGGAGAACTGTACAGGCTTCCGAGTTCCCCCACAATGCGGAAGTCGTCAAGGTCTTGTCCGTTGTAACTGAGGACGAACGCAGCCACACGATTCGACTCAAACTTCATCGTCATTGCGACCGTGTCATCGAAGTTGAACTTCTCGTCAGTCTTCACGCCGGTTGCGAATACCTCCATCGGCTCAGAGCCGAAGAGCGTACGCACCATATTGATCGGGTACGGCCCCATGTCTGGAACGGGCCCTGCCCAAAAGCCATTCTTCGCGCGGTGATTTTCGCGGCTTACCGGTTGCGAGAAGCTGGAGTTGAAATAGCGAATGGGGCCAAACTCGCCAGAGCGCACACGCTCCAAAGCCTTTAGAGTTCCAGGCTCAAAGTGCAGGCGATACGCGATCATCAGCTTCGCACCCGTCTTCTGCGAGGCGGCAATGATGCGCTGACACTCCTCGACACTGATAGCCATCGGCTTTTCGAGCAACAGGTGCAGGCCTGCTTCGAGCGTCTTCACGGCAAGCTCAACATGATCAAAGTTTGGAGTCGCGAGATAAACCGCATCTGCTACATCAGAGCGGAGGAAGACGTCGTACTCCTCGTAGCTGTAGCCGTGCTCGATGGTTGGATACTTCTCCGCGAGCTTTTCTGTCTTGTACTCGTGCCCCGTGACGATGGTGGTCACGACAGAATTGTCTGTGTGTTCCACGCCCGGCAGCAGCGCCGTCTGTGATATCCATCCTGCGCCGACGACGGCATACCGAACCTTGCCGCCCTCCACCTTTTTCGCTGTCGCCATGTCCGTTGACTCCCTACGAACACGTGGGACGGCGAGCCATGTAGGCAGGATGCCCAGGCGGCGCGAAGCTGCGTGCGCTGCGATAAAGCTCTACGGCTGTTGTTCCACGGGATCAATCGGCCTGGTTGTCAGCTTCCCGTGCGGATCATCGACAACGCCCCATCCGGGGAGTTCCAGATCGCCGGTAATGAGGCGCGAGCCCTCCGTGAAGAAGAGGTAAGTCCAGGCCCAGTTGCGAAAAACACTGAAACGATTGCGGAAACCGATGAGGAAGAAGATATGCACCACGAGCCACGTGATCCACGCAGGGAAGCCACTCAGGTGTCCCTTGAAGGGCCACTTGACATTGGCAACAGCAGCACTGCGACCGATGGTAGCCATGTCGCCCTTGTCCCAGTAGACAAACGGTTTCTTCATCCGCTGTCCCTTGATCTCCAGCGCGATCGTCTTGCCTGCGTATTCGCCCATCTGCATCGCCGGCTGAGCAACGCCGGGGACGGGCTTACCTTCGCTCATGGCATGAGCGAGATCGCCACAAACAAAGATCTCCGGATGTCCCGACGGATGCAGGTTCTCATCCACTACGACCGCGCCACGCTTGTCCACTTCGACGCCCAGCAGTTTACCCAGCGGTGACGCCTGAACACCTGCGGCCCATAGCGTCACGACCGAATCAATGCGCTCCTTGCCATCAACGACCACAAAGCCAGGCTGCACATCGGTGACACGTGTGTTTGTGCGCACCTGCACACCAAGTTCACTCAGTTGTTTTAGAGCACTCTTCTGCAGATCCTCAGGATATGCCGTCAGGATCGCAGGCGAACCCTCGACGATCAGCACCTTGGCCGTCGCAGGATCGATGTGTTTGAAGTCGCGGCGGATGTATAGCTTTGCAATATCCGAAATGGCTCCGGCGAGCTCCACGCCTGTCGGTCCCCCACCAATTACGATGAAATTGAGCGCTGGATGACGGCCCGTCTCCTGCATCTCGCCCTCGGCTAACTCAAAGGCGAGCAGTACGCGTCTGCGAATTTCCACTGCGTCTTCGATTGTCTTCAGACCTGGCGCCAGCGGCGCCCAGTCATCACGTCCAAAGTAAGAATGTGTGGATCCAGTCGCGAGTATCAGGTAGTCATACTCCAGAACGGTGCCGCTCTTCAACGTGGCACGTCGCGCAGCCGCATCGAAGCCCACCACTTCATCCATCAGCACCTGTGTATTGGGCGATCGCAGAATGGCGCGGATTGGCTGGGCGATCTCGTTCGGAGAGAGCACGGCGAGTGCCACCTGGTATAGCAGCGGCTGAAAGGTGTGGTGATTACGACGGTCCACCAAGGTGACATTCACATCGACGTCGGCAAGCGCCTCCGCTGCCTTTAACCCTGCAAAACCACCGCCCACAATCAAGACCCGCTTGCGTATTCCACCCGTCACGCCACTCGACATCTGTACTCCTCATCTCGCATCTGCTTCTTTCGATGCGCAGGAAGCCTTCGCCGTCGCGTGACCGCTCTCACTGAACCTTCGCGAACGACGATCCTACGGGGTTTTCTGCAATGCAAGCGTGACCATTCCGTGCGTGCCAACGGCCGCCGTGATCTTCGTAGTAGCAGGAGTGTTCGCATATTGCATTTGGAGTTACTGTGAGCAATCCGTCATCGCCACTCACGCGAGGATGCGCATCAGTGGCACTGCAACTGCGTCGATTGCACCGTCCTCGTCTTCTCTATCGGTACACGAGGACGACGCGTCACAACCTAACTTTCAAACGGGCGGAGTTGAGCCTCGGTAGGCGCGGGCGTCATGAGGCTGACCAACAGAAGCGCGACAACAGATACCAGAAGCGCCGGCAGAATCGCATCACGTTGTGCAACCATCGGCGGCAGCAGGCGCTTGATGAAATCCGAATCCCAGCCAATCGTCACGACGGTTCCCAGCGCAATGGAAGCCACCGCACCGGCACCGGTAGCACGCTTCCAGAAAAAGGCCGCAAGGATCACCGGCGTGAGCGCCGCAGCGTAGATCGTGTAGGCGTACAGGCTCTTCGCCAGCACACTCTCGGTGCCTAGCGACTGCCACAAGGACCACAACCCCAGCAGCACCACCATGCCACGCGAGACCAGCAACACGGCACGATCGCCCGCCTGGGGTGCGATATATCGAACGAAGACATCGTTCACGAGATTCGTCGCCGGACTGAAGAGGTAGTTGTTCGCCGTCGAGATGATCTTGGCGAAGATCGCACCCATCATCAACGCGCCCAGCAGTTGTAGGGCACCACTGCCGTGCAGCCCGTTCATCGCGGCGTAGGCAAGGATTTCGCGCGGATGCTGGCTGACTTCGCCTGTTGGGAAGAGTGCGGATCCGGTGACGGCCAATGCCGCGATTGCCGTTTCAAGAATCACCGTTCCAATGATCCAACCCACCACCGCTCGACTCGCGTCACGCTGGCTCTTCGCACTGAAGAACTTCTGATACATCGATTGATTGCCCAGCATCAGCAGGCACGTTGGCAGAAACAGTTCCGCGGCCTGCACGCCGCTGACATCACCGAAGACCTGGAAGTGCGTCGCCGGCAACGCAGCATGCACAGCGCCCCAGCCGCCTACCAGGTGGATCAGGATCGGGAGCGCAACCAGCATGGTCACCGTCGCAAGTGAACCGATGACAACATCCATGTAAGCAACCGACCCCATACCCGCAATGGCGGTGAAGACGATCACGAAACCAGCAATGATGTAACGACCGGCAATGTTCGAGATGCTGCCCGGAAAGATCAGGTGGAGGATATCCCCGCCACCGATCAACTGGTAGCTGGTGATGGCCGTATAAGCGAACAGCACAGCGATCACGCCCAGGACGCGTGCGGTCTGGTTGTAACGAGCTTCCAGCAGGTCCGGAATGGTGAACTGGGCAAACTTTCGTGCCCGCGGGGCGATGAAGTAGATCAGCAGCAGGCCGGCCCATCCGCCGCCACCCTGCCACAAAGCGGCAAAGCCGTGTTTGTATGCGTTCTCCGCACCGCCCAGCAGCGACCCGGAACCAATCCAACTGGAAAGCAGCGTGAAGACCAGCACCGCCGCCGGCAGGGTACGGCCCGCAACCAGGTAATCCGCTTTTGTCTTTGTCGCCCGCAGCCGGGAAAGCGATACCGCCAGCAGCGTGACCACAATGATGCCAACCACAATTCCGTAGAGACTCATGTCCGAATTGAGTCTACTCGTTGGGGTGCATCGCCCGAATCCGGACTCACGTTCTCTACGATTCGTACAGGAGCCGCATCCAACCCAGCATGCCAGAAGCAGCCGCAATTAACGCCCCGGTTCGCATTGACGGTCGCGCCAAGGTCAACGGCGAGGGCCTCTACACCGGTGACATCAACAGCTTCGACCGCTACCTGCATCCGGGCGAGGCTCCGAAGTCCTTGCTGCATGCCGTGGTGGTGCCGGCAGCCATCGCCTTTGGCCGCGTTCTCCATCTGGACACGGACACCGCGCAGAGGCTACCGGGCGTTCGCTTGGTGATGACCCCTGTCAATGCACCGAAGCTGAAAAAAATCCGCTCGCTGTTGATGAGTGAGCAGTCGAACTATCTGCCGCTGCAGGATGACCGTGTGCGCTATCACGGCCAGCCCATCGCGCTGGTCGTTGCCGAGACACCCGAGATCGCGCGAGAAGGTGCTTCGCTTGTGAAAGCGACCTACTCGCCGCAGCCTGCTTTGCTGGACTTTGAGCGGAACCTCGACAAAGCAGAACCTGCGAAAAAGGTCGGCGCAGGAGCAAAGGCCGAGGTGAAGCGCGGGGATGCAGAGGCAGTGTTTGCCGTGGCTCCGATTCAGATCGATTCGCACTTCGAGTTGCAACCGGCACATCACAATGCGATGGAACCCGGCGCAACCGTCGCCCACTGGCATGCGCAGGACGGTCTCGCGAATCGCGTCACAGTCGTGTCGACAACGCAGTTTGTCTATGGCGACGCCGTCGCGATCGGCGAAGCCTTCAGCCTTGGCGTGAAGGACAAGCTGCCGCGCATCGTCGCGCAGGTGCTGGTCGGCAAAGAGTTCGACAGCGCCGTGCGGGTTATCGCGCCACTCATTGGCGGCGGGTTCGGATCGAAGGGCGGAGCGAACCAGACCATGCTGTCCACCATGGCCGCAAAGCTACTCGGACACCCCGTGAAGCTGGTACTCACGCGGCAGGATACCTTCAGCCAGATGCCATACCGCGGCGGTCTGGACGTGCGTCTTCGCCTGGGCGCAACGCCCGACGGCAAGCTAACCGCAATGGTGCAGGAGAGCCTGCTGCAGTCGTCCGAGACCGCAAGTTTCCTTGAGCCGACAAGCGAGGTCACGCAACACCTGTACGCCGTTCCCAACTTCCACGCAACGCATAAGGCCCTGCGGCTCAACACCAACTCACCCGGATGGATGCGTGCCCCTGGCGTCACGCCGGGCCAGTTTGTGCTGGAGACGGCGATGGACGAACTGGCAGAAAAACTGGGGATCGATCCGATCGATCTGCGCCTGCGTAACTATGCCGAGGTCGATCCGGAAGGCGGCAGGGAATGGTCCAGCAAGTCACTGCGCGAGTGTTACGCCACAGGCGCGGAGCACTTCGGTTGGCATCGCCGCACCGCACGCAGTGCCGAGCGCGAAGGCGCAGAGCTCATCGGTTACGGCATGGCTACCGCGGCCTATCCTACGAATCACTTCCCTGCGACGGCACGGTTGGTCCTGCAGGCCGATGGCTCCGTCATCGCCCAGAGCGCAACGCAGGAGATCGGCCAGGGCGCCATCACCTCCCTGTCGCAAGTAGTAGCAACGGAGTTGAGTCTTCCGCTTGACCGCGTACGTTTTGACATCGGCGATACCACGCTGCCTTTCGGCGCGTTCTCCGCAGGGTCCTCCACATCCCTGTCGGTTGGATCTGCGATCCGTGTTGCAGCAAAGATGCTGACGGAGAAACTCGCACGTATCGCGCGCGTTGATAAGGAAAGCCCGCTCTACCTCTGCGGCCTGAAGGACATCGTCTTCCGGGGCGGCATCCTTTCGCACCGTATCGAGTCCGCCCGGCGTGATCCTGCAACAGCCGTACTCGCGCGAGCGAAGCTGACAACGCTCGAGGTGAAAGGCATAGCGGGCCGCACCTTCGGCAAAAGTGACTACGCGCGGATGGCCTTCGGTGCACAGTTCGCGCGGGTCGCGGTGAATGAGTTCACGGGCAGCGTGCGTGTCACGCACATGACCGGAGCCTTCGCAGGTGGCCGCATCCTGAATGCGCGCACCGCACGTTCGCAGTTACTCGGTGGCATGGTTTGGGGGGTGGGTCACGCACTGATGGAAGAGAGTCTGCGCGACATCCACGTTGGCGCCTGGGTCAATGCAAATCTGGCGGAAGCGCATGTTCCTACCAATGCAGATGCACCCGATATTGAAGTGATCCTGGTACCCGAGGATGACACTCGCGGCAGCGAACTTGGCGCCAAGGGTCTGGGAGAGATCGGCATCACCGGTGTCGCCGCAGCCATTGCGAACGCTATTCACAACGCCACCGGAAGACGCTTACGAAACCTGCCCATCACGCCCGATCAGGTATTGGGCCTGTAACGAAAGGCGGGTGCCCGTACTTTCGCTGCTGAATCGCAAGAGAGTAGGGCACCCGAAACCTTGGAACAGTAAGTCTACGAAGCTTTCCTGGCAGTATTGATGTCTACCTTGTCCACCGCGGAAGATGGCGGCAGCGGACACTCACCGCTCACCAGCTTCTTCTCCGCAACCGCATGCTCGATCTCTGAATTGACCTCGCCACCCAGCAGAATCATCGCGCCGGTGAGGTAGAACCACAGCAAGAGGATAATCACCGCACCAAGCGATCCGTACGTCACCGAGTAGCTATTGAAGTAATGCAGGTAGACACGCAGCCCTACGGAACCAGCGATCCACCCCAGCAGACCGATGCAGCCGCCTGGCGTAAACCAGCGCCACTTGCGGTTCTGCACGTCCGGGCAGAAGTAATACATCACCTCGAAGGACAGCACCATCAACAGGCATGCAACCGCCCAGTAAATGATGCGGAAGATGATGGACAGTACATACGCGCCACGGAACATATGCTCCAGGTGATTCGCCGCCCAATCGCCTGCGAACAATGTCAGCAACGCAATGATCACAAGAGCCGCGACCATCAGCGTTAGCCCAATGGCCTGCAGCCGCGCCTTCCAGAACGGCCGCGTCTCTCGGACCTTATAGATGGAATTCAACGTGTCCTGCACAGCGGAGATGCCAACGCTCGCGGAGAACAATGCGAACAACAGACCAAAGGTAACTTTGCCCGTTGTGCTGGCGCTGGTCGTCTGCTTGAAGGTCTGCGTTACAAGCTCAAAGGCACTCGGCGGGATCAACTGACCGATCTTGCCCAGCAGCGTGTAGTACAGTTGCCCGCTTGACTGCGCTACCAATCCCATCAGCGAGGACATCGCGATCAGCGCCGGGAAGATCGCCGAGAAGAAGGAATACGCCAACTGCGAGGCGCGGCCAAACAGGTTGTCTTCGTTGATGCCATCCCACACCCGCTTGCCGACTTCTTTCACCGGCACACCCTGAAGATCCCACATGCTGCTCAGCGGCGTGTGCTGCACATGCGCCCAGGCATTCTGCTCCAGTGCGTGCAGGCTCCATCCGTTAGCACGGGCCTGCTGGGCGACGCCTGTCGAGACATTCGCAGCTGCCTTCGCGTTGTCCGCCCGTTCCTGTTCGCCGTGGGCTCTGGCCGTGCGCTCGCTCGCTTCCCTGCCTGCATTGGTTGCTTCACTCATCGTGGAACTCCGTGACTGCAACTGTTGACAGCCGTTGAGGATACGGACACCGCACAGCGTCCGCGAACTTGCTTCTGGAGGGTTGTGATGCGGAGGAGCGCCGGATTTGTCGTCTGGACAGAACCTGCCGCGTGACGCACTCCGCATCTCCCAACGCTTTTCTTCATCCAATGAATGTGAGCAATCCTCGTCCGCATCCCTCGGTACTGCGTAAGCTGCGCCAACTGTGGGGCGTTGTGCGCGAAAGCCATCGCACTCCCCTGCTCGGTAAGCCGAACCCGCCCAAGCTCGTCGATCCTGAGCAGTTGGGCGTGACCTTCATCGGCCACTCGTCATTCCTGATCCAGATCGCCGGCCGCAACCTGCTGGTCGACCCCGTCTTCGCGACGCGGCTGATCCTGCTGCGCCGCCAACGCCGGCCCGGCATCCTGATCGACCATCTGCCGCCCATTGACGCTGTGCTTCTGACGCACGCACACATGGACCACCTGAACCTGCCTTCGCTGCGCCGCATTGTTCGCCACGCGAAGAAGCTAACCGGCGTTGCACCGCAGGCCATTGTTCCCAGCGGCGTGCGAGATCTGGTGGAGGATCTGGGCTTCCGCAGCGTCACCGAACTGGAGTGGTGGCAGACCACGGAACTCGATGCCGAGGTAGATGAAGAGCCAGTGACCATCACCATGACGCCTGCGCAGCACTGGGGCGCGCGCATGTTCAAGGACACGCACCGGCTCTTCGGTGGCTACGTTATCTCCGGCGCAGGCCACAGCATCTATCATTCGGGCGATACGGCTTACTTCAGCGGCTTCAGCGAGATCGGCCGCCGCCTGCGGCCGCAGATTGCATTGCTGCCCATCGGCGCCTATTTCCCGGACAGCTACCGGGCCGTGCACACGTCGCCGGAAGAGGCGCTGCAGGCATTCCTCGATCTCGGCTCCGCAACGACGATGGTGCCCATGCACTACAACACCTTCCCGCTGGGCCGCGAGCCGATGACAGAGCCACCGATCCGACTGCGAACTGCGGCAAGGAAGGCTGGCGTCGCCAGCCAGGTGGATGTGCTGGGCGAAGGGGAAACGCTGGTCATCCGCGCGAAGGATCACAGCAGCGAAGCACGCTCTATGCGCTCTCGATCCGCATAAGTTTCGCTGCCGCTTCTTCCGCGGATATGCCCGTAACGCGCACGATCTTAGAGCGTGACAGTGTTCCGGATGCAATCTCAACGCTCATGCGGGGAACACTCAGCAACGTAGCCACATAGCGGATCAGCGCTTCGTTCGCTTTACCGTCAACAGCCGGAGCAGTCAGCGCGATCTTGAGTGCATCGCCATACTCGCCGACGATGCACTCGCGTGAAGCTCCCGGCTGTACACGCACCGCGAAGCTGACACCGCCATCCATACTGCTCACGGCAAAGGCCACGGGCTACGCCTCGTCTTCTTCGTCCTTCGGAGCGTACGTCCGAACACCAAAGATCGCCGACCCCACGCGCACGCAGGTCGATCCCTCTTCGATAGCAACCGCAAAGTCATGCGACATGCCCATCGAAAGTTCGGGCAGCTTGATGCCAACCTCTGCCTCGGCCGAGTCACGTAACTCGCGCAGACGGCGGAAGTACGGCCGGGCATCCTCGGGATCGTCCGCGTAGGGCGGGACCGTCATCAGGCCGCGCACCTCGACACCATCCATCTCCAGGATGCTGTTCAGCAGGCCTGGCAGAGCATACGCTGTTACGCCCTGTTTCGTCTCCTCTTCGGAGAGCTTCACCTCAATCAGGATCGGCAGCACTTTGCCTACCTGGTCGCAGACATCATGCAGACGGCGCGCGACCTTCGCGCTATCGACCGCATCCACCGCGCTGAAGAGCCACGCCGCCTTACTGGTCTTGTTGCTTTGCAGGTTGCCGATCAGGTGAACGTCCATCTCACCCACGCCTTCACCCAGAATCGAATGCAGATCGGCGCGCTTATGCTCCCACTCCTGCACACGGTTCTCACCAAATAACCGCTGGCCCGCGCGGAACGCCTCGGCGACCGCGGGCGGTCCCCACGTCTTCGACACCGCGAGCAACTTCACATCCTCGGGCTGGCGCCCGGCCTTGGCACATGCTGCGGCGATCTCCGCCCGCACACGCTCCAGATTTTCTGCAATCGACATGCTTCCAGCTTATCCCGCGGCTCACTTACCGCGCAGAAAGGTCTCTATGGTCGTGCGATAAAACTCTGGCTGCTCCAGCCAACCAAAGTGGCCGGCCTTCTCCGCGATGACCAGTTGCGCGTCCGGAATCGCATCGCGGGTCAAAGCAGCAAGATCTGGATCGAGCGAATCCTGGCGGCCCTGCACGATCAGCGTTGGGATATGCAGTTTCGCCAGGGCCGGTCGCTCGTCGTAGTCCGGCAATGCCGTCTCAAGTACCGCGGACGTCCCCATGTGGAAGTTATCCACGGTCATCGTCTGCGCAAAGCGATGTCCTGCTTCTTTGTCCACGAACTCCGCCTCAAACGTCATCCGCAACATCTCGATCTGCCGCGCATTTTGCTGTGCAACCGTGCCCGTGTTTCCGAGCTTGCTTAGTTCCGCCATACGCGCCTGCTCCGCCGGGCCAAGTCGAGCCATCCGGCTCGGCCCGACCTTCAACAGCGGGGTGAAGTTCGGCGGCATCGTGCCCAACAGCACCAAAGCGCGAATCGATGACGGATGGGCCACCGCGTACAGCATGGCCGTCAGGGAACCGGCAGAGTGACCGAGCACCACCCACTGGCGATATCGCAGCTTCGTCCGCAGAGCCTCCATGTCACTGAGCATCAGGTCTGCGCTCACCGTCTCTGGAGCGATCTTCGCCGGCATCGACCGACCGGTGCCCCGCTGTTCCAACAGGATGGCCGTATGATCCTTCGCCAACAGCCTCGCCACGGGCAGCATGTAGTCCACGTCCATGCCGGGGCCACCGGCCAGGATCAGCACCGGCGATCCCTGGCCCAGTGTGCGGTAGTACAACGTCAGACCGGCGTTCTCGAACGTCCCCTGGCCCTGCTGGGCCAGCGCAGCGGGAAGGCAAAGAAACGCCATGGACAGGACAACACAGAGAGGCACGCGGATGCCACGGCGGAGGGTGATGAGCAGGTTCAGAACGAGACGGGAGGCCATGAAGCAAGGCTAACCCTCACGGCGGATCGAACCAAACATCCCGCGTCCAGAAGTCACGGGCATGCCATGCACAACGCCTCAACGCGGAAGGTGAGGCGGCCTGAAGGTACAGCGATCGGAAGATACGGCGGGCTGAAGGTACGGCGGGCTGAAGGCCCGCGACTTCCCAGCCCAGGTTGGAGCCCTGGGTTGCAAACCCTGCACTATCCAGCGGGCTGAAGGCCCGCGACAAAGACTAACGGGTAGATTGAGGTCTCACGAAAGGCGATCACTTTGTCGCGGGCCTTCAGCCCGCAAGCTCTGCATCCTTCCCGAATCCCAGGGCGATGCCCAGGGCTGGGAAGTCACGGACCTTCATTCCGCTTGAAGCAATGTGCAACGAGTCGATGCGCACCCATCGCACTGACCAACCAATCGATGCGCGCCCCATCGCCTCACCAACCAATCGGTGTGCAACCTATCGCCTTTGTCTGTCCCAATGCGATCTAGGCGCCGGCGCCACGACCAACGGCCGATGCCCGCAGACGATCCGCCGCGTCCTTCATCGATCCCACCGCAGGCACCATCGCACCGGCCTTCGCCAAGCCGAAGCGTGGCATGTCGACATAGACGGTCTCGTAAGTACCCGGCTTCTGCAGATAGCTCTCGTGGTAAACGCCCACCGCCGCATTGCCGCGAGCAGCCCTGTTAAACGCTGCCCAGGCCGGCAGATGCGCCTTGTCCCGAGCGTGCGCATAGGCGTGCAGGTGGTCATAGCTGCGCCAGTACTGCAGCGTCATCACGTTGCGATCGGCCAGGTTCATGAAGAACTCGGCGTGCAACAGACCAAGCTCCGGCTGGCGAAAGAGTTCCTGCAACATGCGCGGCATGGCACGCGATACCGGCAACCACTTGTTCACCGCCAGAAGATTGTTGATCCGCATCCCGATCACGAAGACGACGAACTCGCCCTCCATCGTGCCCGCAAACCGCCCTGTTTCAACCTTCGCCATCGCAGCCTCCACGCAACAGTTCCATGATGCGCTGTGCCGCTACCAGGACATAGAGAGAACCGTCAGGGCGTTTTCATGACAAACGTCATCCACCGATTGAAGCGTGCGCAGACGACACACCGCTGACAGTAAGGATCCGGGTGCCGTCGTTCACGACGGGAAACTGGTCGCGCCAAAGAAAAGCCCACGTCTCAGAAACGAGACGTGGGCAAGCTTTTGTTCGAGCTGATGCTTACCGGCCGTGCTCTTCCAGGTACTTTTCGACTTCCAGCGCGGCCATGCAGCCTGTGCCGGCAGCCGTGATGGCCTGGCGGTAGCGACGGTCCTGCACGTCGCCTGCACAGAAGACGCCGGGGATGATCTTGCCATCCTTCGTGGTGAAGACGTTGTCGTGGCTCTTGATATAGCCGTCTTCGTCCAGGTCCATCTGTCCCTCGAAGAATTTCGCGTTCGGGATGTGACCGATACCGAGGAAGAAGCCGCTGAGCGCAATCTCGCTGACTTCGCCGCTGACTGAGTTGCGGATGCGGATGCCGCGAACATCCTTCTCTTCCACGCCGAGCACTTCCTCGACAATGGTGTTGGTCAGGAACTCGATCTGCGGATGCGCCATCGCGCGATCCAGCATGATTTTGCTGGCGCGGAACTGTGCCGACCGGTGGATCAGGTAGACCTTCGTGGCGAAGCGCGTCAGGAACATCGCCTCTTCCATGGCGGAGTCGCCACCACCAATCACGCAGATGACCTTACCCGAGAAGAAGAAGCCGTCGCACGTCGCGCAGGACGAGACACCATGACCGATGAGTGCCTGTTCACTTGGCAGACCGAGCCAGCGCGCGCTGGCGCCGGAAGCGACGATCAGCGTGCGCGTATGCACGATCTTATGGCCGAAGTTCAGCTCGATCGGCGACTTGGACAGGTCTGCACTGACCAGGTGTCCCATTTCCATCTCTGCGCCAAACTTCTCGGCCTGCTTGCGGATGTTTTCGACCAGCTCCGGTCCCTGCACGCCGTCGGGCCATCCCGGGAAGTTCTCAACCAGGGTGGTGATGGAAAGCTGGCCGCCAGGTTCGTGGCCTTCAATCACAAGCGGCTTGAGGTTGGCGCGCGCGGTATAAATGGCAGCGGTAAGGCCGCTGCAACCGGAGCCGAGAATGACGGTATCGCGTGTGGTGCTGGTCGTAGGGGTGACGTTCGACATGGTGTCCGATCTTGGGTGTCTTCCTGCAGTCTGATGCAGGTCGCGCCGCGCACTTGCTTTGCGGGCACGCAGCCCTCATTCTAAATGCGCCAACTCACGAAAGGATTCATTTGGGACACACTCGGCAGACCACCCGAGCCCACCGCGCCGCGTCCCAATGCCTGCTATGACTAAGACTGTGAAGCCTTTGACCAATCCGACGAAGAACCTTCTGAAGGGCGCGCTGGCCGGCCTGGTCGGCGGCCTGATCGCCACCGCTGCCAAATCCGCGGCTGAGAAACTCTACCCCCCCCGCACCCATGGCGAACCCGAACCGCCTGCCGTCCTGGCAGAAAAGCTGGGTCAGCCGAGACTCGAAACGCCGGGCAAGAAGGCAGTCGAAGAGGGCATTCACTGGACCTTTGGCGCGCTCGCCGGCGCCGCCTACGGCATCATGGCCGAACTCTATCCCGCCGTGACCGCCAAGAACGGCGCCACCTTCGGCATCGCGCTGATGTCCGTCACGCACGAGGGTGCGCTACCCGCGCTGGGCCTCTCCGCAAGCCCGGAAGAACAGGAAGGCCGCGAAAAGCGGAGCGAGATGGCCACACACGTCGTCTACGGCGTCGTCTGCGAAACGGTCCGCAGCGTGGTCCGCAAAGCCCTCTAAGCTCGGCGTATCGCGTAACGCAAGGAAGGGATTTGATTCTTTCCGCATCAGCGATGATGCGAAAGGGTCAGATCCCTTCGTGCTGCCGGGTGCAGCGATCTAGACCTGCGAGTAAGCAGTCGGCGTCAGCACCAGATTGTCCACGCGCGACACGGTCGGTTCGCTGGCGTAACGAGGGTTAGTCGAAAGCTTCTTCCAGTCCGGGTGCGTGGTGAAATTCTTCCAGTTCTGATCCATCGCTGCCAGATCTTTGTGCGCCAGCATGTACGTCAGGCTTGGAAGATCCGGGCCAATCAGATTGTCTCCGTAGAAGACCGACTTTGCGCCTGCTTCGGCAAAGATGCGGAACTCACCCTGGTGGAACATCTCCATCTTCCGCTCATGTGCTGCGTAAGTGGGACTGACGTAGGTACGGATCTGGACAATGTGCGGATCCTTCGCCGGAACAACGAGCTGCGGAAACCCCTCAAAGCCGATGGAGACGGTGCTGGTCACGGTGAGAAACGGCGGAGCGATCGCAGGTGCGGCCCAGAACGGTGCAGCCGCAGCCACGAAGGCGGGATCCTTCACAAGGTTCAGATCCAGCATGGCCAAAGCTGTCAGATCGCTGCCAGGGATGAGGACAAACATGGTCGGCGTCCCATCGCCGTACGAAAGGTTGAAAACACCCACCGGCCCCAATCCCATGCGGGTGAGCGCAGGGATCAACGCCTCACTAAAGTACTTGTTGGCGGCCGCACCGAACGTCGGCCCCGACTGCAGCTTGTAACGGCGCAGCAAAAAGTAGCTTCGGCCACCCTTTGCGGCAGGTGCCTGCGCCTCCGCAAGCTTTGTGGAAATACCTGCGGCGGCTGCCAGCGTGGCAGTGCCTTTTAACCAGTCACGGCGGTTCATAACGATCTCCTGACCCATTTCGTTGCGGTGCAAGTGTATCCGGGTTCTTGCGAGTTTTGAATCGTTTCAATCCGCGGCATTCTGCGCCCCGCAACGCTGCGGCTTTATGCTTGATCGCATGCGAAAGCTTCTTGCCGCCCTTGCCTCCTCCGCTCTCCTTGTCGCCACGATTGCACCACCATCTGCCTCGGCCTGGTGGGAGAAAGGGCATCGTCTGGTCGGTAAAGTCGCATGGGATCACCTGACGCCCGTCGCTCGCCGCAACGTAAAGGCTCTGCTCGGCACGGAGTCCTTGGCCGACGTAGCCGCATGGCCCGACGTCTACCGTCCACTGGTCGCGCAGACGGGCGGCTGGCACTTCACCGACATTCCGGGCGATAAGACGACCTACGACCGCGACCGCGATTGCCCCACCCAGCCCGGCGTAAAGGCCGGCAGCTACAACGACAAGTGGCGCGACTGCGTGACCGACCGCATCCTGTTCTTTAAGAGCCGCATCGGCGATCTGAAGCTCGACCCGAGTGAACGCGCCGAGTCTCTCAAGTTCCTCGTGCACTTCATCGGCGACGTCCACCAGCCCTTCCACGCATCGGGCGTCGAGAAGGGTGGCAACGGCATCCAGGTCACGGCCTTCGGCCAGGACACCTGCGGCAGCAAGAACAACTGCAACCTGCATGCCATCTGGGATGGCTACCTGATCGACCATCGCAACCTGACCGACGCGCAGTACCTCGCCAGGCTGGAAGCGGAGATCCGCAAGGAGCGCCTCGCCGCAGGCAGCACCGATCCCATCGCATGGACGGAGCAGTCGAAAATCCTGAGCGACGCCGCCATCGTACCCAAGGGCGCCGACATTGATGAGGCTTACTTCACCAAGAACATCCCTCTGATCGATCGTCAGCTTGAGCTCGGCGGTCTGCGCCTCGCGGCGGCCCTCAACGCTGCCTTCACCGCGCCGCCGGCGGTCTTCCACCCCGTGGATCAAGAGAAGGCAAAGTAAGTCGGCATCGACGCACCGGTCGCGAGGCCGGGGCTACGCTCCTAGGCAAGCAGGAAAGGGCCGACGCATCACGCGTTGGCCCTTAGATTTTTTGCGGCGCTGGTTACTGCGCAGCCTTCTTCGAAGTGAAGCTGCCGTCGACGTTGAAAGGGTCCACACTCATGGTGCCGGTCATGGCGCCATCGGTGCCTAACTTGCCGGTGTAGGTGATGACGAAGTCCGTCCCCTGGTAGTTCCCGCCGTGCGACCAGATGATGGTCGTGTCCGTGACAGTTCCCGTCGTTGGATAGGCTTTGCCATCGACCAGGCAGCTACCGGCCAGCTTCGCATCCGCGCCCTGCGTGAAGGTGCAGGTCTCCTGCACGGCAACGCCAGAGACATCACCGGTGGTAGACCAGACGCCTGCAACAGTTGCCGGTGCGGCTGCATGGGCCACAAACGGAACGACGACCAGCGCCGCGACTGCAATCCAATGCTTCATGTGAACTTCCCCCCTGGTATGCAATTCGATTCCTGATACGGATCAACCTGAGCGATGGTTCCTTACTTACTGATCTTCTTCATGGCAAAGGTCCCACCGGCGTTCAGCGGCTGCATGTCGATCGATCCGCTGACGGATGTGGGCTCATCCAGCTTGCCGAAGAAGGATACCGTCATATCTTCCTGCTGGTAGTTGGCCGGGTGCGAGAAATTGACACTGGTGCCCGTGACCTTGCCTGTCAGCTTGTACTTTCCCGCAGAGGTTTCGCAGATACCGCTCAGCGCGCCATCTGCCGCTTCCGTGAAGTGGCAGGTTTCATTGACGGCGATGCCCTGTACTTCCGTCTGCGTGGTCCATGTGCCGGAGACGTCGGCAGGCGCCTGTGCAAAGGCCAGCGGGGAGACACAGACGAGGGCGGCAATCGAGAACAAGCGCTTCACAAAGAACTCCTGGCAATGCGGGGATCAACATCAATGTACCGCAGCGGCCCGCTACTGCAGCACCGATCGCACAGGCTCCATCGCTTCCGGGATCTCCCGTTCGCCGATCGTCTCGAGCAGGCTGATCTCGACTGTGCGGGCCATGGCGGTCAGCGGCAAGGCGTTCAGCGTGTCGCCGAACGGCTCCTGCAACTCGTCTCCGAGCGCGTCCAGACCGAAGAATGCATAAGCGACGACGGCGCAGAAGACCGGTGTTGCATAGCGCAACGTTCCCACCAGGCCAAAGGGCAGTAAAAAACAGAACGCATACGCCGTGCGGTGCAGCAGCAGCGTGTAAGGAAAGGGCGTCGGCGTTCCCTTGATGCGTTCGCACGCCACCTGCATGGCGGCGAACGAGGTCAGACGCTCGTCGAACGTGCCATACAGCAACTCGCCGAATTCGCCCTCCGCTAGCATCGCGCCTGTCTCCATTGCAATATTGCGCAACATCGCGTCGGGAACGTTGCGGGCTGACCGCAGCGAGTCGTCTTCCGGTGCGTAAAACGCCACTTCACGCGGCATGGCGGCGCCGCGCAAGTGTGCCATCAAGGCGTAGACGAACCCGATGGCCCGCTTCACCACGCGAACCCGCCGCGCACGATCGCCGCCAGGCGTCGCAATCAGTAGGCGAGCAAAAGAACGCATCTCGCCGATGAGCGCGCCAAGCTGTCGACGCGCCTCCCACCAGCGGTCGTAACAGGCGCTGTTCCGGAAGCCAAGAAAGATGGAGAGCGCAATACCAAGCAGCGTGAAGGGCGCCACGTTGAAGGTCCGGAAGAGCGCCGGAAAGCGATCTGCAGCAAGCACCACGCCCGCGGAGAAGACGGCTTCGACCAGAATCAGAGGCCAGATGCGGCTGAGAATCGACAGCCGCCAGATGCCGAAGAGTTCCCATCCACGCGGCCTGGGGCGAACGATCACGCGTGCGCCCCAGCCAGTTGATCCAATAGCTGCGTGACACGGCCGCTATCGATGGCCGCAGCAGCAACCGCCACGCCACCACGCAGATCGTCTGCAACACCGGCCACCATCAGGACCGCCGCCGCGTTCAGCAGAACGATGTCGCGGGCGGGCCCCGCCTTTCCGGCGAAGATGCCGCGGAGGATCGCGGCGTTCTGCTCGGCATCACCACCTGCCAGTGCGTCCTGCGAACGCATGAGACCAGCGTCTTCCGGAGTGACGGTGAACTGTGTGACCTCGCTCCCCTTCACCTCGGCAACGAGACTTTCGCCGCTGAGCGACAGCTCATCCAGCCCGCTCAATCCATGCACGACCAGCGCATGTTGCATGTGACCGCTGAAGGCCAGCGCCTCCGCGACCAGCGGCACGGCCTGCGCAGAGTAAACACCGATGACCTGCCTGCGAGCCCCGGCTGGATTCGTCATTGGCCCCAGCAGATTGAAGACAGTCCGAAACGGCAGAGCCCGCCGCACGGGCCCGACAATCTTCATGGCCGGATGCATGCGGGTCGCGAGTAGAAATGCGAAGCCGTCGCGCCGCAGCGTCGCGGCGGCCGACTCCGTTGTGTGTTCCGTCGGGATACCCAGAGCGCCCAGCACATCGGCCGATCCGCAACGCGACGTCACCGCGCGATTGCCATGCTTGGCAATGCGAGCACCCGCCGCCGCCGCAACGAGCGCAACTGCCGTCGAAATATTGAAGGTGCCGCTGCCGTCGCCGCCCGTACCGCAGGTGTCGACTAAACCATCGCGCTCCGCATCGGTCAGCGGTAGCTTCACTGCCGCGCCGCGCATGGCGTCGCTGAAACCCGCGAGTTCCGCGGACGTCTCACCGCGTTCGTGCAGCGCGCTCAGAAGCGCAGACATCTCGTTCTCGCTGAACTCGCCCTCCAGCAGCGCAGACATCAGCGCGCGTGCGTCATCGAACGCGAGTGCATCGGCACCATCCACCACGCCCTGCAGAAGTTCGACCGGCTCCATAGATCCTCATTTATCAAGGTAAATGTTGTCGGACCAACGACGGCGGGTGCCCCATACTTTCGCGCATAGCGCGAAACCTTTCCTTCGATGATTGAAGAGGGGCGCGCTTCGCGCGATAGCCCACCCTCGCTTCACAAGAATGGGGTGCCTAAATCCGAGACCTCCCGATCCACGAACGAGCGGCAAGGACTGCTCTGCTGCATCGGTGGCATCACCGTAACATCGACCGGTAAACGCACAACCGTGCGGTATCCATTTACTGCTGTGATCTACGTCCGCTACCATTCCCTTGTCTTTAGATCGCTGTCCCGGAGTTTGCCACCAGATGAAGATTCACGAATATCAGGCGAAGGAAATCCTCCGCAAATACGGCGTGCCCGTGCCCGAGGGCGAGATGGTCACGACGCTGGAAGACGCCGACCGCGCCGCCAAGCAGCTCTTCTCCGCCGGCAACGCGGTTGTCGTCATCAAGGCGCAGATCCACGCGGGCGGCCGCGGCAAGGGTGGTGGCGTCAAGGTCACCAAGACGCTGGATGATGCGAACACCGCTTCCAAGGCCATCCTGGGCATGCAGCTGATCACGCACCAGACCGGACCGCAGGGCCAGAAGGTACAGCGCCTGCTGGTTGAAGCTGGTTCCGCCATCGAACGCGAACTCTATCTCGGCATCACGCTGGACCGTCTGAACGGCAAGCTGACGTTTATGGCTTCGCAGGCTGGCGGCATGGAGATCGAAGAAGTCGCTGCCGAGAATCCCGACGCCATCTATAAGGAAGCGATCGAGCCCGCGCTTGGTCTGCAGCCCTGGCAGGCACGCAACCTGGCGTTCAAGCTGGGCCTGAAGCCGACACAGATCAACGCCGCAGTCACCTTCATGCTGGGCCTGTACAAAGCTTACGTGGAGACTGACTGCTCGCTGCTGGAGATCAACCCCTTCATCACCACGAAGGACGACAAGCTCGCCGCGCTCGACTGCAAGATCAACTTCGACGACAACGCAATGTATCGCCACAAGGACCTGAAGGAACTACGCGACGTTGCGGAAGAAGATCCGCTCGAAGTGGAAGCCTCCAAGGATTCGCTGAACTACATCAAGCTGGACGGCTCGATCGCCTGCATGGTCAACGGCGCCGGTCTTGCGATGGCCACGATGGACATCATCCAGTACAGCGGCGGTTCGCCGGCAAACTTCCTGGATGTGGGCGGCGGTGCGAACCAGCAGCAGATTGAAGCTGCCTTCGCGATCCTACTGGCCGACCCCAACGTCAAGGCCATCTTCATCAACATCTTCGGCGGCATCCTGCGTGTGGACGTACTGGCAACGGCCGTCGTCGCCGCGGCTCGCAACCTGAACGTCACCTTGCCGTTGATCCTTCGCCTAGAAGGAACGAACGTCGAGGAAGGCCGTCAGATTCTTGCCGAGAGCGGCTTGAAATATGCAGTAGGCGCAACGATGGCGGAAGCCGCAAAGCTGGCAGTGGAAGCAGCGAAGGGAGCCAAGTAATGGCAGTTCTCGTTAATAACGACACGCGGCTCATCGTTCAGGGCATCACCGGCCGCGAAGGTACGTATCACGCCAAGGGTTGCCAGGATTACGGCACCAAGGTTGTCGGCGGCGTAACGCCCGGCAAGGGCGGCACCACGCACGAGGGCTGGCCCGTCTTCAACACGGTCGAAGAGGCAGTTGCCGCAACCGGCGCGAATGCGACCATGATCTTCGTTCCGCCGCCATTCGCTGCGGACGGCATCATGGAAGCCGTTGCTGCGAATCTGCCGCTGGTGGTCTGCATCACCGAAGGCATTCCGATCCTGGACATGGTCAAGGTGTGGTCGGTTGTGAAGGATTCGAAGTCTGTGCTGATTGGACCGAACTGCCCCGGCGTCATCTCGCCCGGCATGGCGAAGATCGGCATCATGCCCGGTCGCATTCACATGCAGGGCAAGGTCGGTATCGTGTCGCGCTCGGGCACGCTGACCTACGAGGCGGTGCACCAGTTGACGCAGCGCGGTATCGGCCAGTCGACCGCCATCGGCATCGGCGGCGATCCCATCATAGGCACCAAGCACATCGATGCGATCAAGCTGCTGAACGAGGATCCTGACACTGAGGCGATCGTCATGATCGGCGAGATCGGCGGCACCAATGAGGAGATCGCGGCGGAGTACATCAAGGCTCACGTGAAGAAGCCGGTAGTTGGCTTCATCGCTGGCCAGACGGCACCTCCGGGTCGCCGCATGGGCCACGCCGGCGCCATCATCAGCGGCGGCGAGGGTACCGCTGAAAGCAAGATGGAAGCTATGAGCGCTGCAGGCATCCACGTCGTCAAGTCTCCGGCTGATATCGGCGAGATGATGGCCAAGGTCCTCGGCAAGTAACTGACGGAGGGTCCATAAGAAGAGGCCAGAGCGCGTATGCGACTCTGGCCTTTTCTTTATTGGAGATCGTTCGGGGAGACTCTTCGGTCAATCGATGGATTAGCCGGGCACAGCGAATCTATCGGGAAAACGATGATATCGGCGATCCGGAAGGGCACAGCTGAAGCCGTGCCCTTCCGAGCGCCTATAGACCACCAGGCCTCTCTAAGCGTTGCGGCGCTTTGCCTTCAGCGTGAAGCCTACGGCAAGCAACAGTCCGCCGAGCAGGCCGTAGGTGGGCAGGTTGGTGCCCGAATCCGGCTGCTCCAGGTTGGGCTGCTGGTAGAAGGCAAGCTTGCCGCTGATCGCCGGCGCCTTCACGGCATTCATGGGGCGGTTGTCGCCGTCGGTACGAATGCTGACCAGCGTCAGTTCGACGGTATCGCCAACCTTGGTACCGGTGGGCACACCCTCGGCTACGGTGACTTCCTTCGACTCATCTTCAACCTTGACGACCATCTTATTCGGCGGCGACAGGCTGATGACCTTGGCCTTAACGACCGAAGCATCATCGACCACCTTGCCGCCCGTGAGGCCTCCTGTGATGGTCATGCCGGGCTTCAGGCCCGAAACGGCTACGTCGCCGGCTGCTGTCTTGACCTTGTCACCGGCGCCCAGCATGTAGCCGTAGTCCAGCTCGTTCTTCATGTTCTTTACAACGACCTGTCCGCCGGAGACATAGACGACCGTCGCGGTGTCTTCAGCGTGGGCAGCGGCTGCAAGCAGCGGGAAGGCGACGGCAGCGGTGACGACAAGCTTGCGTGCGGAAACGGAAAACAGACGGCTCATTTATCTCTCCAGATGGGGTGCGGCGGTGTTGGTCGAAACTTGTGAAGTCGAGAGCAGGGACGCACGCACGATGTACCGTTGCGGGGCCGGCCCGAGGTAGAAGAACGGATAGCAGGTGACCAGGGTCAGGACAGGCTTCGCGGTCGGCTGCAACGAGGCGACGTCGCTCGGCGAAACGATCTGCAGGCTGTCGACCTGATAGACGTTGTTCCCTTGTGTGGAGTTCACCTCGATGCGGTCGCCCACGTGCACATCTTTCAGGTGTCGGAAGTAGCCATCACGATGGCTTGCAAGGGCAACGTTCCCTGCACCACCCGGACTGGCTGTGCCCTCAATGTGTCCGGCGCCGAGATTCATCACCAGTTTCGAGGTGCCTTCCATGACCGGCACTTCGATCCCCACGCGGGGGATCCGCAGAACCGCCTCTGCAGGTGGTGCGGCAACCTTCAGTGCGTTGCGATACGCCGCCACGCGGCCCGGAGCCCAGGCAGTCGTCTCAGCGTGGTGTGCCTGAAAACGCGACAGTACGACGTGCGAGAAGACCAAGCCGTAGACCGTCGGCACGCACCAGAACCCGAACAGCACGGTACCGGCCAGCAGGCAAAGCCGGCTGATCCACTGCGTCGTCGATGGGCTAACACTCTGCATGCGGGACAAAAATCTCCGTGCGGTGCTTTGGAACTGAAAGTTGTGGAAGAGGACTTTTCGATTATTTCATTCCTTCCGTCCTGCCGGCAGCGCAAATCCTCAGGAAATCGCGCTGTTTTTCGCTCGTCCAACGAACCCGGGCCGCATGGTCCACACTAGAGGGATGAAGGAAATGGCGATCACGCCGCGCGAATGGCTGCGCGGACTTCCGAAGTGCGAACTGCACCTGCATCTGGAAGGCACCATTGTGCCGGAGACGCTGGTCAAACTCTCCCAGCGGCATGACGATGAGCCGCTGACGCTGGAAGCTGCGCGCGCGCTCTATGTGTACGACAATTTTCTCGGCTTCCTGATGGCATTTAAGGCCGTCAGCGAGCGCCTGCAGACCCCTGAAGACTACGAGCTGATCACTTACGAGATGATCCATCGCCTGAGCGAACAGGGTGTTCGCCACGCGGAGGTTTACATCTCTTATGGCATCATCCTGCGCTTCAAAACGCAGCTCACCGTCGAGGATGTCACTGCTGCCATCGAGCGTGGACGCGTACGCGGCGAAGCCGACTTCGGCACTACGGTTACGTGGCTGATCGATGCCGTGAGGCACTTCGGTGTGGAGGAGGCCGCCGTGGTCTTCACGAAGGCCGCGGAGCTACGAAAGATCTATCCCAGCATCGTCGGCATCGGCATCGGCGGCGACGAAGCGCGCGGACACGCACAGGATTTCAAGCACATCTACGCGGAGGCGAAGGCCGCTGGTCTGCACCTGACCGCGCATGCCGGTGAGAACGTTTCTGCGCAAAGTATCTGGGCTGCCATCAACATTGGCGCGGAACGGATCGGCCATGCGCTGTCCGCGGTCGACGATCCCGAGCTGCTGGACATCCTCTCTGAGAAGCAGATTCCCCTCGAGCTCAATGTCACCAGCAACCTGCGTACCGGCTGCTGTAGCAACATGGAGTCGCACCCGGTACGCCACTACTTCGAACGCGGCCTGATGATCACATTGAACTCGGACGATCCGCCCATGTTCGGCGCAGACCTGCTCGATGAATACGAGACGGTTCATCGTGAGTTTGAATTCACCTTGGAGCAGATGCGTGAGATCGCCGGTAACTCCGTCGAGGCCAGCTTTCTGCCGCCGGAACTCAAGCTGAAACTGCTGGGCGAAGTGGAGCAGTATCGTTAGGCGCTTTCGTTAGCGCGCGCATTGCAGTGCGATAAGCTTGCGCCAGAAGGTGACCCGATGACCGCAAGCGCAAGACGTACGTTCGCTCCGTTGTGCCTGCTGATGGCGAGCATGGCGCAGGCGCAGGCGCTCTCTTCCCTGCACATCGGCGATGCTTCCCGGAAGCTCGCCGCGCTGGGGAAGCCCGCGTCGTCGCAAGCGGATGGCGACCGAGCCGTCGCACGCTGGACGCTGCCAAACGGCAACGACCTCTCCGCTACCACGGGCAAGAACAGTCGAATCGTCTATCTGGAAGCCAATTGGAATCGCGTCAACAACGCCACAGGATCCGACCTTTCCTGGCTGCGCTTCGGGACAACAACGCTGACCGAAATCCGCAAGCACTTTGGCAGCAATGGCTTCGCCTTCAAGGGGCAGGCGGGGCAGCTACTCGCAGACGACGGGGCGGTACTGCTCAACTCGTACGAGGTAGGCGATGCCGTGATCACCTTCTACAACAAGGTCAACAATGCAGAAGTGGCAAAGCTGGACCCGAACGGACAGAGCACCTTTGCAGACCACGCCCGGCTCGATGCAATCTCCATCGCCTCCCAGAGCTACGCGATGACTGAGTGGGGCGACCGCGTTTACGATCCGCAGTACAAGAAAATCACTTGGAAGTAGCGCAATACGGAGCGCACTTAGGCCGACATCTTCCGCGATTTTTCGCGGTTCGCCATGACTCTGCCGACGTTGCTTTCAACCCACCCGGTCAGACTCTTCATGTGCTCGGCCAGTTCTCGGCCGAACGGGGTCAGACTGTACTCCACGCGGGGCGGCTTGGTCGGAAAAACCTCTCGCAGCACGAAGCCATCCTCTTCCAGAAGACGCAGCGTCTGTGCCAGCATCTTTTCGCTGATCCCGCCGATGCGATACGCCAACTCACTGAAGCGGTAGGTCTGCTCCAGCAAAAGAACGATCACCAGCGATCCCCATCGCGACGTGATGTTGTCCAGCACGGTCCGCGTCGGACACTCCGTCGCGTACAGGTTCCCTTTGCGAATGCGAACGGTCTTTGTGCTCTTAGGCCACGCCATGCAAGCAGCTTACTCAAAAGTACGTACTTACTACAAGTAAGCGAATGGACTAGTCTGGGTTTGTTCGCGCCAGGATGCGCGAGAAGGAGTGGGTCACTATGATCGTCGTTACAGGAGCAACCGGAAAGCTGGGCCAGCATGTTATTGAGGGCCTGTTGAAGTCAGTACCGCCGGCAGAGATCGTCGCCGCAGTCCGCACGCCCGAAAAGGCCGCAGACCTTGCTGCAAAGGGTGTCCAGGTTCGGCAAGCCGACTACTTTCAGCCTGCATCACTCGGCACAGCATTCGCCGGTGCCGATGCCCTGCTGCTCATCTCATCCAGCGAGTTGCGCGACCGCGTATCGCAGCACAAAACAGTTATCGATGCAGCAAAGTCGGCGGGCGTAAAGCTGATCGCCTACACCAGCCTTTTGCGCGCGGATACCAGCACCAACTCCGTGCTGGCACCAGACCACTCGGCCACGGAAGACTACCTGCGCGCCAGCGGCGTACCCTTCGTCATTCTGCGCAATGGCTGGTATCTCGAAAACCACACGGAAAACCTCGGACCGGCGCTGGAGCATGGAGCGATCCTGGGTGCAGCAAAGGACGGCCGTTTCGCCTCGGCTGCACGCGCTGACTACGCGGCCGCAGCGGTTGCGGTCCTTACCGGCAAGGGCCATGAGAACAAGGTCTATGAACTCGGCGGCGATGCGCCGTACACGCTGACGGAACTGGCAGCAGAAGTCACCAGGCAGTCGGGAAAGACCGTCATCTATCAGAACCTGCCCGAAGCGGAGTACGAGAAGACGCTGGAGAGCTTCGGCCTGCCAACCGCCATCGCGCATATGCTGGCCGATGCAGATCGCGGCGCGAGCGAGGGTGAACTGGATAATCCGGGGAGTGACATGCGCACGCTGATCGGTCGGCCGACGACCTCTCTCGCGGCTGCCGTCACGGCTGCTCTGCGATAGCCTGATGTGAGTCGCACGTACTGGCCCGCGGACTCATCCGTGGGCCGGTATGCTCTGTCGAAACATCAAGAAAGAAGGCTTCCATGAGCAATCCCATCGTGCCGCCATTCACGGATCCAGAGCAGGCAATACGTAAGGTGCAGATGGCAGAAGACCTTTGGAACACGCGCGATCCCGAGCGCGTTGCCCTGGCCTACACCGAAGACACCGAGTGGCGGAATCGCACCGAGTTCCTCACGGGTCGCCAGGCTGTCGTAGAGTTTCTGACGCGTAAGTGGAACCGCGAATTGGACTACAAGCTGAAGAAAGAGCTGTGGGGCTTTCGCGGAAATCGCATGGCCGTTAAGTTCCAATATGAGTGGCACGACAGCGAGGGGCAGTGGTTTCGCAGCTACGGCAACGAACTGTGGGAGTTCGCTCCGTCGGGCCTGATGCAGCGGCGCGAAGCCAGCATCAACGACCTACCCATCGCGGAGTCTGAGCGCACCCTTTAGTCGTGATCCAAAGAACTAAGCGATCTGCTGCGTGCGGCGCCGCGGACGAGCCGCTGCCGGTGATGTCACTGGCAGTACGCCGTGCTCCTGTGCGATGTAGCGGCGGTAGCGCTGCAGCAACGATGCCGGGCCGTGCGCCGTGAAGAAGATGACATTACCCTCGAATCGCTTGTCTTCGATGAAACAGCCTGCTTCCAGCGCGGCGATGGTGCGGCCTTCGCGCTGTGGGATACGGAAGCTTGCCGTAGCCGTTGGATCGACCGCTTGCGCGCCGCCGATGCGCTCTTCAATCGCAGCGATCAGTGCCTGCAAGCCATCGCCCGTGTGAGCCGAGACGGCGATGGTATTCGCCTCAGGAAAATCCTTCAGCTCCGCGATCTTGTCAGCGGGCAGCAGATCTATCTTGTTCAGCACCTGCAGTGTCGGGGTCTTCGACACTTCGAGTTCCGCGAGTACACGTTCCACCTGCATCTTCTGCTCGTCGATGTTGGGTGACGCTGCGTCGCGCACGTGCAGCAGCAGTTCTGCACGCTCCACCTCTTCCAGCGTTGCGCGGAAGCTGGTGACGAGCGCATGGGGCAGGTTGCGGATGAAGCCAACGGTATCGCTCAACAGCACCTTACGGCGCGATGGCAGTGCCAGGTGTCGCAGTTTGGGGTCCAGTGTGGCGAACATACGCGCGGACTCGAGCACGCCCGCGTCGGTGAGCGCGTTGAACAGCGTGCTCTTCCCGGCATTGGTGTAACCGACGAGTGCCACCGTGGGTACCGGGACGGCCTCACGACGCTGGCGCTGCTGCCGGCGGTTGCGCCGCACGGTGTCCAGTTGGTCCTTCAAGCGGTCGATGCGCGCGCGAATGCGGCGGCGATCCGTCTCAAGTTTGGTCTCGCCGGGACCTCGCGTGCCGATGCCGCCGCCGAGCTGGCTCATCGACTTGCCCTTACCGGCCAGTCGCGGCAGCTGGTATTCAAGCTGTGCGAGTTCGACCTGCAGGTGCCCTTCGCGGGTGCGAGCGTGACGGGCGAAGATGTCCAGGATGAGCTGCGTGCGGTCGATGACGCGGACCGGCAGCTCCCTGTCCAGATTGCGCAGTTGCGACGGCGTCAAGTCGTGGTCGAAGAGCACAAGGTTCGCGCCACTGCTGGCCACAACCGCGGCCAGTTCTTCCACCTTGCCAGGACCGATCAACATTGCCGGATCCGGTTTGCCGCGGCGCTGCACGACAGTCGCAACCACTTCCGCACCGGCCGAACGCGCCAGTTCCTGAAACTCTTCAAGCGCTGCGTCAAAATCCAGCTCGGCGATAGCCCCGGGCTCGCCGCTGTCCTCATCCCCTTCATGGATCGCAGCGGCAGCGCGTGCCTGGGCGGCAGCCGCGGTCAGGCGGCGACGCTCGCCGCTGATCTCAACTGAGACCAGAACGGCAAGCTCGCGCTCTTTCTCTGTAACGTAGCCGCCCTTGGGAGCGGCAGCAGCAGCATTTGCCGCGGTCTCAAGTCGCGAAGGGGATGGGCGCGCTCCGGAAAGCCCCGTGCGAGCTGTGCGTTGTTTTGCCGACACTGACGAACCGCCCCGCGTCGCGCTCAGGAGCCGACCGTTCCGCCCATCGCCTCGGCGCCCTCAAGCGCAGACTCACTGCGCGGAGTGCTGTGGCTGGCATGGGAGCGGTCGCTATGAAGTGCGCCGCCGCGCGTGGATACCACCGTGGAGATGGCATGCTTGAAGATCAATTGCTCTTGGGCGTTGTTCTCAAGAAGAACAGAGTACTTATCGAACGACCGGATCTTGCCCGTCAACTTGACGCCACTAACCAGGTAGATGGTGACTGCACTCTTATCTTTACGGACGGTATTAAGAAAGGTGTCCTGAATATTCTGTGCCGGCTTGGAATCCATGTGCCGATCTCCCCTTTTTCTTGCGCTGCATACGTGCGCGCGCTGTCAAATGTACTGCCTCTAAGAAAAACCTGAACGACTCGCTTTGGCAGATCGTCTTCGGTTGAGCACAAGGGCCGATGCCCCCAAGACCCTACACAATACGGGGACAACCCTAACCCTGGCAAGGGTAAACCTACCACGGAACGGCGAGCGATTGACCCCGAGGTGTTAGACGCAGGTTATCGCCCGACGACACGGCCCATTTTGGGCCATCCTTGGAAATTATTGATAGAGTGCCATGTCGCCGTGCGCTATTCCACGTATCGAACTCAATGCGCCCTTTTACCGCGATGACGATACCATCAACGGTGATGTCTTCAACCGATTTCGCTCCCGTCCCAATCCTCGACCTCAGCCGCCAATACGCCACCGTGGGCGACGAGATCGGGCGCGCCATCGCCGACGTCTGCGCGGGCGGCCGCTTCATTCTGGGTCGCGAGGTCAGCGACTTCGAAGCCGCCTTCACCCGCACGACGGGTGCAACGGAAGCTGTGGGCTGCGCGAGCGGGACCGATGCTCTCTGGCTGGCCATGGCTGCACTGGGTGTTGGCGAGGGCGCGGCCGTGGTCACTACGCCGTTCTCGTTCTTCGCGACCGTCAGCAGCATCCTTCGGGCGGGAGCGCGGCCGGTGCTGGCCGACATCGACCCCATCAGCTTCAACATCTCTGCGGATGCCGTGGCAGATGCCGTGGCTGCCAACCCCGACGTCCGTGCGGTCATACCCGTTCATCTCTACGGCCAGTGCGCGGACTGGGATGCGCTGGCACCCCTGGCGAAAAAGCACGGGCTGCTGACGATCGAGGATGCCGCACAGGCTTTCGGTGCCAGTTGGAGCGGCACCGAGGCGGGAGCGCTCGGCGATGCGGGTGCCTTCTCCTTCTACCCCACCAAGAACCTGAGCGCGTGGGGCGATGCAGGCCTGACCACCTTCCGCGATGCCGCCGCCGGCGAACGAGCCCGCGCGCTGCGTGCCCACGGCATGCGCCGCCGCTACTATCACGACGAGGTCGGCTGGAACTCGCGCCTGGATACCGTTCAGGCGGCCGTGTTGCTGGTGAAGATGAAGTACATCGCACAGTGGAATGAGGACCGCCGCAGCGTCGCCGCACGCTATGCCGCAATGTTTGCCGACACAAATCTGGTGGGGACGGTAGCAGATGGTGGCATCGTCCTGCCCACGGCCGACTCGCGCGGCGTGCACGTCTGGCATCAGTACGTCATCCGCACGCCACGCCGCGATGAACTACGCGCGCACCTGGCGTCACTCAAGATTGGCAGTGAGATTTACTATCCGGTGCCGCTGCACATGCAGGACGCGCTGCAGAACCTGGGCTATCGCGCAGGCCAGTTCCCCGAGAGCGAGAAGGCTGCGCGCGAAGTGCTGGCACTGCCGATCTATCCAGAGCTTCGCGAGGGTGAGCAGATCCGCGTGGTTGAAGCGATTCAGGGCTTCCTCCGATAGCAGGCTTTCCCCAACTCCCAGGTCGTGATCGTGTGCGAGTGCAGCGGAGTCGAAAAGGACAACCCGAAGTGGGCGAGCCTGACGCACTAAGATGGAATGCGATGAGCTCAACCGTAACCGTCGGCAACGTCACCTTCAGCAATCGATCCCCTCTGGCGTTGATCGCCGGCCCGTGCCAGATGGAGAGCCGAGCCCATGCGCTGGAGACGGCATCTGCGCTGAAGGAGATCACGTCGAAGCTGGGCCTCGGCCTGGTCTATAAAAGCAGCTTCGACAAAGCCAATCGCACCAGCGCCAATGCGCAGCGGGGCATCGGGCTTGAGGCTTCGCTACCGATTTTCGCCGAAATCCGCGAGACGCTCGGCCTGTCGACACTAACGGATGTGCACGAGAGCTGGCAGTGCGAGCCTGTCGCTGATGCCGTGGATGTCTTGCAGATTCCTGCGTTTCTTTGCCGTCAGACCGACCTGCTGCTGGCCGCCGCCGCTACGGGCCGCACGGTGAATGTGAAGAAGGGCCAGTTTCTCTCGCCGCCGGAGATGGCCCATGTCGTCAACAAGTTGAAAGATGCAGCGGGCGGCGTGCTGGTGACAGAGCGCGGCACGACCTTCGGCTACAACACGCTGGTGACCGACATGCGATCGCTGCCTGTACTGGCACAGACCGGAGCGCCGGTGATCTTCGACGCGACGCACTCGGTGCAGCAGCCCGGCGGCTTAAACGGCGCCAGCGGCGGCCAGCGCGAATTTGTGCCGGTGCTGGCACGCGCGGCCGTCAGCGTTGGTGTGGCGGGCGTCTTCATCGAGACACATCCCGACCCCGATCATGCGCCGAGTGATGGACCGAACATGATCGCGTTGAAAGATATGGAAGCGCTGCTGCGCGACCTGATGGCCTTCGACACACTGTCCAAGAGTCTGACGGCGCGTTCGGCCGATCCTGCGAACGCACCTTCTTGCAGCTAAAGGGTGCTTAAGGCGAGGACAGTCATTGTGAGCAACGAAGCCCGGCAGAGCGCAGCAGACACGATCGCGTGTGAGATTCGCGGTCTGGAAGCACTGCGGAATGCCTTCGGGGGACCGCTTGGCGCTGCGTTCGAACGCGCTGTCGAAGCCCTGACAAATGCACCCGGCCGCGTCATCGTCACAGGCGTCGGCAAGAGCGGGCACATTGCTCGCAAGATCGCGGCAACCCTGGCTTCCACCGGTAAGCCCGCGCACTTCGTGCATCCCTCGGACGCGAGCCACGGCGACCTGGGCATGGTGCGCCCGGACGATGTCGTCATGGCGCTGTCGTGGTCCGGCGAAACTGCAGAGCTATCCGACATTGTTGCCTATACGCGCCGCTTCGGCGTAACGCTGATCGCCAGCACCGGAAGTGCAGAGAGCACGCTGGCGCGCGCTGCGGACATCGTTCTGGCCATGCCCTCCTGCGACGAGGCGTGCAGTGACCTGCTCGCTCCCACGACCAGCACCACGATGCAGCTCGCATTGGGCGATGCGCTGGCCGTTGCGTTGCTCGACCGTGGCAGCTTCAGCGCGGAAGACTTTCGTACACTGCATCCTGGCGGACGCCTGGGTGCGCGTCTGCTCCGCGTCAGCGCGCTGATGCACACGGGCGACGAACTGCCGTTGGTCACAGAAGATGCCTCGCTTCAAGAGGCGATCGTCCGCATGACCGGTGGTCGATTCGGCATGACCGGCGTGGTGAATACCGATGGAACGCTCGTGGGTGTTATCACCGATGGCGATCTGCGACGTGCATTCACGCGTGGCTTCCAGGATCGACCGGCAACGGAAGTCATGGGCCGCTCGCCACGCACGATCGCACCCGACGAACTTGCTCAGGCCGCGCTCGCACGCATGAATGCTGAAGGCATCACCAGCCTCTTCGTGCTGGACCACGGTCGTGTAACAGGCGTGCTGCACGTGCACGACCTACTGCGTGCCGGCCTGGTCTGAAACGAGAGGAATTCGGATCATTGACGCGCTAATGGTTGTCGATCGGATCGGGCAGCGGTGCGGAAGCGGGACGGTGCGGCGTGAGCTTTGGCACCACGAACTCCTGCATGATGGCGGCAAAGGCGCCGAAGGCTGAACCAAGCGCCGCGTTCGTCAAAGTCAAACCGGCTCCGTTCCGATTCGCGGCCGGGTAGTACAGATTCGAGATACCGGCAGACGCGAAATTACCGAGGACGCTCGAATAGTTGAATTCGCGTCTCCCATCGTCACCCCGGCAGACGAAGACGCTGGCAATGGCGTGCTTCGCCCGAGACGTTTTGGTGCCGGTTCCCTGCCAGTAGTACCGCGGATCCTGGTGAAAGATGACTGGCAGGATCGCGCCGCCGAGGAAGGTGCTGACGGCGCCGTCCGCGAAGTTCGCACCATAACGTTGTGCGTACCCCTTGCCGTCGTAGCCCCAGCCATTGACGCCGCCGGTCGCCTGCTCAATGCCCGCGGCCACGCCGCTGCCGAGAAACGACACCGGGTCGAGCGTCGATCTCCAGGCAAGATGGAACTTCTGCTTTGTTGTGAGCGGAGCGGGATTCCGAAAGTAGACGACGTAGAAGTTTGGAATAACGCCGAGTACGCGCTGCTTCTCTTCTGCGGCGAGCTGTGCCACCGCGATGTCATGGGATGAAGCAACCACCGAAACCGAGGTGGCGACCGTAGCGGGGAGGGCCAGGGGCTCCAGTTCCTTCTGTTCCGCGGTGGCCAGCGTGCCCTCTTCCACCTCGGCCTCAAAGCCGCTCGCAGCGGCGCGGACCGTGTAGTGTCCGGCGGCCAGGCCGTAGACATGGAAGGTGCCGGAACTGTCTGCCAGTTGAGCCGTGGTACGGCCGCTCGCGGTGACCTCGACGTGCGCGCCGGGGAGCAGCCCACCCTCCTGGTCAGTGATCACACCGGTCAAGGAAGCGTTGCTGTCGGCCTTGGGCCCGTCGGGAAGTGTTGATTCCACCACTGCACCGCCCTGCTGGCCTGCGCAGATGCGCACGCAGAGGCAAACCACTAGCGCGGCCACCGGTCCACGGATGCGAAACATGCTCAAGTAGACGCCGCGCAATCGGAAGAGTTCTCGCCCACAACAAATAAACCGCGCGCTGGCGAGGCTTTCATTCCGCTTTTGGCGCGGGGGACTTCCGGTCACTTCTTTTTCTTCTTGTCTTTCTTTTCGATGGGCGCAAGCTGCGCTTCGGCCGGTGCCGTAGTTCCAGGTGCAAGGACACGTCGAGTAATATTGCCCTCAAGCCGATATGTCTTGGTGACTAACTGAGCCTTCGAGGGCCGGATCTGCCCCGTCGCCGGGTCTGGCTGCGGAACGGGCGCACCAGCTGCCAGCACCGTGTACGTGTAGGAAGGGGCAGGGCCGGTCGCGGGGATGCGGTCGTGTGCCGGTGTGCCGGGATCGATACCAATCTTGACCGGCAGATAGCCCAGGATGTTCCGGTCGCGGTTCGCCGTCTCATAGCGATGCTTCTTCAGGTTCCAGGAGAAGACGCGGATCTGGTTGAAGTCGTACGGCAGCCCCGCCTGGTACGGACTGTAGACAGCCACGTATTGCGGCACTTCCTGGCTGGCGCCTTCCACCGTCGGGTCGACGACCTTGTTCAGAACGTAAGCGCCGACGATGCGCTGGCCTTCGGAGTAGCGCGTGATGGACTCTGGCGCGTCGGTATCGAGCATGCGGCTGACCATCCAGCCTGTGCGATTCTTGCTGTCGCGGACCAGCCACCAGTCGTCCATGGCGGGCGGCGGAGGGGGTACCGGAGCAGCCCCCGGAATGGGCCTCCCAGCCTTGTCTTTCGGTATCTGGGCCGTGGGCGGAGGTGTGCCCGGCGGCAGCGGTTTCAGGGTGCTGGCGCGCTCCAGCAGCTTCAGCTTTTCACCTTCATCCAGGCGGTACAACTTATCCGTGGCGAGACCCGGTGATGCGTGCAGGTAGACATCGTCACGCACGGTGCCGGTCGCTACGAATGGCTCGTCCTTGTGGGCCTTGCCCAGGTCTTCGAACTCGGTGGCAACCTTCTCCGTTGCAACGGCGCGCTCATCAATCCAGCCAATCTCGCCGGCATCGGTCTTCACGCGGTAGAAGCGGCGGTTCTGTTCCAGGATCTCGAGGCGCTGGCCGTTCACTACGTTTCCCGTACGGTTCGACACCGCGGCAATACGATCTCGCAGGAACGTCGCCTTCGAGGTGACGTACACATAGTGTGTGAATGGCTTGGGCTTAAGGCTGCTGCAACCGGTCAGCAGCAGCGGCAACAGCACAGCAGCGGCAACGGAACGCAGGGTCTGGCGACGGAAAATCGATAAAGGCTGAAAAGGCATCCGAGCAGGTTTGAGGATAGCATCGCATTCCGCGTTGCTAATGGGATAGCGCCAACACGCTGGCGTTCGTACCAGTCGCGGCCGAACTCACGGAATACAGTCGGCCCAGGTTCGTGGCATCGAAGCCGTACAGCGACAGGTCCGGCGAGCCAGAGTAAGAGGCCGCCAGCAACCACTTCCCTGTCGAGTCCGCACCGAGCGACTGCACCGCGACACCCGAAGAGAACGGAGAGCCGGCAATCGCTGTCAGCGCGGCATTGGTGCCGATGTTGTAGCCGCTGATGGTGCCGTCCGTGCGGTTCGCCACGTAGACGTACTTGTTCGTATTGTCCAGAACGACAGAATAGGGCTGCGCTCCTGCCGCGTACGTGGTCGAGGTTGTAGGCGTCAGGTTCCCGTTACTTCCTACCGTGCTGACCACCAGGCCCGGATTACTGCCGGATCGGGCCTCATAAAGGTAGGTGCTGGTGCTGTCGATTGCGATGCCGTTATCGCTGGTGGTGCCGGGAGGCGTGGTCTGCGTCAGCAGTGCCAGTGCGCCCGTTGTGGTGTTGAAGCTGAAGACCAGTTCGCCCGCCGTACCCATCGCCGCGACAACGTAGGCGCCACTGGGCGCAATGCGCAACTGCTGCGGGATGACGGTGCCGCTGGCGGTAAAGCCAATACCGCTGTTGGGCCCTGGCGTCAGCGTTCCATCCGTGTTGATGGCGAACAAGTCAATCGAATTGCCGCTACCATCCAGGACCATCATCCACTTACCGTCAGGCGACACCTGCATGTCCGTGCAGATGGCATTGGCAATTGCGTTGCCGCTGCTCATTGCGGCAAGCGTACCGTCGGACGCAATGGTGTAGCCGTAGATCGCCGAGACCGTGCCGACCCACAGAAATTTGTTGTCGCGGCTGACGACCAGCGCTGTCGGCGGCAGGCCCAGCGTAATCGGCGAACCTGACAGGGCCGCCAGAGTACCAGTCGTGGAGATGCCAAGACCGGTGACCGTATTCGATCCGGTGTTGGCTACAAACGCATAGTTGGTGGCGGAAGTACCAGTGGTAGTGCCGGTCGTGGAGTCCTTCTGAAAAAAGCCGTTGCAACCCGAGATGGGCAGCAGGCAAAGCAACAAAAGCGACGGCTTGATCCGCATGAACTTGATGGTAATGCTCCGCATCGGGGTAGGGCGGAAGACCGCGCTAACGCATTGGACGAGCCAGCGCCCAAATCGAATCACGCCGCTCTGTGCTTTTCGCCGCTTTCAGGAACTAGTTGGGCCGCGCCTGGCAGTCCGTGCAAATGCCAATCACATCGACTGAGATGCGTTCCACCAGGAAGCCGCCGGGCAGCACCGTCTGCGAAGTTTGCAGCGTTAGTTCGTCGTCGGGCAGGTCAGCTACCTTCCTGCAGATGCTGCACACCATGTGGTGATGCGGCACCTTATTCATCTCAACGCGCAGAGTGCCGTGATGGATGGAGAGTTCGCGGAAGACGCCGCTCTCAACAAAAAGGTGGATGTTCTTGTACACGGTTGCCAGTGAGATCGAAGGGATGCGCCGCTTGACCGCTGCGAATACCTCTTCCGGCGATGGGTGGCCGTACATGCCCTGCATCGTCTCGTACAGAACCTGTCGCTGGTGTGTCACGGCGATACCGTGCTGCGAGCAGAGTTCCCGGAATGTTCTTAAACCGTCAGGCATGGCATCTTCAAGTAGAAACGCCGGTCCCCCGGGTGTCAATACACATATGGCGGATGCGTTTCTCGCGCAGGCCAGACGCGGACGACCGGTCCGGCTTTTCCACCGTCCAATGGGCAGTACGCCGGTAGACTGACCGGAACGCACGGCTTGCGAGGAGGTGCACATGCGGACATTTACCCTGCCGGAGGCACAAACACTGCTGCCCGTGCTGGATTCGCTGCTGCAGCGCGCGCAGGCCGCGGCAACTGTCGCCACGACCCGCGAAAATGCGCTTCGAGGCCTGTCGCAGGCCATCTTCCTCTCCGGTGGTCTGCGGGTGGACCTGCCTGAAGTGGCGCGCATTAAGGCGGAACACTCCGCCGCCATCACCGAAGCCAAGGACACGCTGGAGGAGATCAGCTCTATCGGTGTTGAAGTGCACGACCTGGCCGGCGGCCTGCTCGAGTTCCCCTTCCAGCTTGGGGACGAGATCGTCATGCTCTGCTGGCTCCAGGGAGACAAGAACATCACGCAGTGGCACTCGGCAGAGTCTGGTTGGGACGAACGGCAGCCGCTGGATGACCGCTTCACCCGCGGCGACCGACCCCAGTAACGGAGACGATTCAGCAAGTTAGAACGTCAGGGTTTCCGACGTTGCCGACGGCACCGGAAACCGCTACCGCCACCACCAATCCCCCCGACTTGCTATTCTTGTTTTCACGATGCCCAGCTTAGGCGATTCCATCTTCATCTTCGTGCTGGCCCTGATGCTTGTGGGCCCCAAGAACCTGCCAAAGCTGGCACGCCAGCTCGGCAAGTTGATGGCCGAGTTCCGTCGCGCCTCCAACGAGTTCCGTATGCAGATGGAAGATGAGCTGCGCGTCGAGGAACAGAAGGAACACCAGGCGAAAGTAGCGGCCATGCCCGGCCCCCCGTCGACTCTTCCGGACCCCGAACATCCGCACCTGCCGGCGCCCACGCCAAACTTCGACGAGACACCCGCCATCGACACAACCCCCATGCCGATCGCCGAAGCTGGCGAACTGAAAATGATGCCGCCCTCCACCGGCCTGCCCGTGCAGAGCGGCGCCTACGGCACGGCCCCGCATATCAGTCCGGAGGGTGCAGCGGTCGAGTCCAGCGAAATCCCGGAGCACACCATCCACCAGACCTCCGCCGGTATCAGCAGCGAAGAGCCAGTAGCGGAAGCGAGCACCAACCATGCCTGATGTGATCGACAAAGCACGCGAGGCCGTTCAGGAACGCGCGGAACTGCCGGGCATGAGCCTGATGGAGCATCTGACCGAATTGCGCACGCGCCTCATCCGGTCCTCCATCGCGCTGGTGATCTGCTTCTTCATCGCCTACATCTTCCATGAGAAGCTGTTCGCCATCATCACCGCCCCTATCGATGCGCTGCACTACCCGCTGAACTATACGCATCCGACCGATCCGCTGAATCTGTACCTCAAGACATCGCTCTACGGCGGCGCCATTATCGCAGCGCCGTTCATCCTCTACCAGATCTGGCTCTTCATCTCGCCCGGCATGTATTCGAACGAGAAGAAATACGTCATTCCCTTCATGGTGGCGACGGTCACGCTCTTCTTTGGTGGAGCTTACTTCGGCTATCACTGGGTACTGCCGTCTGCGCTGAAGATGCTGATCGGCGACTTTGGCCATCGCTTCCACCCGATCATCACCATCGAGGATTACAACAGCTTCTTCCTCTCGATCATCTTTGGCCTGGGCATTACGTTTGAGCTGCCGATCCTGATCTTCTTCCTGGCGCTCTTCGGCATCGTGGATGGACGCTTCCTGGTGAAGCATATGCGCTACGCGATCCTGATCATCTTCATCATCGCGGCCATCATCTGCCCACTGCCCGACCCGCTGAGCATGTGCCTTTTTGCCGCACCCATGCTGGTGCTCTACGCCCTGAGCGTAGGCGTGGCCTTCGCCGTAAGTCCGAAGAAAAAAGAGATTCCTGCATAGTGCGCGCCGGTAACTCCGGGTGCCCCACATCTCCCCTCTGAGATGTGGGGTTTCTATTTGCACCCAATAAGTGCCACGAAGAGTAGATCAAACTCGCCCCCTGTCTCAGAGGTGAGAGGGGGCTCCCGCTTCGAGCGCGAAGACAATGCGCCAATTCGTGACGCGAGCGCATCTGACTCATCATGCCTAACGCCCAGCCTATCGACTGGATCGTCTTCCATGCGCTCCTGTTAGTCCTGTTGGGACTCGAAGTCCTGCTGCTTCACAAGACCACGCCAGAGACCGCGCCGCGCCGCTCCTACGCTGCGACCGCGCTCTGGATCCTGGGCGCGATCGCCTTTGGCGGATGGGTCTACGTCCGCATGCACCCACAGCTCGGCCAGGAATTCCTCGCGGGCTACGCGCTGGAAGAGTCGCTGTCGATCGATAATCTGTTCGTCTTCCTGCTGCTCTTCAAGAGCTTCCGCGTTGAGCCTGCGAAGCAGCGCCGCGTGCTCTTCTGGGGCATTCTCGGTGCGGTCATTCTGAGAGCCGGCTTCATCGTCGCGGGCGTGGAACTGCTGGCGAAGTTTGACTGGGTCACCTACATCTTCGCTGTCGTGCTCTTGATCGCAGCCGTGCGATTGGTTTTACCGGAAGATCACGAACACCCGAAGAAGCCTGGCTGGCAGACATGGCTGGAGAAGCGCCAGCCCATCTCTCTTTCGCAGGACGCCTTCACGTCGGTCGAAAACGGCCGCCGCATTCCCACCGTGCTGATGCTGGCTCTAGTGGGCATCGCGTTTGCGGACTTCGTCTTTGCGCTCGACTCCATTCCCGCCGTCCTCTCGATCACGCGACACACATTCATCGCATACACATCGAACATCCTCGCGGTCATGGGACTGCGCTCGCTCTTCTTCGTGCTGACCCACGCGCTGGGCAAGCTGGCTTATCTACACTATGGTCTCGCCGCCGTGCTGGCCTTCGCCGCGGGCAAGATGCTTGCCGCACCATGGATCGACGTCACGCCAATGATCTCGCTCGTGGTGATCTTCGCGATTCTGGCCGTGACGATCGTGGTGTCGTTGCTGCTCGAACGCAAGCAGAAGACTGCATAGACGGGTGGCCCATTCTTTCGCGGCGTTATCGCGAATGGGTGGGCTGTGTATCCGGGAGTGCCATTGTCTTCCCGTGAATCCAATCCTGGGAACTGAGGGTCGCGCTTTGCACGATATCCACGCTTTGCTTCGCAAAGAACGGGGCACCCGGATTGGTGGGGCACTCTGACCGAACCCGGCAGGCCTGCGATAATCAGTTGTGAGCGAAATTCGCGTCGAAGCCGCATCGGCTAACTACTCCGTACATATTGGGCAAAACCTTTTGCCGTCTTTGGCCGCGCAATCGGTCGCGCTGGCGAAGAAAGTTTCGCGCGTCTTCATCATCACGTCGCCCGATATCGATAAGCTATGGGGCGAACCTGTCCGCCGCGGCTTTGACGCGCTTGCTGTGCCCTATAAGACACTTCTGATTCCCGCAGGAGAGCAGCACAAGCGTCTGTCGACCATCGAGCGCCTGCTGGAAGAACTGGCAGAAAACGGTGCCGACCGGGACGCGCTTCTGGTGGCTCTTGGCGGCGGCGTTCTGGGTGACATGACAGGCTTCCTCGCTGCCATCTACATGCGTGGTGTGGCATTTGTGCAAGCCCCGACAACACTGCTGTCGCAGGTGGATTCCTCCGTCGGCGGCAAGACCGGAGCGAACCTGAAGGCGGGCAAGAATCTTGTCGGTGCTTTTTACCATCCACTGGCTGTCTTCGCCGATCTGGACACGCTGAAGACGCTGCCTCCGCGCGAGCTGCACGCTGGTTTGCAGGAGTGTGTGAAGGCTGGCGTGATCCGCGACAGCGCGCTCTTTGACTACATGGAGAAGAACGTCGATCTGGTACGCAGCGGCGATCTCGCAGCCATCGCACATGTCGTGAATGCCAGTGTGCAGATGAAGGCAGACGTCGTCGCCGCGGACGAGCGCGAAAGCGGCCTGCGCATGATCCTGAACTTCGGCCACACCGTCGGACATGCGATTGAAGCGGCCACGCACTACAAGGGTCTGCTGCACGGCGAAGCGATCGGCTGGGGCATGATCGCTGCGGCCCGCCTGAGTGAAGCGCGCGGTGTCCTGAGCGAAGCCGATGCGCAACGCATCATCGATCTGGTCTACGCTTATAGCGACCTGCCACGCTTCAACGTGACGGCAGAGCGCCTGGTGATGCTGACCGGCAGCGATAAGAAGAAGCGCAGCGGTACCCTGTCATTCATCGTGCCGACAGCAATCGGAAAGGTCGACATCGTCACCGACGTGACCGATGTCGAGCTCCAGGAAGCCGTCGAGCAGATGCTGGTGGAGATGCGCGCCCGTCCCATTCCGCCACCGGTGCTGCCGTGAGTACGTCAGGACCGACTCTGGGCGCGAGGCCCGAGGGCACCGCGAACAACACAGAAGCGGCGGATGCCGTGCAGCGCATGTTCGACGAGATTGCACCGCAATACGACCGTGCAAACCACGTCCTGAGCATGGGGATGGATCGCGTCTGGTGGAATCGTGCCGCGCGCCGTTTTGACGCGACGCTGAAGCGGCCTGACGCGCGAGTGCTGGACCTTTGCTGCGGTACCGGTGACATGACGGCAGCCCTGCTGGCGCGGCGTCCTGCTGAGAATGCTCAGCCGCTACTCGCTGTGGACTTCTCGCACGAAATGATCGAACGCGGTCGCGAAAAGATGCGGGGGAAGGCCGTCGAATTCGTCGAAGACGATGCGCTGAATCTGCACATCGAGGACGGCTCGCTGGACTTGGTGGTCAGTGCCTTTGGCTTCCGCAATCTGGCGGACTACGCGGCAGGCCTGGCCGAAATACGGCGTGTCCTGAAGCCCGGCGGCGAAATCGGCATCTTGGACTTCAGCATGCCGCCCCCACCGCTGGACAGCGCCTATCGCCTGTACTTTCGGCATGTCTTGCCGCGCATCGGTGGCATGATCTCCGGCAGCACCTCGTCCTATGAATATCTGCCCGAAAGCGTCGAGCGCTTCCCGAAACCGCAGGCCTTCTGCGGCATGATGCGCCAGGCGGGCTTTGCGGATGCGGCATGGAAGCCCTATCTCTTCGGCATCGCGGGACTGTGGAGCGCACGCGCCGTCTAGGTGCATCGCGGGGTGTTGGTCGTACATCTAAATGCGGTATAACACCTGACGATGAGTAGTCGGATGGACCCGCCGGCTGTGTAACCGAAACAGCATCTGAACGATCCCAACAGGAGTCACCACCATGCCCCAGGCATCCGGATACGCCGCTCAGTCGGCGAAGGCACCGCTCGCGCCCTTTAGCTTTGAACGCCGCGAACCGCGCGAGCACGACGTCAACATCGAGATCAAATTCTGCGGCATCTGCCACAGCGACATTCACCAGGCACGTGACGAATGGGGCGGCAGCATCTTCCCCATGGTTCCGGGCCACGAGATCGCCGGCATCGTCACCTCCGTCGGCAGTGGCGTCACCAAGTTCAAGGTAGGCGACAAGGTTGGTGTGGGCTGCTTCGTCGATAGCTGTCGCCAGTGCGCGGAGTGCGTGAAGGGCGAGGATAACTACTGCCTCGTCGGCATGAATGCCACCTACAACGGTCGCGAGAAGGATGGCACGCCAACGTACGGCGGTTACTCCGACCACATCGTCGTCGATGAGAATTACGTCCTCAGCATCCCGGACAATCTGCCGCTCGATGCCGCTGCACCGCTGCTGTGTGCTGGCATCACGCTGTACAGCCCGCTGAAGCACTGGAATGCAGGCCCCGGCAAGAAGGTCGGCATCGTCGGCCTTGGCGGTCTTGGCCACATGGGTGTGAAGCTCTCGCACGCACTCGGTGCGCAGACGGTCGTTCTGAGCCAGAGCATGAAGAAGGCAGACGACGCCAAGCGCCTGGGCGCGGACGAGTTCTATGCCATGAGCGATCCGGAGACGGCGAAAAAGCTCGCAGGTAGCTTCGACCTGATCATCAGCACCGTTGGCGTGGCGATGGACTTCGGTCCTTACCTCGCCATGCTGAAGAAGGACGGTGCGATGGTCCTGGTGGGCGCTCCGGAAGACAGTTCCACGCTTAACTCCTTCTCGCTGATCGTTGGCCGCAAGTCGCTCGCCGGATCGATGATCGGTTCCATCAAGGAGACCCAGGAGATGCTGGATTTCTGCGGCGAGAAGAACATCGTCTCGGACATCGAGATCACACCGATCGACAAGGTGAACGAAGCCTACGAACGCATGCTGAAGAGCGATGTGCGCTATCGCTTCGTCATCGACCTGTCCACGTTGAAGGCGTAACTCAACTTAGCAACCACAGAGGCCGCATGCGGCCTCTGTCCTTTTGGAACTTACAAGAGACCTGTCATCCTGAGCGAAACGAAGCAGAGCGTAGTGCAGTCAAAGGACCTGCATTCTGTCAGTGACATCGCAAAGGTGCGCTGAAAACGGCCACATTTTCTCATAGCGAGCAATGCAGGACCTTCGACCACACTGCGCTTCAGGATGACAGCAGTGGAGTCTTGCGCTACGAGTTCAAGACCTTCCTTTCATAGTCCAACTCACGCCGCGTTTCAGCGATCACGTCACGGCCATCCGCGCCAACATACTCGAGTTCATAGAACGCTGGTATGGGCCATTTGTTATCGCGGATCAATTGCAACACTGCTTTGGTCGGTGCAACACCCTCGCCGAAAGGCACGCTGGCGCCTGCGTTTGCCTTGCGATCATGCACGTGAATGTTTGTGATATTTGCGTGCTGCTCCTTGAGAAACGCAACGGCATCAAAGCCTGCCGAAGCGAAGTGCGCAACATCAAGATTGATGCGGTAGTACGGCGAGAGCGCAAGCACGGTCCGGAAACTCTCGGGCGTGGTGATCTGGTCCGGATCCTCTTTGTCCGCGTGGCCATGAAAGGCGATGCGCATACCGTGCTTTGCAGCAAACGGCACCAGTCGCTTCGCGTCGGAGATCCGGCTGGACGCGGTGATCAGGTTCACCTTGAGCGCCTTTGCAGCCGCAAAACCGTACTCAATCTCCGCATCGTTCATCGTCGGTTCAAAGCTGTAGTTGAAGGCGAACAGGCGAACATTAGCGCTGGCGAAAGCATTGGCAATCTGCTGGAAATATCCCTGCGGCGGGCTGGTACGCCATGCCCGAAGCGCCATTCGCTTGGCAGCAATCTCGTCGTGGGAGGGCTTCGCTGGGGTTCCCTTCTCCACGTTTGGCAGCCACGCTCTCCAGTAGCCGTCTGCGAGCGGGAATGGCTCGATCTGCGGCGCCCACAACTCGCACAGGTCGACCCCAAGTGTCTTCATGGCGGTTGCCATCTCTTCAGCCGCTGCAACACCGCCCGTGCGCAGTTGATGGAAGGTAAAGCTCTGCAGGCCAAGCTGCACGCCGTGCGCCTGGAGTGCCTGCGTGGGTAAAGCGGTTGAAGCAAGCGCTGCAGCAAGCGCCCCGGTGAACTGTCGCCGATTCAGAACCATGGATCTATCCCTCCCTGCGGCGCTGATGCTCCAGCGGCAATCGCAGCCATCCTACCGTAGACCGTGTCGCACTGTGCGGGCGCGTGTAGGCTAAGGATTCGGCATGCCAGACCCAATGCAGAACGCGCACCCGCAAAGTACCCGCGAGCCAGACGGCGCGATCCACGCGGAGTCGCTGACGAAACAGTCCGCGGCGCTTACCAGCGTACTGGCTGCCAGCGGCATCACGCTGCTTAAGGTCATCACGGGCCTGTCCACCGGATCGCTCGGCATGCTGAGTGAGGCGGCACATTCCACCATCGATCTGATGGCGTCCGGACTGACGCTCTTCAGCGTGCGCGTCTCCGATCTGCCACCGGACGACGACCACACCTACGGTCATGGCCGCGTGGAAAGCCTGTCTGCGTTTGTAGAGACTGTGCTGATGCTCGGCTCGTCGATCTGGATCATCTTTGAGGCCGTGCGCCGCGTCCTGCGCTTCCATCGCGGCGAGGCCCTGGGCCTGCATGCATCGATCTGGCCCGTGCTAGTGCTGCTGCTGTCCATCGCCGTGGACTACACGCGATCCCGTCACCTGGCCCGCGTGGCGCACATGGTGCACTCGCAGGCTCTGCAGGCAGAAGCGCTGCACTTCGGCACAGACATCTGGTCCAGCGCCGCGGTCCTGATCGGCCTCGCAGCTTCGTTTGCAGGCCAGCGGTTTCACATCCGCGTGCTTGAACTGGCCGATCCTGCAGCGGCGCTGCTGGTGTCTTGCATCATTCTGAAGGTGACCTATCAGCTCGCGCACGAGACGGTGAACGCGTTGCTGGATGCGACAACCCCGGAGATGCGGCGCGAGTTGACCGAGGCCATTCGAGGGGTCAACGGCGTGCTGTTTGTCGAAGACCTGCGTATGCGCCGGGCGGGCGCGCGCTACTTTGCGGACGTTGCCATTGGCATGCAGCGCAACACGACCTTTCAACGCTCCGAACAGATCGTGATGGCAGCCACGGAAGCGGTACAAGGAGTAATGCCGGGAACCGACGTCGTCGTGCGCACCGTGCCTGTCGCCAGCAGTGAAGAGAGTGTCTTCGACCGTGTCCGTGCTGTCGCGCAGCGGGCGAACCTGGGCATTCACGACGTGACCGTGCAGCAGATGGACGGCGGCCTGGGCGTGGAGCTTCACCTGGAGTTACCAGAGCATATGCCGCTGCGTGAGGCGCACGAGACGGTGACGCATATCGAAGCCGACATGAAGCGCGAGGTGCCGGAGATTCGCTCGGTCATCACGCACATCGAGGCAGAGGAAAGCACCATTGAACCCGCCGTGCGGCTGCAGAACGACCGCGTGCTGGAGGATGAGGTACGGCGCGCGGCCGAGGCCTTCCCGGAGATCGAAGACGTCCACAACATCGTCGCCATGCGCACCGGTGAGCATCTCCAGATGAGCTGCCACTGCAGCATGCCGGATGACCTGCCCATGGGCGCCGTGCACCGCATCATCTCGCAGATGGAGGCAAACTTCCTGCGAGAAAGGCCCGAAGTGGACCGCCTGTTGATCCATCCGGAGCCAGTAACGGATAACGATCGCTGATGGAAGTCCGCCAGAATCGACAACCGGCGGTTGCGTGCGCGCGTCCTATGCGGTCGGTAAGATAACTCACAGTGAAGATCCGCGTTCGCTATCGCAACAACTCCAGCGAGGTAACGGCTGGCGCCGCTCGCGCCTTCCGCATCAGCATGACGCTGCTGGCCATGACGGCAGTCGCCCTGCTCTCTGCGCTCATCACAATGCGACTGGCGATCCATACCGGCGAGGTCGAGGTTCCCAGCCTCAGCGGTCTGACGGTGGAAGAGGCTGCAGACAAGACCTCAAGCGCGCAACTAAATCTGACTGTCGAAAATCGCTTCTACTCCACCACCGTGCCCGCGGGTCGCGTTCTGTCGCAGTCGCCCGCGGCCGGCGCCAGCGTGCGTAAGGGCTGGCACATGCGCATCACAGAGAGCATGGGACCGCAACGCGTTGCGATCCCGGATACCGTCGGTCTGAACGAGCGGGATGCGGCCATGGCGATTCGCCGCGCATCGCTGGACCTTGGCGAGATCGCTCACCTTCCCTCGCCCGGCCCCGCCGACATCGTTCTGGCGCAGACACCACCCGCAAACGCGGAGGGCGTCGATAAACCCGAGGTGAGCCTGCTGCTGAGCCAACCCGAGAGCGCCTCACCCCGCGCTTACGTGATGCCGAACCTGGTCGGGATGAGCTATACCGCAGCCAGTGCAAAGATGCGTGAGTTGGACCTGCGTATCTACGCCATCGTTCCGCAGCCGATTCCTGTCGCAGTGGACCCGACCGCACCCGCAGGAGCGCCGCCACCACCTCCTGTCGCGACTCTGCCCGCCGGCGTCGTGCTCTCGCAGACGCCGGCCGCCGGCATGCGCGTCAGTGCCGCCGATACCGCCCGAGTGAAGATGAGTGCCGCAGCAGTGGCCAATCCAGCCCCGACCGCGGCTCCCTCGACGATACCCACGGCTCCCGTGAACGGGACCAGCGCTCCAAAACCGCCAGCGCCCGTCGTAAGGCAAATCGCCCCGATCTCGACACCGTCTCGATAGATCCTCCGCGCCGCGGCTTTCTAAGAAGCAGAAGCAGTCAGCGAGACGCTACGGATCATGAAGTGAACGGCCCCCGAGGAAGCATGAATCGTGAGGACGCAGTCCCAAAGGACAGCACATGTCGTAACGAAACGGCTTCAAGGAAATCACGGATCGCAAAGACAGGGCTTCAGCCATATTGCATGTGGCGTGAAGCTTGGCCGGCTTTAGCCGCTGAGGTACGCCTGAGTCAAGTTGTGGGTCCCAAAGCTAACCTCAGGGACGGAAGCCCAACTTGATGGAAGTCGTGCCATCAAGCGAGTCTTCGACCACCTACCGTGTGCGCTGCAGCACTGCTGCGTAGAATCCATCGCAGGCCTGTGTGCCAGGCAGTGTTCTGAGTGCTGCATCCGTGAAGCCTGCAGCCATCAATTGCTTCAAGGCATCCGGTGCCAGATCACCGATTTTCTCGGCGATTGGCTGCGCGTTCGTCTGCTCAAAGCCCTCGACGTCCTGTAATGCTGCGGCCACTACGGCCTCGTTCTCCTCCGGTTCCAGGGAGCAGGTGGAGTAGACGAGCACGCCACCCGGTGCCAGCAGGCGTAATGCACTGGCCAGGATGGCGCGCTGACGTTCGGCCTGGCGCGGGAGATCGCTGGGGCGCAGACGATGACGAATCTCAGGATTGCGCGCGAGCGTTCCCGTGCCGGAACACGGGGCGTCACACAGGATCAGATCAAAGCCCTCGCGCAGCATGTGCGCTGTCTGGGGCACGGTCATATCCGCGACGACGGTCTTGATCGAGGAGGTTGCAGGATCGCGATCCATACGCTTGCGCATCGCGTCCATGCGCTTCTCGCTAATGTCTACGGCGACGATCTCCGCATCGGGATGCCGCACGGCGAGCACGGCGGTCTTGCCGCCGGGAGCCGCACAACAGTCGAGGATGCGCTTCGGTGAAGTGACTGCGGCCGCAGCCAGTTCTGCGACGAGGCGTGAACCGTCATCGATCTCGGGAAGTGCGGGATCGGCGTTGAACAGGGCGTGCGACGGAGGCTCAGCCTGATCGTAGTCGGCGATGCGGCGTGACGCAGCGCCGCCAAAGTTTGCGCGCCAGCGGGCGATCAGCCAAGCCGGGTGCGCCTCTTCAGACGGTGTGACAGCGACCGCGAGTGTGGAACGGTTCGACGTTGCCGCGATCTTCTCGCGCAGTACGCGACGAAGAATGGCGTTGACCATGCCTGCGGCGTGCGCGGCGCCATTGGCGCGCGCCAGTTCCACGCTCTCATTCAGCGCAGCGTGTGGCGGCACGCGGTCGAGATGCAGCAGTTGGAAGACACCCAGGCGAAGTGCAAGCAGTGCGCCGGGATGCAGTTCGGCATCGGGACGCTGCAGCATCGGGCGCATCACAGCGTCCAGGTGCAACTGCCAGCGAAGCACGCCCAGCACCAGCGCCGTGGTCAGGTTGCGGTCCTCTGCCGACAGTGCATTCACCGCAAGCGAGTGCAGCAGGTCGTCCGAATGCGAAGCGCTGTTCGTCACCTTGCTAAGGATATGAAAGGCAGCGGCGCGGGCGGGCGAGATCTTCGCAGCAGCGGCGGCACGGATCAGGCTGGCTTCGCTGGGCGGCACCACCTGACGTGCCACAGCCGGCTGCCTCGACGAGATCGGAGCAGACGATCGCGAAGCTGGAGTATGGATCGCTGACTTCGTCATTTGCTTCGGGGCACCTGCGGGCCTCGCTGCGATCACTGGCTTTGTAAAGTCCTGCTTGCCGCTGCTGGACGGCTTGCCAAATGCGGATTTGCGCGGTGGCTGGGTCATTGCGTTGTTGCCTCACCGAGCGCTTCGCCGCTCTTGATCTGGAAGCCGCGAAGAAACTCATCTGCGGGCATGCGCTTCTTGCCTTCGGTCTGCACTTCATCCAGCGCGATGGCCGTACCGTTCGCGCAGATTGCGAACATCACTCCATCGCGCAGCACCAGGGTTCCCGGCGCATCCGTCGTGTAGATCTCCGCGACGTGCATGGCATGCACAATGAGCTTCTTGCCGCGCAGCGTGGTGAAGGCGCCGGGCCAAGGCTGGAAGCCGCGGAAGCGCTGGTCGATCTCGGTTGCGGTGCGTGTGAAGAGGATGCGCGCATCGTCGCGCGTCAGGATGGGAGCCAGCGTGGCCTGCGCATCGTCCTGCTCCGTAGGCGTGACCAGTCCGGCTTCAAGACCGGCAAGTGTCTTCACCATCAGGTCTGCACCAATCGTCGAGAGCGTCTGAAAGAGCTCTGGCGACGTGGTCTGCGGCGTAATGGTGACAGCCCACTTCATCAGCATAGGACCGGTGTCCAGGCCGGCGTTCAGTCGCATGGTGGTCACACCCGTCTCGGTGTCGCCGCTGGCGATAGCCCATTGAATCGGTGCGGCGCCACGCCAGCGCGGCAGTAAGGAGCCATGCCCGTTGATGCATCCATAGCGCGGCAGATCCAGCATCCATTGCGGAATGATGCGGCCATAGGCGACGACGATGATGGCGTCCGGCGCGATCTGCGTCAGCGTCTCGCGCAGCGACTCGTTGTGCTTCAGCTTTTCCGGCTGGGTGACGACGATACCGCGTGCCAGCGCAGCACGTTTTACGGGTGTGGGGTTGATCTCACCGCTACGTCCCACGGGCTTGTCAGGTTGCGAGATCACCAGGGGAATCTCGTGTCCGGCAGCCAGCAACGCCTCAAGGGTTGGGACAGCGAACTGCGGCGTGCCACAGAAGACTAAGCGCATAGGCCACGCCCCGCCACAGGCACTACCACTCGCCGTTCTTCTGCAGCTTACGGATGCGACGAAGGATCAGGTCACGCTTCAACCGCGACAGGCGATCAATAAACAGAACGCCATCCAGGTGGTCGAGCTCATGCTGGAACGCGCGAGACAAAAGCTCCTCGCCGTCCATTTCGAACCACTTGCCGTACTCATCCTGTGCGCGGATGCGGACGGTAAAACTGCGGCTGACCTTGTCACGGATGTCCGGCAGTGAGAGGCATCCCTCTTCCTCCACCTGACGGCCTTCGCGCTGAATGATCTCCGGATTGATCAGAACGAGCCGGTCCTTCTTTTCCTTGCCGAACGACAGATCGACGATGAACAGACGTTTTGAGATGCCAATCTGAGGTGCCGCCAGGCCGATGCCCTCAGCCGCGTACATGCTCTCGAACATGTCGTCCGTCAGCTTCTTCAGCTCGGCGTCGAAGACAGTAACCGGGTCGGCCTTCTGCGCCAGAACGGGTTCGGGGTACTTCACGATGGGATAGATCATTGCTTGAATCGAATCCTGAAACGAAAGGTGCTTAGAACTTCTTAATTTGCTCGCGATAACCATCGAGATTGCGCTGTGTCTCTGCGAGGCTGTCGCCGCCAAATTTCTCCAGCACCAGCCGTGCAAGTGTGATGGCGACCATCGCCTCGGCGGCTACTCCCGCAGCAGGTACCACGCAGACATCGCTGCGTTCATAGGCTGCTTTAACGGGTTCGCGTGTCTCGAAGCTGACGGAACCAAGCGGCCGGCGCAGCGTGCTGATGGGCTTCAAGTAACCGCGTACCGTAACGTCCTGCCCGTTGGAGATGCCGCCCTCGATACCGCCGGCATTGTTGCCCGCACGCGTGAAGCGTGTATGCGCTGCCGCAGCCTCTTCATCCGATGCATACGCGATCGCGTCGTGCACAGTCGATCCCATGGATTCCGCCGCAGTGACGCCGCGGCCCAGTTCGACAGCCTTTACAGCCTGCAGACTCATGACCGCCTGTGCCAGCAGGCCGTCCAGCCGCTCGTCCCAGTTCACGTGCGTGCCGATACCGGGAGGCACGCCATGCGCCACCACTTCAAAGACGCCACCGACGGTATCGCCTGTGCGCAGTGCTCGGTCGACTTCTCCGCGCATGCGCCGCTCGACTTCCGGGTCGATGCAGTTCAACACAACGGTCTCGCGCGCGTTGCTGGCGACGATCTCGTCCCACTGATAGGGCCGTTCCAGATCCACCGCTCCCACCCGGACGACGTGCGACAACACCTCAATCCCCAGCGTGCGCAGCAGCATCTTTGCCAGCGCGCCACCGGCGACCCGGGCGGAAGACTCACGCGCGGAAGCACGTTCCAGGATGTAACGGGCGTCGGGAAAGTTGTACTTAAGTGCTCCGGCCAGATCGGCATGGCCTGGCCGTGGTGACGCGACCGCCTTATGCTTCGAGGCGTCCCCCTCTTCCACCGGCAGGATCTCTTCCCAGTTCTTCCAGTCACGGTTCGCGATCGTCATGGCGATGGGCGAGCCAATGGTCTTGCCGTGCCGGACGCCGGACAATATATGTGCAGTATCGGTCTCGATGCGCATACGGCCGCCGCGACCGAATCCCTGCTGCCTGCGCCACAGTTCGCGAGCCAGAAATGCGCTATCCACCGATACACCCGCGGGCAGCCCGCTCAATAGCGCTACCAGCGCCTCGCCATGGCTCTCACCCGCTGTAGAAAAACGAAGCATTAGTCTCCCTGATCAAAGTTTCATTGTATCAACGCGACCAGCATTCTAAAGGCGACAACGCGCAATCGAAGCGTGTTTCCACACAACGGGTAGCCTACGATGGTGCTCTTACGTCGTAGCCTCCGTGGCGAATTTGTGGGACTGGCAGGGACGGGTGTGTCATGGCCCGCACCCATAGTGCCCTCTAGTCTTTTAAGGGCTTTATGAGTACAAAGAATAATTTTGACCCGATCCCCGCGCTCGAGGACGAGATCCGGCGATACGAGACGGAGCACATCGCTTCGCTCCGTTTTTCGCCGGAACTTGAGACTCGCTTCCAGCGGGAAACCGGGCGGTCGCGGGCGCGCATGCTGCTGGTTCAGGGCCTTTTGTCGCTCCTTGCGTATGACTTCTTTATTGTGGGCGACTACTTTATGGCGCCCAGCCATATCGAGCAGGCGGTCATCGTCCGCTTCGGCATCATCACGCCAATCGTTCTGCTCGTGGCCATGCTGGTCAAGAGCCGGACCAGCGTCTTCCTCCGTGAGTCCGCAACCTCGTTTCTTTGCGTCCTGGGCGCGCTGAGCATTCTGTACCTGCACCACGACATCAGTTCGAATGTGAGTGTGGATGCGCAGACAGGTCTGATCCTGGTGCTGCTGGTCGCGAACTGTATGTTGCGCATCGACCTGCCATATGCGGCAGTGACGTCGGTGATCATTGCCCTCCTGGACGCACTCTCTCTTTCAAGAGATGTGCAAATCCCGCTTTCGAGCAAGATGGTCTCTGGCGGCATGCTGGTGTGGGTTGCCATGCTGACCTTCACGGCCAACTACACCATGGGCCGCGAGCGCCGCTTTTCGTATCTGCTGCAACTGCGCGGACGGCTGCAGCGTGGTCAGCTTGCGGAGGCGAATGCGGAACTGCTTGCGCTGTCTTCCACCGACCGCCTGACCGGCCTGCCGAACCGGCGCGCCTATGACACTCGCCTGCTGGAGCTGTGGCAGCTGACCCTGGAGCGCAAGCACCCCATCAGCGCCGTCATGGTCGATGTGGATCACTTCAAGAAGTTGAATGACAACCACGGCCATCCCTACGGAGACCGCGTTCTACAACGCGTTGGATCGCTGCTGCAGCAGGCGCTGCGAGCCGAGGACGATTTTGTTGCCCGGTACGGCGGCGAGGAATTTGTGGTTCTGCTGCCTGACGCAGACCCGGAAAGCGCCCTGAAAGTAGCCGAACGCATCCGCACGCTGGTGCAGGTGGCAGGATCACCAGCGCTGCAGCGTGACACCGTGACGCCGTCCCAGGAGGTTTGGGCCACGGTGAGCTGCGGCGTTACCACGGCGTGGCCGACGGCCTCTCTGGACCCGCACCGGCTCATCGCAGACGCCGATGCAGCGATGTATCGCGCCAAGCAGGAAGGGCGCAACCGTGTGTGTACCGCTCCGATCCAACAGGCAGCGGGCAAGGTCACAGTGTTCCCGGCAGTCGCGGGCCGCGGCTGATTTCCAGGCTGGCTGCTGTGCGTAAACCGCACAGCAGCCGTGGAACGCAGCGCGACTTATAGCCACTGAGTGCTACGCTTATGCCCATGGCGATGACCCTCTTTCAACACGTGCGGCAGCGGCACAATCAGGAACTCGGCGCGCTGATCACAGCGATCGCAGACGGCGCTGCAGCGATCGAAGCAAGGATCCGAACGGCAGGCCTGTCGGATGACATTCTGGGCGCTGCTGGCAGCGAGAACGTTCAGGGCGAGCAGCAACAGAAGCTCGACGTGTTTGCGAATGACACACTGATTGAAGTCATGAAGGCGCTCCCCACCGTGGCCGCCGTTGTGAGTGAAGAAGATGACGAACCGATCGTCTTCCCTGACCGTCCAAACGCAAAGTTCATTGCGATCTTCGACCCGCTGGATGGCTCTTCCAATATCGACGTGAACGTCAACGTCGGCACCATTGTCTCCATCCAGGTCGTCAAGCCAGGCAGCGATGTCCGCGCTGCCATCCTGCAGCCGGGCACCGAGCAAGTGGCCGCTCTCTATGTGAACTATGGCCCTTCGACCATTCTGGTTTACACCGCAGGCAAGGGCGTGCACGGCTTCACACTGGCCGACGGCGAATTTCTTCTAAGCTCCGGCGATATGCTGATGCCGGAACAGGGAACCTACTACTCCATGAACGAGGGCAACATCGGCGAGTCACTGCCGGTTTATGCCAAGGCCATTGGCCGCTTCCGCGATGGATCGATGATGGGCCGCAAGTACAGCTCGCGTTACGTGGGATCGTTCATTGCAGACTTTCACCGCACGCTGCTGAAGGGTGGCGTCTTCCTGTACCCGCCGACCGTCAAGGCGCCCAATGGCAAGCTGCGCCTGTTGTATGAAGCCAATCCGCTGAGCTTTATCGCAGAGCAGGCGGGCGGCGCCGCGAGCAACGGTCGCTACCGCATCCTTGAGATCACACCAACTGAGCCGCACATGCGCACGCCACTGATCATCGGCAGCCAGAGTGAAGTGTCCGCGATCGGCGGCATGATCACGATCACACCAAGGGAGTAGCGCTTTTCGTGAGTCATGCAGCCGAACGCATCTACTACGACGAGCCCGCGACGCTGGAGTTTACTGCCGAAGTCACCGCCATCCGTGAGGTGGCGCGTGTCGACGGCAGGCAGGTCTGGCAGATCGCACTGGACCGTACCGCCTTCTATCCGACCAGCGGCGGACAGCCCAACGACACCGGCAAACTGACCGCCACGGCACGCTCCGGCGCCTCACTCGACGCTCCCATCACCGACGTCGAAGAAGACGAAACGGGCGAGGTGTGGCACACAACGTCGAAGCCACTGCAGGAAGGCACGCCTGTTCGCGGCGTGGTCGATGCCGCTCGCCGGCGTGACCACATGCAGCAGCACAGCGGCCAGCACCTGTTGTCGGCCATCCTGCTGCGCGACTTCAACGCGAAGACTGTTTCCTTTCATCTTGGCGAAGGCCTCTCGACGATCGACCTGGACGTGCCGGCGCTGGATGATGCGCAATTGAAGCAGGCAGAGAGGACGGTCCACGATGTCATCGCATTGGCGCTCCCGTTCTCCGTCCGTTACGTCGAGCAGCAGGAGGCGCAAGCAATGCTGGCGGACGGCCTGCTGCGTAAGCTACCTCCGCGCGCCGGCCGCATCCGCATCGTGCAGATTGATGGCGGCATCGACACCAATGCCTGCGGCGGCACACATGTCGCTACTACGGCAGAGATCGGTCCCCTGCTGCTGCGCGGCACCGAGCGTGTGCGTGGCTCTCTCCGGCTCTCGTTTGTTTGTGGACTCCGCGCCATGCAAGCTGCGGCCGATGACTTCCGCCGCTTGCAGACACTCGCACAATCACTGTCGACCGGCACGGACGCAATCCTCGCCAGCGTGAGCCGCATGCAGGCAGACTCGAAGGCCGCCGCGAAGGAGCGCGCAGCGCTGCTGGCCGAAGTTGCCGCGCGCGAGGCGCAGACGCTGGCATCCAGCGCGACAGGCCCTACCACTGCGATAAGGACGGTACTGGACCCGCAGCAGCCGGGCCGGGATGCAGTCTATGCAAAGATGCTCGCTTCTTCCCTGGTAAACAGCACATCCGTTGCAGTCGCACTGATCGGCATCCCGGAGTCGGAGCGCATGTCCGTGGTACTCGCTGCGAAACCAGGCGCCGCCGACTGCGGGACGGTTCTTCGGGTAGCCCTGGATGCTCTCGGAGGGCGCGGCGGCGGCAGTAGGGATTTGGCACAGGGGGCGATGCCCATTGACCATTTCGAAGCCCTCGGAGCCGCGATCGCCGAGCAAACCGGCAGGTCAGGCTGACGATTCGCAGCGTTGAGCCCCTCTACGCTTCCTGATACACTCAGTAAGTTGTTGGAAGCTATAACGCCGCGCGCCCGCGCCGCGAGAGCAACACCAAGGGCCTGTAGCTCAGCTGGGAGAGCGCCTCGTTCGCAACGAGGAGGTCAGCGGTTCGATCCCGCTCAGGTCCACCAAAAGAATCAACAACATACGCTGCTCAACCGAAGAGGACGGCGACCTCGTGTCGCTGATTGTGTCGTAACCTTCTCTTCGTGTCGAGCAAGATATCGAAGACAAGGCGTCTAGGGCGTCTCGCTTGGCTTCAAGACGAACGTGAGAGTAGTGCTGCAGCATTTTCCGCGATACGTGCCCGGCAATAGACATGATGGTTTGATCGCTCGCTGAAGACTCTGCCAGTTCAGTGATGGCCTGATGGCGCTTCGCGCTACAGAGCCGCATCAGCCGCACCCGGGAGCGCGGGTGAATCAGGGATAAAGGAGAGATTCCGGCTGGCCCGCAAACCGTGTAGGTTCTGTGTCGCGTGTGCGCGGGGCCGGAAGCCCTACCAATTCGGACAGTCTGCGGCGACGTTCGGCGACCGCTGCGCTATCTGCATCGGGGTGTTGGATATGACAACAACGAACTTCTAGCCTCGAAATCGGGCGATGAAAGCCCTTGATTGGGCAGGGCGCCGCAGCCGCATTTTTGCTTAAACTTTTGGTGTAGCGGATCTTTCGAAAATTCCGCTCAAGTCTGTTCAGCGCCAAAGCCTGCCCAGTCGCTTGGCGCCGCTGGCTGGATACCACGCTCGTTCTTGGACGGAATTACAGGTCTGTCGGATTTGATTTTCCGAACAATCGTTGGAGTGGCGAATCACTTTGGTTATAGGCGACCTTCACCAGCGGTGGTAGGTGAGATGCTACGCGTATGTGGGAAGTTGATGACGGATCTTCCCGTCGTCTTTGGCTGGGTGGCGATTGCTGTGGACATGAAATCACTCCTTGAGCGTGTTGTTCGGAAGAGCTCATCCCAGATCGTGCTCAGGGATGAATGGTCAGGTGATTCGCGACCTGGTGGACGCCCGGTGCCTGCCAGGCAGCGCGCTCAGCCCGATCTCGTTCTGACCAGGAATGAACGTTTCCGTAGAGCGAGACGGTCCCGTCCGTGGTGTAAACGGACATAGACCGGGCATCCAGGTCAGCCATGCTTCGTAGTGCAGCCTCGATCTTTTCGCGGACCTGTTGACTGGAGGCCCTCGGGGCGATCTTTAAGAGATTTACGATGCCACGCACGCCGCCTACCGAGTGTGCAGCCAGTTCCGCATTCTCTAGTTCATAGTGCCAATCCAGGGTGCCAGCGAGAGTCACAAAGCCACCTGCAACGGTCACCTTGATCTTCGCCTCCGGCACGCTGGCGTGAAGACGCAGAGCCTCTGCCACGTCGCGCGCAATCTCGGGATCGGTTCGAGTAGTCGCCGGCTTGACCTCAATGTCATCCGCTACCGTGAGGACCCCTTAGACCGACTTGGCAGCTCGCTCTGCCGCCATCTTTTCAAGGTAGCCATGCACGAAACCCGTGAGCGTCACATTGCCGTCGATGACTTTCACGCTGATGTCCTTTGAATGGACCTCTGGCTGCCATGCAATCTGTCGCGTAACATCCTCCTGCATGCGCAGGTCGTGGACTTTTGTATAAGGAGTATTGCTTTCTGGCATAGTATTTTCCTCTTTCTTGGTCTCGATGTTGTTGAAGTAGAGCCAGTACCATTCGCCTCGCAAGGACGCTTCAGCGATGGAACCCCGAAGTCAGGCCGCGCTGACCGACCTGTACTCCGAGGCGTGCTGCTCGACTCGGCGACGCCTGGAGATTGCGGCTACCGTCTCGGCTAGGTGCTGTGCGGAATCAAGCAGTGCGACATCCGCCTGAGAAACAATGCCAACGCAAGTGCCGCTGGAATCCACCACCGGGATCCGACGGATTTGATAGAGTTCCATCTGCGACTCGCAGGACGCGAGTGTGTCGTCCGGGTGAGCGCTTACAACCTTCCTTGTCATCGCTTCCGAAACCTTGGTAAGAGGCGACGTTGCAGCGCCAATAATCTTTAGGCAGATGTCGCGGTCCGTAACGATCCCGATGAGCTTCTTGTCTTCGCGATGAATCACCACAGGAATTGCGCCGACATCATGTCTCCTCATAAGTTCGGCGGCATATTGAACCGTGTCCGTCTGCATGCAGCAATACGGCACCTTCGTCATCACATCCTTTACTTTCATGGAGTCTCCTCGTAGCCTTGAACAGGTGCTGGAACCGATCATGAGAACCTCATCCGGATCCGATGTCACAATAGGTCGCCCGATCTTTCACTTGCTGTGACCCGCATCACCGCAGCATGTGAGTAGAAAAAAATGCACGCAAGGAGAGGGTTATCGAGGCGGTCTGCAGATTAGCCAGATCAAGTGGTTGAAGCCACGCAGCGTCAATTACAGAGGGTGTTTCGCCGATCACTTCAACCACCCCTAATACGCTTCTCGTGTGCTGAACTCTGGCTTCTACTGACGGAGTCGAAATTAGAGAATCCTGGGCTGAATGCGAGAACGACGCTTGCTGAAGTCAGCTTGAGACACGAGGATTCGGTTCTTGCATGAAGAGAATTGGAACGAATTGCAATAAGGCGGTGATCGCCGTCAGGCCCAGCATCTTCACGATCAGCCACTCGGAGCTCATGAACAATGTGCCAGCCAGGGCCAGTGCTGCGGCGAGATCAACGAAACCGCACACGGCGAGAGCAATGCGCTGTACACGATGACGCCGAAGATGTCCAGACATGCGAAGCTGTGCTAACCCCAGCAGGAGTGCGTGAGGCGCAACGACCAGGCTGATGGTGCGGAGAGATACATCTGGCCGGGTCGCCAAGAAAATGCCTGATGCCAGCGCGACAGAGGCAAGGGCGGAATAGCCAGCGACCTCACGCCGGTGACTTTGCCCAAGGTCCAGAGCGGCCATTAACTCGACCAGTCCCACGCCCACGAACCCCGCGGAGACCACGATCGAGTAAAGAAGGATGACCTCTACAGCAACTTTTGCGTCCGTGTCTTCCACGCCAAGAAGGACCAGCAAAGCGATAAAGATCGCAATCCAGAGACTCAGGATGGAAAGAACGAAGCGGTGAACCTTCAACTCTGCGCGCATGGAGCACCTTCAAGCATGGCTACGAGCAAACGGATAGCACGGCACAGGGCGCACCAATGATGATCTGGAATCCCGTCTTCAATGGGAGATGCGCGTTGAGCTCACCGCTCCGATGCATTCCCATGATGAGGAGTTCCGCCTTGTCCTCTGTCGCCGCTTCAATCAGAGCCTTCGTCACCTCGGAGCTATGGATCACCTTCCACTTCACCTGGTGCTTCATGGCTTGATCCGGGAGGTAGAGCGCCATCCTCGCTCGCACAGTGTCCATGGCCGCTCTTGCATCCGTCTCCAGAACCGATTCCGTGACATGCACTACCGTGAGATGAGTCGACGGTGTCATCAAAGCCGCAAGCAGCGGGATCGGTTCGAGCGAACGCTCTGTCAAATCCGTCGCAAACATCAACTGGTCGTTGCCCATTCCAAAACGCCGCTTCACATGCGGCCCGACGGTAATTACCGGAAACCGCGTTGTCCGCAGAACCTGTTCGGCTACGGAGCCAAGAAAGAATCTCTCGATGGGATCACGGGCGTGCGTTCCCAGCACGAGGATCGCCCGCTCAAAGCGAGCAGACTCTTTCAGTAACGAACCAGCGGGGTCCTCACTCTCGATGACCTTCGTGCTCGCGGAACATTGTGAATCTTCTGCACGCTTTTTCAGTCTGCGGAGTTTGGCGTTGATGTCCCGGCGCACCTCCTCCAGCATCCAGGAGACCGGCATACGGTACCGATGGTGAATGAGGTATTGGAAGACGTGCAGGATGCACAGCTCGACATCCAGGCGACGAGCAATTTCGATCGCCGTGCCAGCCACAACTCCTGAAGTTGCGGTTAGGTCCGTTCCCAGAACTACGGCCTGTGGCTTCCATGGATGACTCATATCGATGCCCCGAATCATCCTCTGCGACGACGCCATCAGGCTTTGTGACTTCCGTCACAGAGCACCGTGCGAAGGATCGCTAGTTTGGGATCGGAGCAGTCCGCTGAAGGAATCCATGACGAATGACCCGCCGGACCTTCGAAGATTAATGAATTCTCTTTCCCTGCCGGAGGTGGCTTCCTCGCTCTCCGCCGACGTTGACGGCGGCCTGAACAGTCTTGAGGCACATCAGCGGCTGAGTCGTTATGGTGCGAATACCCTTCGGTCAAAAGAGCAGGTCTCACTGCTGCGACGGTTTCTTAGCCAGTTTATCGATCCGCAGATGTATCTCCTTCTTGGAGCCACTGTACTCTCGGTCTTCGTGTCTCTCTTCCGTGACGGGCGGTCCTTGCCGAAGGAAGCGCTTTTCATTCTGGCCATCGCCGTCACCAATGCAGTCATGGGCTTCGTTCAGGAGCTCCGTGCGGAAAAGGCCCTCGCTGAACTCAAGGATCTTCAGCCGCTGACCACCCAGGTCAAGCGAGATCGCGCGATCCTATCGATCCCGGTAGCGGAGGTGGTGCCCGGCGACCTGATCCTGCTGACTGAGGGACATCTGGTACCGGCGGATGCGCGCCTCATCCACAGCAGTCAACTTACGGTCACAGAATCGATCCTGACAGGCGAAAGCGATGCCGCAAGGAAAGCGCCGGGGCAAACGGCATCCACAGCGTCCCTCGGTGAGAGAACCAACATGCTCTTCTCCGGCACCTCCGTGATCTCCGGAGAAGGCCTTGCGCTCGTGTGTGCCACGGGCATGCACACTGAGATTGGCCAGATTGCTTCGCTCATCGCGTCGGCGCCGGAAGAAACGACGCAATTCCAACAACGACTGACCACGCTCAGCAAACAGCTTGCTCTTGCTGTCATCCTGGTGGGCGCGGTCACTGTTGTCGCCTTCGCGGCTGTCGTGAAACATCCAACGCCAGCGTTGCTGCTGAACATCCTTCTGTTTGGCGTCTCGCTCGGTGTAGCTGCGGCTCCTGAGGCACTCGGAACCATCATCACGCTGGCTCTTGCTATCGGTGTGCGACGGATGGCGAAGGCAGGTGTCATCGTTCGCAAGCTCAACGTGATGGACACCCTTGGCGGGGTGGACACGATCCTTTGTGACAAGACCGGAACACTTACCTGCAACTAGTTATCCGTCGTCACATTGCATGCAGACGGCAGGTCGGGCAGCGCGCCTGCACCGGATCTGGCCGCATCGCCGCAAGACGATATGGTTCTGAACGTTGCACTGGCGGCAGCGATGGCAAACGACGCGCACCCGGCTGAGCAGAAGGGTTCCAAGGCATTCACCGGAGATGCCATGGACGTGGCCCTGTGGGAATTCGCCGCGAACGCAGGAGTTACCCCCGACTCAATTCACCAGCGATTTCGGCTCATCGCGAAACTTCCCTTCACGTCCGAGAGGAAACGGATGACGGCGTTCGTTGAAGATGGTATCTGGCAGAAGCAAGTGGTGTTCAGCAAGGGCGCACCGGAATATCTGCTGGATCTCTGCACGCAGGAGCAATGGCAGGGCGAGGCGATACCGCTAACTCCGCACCGGCGAGCGCAGATCCTGCGAGAAGTGGAGCAGCTATCCGATCAAGGGGAGAAGGTTATCGCTCTTGCGACGAAGATCCTTTCCGACGGTATCGATCAGGAACATACGGAAGACCGTAGCCGCTTGACTGCAGAAGAGCGGGAGCTGACTTTCCTGGCCCTGATTGGAATGATCGATCCACCACGACTCGAGGTGCGGGCTGCAATCGTCGCAGCACACCGCGCAGGCATCCGCACAATCGTCGTCAGTGGAGATCATCCCCATACGGCCCTCGCCATTGCTCGCCGCATCGGCATGACGCAGAATCAGCTTGTCATCTCGGGGAGTGAGTTGCGAAAGCTCACAGATCCTGAATTGTCTCTACGCCTGAGGGACTGTTCCGTGTTTGCGAGGATCGATCCGGAAGACAAGCTCCGTGTCGCGCGTGTCCTTCAGCAATCGGGACACATCCTTGCCATGACCGGTGATGGTGTGAACGATGCTCCTGCACTCAAGACAGCCGACGTGGGAATCGCTATGGGAAGCGGAACGGATATTGCAAAGGAGACTGCCGACATGGTGCTGACGGATGACAACCTCAACACCATCCTCCAGGCAGTCCGGCAAGGAAGAGTGCTGACCGCGAATGTTGCAAAGGCTGTCACCTTCCTCTTCACCACGAACTTATCCGAAGTCATCACACTCTTTATCGTCGCGATCGCTTCCGCCACACATGCGCTCCATTCGGTGGACGAGTTGGTCCTGCCCCTGACCACACCCCAAATCCTGTGGATCAATTTGATTACGGACGCTGCCCCTGCCATTGCACTCGCACTCGCACCTGCCTCGCAGAACGTGATGGAGGGCCGGGAAGCGGAGTCTTCTCGGAAGATGCTTACAGCCTCGTCCCTAGGGCAGCTCGCCGTAGCAACACTACTGATGGTGGCAGTAACTTTGGCCTTGTATGTCCACGCCGTTGACGCCGGGGCAACGGTGGGCTACCAGAGATCCGTAACACTGACTGCGCTGATCTTCTCTCAGGCGTTTTATGCCATCGCCGTGCAAACAGGTCGTGAGAGTCTTCTGACCTACTTTCGAACTCTGAGCTGGCTGCATGGAGCGATCTTGGTCTCCGTGGGACTCCATATCGCGATGCTCTTGATCCCCGCCGCGCGCGGGGGCCTCGGTTTGGCGCCGCTTGACCGCCAGGGCTGGATCGAATGTTCGCTTGCTCCGGTCATCGTTCTCCTCGGCAGTCAATTGCAGAAGTTCTTCGTCGATCGGAACTGGCGCAATCCTGACTCGCCGCCGGTCCCCCTCGCCGCAACGGAAGACGCTTTGTGGGGAGCGCGATGACACCCGCCAACCGCGACAGGCAGCTGTCGCCACAGACCAACGACAATGCAGCACTCCTGCTCGTCACCTGCGGTGGGGTCGTCCTCTCTCTGCTGCTGTTGAAACCGTTAATCGGGGCCATCACCGGCGCACTGCTTCTTTATGCTTTCACTCGCCGCTTCTATGGATGGTGTCTCCGCCGGATTCCGAACGCCACCGTAACCGCCGCCCTCGTGGTCTGCCTGACAACGCTGAGCTTGGTGATCCCTACCGTCCTCGCACTGCGAACCGTCGGTATGCGGGCGATCGCAGCGATCGAGATGATCCGACAGCAGATTGCAGTATCCGGATCTCCAAGGCTCTTCGAGCGCATGTCCGGTGGCAGATTGGTTCTGGCCTCTCTGGGCGGTCGCGATACTCTGAGCCGGATTGCCCAGCAGATCCTGGGATTGACCTCCAATCTGGCCATGTCATTTCTTGGTGGAACCGTTGTCGTCCTCACCCAGTCCATCATCATGTTGTTTCTGCTGTACTTTCTTCTTCGCGACGGTGAGAGAGCCCTCGTCCGGTTGCATACTTATCTGCCATTTCGTTCTTCCGAGTTCCGCTTCCTGACTGGTCGTGTGACACGCTCCGTTCATGCCACGGTCTTCGGAAGGCTGGTCATTGCTCTCGTTCAGTCCTTGCTCTCCTGGGTGCTCTTCGGCGCATTACACGTTCCGGGTTCCCTGCTGCTCGCAAATCTCACCTTCGTTTGCGCTCTCATACCCACGTTTGGAGCTGTCCTTGTCTGGTTCCCAGTCATGCTGTGGCTCCTTTTCCTGCATGCGTGGACGCGGGCCTTGATCTTGCTGGCACTTGGGACACTTCTGGTCAGCACCGCAGACAACGTCCTTTATCCAATCGTTGTGGGATCGCGTGCACAGATGCATACAGCGCCGATGTTCCTGTCGATTCTTGGAGGCATGTGGATGTTCGGGATCAGCGGCATCTTCCTGGGCCCTCTGCTCTTCACTGTCACTGACGCTCTCCTTGCCATCATGAGACATCGGGACCCGGTCTCGCCCGGAGGCTAGCAGGTGTTGTCTGCCTTCGCTATGGAGAGCAGAGTCCAGATGCGCTGTCGCAGACCGGCGATTCCGCTCGGCCTCTGCAGGTAGTCGGCTTAGTGAACGACATGGTGATGCGCCCAACCTGACAGAGAAAGATCGAAAACACACGCGCCGGTATGGTCTCGACATCAGAACGTGTAACGCTGAATGGGTATATTCGCTGCGTCCGCGCAGCGTTCATCCTACGAACTTATTCGCCGGAGAACTTAGGGCGAACCGTAGCAAATGCGTCCACTAGATGCCATCCGCTAACATCACCGTCCTGCGCACCGCAGTGGCAAGCGAAAGCCGCGCCAGACCACTCACGATCAGATTCACGCCCACGAGCGTGCCAATTGCCCACGCGGCACTGGATGGCCAGTTCTCCCAAATCATGAGTCCGAGTAGCAGCGTCACGATTCCGTTAAGAAGTATCCATCCGGACCGCAAAAGCGGTGAACCAACGATGAAAAACAGTATCTCCACCACTCCCTCGAAGCAGAGAAGAAGCGTGAGCCAAAGCGTAAGGGTTGTGAGCCCGACCGATGGATGCGCCACAAGGTAGACTCCGACAGCCAGGTCGAGAGCACCAAGTAACGTTCGCCAGAGGAACGATCCGATGCGCCACGCAGCGAACGCATACACAAGGTAGGCGATGCCGCTGAGAGCGATGAGCCAGCCGACAACAATCGTGACGCCCAGCCCGGCTGCGCTGGGAAGAGCGATTGCAAGGATCCCGAGCACGATCATCAAGATCGACGAAACGCTCAGCGCTCTGCCAAACATCTTGGGTGAAGTCTGTGATGATGCCGCCATCATGATGCCCCTTTTCGAAAGCTCGGCGCGGCGTTTGGGGTCGTTGAGTTCCACAAAGCGGCAAGCTCAAGGCCAGTGTCCGATCCGAGATTCTCGTCCGATGTGATCGGGATCACCACTTCTCATCGTTATTTCAGTCAATCTTGTGTTCGCCGGATTGGTTTCCAGGCAGGACGAGACTTGCGGTCTCGACGGCAGACCCATTTGAGATTGGAGAACGCATGTTGATCGAACACTCTCAAGAGACGATTGATACGGCGTCCGTAAAAGCTCCGCTAAAACTCCAGAAGATTGTGATTGCGTACGATGGGTCGAATTCAGCGAAGCGAGCGCTCCACGATGCGGAGTTGCTTGCCTTCCAACACCACGCCGAACTGCTGATTCTTTTCGTCGATGGTGCCGACGCGATCTCAGAGGAAACCGGGCTGTCCAACGCCGCGAACGCGAGTCTCCAGGTGACTGCCCACGGTATCCACAACCAGTGGATCCACCGCATCGGAGCGGTTCACGAAGTAATCCATGAAGTTTGCTGCGACTTCGCTGCTGACCTGTTGATGATCGGAGCGTACGGGCATGGCAGCCAGGAGCGGCAGACACTGGGATCGAGCACAGAAAAGCTGCTTCGCACCGAATCGTGTCCCGTTCTCACCTACGGTCCCGCAGTGGCGCAGGATCTGTTTGCGCGCGAACGTGGCGGTCCTGTTCTCTTCACCATTGCTCTGCCATGCATTCCAGCTCAATTACCCAAAGCCCTGAGCCTCATAAAGCTATTCGACGTAAGCATCGAGGTGTTTCACACGGTTGCTGGTCCTCGGCGCCATGATGCCCACTGGTTTGAGAACGAATGCCTGAGCGTTGCGAAGTCCTTTCGGGAGCAGGGAGTACACGCGCAATGGAACGTCGTCTACGGAGATCCGGCTCTGTCCATCTGCAACATGAGTGACCAGATTAAGAGCCCTTTCATCCTGATGCCCTTAAAGAGACGAAACGAGTTGTCAACCACTACGTCGGACAACGTCGCAGCCCGCGTTGTTCGCCGAGCAACTGTTCCAGTTCTGAGCTATCGGTTCAACTGAAGTTCCAGGTTGGACTGAGCATGAGTCGGGCAGCATGCCGTCACGCTGAGGTTTTCGATGATGCTGGCTGATCGCAAAGCTGCGGGTAAGCAATTAGCTGCTAGGTTGCTGGACTACGCAGGCCATGACAACGTGCTTGTTCTTGGCATTCCTCGCGGAGGAGTCCCCGTCGCGTTCCAGATTGCGTCGCGGTTGGATCTGCCACTCGACATCTTTCTCTCGCGCAAGTTAGGAGTACCCGCGCACGAGGAACTCGCATTTGGTGCGATCGCCACGGGCGACGGACGCTATCTCGACCAAACGATCGTCCAGAAAGCTGGCCTCTCGCCAGTGCAGGTTGAGGAGGTTACGCAACGCGTCCAAAAGATATTGAGCGAGCGCGCCGCGCTCTATCGAAGTGAGCAAGCACGCCTCAATGTGACCGGTAAGACAGTCCTATTGGTCGATGACGGGATTGCTACGGGCGCGAGCGTGTATGCCGCTATCCTGGCGTTGCGACAGATGAAGCCAGCAAAGATGGTGGTGGCAGCACCCGTTGTGGCTGCATCCACTCGCGCATGGCTGCAGAAGGAAGTCGATGCATTGGTCTACCTACTCTCGCCAAAAGATTTTCAGGCCGTAGGGCAGTTCTACACTGATTTCGAACAAACAACAGACCGGGAAGTCATCGCCTTGCTGGCCGAGTCACGTCAGCATGCAAAATCTGGAATTTCGGCAATGTGCCATCAGAGCCTTTACGCATCGGACATCTGCGAATCTGATGATCGACATGACGTTCGATGAACCTCCTACAAATTGAACCTGCTTGACGCACGGGCCAAGGCAATTGCCTCTTGCTGGGCGCCGTTTGGACTCCGTCCCGCTAGGGTCCAATCGAAAGACGTCCGCTGGATGCCTTCAATAGACTGGAAGCATGCTGCGCGTACGTTCGCTTTTTCGTTTGCATCTCCCTTCCCAGCTTTGCTTCGCACTGCTGCTCTTCGCTTGCCAGATTTCAGCACAGCAGTGGAACAGTCCGCATGACGGCAATCCGTTTATCCCGGGCTATTACGCCGATGCATCCGTCGTACAGACAGCGGAGGAGACGTACGTCTTCGCTACAGAAGACCCGTGGGGAGGCGATCACCTGGGGTGCTGGCGCTCCACTGACTTCGCGATGTGGAAGTCGTGCACGCTGAACTGGCCTACGAAGCAAGCTGCAGTGAGCGCAACGGCGAATGGCAACAAGGTCTGGGCGCCATCGGTCATTCGTGCGAAGAACGGCCGCTACTACATGTATGTCTCGATCGGCAGCGAGGTGTGGGTGGGCACGGCGGATCGCCCACTTGGTCCGTGGCGTAACGCGCTGGGTTCGCGCCCGCTCATTCCCGCTACCTTCCATCGCGCATACAACATGATCGATGCGGAGGTGTTTCAGGATACGGATGGCACCGCGTATCTCTATTGGGGATCTGGGTTGCATTGGGTCAACGGACATTGCTTCGCCGTGCGTCTCAAGCCCGACATGATCACCTTCGATGGCGAGCCGCAGGATGTGACGCCGCCGAGTTACTTCGAAGGCCCCTTTATGTACAAGCACGCGGGCCTCTACTACCTGATGTACTCGCAGGGCAAGGCCACCGATAGCACCTACAATGTGCGTTACTCCATCGGTGATACACCCTTCGGCCCGTTCCGTGAGGGCCGCAACAGTCCACTGCTGAGTACGGATGAAGCGCAACAGATCCTTGGGCCGGGACATCACGCAATCTTCGATCGCGCGGGCAAGACTTACATCCTCTACCACCGCCATAGCCTGCCCTTCGATGCAAAGATAGTTCGGCGACAACTCTGCATTGACGAATTGCAATTCGACGCGGATGGCGAGATAAGACGTATCACGCCGACACACACCGGCCCTACCCTGTTGCGCGTTGCCCGCAAGACCAAAGAAGCACTGGGCGCTGATGTTACTGCGTCATCGTCACTCGATGAGTTACACCATGCGAGCGCATCGGTGGATGACAACTATGCAACGCGCTGGCTGCCTGCCACGGACGACCACGCACCATGGCTGCAGCTTAACCTGCGCAGGACTACGCAACCTCATCGGCTTGAGATTCGATTCGAATATCCCGAGAAAACCTATGCCTTCCGTCTGCAATCATCGCTTGACGGCAAGATATGGGCGGATATAACAACAGGCGTCACGCATCAAAGCGGATCGCCTGTTGTGATGGATCATCTGCCGAAGAGCCGGTATCTGAGAATGTCATTCCCTGAGCCCAGCTCAGAACCGGTCTCAATCTTTGAGTGGAATGTTTTTTAGTGCGACGCCGGGGCCGCATCGCTCATGGTGAAGCGGAGTGTGCCACCCTGCATCAGGTTCTTGTGTTGCAATTGCGCATCTGTGATCGGCTTGCCGTTCCAGGTGACGCGGCTCGCATAAAACTTTCCGCTCTCTGCACCGGGCGCAAGGATTCGTAACTTGCGTCCGGCGGGCAGCATTACGGTGATGCTGTCGAAACGCGGCGAAGCCAATGTGTACACCGGGCGGCCAGGGCACACCTGGTAGAAGCCAAGCGCGCTCATTACGTACCAGGCGCTCATCTGCCCGGCGTCGTCATTGCCGGCGAGTCCATCGGCGCCGTCTTTGTATTGCCTATCCAGAATGTTGCGGACTTCCTTCTGCGTCTTCTCAGGATGACCTGCGGCAGCGTAGAGATATGCGATGTGATGACCGGGCTCGTTGCCGTGATCGTCGTAGCCTTTACTGAAGAACTCATCCAGGCGCGCCGTGAACTTCTCTTTGCCACCCATGGCTTCCATGAGACCGGGGACATTCTGAGGCACAAAGAAGGTGTACTGCCACGGTGTCCCCTCGGTCACCCACGACACGTGCTTCGTCGGATCGAATGGAGTGACCCACGAACCATTCTGGTTGCGGCCACGTGCGAAACCTACCTGCGCGTCATACACCTTCCGCCAGTTCTCTCCACGCTTGTGAAGCATTGCCGCATCGTCCGCATGACCAAGCTTCGCGGCGAGATCGCCCGCAATTGCATCGTCGTATGCATACTCCAGAGTGCGCGAAACCTGCTCATCTTTATGGAAGGCATCGGTCATGTGATCTTCGAGTGGGATGTAGCCATACTTCAGATACGAGTCGAGGCCGCGACGTCCTTTGCCGTCGATGTATTCCGCGCGATCGCTGGGGACTTCTGTCGCATTCTTACGAATCAGCTTGTATGCACTTTGAATGTCAAAGCCGCGAATGCCTTTGTTGTACGCATCCGCAATCATGCTTGCCGCGTGGTCCCCAACCATCTCGGAGGTATAGCTATTCCATGCCGGAAAGATCGGCAGATAGCCACCCTGTTCGCCCTTCGTGATGATGGATTGCATCATCGATGCTTCCAGCTTCGGATCCAGGATCATCATGAGCGGCGCCTGCGCCCGGAAGATGTCCCACACGGAAAAGTCATCGAACTGCGTGTCGCCGCTCGCGACGTGTTCGGCTGTGCCGTGATCGTGAAAGCGCGGGTAAGTGCCGCTGACATCGCTGTAAGTTCTTGGCTGCAGCATTGCATGGTAGAGCGCGGTATAGAAAATGCTGCGCGCCGGATCATTACCGTCCACCTGAATGGCGGACAGACGCCTGTGCCAGGCGGATCGTGCGGAATGCTTGACGCGTTCGTAGTCCCAGTCGGGGATCTCAACGATTAGATTCTTCCGCGCTTCTTCGAGCGACACAAAGGAGCTGCCGACGCGGACCGTGATCACATCGCCACGATGGACCGCGCCGAAGTGCAGATATGTGCCAAAGCCGGGACGTGTCGCCGATGTTGGAATCGATGCAGCCGCAGCCGATGCGCCACCGGTCGAGGTCATCATCTTCGCGACGGGTATCACCTTCGCTGGCATGCCATCGCCTTCCTGCCTGGTGGCCCCGTCTTTCGTCGATGCCCCGACGTAAGTGCCGACGGCATTAGGCAGGCGGTCGAACTGCGCAACGAACCATGCGCTGTAACCTGCCTCCTTGCCGGACCCTGCATACTCACGCCGCACCGGGACCTGCGCGGTGACTTCCTGACGCGCGGCATCCACTTGCACGAAGCCTTCCCCGGCACGCGCGTTGTTCTCAAGCACGACCCATGCGTCCGGCTGATCCTGCTGAAACTCAAAACGCAAAATACCCGCGCGCGTCGTTCCCGTGACCGATGCTGTGATCTTCGTATCCTTCAGATCGACGGAGTACGCATACGGGCTTGCCTGTTCGCTGGATCGATCGAACGACGAAGCGCGCTGCACGGCATCTGTCTTCAGTGCTCCGGTGCCGGGCATCAGCGTGATGGTGCCGTAGTCCGGAACGCAACTGCCACTGAGGAAGTGCGATGCGCGAATACCCTGGATGCGCGAGTCCGTGTAGTAGTAAGGGGCGACGCACTTGGTCTCACCCGCACGCGTCTGCGGCGTCCACTGGGTCATCGCAAACGGCACGCCGACAGCCGGATAGGTCTGCCCTTCACTCATCGTCCCGTTCCTCGGATGTACCAGATCTTCAGGGGCCTGCTGGCACGACGCGGATGCGCCAACAAAAAGAGCGAGAGAAAGACAGGCAAGATTTTTCATAGGAGTCCAGCGCGATCAAGAGTATGGGATGTTGGGTGTTTCAGGCGAGAAAGAAATGCAGGGCGCAAAGTAAATCGGGCTGTGAGCGGCAACCGGTATGCACGGTCGCCGCTCACAGCCCATCTGTTAGAACGTCAGTTTCAACCCGGCCTGCTGGATGCGCGGTGCGACAGGACCAATCGCCGTGATGCGGCCATAGGTGCTGCTGCCAACCGTGTTGTCCGGCGTCGCGAAGCTGGTGTGATTGAAGGCGTTGAACATCTCCCAACGGAACTGCAGGTGGTAGTGATCCATCGCGGTCCAGTTCTTCATCAATGCCAGGTCACCGTAGTTCAGGCCCGGCCCCTGCAGCAGGTTGCGACCGGACGTACCGAAGGTGCCCGCTGCATTCTGCGCAAATGCCGTCGTTGTGAAGTACTGCTGCAACCACTGCGACTTGCCACCCTGATGTGTCTGCAGGTTCACGTTCACGTTCCTGTCAGCACGATCCTGGTTCTGCAGCGATCCGGAGTTGTTGTTGCCGTTGCCACCGTTGATGCCGAAAGGCAGACCGGAACGCATCGTGTAGATGATGGAACCTTCCCAATCACCCAGCGCACCGCGCAGGAAGGCATTGTGTCCCTTGAGCGAGGGCGTGGTGTACACCACGTTGGTTACGGAGTTCAGCGGAATGTTCAACGACGAGATACCGCGGTTGTAACGGACGTTGTAGGGGTTTGGCAGGTATGCCTTGGCGAACGTCACGTTGCCCGACGAGATGATGTCGATGTTTTTCGACCAGGTAAAGCTCGACTGGAACTGCAGACCGTGCGACATGCGCTTTTCCAGTTGCAGCTGCAGCGAGTGATAGCTGGCGGTGCCGAAGCTTTCGATATCCACCAGCTGCCCGATCGCCGTGTTGGGACGAACACCGCGTAAGGCAGCCGTAGCGATCTGGCCGGGGTTGCGGTCGATGCCCGTGGTCTGGTGGTACGACTGGCTGCCAACGTACGCGAGGTGCGCTGCAAAGTCCTTCCCGAACTGCTGCTCGACGGAAGCATTCCAGCTCTGCGTCATGCCCAGCTTGAAACCCGGTGAGAACGCCGCACTGACCGAAGTCTGGCTACCGAAGTTAAAGTTCGATGCCGGCGCGGCGCCGCCGTATACGAAGGGCGGGAAGGGACTGGTGAAGTTGGTCGCGGCGTAGTTCTTCCAAGGATTGGAGAGCTGAATATCCGGCGTGGTCAGTGTTGCCTGCAGCGTGTACGTCGGGCTGAAGGGGCTGACGTCCACCGTGTGGTTGTACAGCGAGTACGGCAGCGGTGCGGAGAACACACCGAAGCCGGCGCGGATCGCAGTCTTCGGAGTCCACTGATAGGCGATCGCCATGCGCGGTTCGAAGTAGCCGTAGGTGGCCTTCACCAGCGACTGCGGCACGCCACTGTCACCCGGGAAGACCAGGCCGCGGGGCGCGCCTGGGAACATCGTGCTCTGCTGTCCCGGCGAGTACACAACACCACGACCACCCTTTGCGTTGGGCATGAAGTTCGGATCCCAGCGCAGACCTGCGGTAATGGTCAGCTTCGGCGTCGCGCGATACTGGTCCTGCGCGAAGGCACCGAACAGATTGCCCTGCACCTCTGCCAGTTCGCCGGCGCCCTGCAGGTACGTTCCAACCTTACCCAGCAGATAGTCTGCAAGGCCAAGGCCCGTGTAGTAACCGCTGAACGTCGGGATCGCGTTGGCCGGGTAGGAGGTCAGCTCACGAGCCCACTGGTGCCACAGGTCGGCACCGGCTGTCAGGGTGTGGTTGCCCAGCGTCTTGGTGAAGCCTTCGTTGAAGCCGAAGCTGTTGCGGCGCTCACCGGTGAAGCCGGAGTTGCTGGCCGAGAAGGCGCCCGTGACCGAGAAGGTACCGAGATAGCAGGTGCCGGCTGGATCAGAAATGTTCGCCACCTGCGACAGGCAGAACTGCGAACCGCTGGACGTCAATGTGGGAGCACTGGTGCTGACGTTCATCTGGTTCCAGAAGAGCGACAGTTCATTCACGGCCGTCGGCGAAATCGTCCAGGTGTGGTTTAACACCTCGTTGAACAGCTTGCCCGACTTTGCCGTGACCGCTGCCAGCGCGTTACCAGGCTGCAGTGCCTGCGGACGGTTGTAGTACTGAATGAAGCTGCGCAAAGCCAGCCGCTGGTTCTGGCTCAGGTTGTAGTCGATGCGGCCCGTTGCCTCGTGAAAAACCTCGACCGTCTTCGGCGTCGTGTAGTAATACAGGCCGGTCGCAGGGTCCGTTCCCAGCGGGAACACGGTGCGGGCGATCGCCAGTGCAGCCGAGTCATACTGGTTCGGGTTGATTTGATTCTTCTTGCCGTTCACGGTCGTGAAGGGAGCCCGCAGCGTGCCGCTGTACGAACTGAAGTCGCCGTTCAGCATGGCGGCCGTCGGCAGGTTCACGCTGTTGCCGGTGCTCGCCGACGACTGACGCGTCTGCTGATAGTTCGCGAAGAAGAAGGCGCGATCCTTGAGGATCGGTCCGCCGAGGAAGCCACCGAACTGGTTGCGCTTGAGCGGATCGACGGCATGTGAGAAGTAGTTGGCCGAGTTCAGCGCGCTGTTGCGGATGAACTCAAAGACGCCACCGTGGAATGAGTTGGTACCGCTCTTGGTCTCGATGGAGACGACCGCACCCGGCGAGAAGCCGTAGTGCGCGTCGAAGTTATTGCTGATGACGCGGAACTGTCCGGTCGCGTCAGAGTTAGGCGAAGGCGCCGCCAGCAACATGTAGGTGTCCATGTTGGGCACACCGTCCAGCAGGTACAGCGTGCTGCCCTGACGGCCGCCCCCGGCGCTGGCGCCTGACTCATTCGGGAAGGTCGTCTGGTTCTGCTGCGTACCGGCGCTGGTGTTCAGAATGTTGACGATGCCCGGCGAAAGCAGCACCAGGCTGGATGGGTCACGGCCGTTCAGCGGCAATTCCCGCACGGCCTGCTCGCCCACCGTATTGCTGACCTCGGCGTTGGTGGCGTTCAGCAGCGGTGTATCAGCTGTGACGTCGACCACCTCATCCTGGCTGCCGACGATCAGGGCAATGGGCAGTGTCGCCTGCTGGCTGACGGTAAGCTGGATGCCCTTCTGCTGGAACTTCTGGAAGCCCTCGTGCGACACCGTCACGATGTAGTTGCCAGGGGGGACGGTTGGGAACTGGTAAAGACCGGAATCATTCGACTTCGCGGTCATGGTCAGATTGGTCTCGGTATTCACCAGCGTGATCTGGCTGTCAGGAACGGCGGCACCGGTGCTGTCATTCACGACACCCGATAAAACTGCTGAGCCACCCTGTGCGTGGGCCATGGCGGCCCCCGTCATCAGAACCGCAATCGTTGGCCTCAAAAACTTGTGCATCATTCAAATCCTCGCGAAATCCGGACTTAGGCAGCGTCATAGCGCGCTTCTCTAAGTGCCCGGCCATCCTTCGCGGCGCGAAATACGACTGGTAAGTTAATTCACCGTAAAGCTCGACGAACGCCCGGAGACCTCTTGCTTTCAGTGACATAGAGATAACTCTTTACAGTGAGATACCCTGTATTAGCAGGGTTTTCAGGAAGAGAGTATTCGAAGGTGCAGGCAGAAGAGGGCAAACAGACCGTAGTTTCGGTGACTGACCGGGAACGGCAGGAAGCTCTGGAACGCGTTCTGATAAGTCCGCTGCTCAACCGCTCTGTCCGCCTCCGCCGCTTCCTGAGCTTCGTCGTGGAAGAGAGTATGAAGGACGACGCTGCCGCGCTTACCGAGCAGCGAATCGGCGTTGCTCTCTTCGACCGCTCCCCCTCCTATGACACCGGGGCGGACAATATTGTTCGCGTGAATGCCACGGAACTGCGCAAGCGGCTGGAGCAGTTCTATTCGGGAGACGGCATCGCCGAGACGCTGCTCATCGAAATTCCTCGCGGGTCGTACAAGCCGGTCTTCATCCGACGTACGGTTGTGGCCTCTGCTACCGAGGAGCAGCCCCCGGCTATCGAACAGCAGGACGAGCTGCTCCCTCCCGTCACCAGCACAGATCCCGCGCTCGCAGAGCGCCGCGCCTCCGCCGTGAACAGTGGAAGCCTTCTGACCCGGGCAGCGATCGCCGCGCTCGTTCTAGTCACGGCGCTCCTGGCCATTCAGACTTACCGCGCACATAGTCTGGCGGCGCAGCTCGAACCATGGCGGGCGCAGCCGGCGCTGCAGGCCCTGTGGAGGAACTTTTTCGACAGCGATACAGAGACGACGATCGTGCTGGCCGACACCTCGTTCGCCATGGCGCAGGACGTGTCCGGCTATCGTCTGACGCTCGACGACTACCAGCGGCATCGGTTTGGTGAGGTCGCCCAGCAGTATGCCCTTCAGCCGAACGGTGGAGCGGCGAACTCCTCTGTCCTCTCCCTGCTCTTCAGCCGCTACAGCGGCAGCATCGGCGATTTCTACACGGCCCGCCGCATCCTCGCGTTGCAACCGGCCTCATCCGCAGTGAAGATCCAGTTCGCTCGCGATTTCACCGGGGAGCTCTTGCGGCACGACTCGACCATCCTGCTCGGCAGCACCCGTTCCAATCCTTGGGTCGAACCCTTCCAGGCGAAGCTTCTCTATCGCCTGCAGAGTTCGGCAGATGGACACAGTATTGAGGTCCATGTCGAAGCGCCTCAATCCGGGGAGCAGTCCGTTTATGCCACCTCGTCCGATCCCAACCGGACCGACGGCTTTTGTGTCATCGCGCTGATGCCGAGCCTGGGCGGCTCGGGCAAGACCATGATCATCGCCGGAACCGACTCCCAGGCGACCGAAGCGGGCGGAGACTTCGTAACGCAGGAAGCCACGCTGAAGCAGTTGCAGGCACGTCTGCCTGCAGCCAGCTTCGACAACTTCCAACTGCTGCTGCGCACCTCGCGCACCTCCGGCAGTCCCCTGGCCGCCGAAATCGTCTCGGTACGTGGCAACACCGCACCCCACCCCGCCACTCGCTGATTCCGGGATTACTCGATGATCGGGGCCTGATCTCACGCTCAGGATGGAGTGCCTCTCCGCACCAGGCCCCACGCCGAGCCTGGAACTTCGATTGCAATCGGCAGCAGCAAATTGCTTCAGGCGAGTGGTCTGTCGACGGTGGAACAGCGAAGACTGCTGTGTACCAGAAGGCGTGATCCGTTTCGTGTGATTCACATCACAGCGTTTCCGTTCATGGCTCCGCAGACTGATGCAGTCCCCTGATACCTGGAATCGGCCCGCAGAGTTGCGCCGGCATTCGACTTCTGGACCAGGCTGCGAACCGATCGGAGAACGAGATTCACGAAAGCGCTGAGTCCACCCGCATGGAAGGTAGCACTCCGAATGAGAGCCGCGACGGGATGCGGCCATGATGACGGAGCATTCCGAGTTAATCCTTACCATCAATCACGGCTCTTCCTCGCTGAAGATCGCCTTCTTCGAAGTTCATGGTCATACCGTTCATTGCGTCTTACGGGGCGCTGCGGAAGCGCTTGGCAACCCGCCGTCGCGCGCATTCTTGTGCGACAGCATAAGATGCGTCCTCTTCAACACCGAGAAGACGTTCGCTTCGCCAGAAAAGGCACTCGAAGTCCTGTATGCGGCCGCGATCCGGATCCTGCGGAGACGCCCGACCTGCGTCGGGTACCGCGTGGTTCACGGCGGCCCGCACCTCCTGAAGCATTGCCGCATCGACGACGAAGTTCTGATGACTCTGAAAGAGTCGATCCACTTCGCGCCGCTCCACATACCGCAGGCTCTCACGATCATGCAGCACATGCGGACGGTCTTGCCGTATGCGGTCCACTGCGCATGCTTCGATACGACCTTTCACCGCACCATGCAGGAGGTGGCTACACGGCTACCGCTGCCGCAGCGTTACTTCGACGCAGGCATTCGCCGCTATGGCTTCCATGGCCTTTCCTATGCGTCGATTGTCGAGCGCCTGGGCAGTGACGTGCCCGAGCGGATGATCATTGCGCACCTGGGCAATGGATCCAGCCTCTGCGCGCTTCGTCATGGCAATTCCATCGACACCACTATGTGCTTCACACCCACGGGCGGCATCCCGATGGCGACACGGTCTGGCGATCTTGATCCCGGAGTCTTGCTCTTCCTGATGAGGACCTACGGACTCGGTGCGGACGAACTGGAGGCCATCGTCAATCGGCAGTCCGGCCTGGCAGCGTTAACCGGAGGCGGCGGGGACATGCGCGCGATCCTGAAGGGTCGGAACGATGGAAACGCCTGTGCCGAGCTTGCGATCCAGACCTATACGCGGTCGGTCCGAAAGGCGATCGGCGCCTATGCCGCTCTGCTGGGAGGTGTCGATCGACTCATCTTCACTGGCGGCATCGGCGAGCACAGCAACGAAATCCGCGACATGGTCTGCGGCGGGCTGGAGTCCCTGGGCATACGACAGGGCGACCGTGGCAAAGGGAACGTCATGGTGATGGCCGCAGGAGAAGAGCAGGAGATCGCTCACATCTGCCGAACCATTGGATGACTTCCGAGAGTGCGCGGCTACGACGCTTCTCGAAGTGTGATCGGTATCACTGCCCGTAAATCTGCTCGTTTTTACTCTTGATGCAGAGGAAGGGAGCGAAGGCGATGCAAAGTTCGCAGCGCAGTGAAAGCCTCAGCATGCTACCCCGGCCCCACGGCCTGGAGATCGGCAAGATCCTCGTAGCGCTGGACTTTGATAACCAGGCGCTCAAGGTGCTCGAAGCCGCCTTGTGCATCGCCAGGACGTTCCGGTCCGAGGTTTTCCTGGTGCATGCCGTCCCGGCCCATTCGAACGACGATACCCTCGTGAAGGAAGATGCCTGTTTTCGGGAATCCTGCATCCAGGCAGCGATCCGAAAGCTGAAGGAGGCTGTGGCCGCGCGCCCCTCGCTCAACTCTCTGACGCACCATGAGGTCGCCGCCACGGGTTCCCCGTTCAACCTGATTCAGAAGCTTGTCGCATCCGAAAAGATTGACCTCATCATTGTGGGATCACACGGAGCGATGGGCCTTGAGCGCATTGCGATTGGGTCTTTCGCCGAAGGTCTCGTGAGGCGTGCGAACTGCCCCACGCTTGTGGTCGGCCCTCATGCCGTCATCTCCGGCGACCTCTTTCGAAAAGTTCTGCTTGCCACCGATCTCGGGAAGAGCTGCGTTTCGGCGACGGCCTTTGCCGCAGCCCTCGCAATGCATTCGCAGGGCGAGCTGTATTCCCTGCACGTCATCAGCCGTAAGAACGTGCCGATCCTGGCGCAGTCCCCGGCCACCGAAGAACAGTTCGCCCGTCATAGTATGCGAACGAGCCTGCCGCCGGATCTCACGTCGCAATGCAGTGTGGGCCTCCTCGCGAAGCACGGCGTCGCCGAAGAAATCATCGTAGACACGGCTACGGAATACGCCGCCGGCGTGATCGTCACCGGGGTATCGGAAGGCATGCTGCACGACGAACACGCACCCTGGTCGACCTTCGGAGCGATTGTTCGGGAAGCCCGGTGCCCCGTGCTCGCGATTCCGAACGGTGCTTACCTACGCACCTCGGATTCCGGAGTAAGCGATACCCTACTTGCTCACTCCGGGCACTGATCGTCAACGCACCAGCGTGAACGTCGTGTGCAGATCTGCCTTTACGGAGTCACCCGTCCACACATCGTACGTGCCCGGCTCCGTGACCCACGAGCGGCTGCTGGCGCTCCAATACGTGAGCTCGTTCGGCTGCAGTGTCAGCGTCACCGTGCGGGACTCATGCGGCTTCAGACTGATGCGCTGGAAGGCCTTCAACTCCCGAACCGGCCGCGATGCACTGCCGGCACGCTGATGCACGTAGAGCTGCACGACATCATCGCCTGCCGTGTCGGAAGTGTTCTGCACATCGACGGAGACCTGCAGCGGCTGGCCCATACGCAACGTCTCTGAAGCGGCATGCACGTTCGACACCGCGAAGCTCGAATAGCTCAGACCAAACCCAAACGGATAGAGCGGCGCACTCGAAGAATCCCAGTAGCGCGTATTCGGCTCCGATGCGATCTGCGTCAGGTTATCCGCGTAGTACAGCGGCACCTGGCCTACGCTGCGAGGCCACGTGATAGGCAGCTTGCCACCGGGATTCGCATCGCCCGAGAGCAGGTCCGCAACCGCGTTGCCACCCTCTGTTCCCGGATACCAGACATCCAGAATCGCGGGCACATGCTGCGACGCCCAGGTGATGTCGAGCGGACGTCCATTCATCAGCACCAGCACAACAGGCTTGCCCGTCGCAACGGCCGCCTCCAACAGCTCCTGCTGCTTCCCGGGCAGTGTGAGCGAAGCGCGAGAGGCACGCTCACCACTCATCGTCTGCGCTTCGCCCAGCACGAGCACAGTCATGTCGGAGTTACGAACCATTTCGATGGCGCGATCGAACTCGGCTTTCTTCGCTTCCTCGGTCGTCAGCGTTGGCTTTGGATCAGGAAACTGATCGTCGAAGATAGAGCGCTGATCACGCCAGATCTCAACACCCTTGGTGCTGCGGATCTCGCTTGTCGGGAAGCGCTTCTTCAAGCCTTGGAGCACCGTGATGGTATCTTCCGGATGCCCCGCAAGACTCCACGATCCCATGGTGTCTGCCTGCGCATCGGCCAATGGTCCAATCACTGCCAGCGTGCGCGGGGCCTGTTTCATGGGCAGCAACTTGCCCTCGTTACGAAGCAGCACCGCCGTGCGTGTTGCAGCATGACGAGTCGCCGCGCGTTGCTCTTCTGACAGTGTCTCCGCAGCATTGCGCTGCAGATCGGCATAAGGATTCTTGAAGAGACCGAGGCGATACTTTGCCACGAGGATCTCACGCACTGCACCGTCGATGGTGGCGATGGAAACCTCGCCCTTCTGCACTGCTGACGGCAGTTGTTCGCGATAGGTATGACTCGTCATCTCCATCGCAACACCTGCATTCACGGCGCGTACTGCCGCGTCGTGATCGTCGGCCGTGAAGCCATGCGTGGTCAGGCTCTTCACACTCTCCCAGTCGCTGACGACGAAGCCAGGAAACTTCCACTGGTCTCGCAGTACGTCATGCAGCAGCCACTTGTTACCCGTTGCCGGCACCGAGTTCAGATCCATGTACGCGCTCATCAGTGAACCGGCACCAGCGTTGACCGCTGCCTGATAGGGCTTCAGGTAGACGTTGTAGAGCTGGTCGTCGGAGAGATTTGCCGAGTCATAGTCGCGGCCCCCCACGGCACCGCCGTAACCTGCGAAGTGCTTCACACAGGCGAGCAGGGTATCGGGATCGCTCAGATCCTTGCCCTGGAATCCACGCACCTGCGCTTCGGCCATGCGAGCGCCGAGATACGGATCTTCGCCTGCGCCCTCCATGATGCGTCCCCAGCGCGGATCGCGCGCGATGTCCACCATAGGCGCAAAGGCCCAGCGAATGCCGAAGGAACTTGCCTCACGTGCGGCCATGCGCTGTGCCTTCTCCGCTGTCTCCGGCTCCCACGATGCAGCCATGGCAAGCGGCACGGGATAGATCGTGCGATAGCCATGGATGACATCGAAGCCGATCAACAGGGGGATGTGAAGACGCGACTCTTCCATCGCGATCTTCTGCATGCGGTTGATCTCGTTCGGATCCTTGATGAAGAGCAACGACCCAACCAGCCCCTTGCGGATGCGGTCTTCCACGCCGGGGCCGTCGGGCGAGTTCAACGCAACTTGCGTCATCTGCCCGACCTTCTCTTCCAGCGTCATCTGCTTCAACAGCTTGTCAGCAAAGCGGTAAGCCGCAGGATCAATGGGAGCGGGCGCCGTGGGCGGAGCGGCCTGTTGCGCACCCATCGTCGGAGTCATACAGCAGGAGAGCGCGAGCGAGCCAACGACCGCAGCGGCAGAGACAGAGCGAAGAACACGAATTACCAAGAAACACATCCTAAGTGCAAAGCAATCAAGCTTAGCGGCCGTTCCACGTGTAAGTGACGAGAGAATGCGCGGGCAGTGCGATGGTTGCAGTGCGCTGATGCCAGGTAAGTGCGACCGTCTGGTCTTCTTCGCCGGTGTTGAAGGCAAGCAGCACAAAGCTGCCGTCGAGGTTACGGAAGGCAACCTGCTCAATGCCCGCGCCCGTCATCACCGAGGCGATGTGGACAGCGCCGGGGTGAACAAACTTACTGGCATGCGCCAACGCGTAGAAGTCGCCATTCCACGTGATCGTCGCAGGCCTCTGCGCAGAGTCGATGGTCAGCAGGCCGCGGCACGTGCCGCATCCGCCGGCGTGCGGATTCCCTTTGGGATCGAGCGCGATGCCCCAGAGTGAAACACTCTTCGACCAATGTTGTGTCGACGAGATGATAAGCATCGCGGTGCTGGCAAGCGGCGGTTCCTTCTGCCATGTGCCACCCGAACACTCCGTCATCCAGATGCCCATGCCGGGGTCCTTCTCATGCATGCCATCCTGCACGTCGGCACGGCCGCCATAGCAGTGCATGGCTGAGCCCGCCATGAAGGGACGTGCCGCAGCATCGGCGATCACGCTCAATGGATATTCCGGATGATCCCAGTTGTGGTCGTACGCGAGAACCTGTGTCTTCAGGCCTGCGGCGCGCAGTGCCGGGCCAAGATCTTTACCGATAAAGCGCGTCTGCTGATCCGCCAACATCTTTGTCGTCGGGAAGTCTTTGCGCTCGTTCAGCGGCTCGTTCTGTACGGTCAGGTACTGTGGCACAATGCCTTCCTGCTGGAAGGCTCGCAGGGAGCGGACAAGGTACTTCGCATAAGAGGCCTCGGCATCTTCCCGCAGCGCGCCTCCACCCAAAGCATTGCCCGTCTTCATCCACGCAGGCATACTCCACGGCGAGGCGATTAAGGTCATCTTCGGATTCAGCTTCAGCGCTTCGCGCACCGTCGGAAAAACGTCTGCGCGATCCTTCTCCACGGAGAAATGCTCCATCGCAGGATCCTGCTGGCCCGCGGGCATGTCGTCGTAGCTGTAGTGTGTGCGAGACAGATCGGTGGAAGCAATGGGCAGGCGCATTGCGCTGAGACCGATACCGCTGGTCGGCGAAAACAACTTCGTCATCACCTCGGCACGCTGCGCAGCGGATAGCTCGTGCTGCAACAGGTAAGCCGATCCTTCCACGAAGGCCGCACCAAAGCCATCGATGGTCTGGAAGCGTTTTGTGTCATCGACTGCGATGGCGATGGGGGAAGCAGATAGCTTCTTCTGAAACGTAACGGCGGGCAGCGGTGCCATGGTCTTCGAGAGATCCACCGTGGTCTGCACGGCCTGCACGGTCTGTGCCGTCAATGGGGTTGCCAGCACTACGGCCGAGGCGAGGAACAACAATCGGGAACAGGTCACGCAAATCCTTGAGGGGAGAATCAGTAAGTGAGAAAAGGCTGGGCTGACCGAATCCGGTCAGCCCAGGGTTTAGGGAGAGTGCGCCGCTTAGAAGTAGATCTTCGCTGCGAGCTGGACCACACGCGGGCCACCGGGACCGCTTGGGCTGCGAACGCCGGTGGGCGTTCCCCATGCGGAATCCTTCGTGATCGACAGCGGCGTGTAGGTGTTGCTGGCCGAGTTATAGCTGGGCAGCGTCACGTTTGCGCCGTAGTCACGCGAGGAGAAGTTGGTGTGGTTCAGGATGTTGAAGAACTCACCGCGCAACTGGATGTAACGACCGCCATCAGACTTTCCGAATGCGAAGTTTTTGAAGATGGAGCTGTCCCAGGTGACGAGAGCATCGTTGCGGATGCTGCCCGGTGCACCCTGGGTGGGAGCGCCGATCGTGGGGAGGATCAGGTTGCCCTGATGATCCACACCGACGTAGGCGGGTGGCGTCTTGCTGTACTGGCGTCCGCCGGTGAGCTGGTTGGCAGGCGAGTACAGCGTGTTGCGAACAGGATTGCCGCTCTGGAAGTTTGCAAGACCAGAGAGCTGGTAGCCGTCCGTGATGTACGCGATGAAGTGCGATGCGCTTCCGAAGTGCTGCGCAATCTTCGGCAGGTCATACACGTAGTTGATCGAGCCGATGTTACGCCGATCAAATCCGGCGGGACCGTAGCTGTACAGCTTAGGGTTGAACTTGTCGACAAAGCTCTCGTCAGCCGTGGAGGTAGTCATCGCCTTCGACCAGGTGTACACGCCGCCAAAGGTCAGGCCACGCGAGAACCGGCGCTGCACGGAAAGCTGTAGCGAGTGATAGTTCGAAGTACCGTCGAACTTGTAGTACTCCATCTGGTCGTAACCCTTGTAAGGCGCCAGGTAGTTTGTCTGGTAGGCCTTCGCACCGCTGAAGCTGAGGCCAGCGGCACGATACTCCGGCGGCAGGTTCGGCTCGACCGTGGGAACAACGCCACCCGCGTACTGCGACGGATCCTGCGCGGCGCGAGTGAAGGTAGTGCCGTACGGAATCTGGTTTAGATCGCGCGCGGTTACCTGGTGACGGGAGAGCGTTCCAACATAGGCCACATCCAGCGTGGTGCCGGGTGCAACTTCGCGCTGAATACCCAGCGAGTAGCTATACGTTGTGGGTACCTGGCCGTTGATGTCTGCACCGTAGATACCAGACAGAACACCAGGGGCCGACTGCGCCGCCGTTGCAATGCCGGTAATGTTGCCGGTCGTCAGAGACGGAGTCTGCACCAGTGCCGGGTTACCGAAGACGGTGTTGAAGACCAGGTTGCCCTGCGAACGGTCATGCGAGATGCCGAAGCCGCCACGCAGCACGCCCTTGCGGTCGCCAATCGTATCCCACGAGAAACCAATACGCGGCTCATACATGATGCCGCGACCATTCCAGCCGCCCTTGGGCAGGGTTCCGTTCGAGGCATAGGTCATGCCGTTCAGACGATTGCCTGTCCCGGCCACGATAGCACCGCTTGTCGGGTTGATGGTGACGGCTGCTGCCGGGTCATACGCAGACGGTGTGAACAGCGCGATCTGGTTCTTCGCGTCATACTGCGGCGGGATCCATGCGAAACGGACGCCGTAGTCCAGCGTGAAGCGCGGCGAAAGCTGCCACGTGTCCTGCGCGTAGAACTCGAACTGGTTGTAACGGAAGAAGCCCGTCGGACGTGCGCTGGACTGCGAGAAGCTGTTGAAGGCGCCTACCAATGCCGAAGCAAAGGGCGAACCCTGGCTGCTCGAGGTCGATCCGGCGAGACAGCCGCCGGCACTGGTGCAGGCGTTGCTGAAGCTGAACTGACCGTTGCTGTTGCCGTAGCTGATCTGGTCCTTGCGCGCACGCTGGTAGAACGCACCGAACTTCATGGTGTGGCTCTTGTAGCTCCAGCTCAGGTTGTCGTTCGCGTTGATGGTGGTGGTGGCCTGGTGCCAGGGTGTGGAGCCGAGGTAGCTGCTGGGATAGGTCTGTCCGTTGCCGCTGAACGAGAAGTCCGGGATGGACGTGTCCGACGTGACCGGGTACAGCAGCGGCAGGTTAATGTTGTTGGCGCCAACGCTGATGTTGCCGTTCACACCCGCAATGCGTGAGTGGTAGACGCTGGGTCCGACGCTGACCTCATTCACGATGGTGGGTGTGATGGTGCTGGTCAGGTCAAGCGAAGCATTCCAGCCGGGCTGCGAGTTCGTGCAACCACCGGCGAATTGCAGGTTGGAGGAGCACTGCAGGCCGAAGTTGCCGAAGGGGCCTGTCTGCGTGTCCTGGTTATTGATGTAACGGCCGAAGAGGCGCTCCGTCGGGCTGATCTGGTAGTCCACACGGGTGATGTACTCCGTACGCGGATGATCGAACGACAAAGGATCCTGGCGGTTGTAGGTGGCGTTGCTGGTGACGTTGGGCTGCGGATACAGGTTCAGGATGCGCTGAATCTGCGCGTAGTTCGCCGCCTGAGCTGTTGTAAGCTGCGCTGCCGTGACCTGGTTGTTGGCAAATGGCCGACCGGTGTTCGGGTTGTAGATGGTCAGCGCGTTGCCGCTGCTGTCCTTGCTCTGGCTGAAGTCGCCCGTGCGCTCCAACGCCGTGGGCACGCGGTACTGGTTGACCGCGCCGGGCTGTAGCTGGCGATAGAACTCCGTCGAGAAGAAGAAGAAGAGCTTGTCCTTCACGATGGGTCCGCCAATCTGTGCGCCGGCGGTGTTCAGGCGGTACAGCTGCTGCGCGGTCTTGTTGTGGTTCTCAAGCCAGCTGCGTGCGTCCATGCCTTCGTTGCGATGAAAAAAGTGCACGTTGCCGTGGAAGTCATTGGTGCCGCCGCGGGTCGTCACAATGATGGACCCGCCGCCAGCCTTGCCGAACTCAGCCTGGTAGTTGCTGGTGAGCACCTTCACTTCGGAGATGGCGTCAGTGTTGATCGTCACCTGCGTGCCGCCGTTGTTCCCGGTGTCGACGTTCGAGGCGCCGTCGATGGTGAACTCGTGCTGGTTGGCGCGGGTGCCGTTGACGCTGTAGCTGTCGAGACCGCCTGTGCCGGAGACGCCGAAGCTGCCGGACCCCGAGACGCCGGGGATGACGCGGACGATGTCGAGGACGTTCCGGCCGTTCAGAGCAATGTCATTCAGCTGCTTGCCGGTGATGAGATCCGAACGCTCGCCGGAGTTTGCCTGGATCTGCAACTGGCCTTGATCGGCGGTGACGCTAACGGTCTGGGCCTCCGTGCCGATCTGGAGCTGGAAGTTGCCGGCATTCAGACGGTCCGCCGAGCTGAGAACGATGCCGTCCTTCTTGAGCTGCTGGAAGCCGTTCATGGAGACGGTCACGGTATACGTGCCACCCGGCAGGTTCGGGAGCGAGAAGGTGCCGTTCGCGCCGGACGTGACGGTGCGCGTAATGCCAAGGGCCGGCGCAGTTGCGGTTACGGTTGCGCCGGGGACCAGTGCTCCGGATGTATCCTGAACAGAGCCGAGAATGGTGCCGGACGTGACCTGCGCACCCGCAAAGGCGGCTGAACTCAACGCCAGAATGCAGGCGATCGGGAGTGGTCGCAGGGCGAGTGATGGGGCCGTCCGGGGAAGAATGACGCTGCTCCAGCTGGCCAAGCGGAGTTTGGAACGGGAAGATAGCACTTTTTTCCTACCTGCTTTCGACTGCTTTTCGAACGACCTGAACCCTAGGGATCGGCGTTAACAATTGTCATGAGAACCCTCCGAAGGTTCCCTGAGGTTTTCCTGATGGACGTTAAGTCTCACGGCAACAACGAGATAGCAGAGCCTCGGGAAGCCACAAAGAAGCCACCAAGCCCCTTTATGGCAGGCAGTTGGCTTGTTGAGCCGGAGCTGAATAGTCTTCGAAGAGGAGATATAGAGCGCCACCTGGAACCAAAGGTGATGAAGGTTCTGCTAGCGCTTGCAGAGCATCCGAACCACGTCGTCTCCAAGGATGACCTGATTACCGCAGTATGGCCCGGGACGTTTGTCAGCGATGACGTGCTCACCCGGTGCATCTCCATGCTGCGACGCGCGACGCGAGATGACCCGGCAACGCCGCATTTCATCCAGACAATCCCGAAGGTCGGGTACCGCCTCGTCGCAGAGATCCAGGAGGCTCCGCCAGAGCCGGCACCGGCCCAGCCCAAACCGCTCCCTGCGCCTGTCACCAGTAACGTCGAAGACTTGCCGGGAATCGTAGCCGCGACGAAGAAGACGGAGACTGAGACGTCTCATCGCAATGACGAGAAGCCTCAAAGCATTCATAATAAATCACTTAACAGAAAACTACTTGTACCAGTTTTTGCAGCGCTTTTCGTCGCCGCGGTCATCACAGTTGTGCTCCTGAGGGGTGCCGCCGCCAGGCAGCACGAAGTCGTACTGCGGACGCTTCCCTTTACCAGCCAGGCCGGCGAGCAGCTGCAACCGGCCTTTTCGCCCGATGGCAGCGCGCTCGCCTACGTTGGAGTCTCCAGTGACGGGCGCTCACAGCACCTGTTCCTGCAGAAGGTCGGCTCTGAGGTCATGCAACAGATCACAGACGGGCCCGGACAGGACTTCAGCCCAACCTGGGCGCCTGACGGACGTCAGATCGCCTATCTCTCGGACACACCAGAAGGGCTGGGCATTTTTCTGCTGGATCTCGCGTCACAAACGGCACGCAGGGTCTTCGTCCCGCAGGAGTTAACGCACTGGGATGAGGGCGCGCTCTCTTGGTCTCCGGATGGCCGCAGCCTGGTCTTTCCCGATCATGCTGGCTCCAGCCCCAGCTCCTCAATCTTCCTTCTGGACCTCGCCACGCTGCAGGCACATGCGCTGACGCATCCGCCGGACGGCTGGGAGGGCGACCTGACGCCAGCTTTCTCGCCTGATGGCAAGCGCATCGCCTTCACCCGCGCCAGCGAGACGGCGGTGCGCGATTTGTTCTGGGTTCCGGCCGCGGGCGGCGAGGCACGTCCCCTGACCCATGACCGCACCTACGTCGACAGCCTTGCCTGGGCAGCCGATGGCCGCTCGGTCGTGTTCTCCTCCAGCCGCGGCGGCAAGTCAGCCCTCTGGCGGGTCGCGGCGAAGGGTGGCGATCCGGAACGCATGCCGATGGGAACGGAGGATGCCGCACAGCCGGCGATCAGCCGCATGGGCGACGTCACACGCGTCGCCTACACACAGGGCTCCGCGGTGTGGAGCATCGTTGAAGTGGCCGCGGGATCCGACGCTGAGCCAAAGGCAATCGTCTCCTCCACACAGCAGGACTCGGCTCCGGCCCTGTCTCCCGATGGGAAGCGCTTCGCATTCCAATCGCAGCGCTCCGGCTTTCAGGAAATCTGGACAGCCAGCATCGACGGCTCAGACCTGCAGCAGATCACGCACCAGGGAGGCCCGTTGACCGGCAGCCCGGCCTGGGCACATACGCAAGACGAGATCCTCTTCGACTCGCGCGTCGGTGGGCACTCGCATATCTTCTCCCTCACGGCTGAGGGAAAGACTGTTCAGCTCACTTCGGGCGAGTTCAACGACATCACGCCCCGCTGGTCCAATGATGACAAGACCATCTTCTTCCGTTCGAATCGAGGCGGCCGCTGGCAGTTATGGCGCATGGACACGCGCGATCACCAGCCCACGCCCCTGACGTCTGAGGACGGCATCGTGCCCCAACCTTCCGCCGATGGAAAGTGGGTCTACTACACGCGGGGCAGCGAAGACGGGCTGTGGCGTGTGCCCGTGGAGGGCGGCCCAGAGACGCAGGTCCTGCCGCAGCCCGCCGCCGGATACTGGGGATTCTGGCAGGTCACGCCGCACGGCATCGTCTACCTCGACCTGCGGGACAAGGCTCTTCACATCTTCGAAGCCGCGACGGGCACCAACAGCCTCTTCGCCCGGCTGCGCCGCATGCCTCCAAAGTTCGCGGGTCTAAGCGTGACCTTGGATGGCCACCGCGCCCTGCTCACAGACGAAGCGCAGGCTGGTCGACACATCACCCTGACAGAGACAGGGCCATCCAGTCGATGACTACCATGGCTCTGAGCAGTGCGCCTTCAGAGGAGCGCTTCGAAGCCCGATAGAATCCATGCAGCACAGGAGCTAAGGGTAATCGTGGAGCGACAAGATCAAGCGGTCACTGAAGAATTCTGTACTGGCGTAGCAGACGTCACATCGACTCGGACTCGGCTGCTCGCCTGGCTGGGGCTTTTGGTACCCCTCGCTTCCTTCTGGGCGATGTGCGTGCGTTTCTTGTCACCGCTCCCTGTCTCGGACGACTACGACGCAGTGCTTCTGTTCTTGGCGCGCGCGCGGGAGAGCCACACATCTTGGCTCAGCGCGGTCCTATTTCATCAGCACAATGAGTACAAACCGATCTGGGCGAACGCTTTGATCGCGCTGCAGTACGGACTGGCTGGCCATGTCAACTTCATCGTGCTGTCGCTGCTCGGCGATCTGCAGGTCATGCTGCTGGGCTGGCTGCTCTGGAAGACCTTCGCGCCCGACACGACTACTCGGATGTGCCGGCTGATTCTATTTGTGCCAGTCGCGCTTCTCGTATTCCAGACCAACTACGCTGAGACGCTCAACTGGCCGATGCCAGGCATTCAAAACCTGGGAGTCGTGACTTTTGCTCTCTTGTCTCTGTGGCTGCTGAACCGCGAAGGAGCCTTAAACCTGGTGGGCGCGTGCGTCGGCTTTGCGCTCGCAATCGCCGCATCGGGCAATGGCCTCTTTCTGTTCCCGGTTGGCTTCTGGCTGCTTTGGCATCAGCGACGACGCGCGCACCTTTTCCCGTGGACATTCACCCTGCTGGCGTGCGTGGCTGTTTATTTCACGCACTACACCCGCTATTCGGCGGGCGCCGGTGCTCCCCACGCAGGTATTCACCCCATTTTCTTCCTGTCGTTTTTGGGATCCTTTGCGGGCGTCAAGCTGCCGATCATCCGGTACTTCTCGATCCCGATCGGCATCTGTGTTCTCGGGGGAATGGCTTTCGCAGCGAAGCGCGGTTTCTATCGCAGAAATCCTGCAATGGCGGGCCTGCTTGTGTTCCTTCTGATCACCGCAATCGGTGTGTCCACCACAAGAGGTGGCTTTGGCTACGCAGGCAGCCTTTCGGGGCGCTATAAAATCTACGCCGACTTGATGTTGATCGGGCTCTACGCCTTCGGTCTCGATATGGTGGCGAAACAACCGGCCAGGGTACGTCTGCGGGCGTACCGTTGGTCGCTTGTGATGGCGTCCCTCTTATTTCTGTTCGGGACTGCATTTGGTTTTCGAGCGATGAAGACGCGACTTACAGAGCTGAATAGAGGGATGGCGCTCTACCGCGTAACCGGCGGCACCGAAGGCCCGATCCCTACGCAGGCTCCGGGAAAATCTGCAGAAAGTATCGACCCTACGGCGTTCAACGTTCATTTTCGCGAGGCACTGCAGGAAGCTGCCACATCCGACGTTTACCACCTGCCATAGAGAAGAGGTAATTATTAGCCGCGAAACGAAAAGTGCTTGTGGCCAAAATAGCTGCTGACGATTGGGCTACCTACGCCCACAAGGTGCGCGACGCTCTCGGTGTGCCAGTGAAAGTTCATTTTTGGTAGAAGCCACGAAGCGAGCAGCAGGCTGACCAGTTCCACCTGGATGAAAGCAACTGCATTCACGATGGCGAAGCGAACCAGTTCTTTCTGCCACGGATTCTCCGTTTCGTCGAAGACGAACATCCGGGTAAGCGTGAAGGCTACCGCCATCCCCACCAAGTAGGCAGCGGCGACCGCAAGGGAGTATCGCATGACGTGCGAGAAGGCCATCCGGCTAAGGACGTTCGCAATGGCCGCGACGATCCCGGCGCCCGTAAAGCGGATGAATCGCTTGAGTTCGCCGTGGCGCGACTCGTTCCGTGTGTCGAGAGCCTCTTCGATATGCACTTACGCAGTCACTCGCGCGGCCATTTCTTTGCCAAAGCGCAAACTCTCTGAGATACCGCGATCTTCCGGATAGTAGAAGCAGGTATCGGCGATCTGAAGGCCGGCGATCGGTGTCTGCACAGGAGGGATCTTCGCAGCAAACCCCGGTTCGCAGATGGGCTGCGCGTACTTCAGTCGTGCGACGGACCCCGCGATAACATCGTCGTCCGTTAGAGACCGGTTGATGCGCTTGAGATATCCCAGAGCCTCGCTCAGCAGCTGATCATCAGACCAGGAAAACTTCGGATGCGTGATCGGCATGTAATACGGCACGTAAACCACGTGGTCGTCGCCAACCTTCCGCAGGTTTGAGAACTCGACAACGCCCGGAATCTCGATATCCGGCTCACTGATGTTGACCCAGAAGTGCGGTGTTACGGCCTTCTTCAACTTGAAGACAAGGCAGCAGATACCGATGTTTTCGATGGCGTCGTATCGCGCCCGCCACTCTGCGGGAAGATCCGGAATCATGTTGCCCAGCAGTGGTGTCGGGACGGTGCAGATGACAAAGTCCGCAGGCACAAAGCCGTTCGGCGTCTCAACGCCCGTGACCCGGCCATTCTCTGAAGTCACCTTGATCGCGAGCGAGCTAAGACGGATCTTGCCGCCCAGCCGCTCGATCGCGGACGTCAGGGTATCCACCAGCGTCTGGCTGCCACCTTCGATATAGCCGAGCTTCTCTCGCATCATGGAGTAGCGCGATCGGCCGATGCGGCGGATGCGCGTCCAGATCCACGCGGCAGAGATGTTGTCCTGATAGCTGAAAAATTTCAGGCGGAAGAGCGGTTCCCACAGCTTGTCATACGCTTCCTGGCCGCACCAGCGCAGAATCCAGTTCTTGGCCGACTCTGTTTCGATGCTGTCCCACCGGTCGCGCTTCACGGACACAAAGGCAAACAGGGCGTAGCGCAGCCGGGCGATGAGGCTGAGGTGAGGATAGGTGAGTAGCGCAATCGGATTGCCCCACGGAAACAGCTTGTTATTGCTGAAGACACCCATGGTCGTAACATGCCAGCGCATCTTGTCCCAGATGCCCAGCTCCTTCATAAGGTCGAAGGTGGCGAAGTCGGTGTTGCACACGAAGTGATAGAAGCGTTCCGTGGAAAGACCTGCAAGGTCAAAGTGGGCCGCCATGCCGCCTGGCTCTGGCGAGCCTTCGACCAACTCGACGGTATGACCCGCCTTGACCGCGTGGTACGCGGCGGAAAGCCCCATGGCTCCGGAACCGATAACAACAACGCGTGCGATGATCTTGCCTGCTTTCTAGGGGGAATGGATTGCAAACAATGAGAATTGCGGATGCCTAAAAGTCCAGTACGACACTAGAATACTTCGGATCGCGGAAGGTAATTTCCAGGGCTTCCTGCAACGGTGTGGCGCGCACACCAAAGATGCCGGGCCAGTCGATGACTTCGAAGACATCGGGTGTCGTCAGTGCCTCAAGCTGCTTCGGAGTGAACGCGGGATTTTTGTCAAAGATCCCGGCAATCTTCAACATTGCATAGAAGGCGTTGTAGGGAATCTTGACGATTCTCGCCTTTGCTCCAACGGCATTCCGCACCATCGTCATCAGGTCGATGTAGTCAACGCGCTCCTGGCCCGTGATGTTGTAGGCACCGGTGATCTCCCGCTCGACCGATGCAATGATCACATCGCAGAAGTCACCCGCGAAGAGCGGCTGGCGAAGATACTTGCCGTTGCCGGGAATAGGGAAGACCGGGATCTTCTTCATGAGGCGTGCCAACCAGCCCACATGCTTACGATCGAACCATCCGAACATCAAGGTGGGGCGCAGGATCACCTGCTTGATGCCCGCTTCCAGCACCAGCTTCTCCTGGGCCTTCTTGGTCTCTGTGTAGTTATCCACGGCCATGGAATTGACCACAGACGACGAGATATTCACTACATACGGAACGCCGTGTAGCTTCGCGGCTTCCATCAGCCGTTCGGAGGCGGTGACGTTGTTCCGGACGTACTCTTCCTTAAACAGTCCGCCGATCTGCGCGTTTCCTGAGACTAGCGCGGTGCAGCCCGCGAGTGAATCCTGCCAGTCATTTCCGCTTGCAAGATCTGTCTGAATGACTTGAATGTCGGGGTGGAACTGACGAAGCACGTTGCAGTTCGTGGGGTGCTTGTCTATGGCGACAATATTGGTCCGGCCACGCGCCTTCAGGCGGGCGATCAGGTTCTGGCCGACCAGGCCTGCCGCTCCAGTAATGACGATCTTGCGGTTTTGCATGAGGGTTACTTAAGCGTACACGAGACGAGCATTTTGGGCTGTTCGCAGGGTGCTCGTCCCGGCTTATAATCACCGCACGAGCGGGAGTAGTTCAGTGGCAGAACGTCAGCTTCCCAAGCTGAATGTCGCCGGTTCGATCCCGGTCTCCCGCTCCAAGGTTTCGGGCAGGCACACAAAGAAGAGCGGCACTCCTTTTGGAGTGCCGCTCTTCTTTGCCTCAACCCTGTTTACTGAATGCTGGCAGTCGTCTTTTCCTTGCTCTTGTCGCTGCGCTCTTCCAGTGCAAGCGCTTCCGGCATGAACGTAAGTGCCTTGGCGATCTGCGGATCGTCGTCCTTCGCAGCACGGAACCCTTCGTTAGCGCCGAACTGCGAGATGAACAACTGGCTGCGGATATTCATCTTGACCCATGCAAGATTGGCGTTGAAGTCGGCGTCTGTATAGTCCACCTTCTTCTCCGTCTTCAGGAATGTCTTGAAGTCGGTCAGGACAGCGTCATCTACCTGGAAGTCCTTGCTGATATTGCGATGGGCCAGATAGTGCTTCATGAAGTCAAAGAATGCGCCGTGTACCAGCAGGGCGTTCTCAAAGGCATTGGAACGCGGTGACTCGATTTTCTCGTCCGGCGTGATGCCGCCACCACCGTAGACGGTACGGCCGCTGTCGGTCTGCTTCACCTCGAGATTGCTCTTGTCGGCGGGCTTAGCGTCATTGCGGACGTAGTAATAGTCGTACAGCGACACACCGTTGTAGTCGCGCTGGATCAGGCGACCACTGGGCGTGTAGTAGTGATAGGTCGTCAGGGCGAGACCGGTGTTTTCAGCGATCTGAAACACTGTCTGCACAAGGCCCTTGCCGAAGGTGGTTTCACCGACGATCAGCGCGCGGTCGTGATCCTGCAACGCGCCGCTTACGATCTCTGCAGCAGAGGCTGTATTGCGGTTCACGAGGACGATGATGGGATACTTCTTGCCCTGCTCACCATGGTTCGCCTTATAGACCACGTCCTGGAAGCTGCGGCCCTTCTGGCTGACGACGATGTCGCCGCGGCTCAGGAACTTGTCGCTCATCGCGACAGCCTCATTCAGGAGGCCGCCCGGATTGCCACGAAGATCAATGATCAGGCCCGTCATCTCGGGGCCAAACTTCGTCAGGGCGTCTCCGACTTCATGGGAGGTCGTCTCCATGAATTGGGTGACGTGGATGTAGCCAATTCCTGGCTTGATAAAGTAGGCCAGGTCGACGGAGGGGCGCGGAATCTCATCACGCGTGAGGTCAAAGGTCAGCGGCTTGTCGGCACCTTCACGCTGCATCTGCACGGAAATGTGGGTGCCCTTCGGGCCCTTCAGCAGATTGCTGACAGCGAGCGAGTCCATGCCATCGGCGCTCTTGCCTTCAATGAAGAGGATGGCGTCGCCAGGCTTGATGCCGGACTTGTATGCGGGCGACCCATCGAAAGTATCGATGACGACGACGCGCTGAACGCCATCCTTACCCATCTGCGGCTGGATATGCATGCCGACGCCGTAATAACGTCCGTGCTGATCCTCGCGCATCTGCGCGTATGCCTTCGGATCGTAGAAGTTACTATGCGGATCCAGCACATGCAGCATGCTCGGGATCGCGCCGTCGTAAATAACCTTATCGACCTTGTCCGTATCCAGCTTGTCCGCGTAGTTGCCTTCGACGACCGAATACACGTCCGTGAACTGGTGCAGGCTGTCCCGGACAGTGCTCTCGTCCGTGGCGCTTTGGGCATTCACGCGGCCATTCAGCATGGAACCAGCCAGCGCGCAGGTGCCGAAGAACAGCGAAAGGGAGACAAGTGCGCGGCGTGTACGTGTCGGCATGCGGTACCTGAACCTCAGCATGGTGCGTTGGCCATCTGCCTGTAAGAGGCAGGGCGCTCCAGAGTAAGACGGAGTATAGCACCGGACTGTCACCCGGAAATCAGTCTGCGGCTTCGGAATTGTGGCGCAATCGCCCGCTTTGGCATCGCCCCACGCGCGCGGACAAGCATCTCGCACGCGTAGAATACGAGTTGTCTACCCAGCGCGCTTCATCGCCCGTCCAACACCCTGTGGGCACGGTGCGGCACGCGCGGTGTGGCACGCTCCGAGTCTCCTTTGCAGGTACGCATGACCGAATCGACCAGGCTGTTCCGCGCCGGCATCTTTGCCGGTCTGCTTCTCTCCACCGCGGCTGTATCCGTGGCCCAGCAGGCTCCCGCAGCCGCACCATCGAGTCTTCCGGTGCCGCGGTATCAAAGCCCCGGCGTGCCGCAGGCCCCGGCGCCCGCGCCCGTTCCGGAGTTCAACCTGCCGCAGACGCCTGCCATTACTCCCAACGCGACCGTCGTTGAGGATGTGATCGTGCGTGTGAACGATGGCATCATCTCGCGGTCTGACCTGGAGCGCGCGGAAGCCAGCCTGCAGCAGGAGCTGGCGCAGAATCCCGGAGCCGCGGGCGACGCCACGGAACGCCAGAAGAACCTGCTCCGCGACCTGATCGACCAGCAGCTTCTTCTGTCAAAAGGCAAGGAACTCGGCATCAATCCGGACGCCGAGGTGATCCGTCGTCTCGACGAGATCCGTAAGCAGAACAACCTGCCCAGCATGGAAGCGCTTGAGGCGGCTGCCCGCTCGCAGGGCGTGTCCTTTGAAGACTTCAAGGCCAACATTCGCAACAGCATTATCACCGGTCAGGTTGTGCGTGACGAGGTCGGTCGCAGCATCCGCATGAACCGCGCAGACGAGCAGAAGTATTACGACGCGCACAAACAAGATTTCGTCCAGCCCGAGCAGGTTCGCCTGTCCGAGATCCTGGTACCGACCGCGGCCAACGCAGACGATACGCAAATTGCTGCGGCCCTGAAGTCCTCGCAGCAGATCTACGACAAGCTCAAGGCAGGCGCTGACTTCGCCGCGACGGCCAAGGCCTCCTCAGGCGGCCCGACTGCCGCACAGGGCGGCGATCTCGGCCTGTTCAAGCACGGCGCGCTTGCGCCGGTGCTGGAGGAGAAAACCTTTTCGCTGCCGGTCGGTGGCTTCACGGAACCCACGCGGACACGTCAGGGCTTCGTGATCCTCAAGGCGGTCGAGCATCAGCAGGCCGGTTCACCGCCGCTGGCGCAGATCGAGGGCGAGGTGCAGAACGCCATGTACCAGGAGGCGATTCAACCTGCTCTGCGTGCGTACCTGACGCGACTGCGTGAGGAAGCATTTATCGATCTGCGCGCTGGCTTTGTGGACAGCGGCGGCAGTGCGAAGCAGACCAAGCCCGTATTCGCCGCGTATATCGCACCCGTGCCAAAGAAGAAGACTGAGAAACAGCGCATGGACGCAGCCGCTGCGGGCCGCATGGCACAGCAGAAGAGCGCTGCTGCAGTAGCGTCCGCTGCTCCCGCGACTCAGGAGCTGGACAAACATGGCAAGCCGAAGAAGGTGAAACGCGAGAAGGTCCGTATGGGCCAGGCACCGCGCACCGCACTTCCCGACGCTCCGGAGACCGCCGAGGCGACAACCGATGCAGCTGCGCCGGGAGCTGCGATCAGCCCGCTGCAGGGATCGGCCAACACCATCTCGGCCAATGCGCCCGACGAGGATGCACTGACACCGAAGCAGGCGCCTCGCGCCAAGACTCGCTATGCTTCGCGTGAGCCGGAAGTGAAGCAGGCCAAGATCGAAGCCAAGACTGCCAAGATCGTCGAGAAGGCCAAGGCAACACCGATCGCCGCGACCAGCGAAGAAAAGCAGACGCAAAACGTGCAGGCGCAGGCGCTCGGTCTGAATGGCAGCAACGCCAAAAAGCAGAAGGTGAAGCGGAAGAAGGGCGATCCGAAGGATCGTCTGCAGACCAAGCCGGTCGAGCCGAAGGCTCCGCTGAACGACAACGGTCTGCCAGATCGCCTGCACCAGGTGAATGCGCCGACGCGACCGGACGGCACCAAGGTCACCAGCGACAGCACCACGCTGCCGCCGGCCAACCAGCCCGCTCCCGGGAGCACATTACCCAGCCCCGCTCCTGCCGGCACGGGTGCGGCGCCGACCAGCAACCAGCCCGTTCCACAGCCGTAAGCAACCAGCACGAACGAGAGGGGCGCGGCGAGAGCCGCGCCCTTTCGCTTGCCCGGAACAGCTACGCCGCACAGTATTCTGGAACCTATGAAGGACTTCTATATTGCCGATGCGGCGCAGCATGAGAACGCCGTGATCACCTCTTACTTTCTGCTGTCGCAGATCTCTGCCCGCGACAAGAAGGGTGGCGGCGGACAGTACCTGGCGCTGACTCTGGCCGATAAGACCGGCACCTTCGAAGCGCGCATGTGGGAGGACTTCGCCAAGGCACTCACGACCTGCTCACAGGGTTGTTATGTCAAGGCGATGGGACGCATCGACAAGTACCAGGGACGCTTCCAGATCACGCTGCAACAAATGCGCTCGGCAGCTGACTCAGAGATCGATGTCTCTGACTTCCAACCGGCTACGCAGTATGACGTCGACACTTTATGGGCTGAGTTGAACCGCTTCGTCGACGGCTTCACGAATCCGCATCTGAAGCAGCTCGTTCGCAGCTTCCTCGATGATCCTGATCTGGGTCCGGCCTTCCGTTCAGCACCCGCAGCCAAGATGCTGCATCACGCGTGGATCGGCGGGCTGCTGGAGCACGTCGTCTTCCTGCTGCGGCTGTGCGGGCGTGTTGCGCCGCAATACGCAGAGGAGGTTGATCCCGACCTGTTGATGACCGCTGCAATCCTGCACGACTTCGGCAAGGTCCGCGAACTGGCCTGGAAGACGAGCTTCAGTTACACCACGGAAGGCCAGTTGCTGGGTCACATCACCATCGTGATCGGCATGCTGCGTGAGCGCATCGCCGCGTTGCCGGAGTTCCCGGATCGCCTCCGCATACTGGTCGAGCATCTGATCCTCTCGCATCATGGACGCTATGAGTACGGCTCGCCCAAACTTCCAATGACGCCAGAAGCCCTGGTCTTCAGTGCTCTCGATGATCTGGAAGCCAAAATGCAGAACATGCGCGCCGAGTTCTCGAAGGCTGTCGAAGCCGGCAAAAAACCGGACGAGGTCACCGAATTTTCACGTTCCATGGAGCGGGCACTGCTGAACTCGAGGGCCTATCTGGCTAACGAGTGATAGGGGTACCCCCTCCCCCATTTTCGCTAAATATTACTTTCGAAAAGGGTTGACGATTCCCGATATGGCAAAAATTAGATTCCAAAGGAGTTACGGGTAAAAATAAGATTACAAAGGACTTAGCGGACAATAGAAAAGCGGGAGAGCCAGTTGGCTTTCCCGCTTCGTTGTCATTATTGTATCGCGCGTGTCAAGCGCTCTCGGTGCCTACCATTGCCGCCCCCAATACAAAACGACTCCGGGCGCCCCATCCTTTCGCGGCTTCGTCGCGAAAGGGTGGGATATCGCGCAGAGCGCCAACCTCTGCGCACCTGAGTAGGCCACCCCATCCTTTGGAAGAGGACGGGGCACCCGGTGATCTTCACAGCTCGCTGTTATCGCGGGATGGTGATGGGCTGTGGCGGTGGCGATTGTGGGGTTGCGGGCTGGCTTGGTGTGGGCTGGATGTTGTTGTCTTCGTGCTTGCCCAGGCCGAACATCTTCTGGAAGATGTTGCGATGGGGTGTGCCGTCCGGGTTCAGATTGCCGCTACCGTTATTGCCATTGACGCCGCTGCTGTTCGTGCCGCTGCCGCCGCCAGTCATGTTGGTGCCTGCGGTGCTGCTGTCTGCGCCGAAGAGTGAGCCCATGATGCCGGTGCCGTCGCCCATATGGCTGCAGGTGTTGTGTGGCTGCGTGCCTTCCACGAAGGCTGCCGTGTAGTTGGCGATAGGGCAGGTTTCGTCTGCGAGCTGGCTGGTGGCCTTGTCGATGCGGTAGAGGCTGATGCCGTCCGGCGCAGGTGTGAAGGGCTTCATGTCGCTGTACTGCGGCAACTTAATGGCGCGCTTCATGAACTCAGCCCAGATGGGTGCGGCCGTATCGGCACCCTGCACCTTCTTGCTCAGGTTGTCGGAGATGTCCGTGTAGTCATCGTTCCCGATCCACACGATGCACAGCAGGTTGGACGAATAACCGGCAAACCACACGTCGTGCGAGGTACCGGTCTTGCCGGCAGCCGGGGCCGTAAAGCCAAGCGCACGGACGCCCGCCGCAGTGCCGCGCGTCATCACGCCTTCCATCATGGACTGCGTCAGGAAGGCCACTTTCGGGTCCAGGACCTGCCGCGCTTCCGGTGTGAAATCGGCTACGATGTCACCGCGATCATTGCGAACACTTGCCAGCAGCCACGGATTCAGATGCACGCCGCGGTTGGCAAAGACGGTGTAGACACCCGCCATATCCATGGGCGTTGCGCTGTACGTACCGATGGCAACGGACGGCGTGGGCCGCGCGGAAGTGATGCCGGCGGAACGCGCCATCGCAGCCACATTCTCGAATCCCACACGCTGTGCCAGCGAGATCGTTGCAATGTTGAGGGAATGCTCAAGCGCCACCTGGGCCGGCACCATGCCGGGATACTCGCCACGCTCAAAATTGCCGGGCGTGTACGACTTGCCGCCCGTGCTGAAATCCTGCGGATCGTCGTTCAGGGGCGTGACCGCAGTGAAGGGTCCGCTGTCACCCAGCGCCTGCCCCGCCACGCTCTGCGAGAAGGCGGTAGCGAAGACCAGCGGTTTGAAGATGGATCCCGTCGGCCGGCTGGAGACTGCATGGTTCAACTGCGACTGGCCGTAGTTGCGGCCACCCACCAGCGCAAGCACCTGGCCTGTATGCGGATCGAGGGCGACGAGGGAAACCTGGGGATACTTGAGGGGTGTATCGCCCTGGTGGCGCTTGCGAATCATCTCGTCGATGCGCGGCATCATTGCCGCTACGGCATCGGCGGCGGCCTTCTGCAGATCAGGGTCGAGCGAGGTGTAGATGCGGAGGGGCGAACCGTTGTTCTGCTGGTCTCCCAGGCGCTGCTGCAGTTGGTCGTGCACCATGTCGACGAAGTAGGGTGCTTCGCTGGCGTCGACGTTCTGCGGCGCCAGCTTCAGCGGCTCGGCCTGCGCGCGTTCGGACTGTGCGGCAGTCAGAGAGCCGGTTTCCACCATGGATCGCAGCACAAGGTTGCGGCGTTCCAGAACGCGTTCGGGATGGCGGAAGGGGTTGAAATAACTGGGGCGCTGAATGATGCCCGCGAGCAGGGCACACTCCGCCAGGTCAAGCTGCTTCAGGTCTTTTCCGAAGTACGCCTGTGATGCTTCCCCGAAACCATTGATCGCGAAAGAGCCACGCTGCCCAAGGGGAATCTGGTTGGCGTACATCTCGAAGATCTGCGGTTTGCTGAAGCGCGACTCAAGCTGCAGGGTGATCATGATTTCGATCAGCTTGCGCTTGATGTGTTTCTCCGGGGAAAGGAAGAAGCCACGCGCCAACTGCTGCGTGAGCGTCGATCCGCCGCAGGAGAAGTGACGGCTCAAGGTATCTTCCACACCGCACTTCACCAGCCGGCCGAAGTTAAGGCCATTGTGCTCAAAGAAGCGGCGATCTTCAATCGCCGTGACGGCCTGCACCAGTCGCTGGGGAATCTGGTTGTAGGTCACCAGCCGGCGCTTGGTGCGGTTCTTACTCTCGCTCAGGCTGGTGATGAGCTGCGGCTCCAGCTCGTAGGCGCGCAGCGCGGCACCGTTGTCCGCGGCAATGTTTTGAACGATACCGCCCGTTGCCGTGATGGTGGCGCCATCCGTGGAATGAAAGGAGCCGGGGCCGGGCTTGATGGTGATGGTGTCGCCCGAAAGCTGGTAGGTGCCAAGGTTCGAGTTGGCGTTATAGCCAGCCCGGCGCAGATCCTGTGCGATGGACTCCACCGTCAACGTCTGGCCGGTGCGCACCTCTTTCGGTGCGGCATAAATCTGTGCCGTGCTGGCGAAGAGAGGACCGTTGTTCATACGGTCATCCACCACTTTTTGGTAGTGGTTGTAGTAGTAGCCAAAGGTGATGGCGCCCACCAGCAGGCATGCCAGACCGACGACGACAAGGAACAGCAGGGCGCGCTGCCACAGCGGCCGATAGCCGCGGGGACGACGTGCTCGTGGGTCTTCGTCGTACCGCTTGCCGCCGTTGCCGAGCTTTACCTTGACCGCCATCGTCCTCCTACGTGTCTCCGGCCGATGGGCGACCGGAAGCGTCACAGGGCCCGTAGACTCCGCCCACTCCCGATCGCACCACGCCGCACGACTTGAAACACTACTCCGCGTTGGACGCAGTCCCGGTGCCAAGGGTCTGTTGACGGATGGTGATCATTGCATTCACCACATCGGCGACGGCGATGTTCTCCGTGTTGCCGCTGAGACGATCGACCACTTCCAGCGTGCCGTCTGCAAAGCCTTTGCCGATGGTCACGCGATACGGCACACCGATCAGGTCCGCATCCTTGAACTTCGATCCGGCACTGTCGTTGCGGTCGTCCAGCAGGACGTCGAAGCCGGCCTGTTCCAGGTCGAGCGCGATCTTCTCGCCCGCTGCGGCAAGTGTTGCGTCACTCTGCTTCGTGACCGTGACGACGACTTCGAAGGGCGCGATCGACGGCGGCAACGCGTAGCTGTACTCGCCGCGGTCGTTCTTGCCCTTCTTAGCGGCGGACTGCTCGATTGCCGAGGTCAGGATGCGCTCGATGCCGATGCCGTACGAACCCATGATCGGCGTGACTTCCTTGCCGTTGTTGTCGAGCACGCGCGCGCCCATGGACTGCGAGTACTTGTAGCCCAGCTTGAAGATGTGACCGATCTCAACTGCCTTGCCCAGGCGCAGGGGCTGACCGCCGATGGGGTCGGGCTCGCCTTCGTTGATGTTGCGGATGTCGGCGATGACGGTGGGCGTGAAGTCGCGGCCGGGAGTGACGTTGCGGAGGTGGTACTCCTCTTTGTTTGCACCAGCGATGAGGTTCTTGCGGCCCCCCAGCGCGGCGTCGAGCACGACGAGCGTACCCTTCTCTTCCCCGGCTTTTGCGGCAGCGACCCCGATGGGACCGAGGTAGCCGGCGGGTGCGCCGAAGGTGGCTTCAATCTCTTCCGCGACCATCGGACGCAGCTCCGCGCCGCCGACGAGCGAGCCGAGCTTGGCCTCGTTCAACTGGTGGTCGCCGCGGAGGAAGGCGACGATGGTGCGCGTCTTCACGATGCCCTTCGCATCTGCGGGCCAGGTGGCAAACATCGCCATGGTCTTGATCTGCGCGTGCTTCTCAACGCCGAGAAACGCGCCGACTTCGTCGATGGTGCGCTGGCCGGGCGTGTGCACGAGTTCCGGTGTGCCGTCGCCGCTTGCGTCCAGGTCTGTGACGGCTGCGAGCTTCGAGGTCGCCTTCTCGATGTTGGCGGCGTACTTGCCGTCGGGCGAGCTTGCGATCCAGTCCTCCCCGGCGTCGGTGTAGACCATGAACTCCTGCGACTGGGAGCCGCCCATGGCGCCGCTGTCTGCCTCGACGGCGACGAACTCCAGGCCGCAGCGGGTGAAGATGCGGCGGTAGGCTGCGTCGTGCTTGTTGTAGCTGACGTCAAGGCCGGCCTCGTCGATGTCGAACGAGTACGAGTCCTTCATGGTGAACTGGCGCACGCGGAGGAGGCCGCTCTTGGGGCGGGGCTCGTCGCGGAACTTGGTCTGGATCTGGTACCAGATCTGGGGGAGCTGCTTGTAGCTGCGCAGTTCGCCGCGAGCGATGGAGGTCATGATCTCCTCGTGCGTCATGCCGAGGCAGAGGTCCGCGCCTTTGCGGTCCTTGAGGCGGAACATGTTGTCGCCCATGCCGGTCCAGCGGCCACTCTCTTCCCAGATTTCACGCGGGTTCAGCGCGGGCAGGAAGAACTCCTGCGCGATGGTGTCCATCTCCTCGCGCACGATGCGGTTGATCTTGTTGATGGCGCGGGTGGCAAGCGGCAGGTAGCTGTAGATACCGGCGCCAAGCTGGCGAATGTAGCCCGCACGAAGCAGGATCTGGTGGCTTGCGACCTCCGCGTCTGCGGGTACGTCACGCAGCGTGGGAATGAAGAGTTTGGACCAGCGTTGCATTGTTGTTTGTACTTGCTTTCCCTGCCCTTTGGAGCGCGGACAAATAGTTTGTCCATTCTACCGAGTCGGGTGACAGGGCCGTCCGCACCTGCGACGACTTGTCATCCTGAGCGGAACGCAGGGCAATGAAGTGCAGTCGAAGGACCTGTATTTCGCCAGCACGGCCGGAAATGTGGTTCGGCGGTTACAGCAGCCTGGAACTCCGCACCAGATTTCTGCGCGACAGGCAGAATGCAGGTCCTTCGACTTCGCTGCGCTCAGGATGACAAATTGTTGGGGCACGGCGGGACACTTCCAGGTGGCGCGCAAGATGACAATTCGATTGGGTGTCAAAGGCGCATTCGAGCGCGTCCAATGCATCGGTACACTGTTCAGGGTCATCTGTAAGAGATTGAGGTTTGCTGAAATGCGGAATGCCGTCGTTGGTGGAATTATTGCTGCTGTCGTAGCCGTGCTGGTGTGGGCCGGCGTTCACAACCTGCGGGCTCGGCGTGTGGCCGATGCGCAGGCGAAGTCCCAGCAGATGTCCATCGGCGTCGATAAGGCCGGCGCAACCGCGACGGCAGACAGCCCGCTGGCTGCGGATATGCGCGGCAAGCAGGCAGCCGTCTTCACGCTGACCAGCAGCACCGGCAAGCGCGTTTCACTCGCCGACCTGAAGGGCAAGCCCGTCCTGCTGAACTTCTGGGCGACCTGGTGCACCCCCTGCAAGGTGGAGATGCCGTGGTTTGAGGAGTTCCAGAAGAAGTACGCCGCACAGGGTCTTGAGGTCGTCGGCATCAACGAGGACGAAGACGCGAAGAGCCCGGAGATGCAGGCGACGATCAAGAAGGTCCTGGGCCAGACGGGCGTGGACTACACAATCCTGATGAGCGACAAGAAGGTGGGCGACGCCTACGGCGGTCTGGACGTGCTCCCCGCAACCTTCTTCATCGATCGCAATGGGAAGATCGTAGCGCAGGCGATTGGCCTGGCTCCCAAGGAAGACGCGGAAGCGAACATCCAGAAGATTGTGGCGGGTAGCTGATCGTGGTGAAGATGGGTTCGTTCGTCTCTTGCTTCAAGACCGCGGGTGTCACCGTCACAGCTGCGTTGATGCTCGGCGCTGGACAGATCAGCGCGCAGAGCATCAATGCCGGCGTCGTGACTGCGGTGAAGAAGGGTCATGTGGACTTCATTGCGGACGGCCAGTCCGTCCCGGCAAACCAGCCGGCGACCGTCAAGCTGCACTTCCGCGTCGACCCGGGCTTCCACATCAACTCGCACACACCGAAGAGCGATGTGCTGATCCCGACGAAACTCACGGTCGCCATGGTGGGGGACGATCCCGAAGTGACGGGCGTCGACTTTCCCGCCGGCGAGCCGTTCGCCTTTGCCTTCGAGCCGAAGCAGAAGCTGGATGTGTACCACGGCGACATCGTCCTGACGGCGCACCTGAAGGCAAAGCCCGGACAGCACAGCATCAAGGCAGAGCTGTACTATCAGGCCTGCGATCAGGCTGCATGCTATCCGCCGAAGAAGCTGCCGCTTGAGCAGCCTTACACGGCGAAGTAGCCGTCGCTAGCGGTGGGGCCGGCGACCGGGATGCGTTACAGTTCCTGCGTGAGCACCTCTGCCCCGATCTCTGTTGCGAACGGTAATGCTGCGCTGTACCGGCGGGTGACGTTGCGCGTTGCGCCGCTGGTGTTGCTGCTGTACTTCATCGCTTTTCTGGATCGCGTGAACATTGGGTTTGCGTCGTTGACGATGAATCGCGACCTGGGCATTAGCGACACGCTCTATGGCCTGGCTGCGGGCATCTTCTTCGTTGGCTATCTTCTGTTTGCGGTGCCAAGTAACAGTGCGCTGGCGCGCGTCGGTGCGCCTCGTTGGGTCAGCTTTCTGATGGTCTCGTGGGGCATCGTCGGCTGCTGCACGGCCTTTGTGCATGGGCCCACGATGTACATGGTGCTGCGGTTTCTGCTGGGTGCGGCGGAGTCGGGCTTTTTGCCCGGCATCGTTTTCTACCTGACGCGATGGCTACCGGGGTCGGCACGCGCAGGCATCCTGGCGCTGCTCTATCTGGCGATTCCGCTGTCCAGCGTCGTTGGCTCGCCCATCTCCGCCGCGATTCTCCGGATGAATGGGGCGCATGGCCTTGCGGGCTGGCAGTGGCTGTTCTTGCTGGAAGCCCTGCCCGCGATCCTGCTTGGCCTTGCCGTACCGTGGCTGCTGGATGCAGGCCCCGCGACGGCGACATGGCTCAGCGAGGAAGAGAAGGTGGCGTTGACCGGAGCGATAGAAGCGGAGGCCGCTCTTGGCGAGGCGGCGGGTGCAGCGGAACGGGTGCCCGTGGGACTGGTGGTGGCTCTTGCAGCGACCTACTTCATGCTGATGATCGGGCTGTACGAGCTTGGCTTCTGGACGCCGCGGCTGATCGCCAGCTACGGCGTCGGGCTGCGCTGGCTGGGATGGCTGAATGCTGCACCCTACGCCGCAGGTGCAGCAGTGCTGCTGCCATGGTGCCGATGGTCCGACCGTCATGGCGATCGCCGGTTGAGCCTGGTGGTTTCATTCGGCTGCGGCGCGCTGGGCTTGGTGCTGGCTGCGCTGGGTGGCTCGCTGGTGTTGTGCGTGGTGGGCCTGTCGCTGGCGGCGTTTGGGGTGTTTGTATCGATGCCCGTCTTCTGGGCGGCTAGCAGTCAGCGCATCGCCGTGGCGGCCGCAGCGCTGGCGATTGCGATCATCAATTCCGTTGGCAACGTGGGCGGTTTTATTGGTCCCTACGCCACCGGATGGCTGCTGGCCCGCACGCATGACTATCGTGCCGGCCTGCTGGCGACAGCGGCCGCGCTAAGCCTTGGCGCATGCCTGGCTGGTGTGATCTTTTCGCCGCAGAAGCCTCTTCAAGAGGCAAGCGTGTGAGCGATGCGTTGCGTTCTGTCGCTCGCCGCATCTTTCTGAATGCGCTGCGAGCCGTCGATGTGCGCAATGCAGTGAGACAGCAGGTCAACGTTGACGCGGAGACGCTGCGACTGGGTGCGCACACGCTGTCCCGTGCAGCAGTTGAGTCGGTCATCCTGATCGCCGTTGGCAAAGCTGCGGTACCCATGTTCGAAGCTGCTTCGGAGAAGCTGCAGGGTGTTCGTGTACAGGCGGTTGTTGTGGCGCCGCGCGAGACCTTTCCTCCGGGCCATCACGAGCGTTTTCTGGTGGGGGAACATCCCACGCCGGGGGAACACTCACGCCGTGCTGCCGACACGATCCTGAGCCTTCTGGCAACGGCTACGCCACGCGATGCGGTGTTGTTCCTCGTCAGCGGTGGTGCTTCGGCGATGGTGGAAAAGCCACTCGACGACGCGATCTCACTGGCCGACGTGGCGGCTTTTCATCGCGCACTGGTCGGCAGCGGCATGACGATCACGCAGATCAATGCACTGCGTAAACATATGTCTGCCGTGAAGGGCGGACGTCTGGCCGCAGCCGCCGCGGCCGCTGCATGGCAGTGCACGCTGCTGGTCTCGGACGTGCCGGCCACGGAGCCCGATGCGATTGCCTCCGGCCCGTCGCTGCCGGATTCGACCACCGTTGAGGATTGCCTGACGCTCTTTCCGCGCTTGCAGAATGCCTGCGGATCGCTGCCGGAGAGTGTTGTTCGCTACTTCTCCAATGGCAACCTTCCGGAGACGCCAAAGGCGGGCGACGCTGCCTTTACGCGGGCTTCGTTTGACGTAATTCTTTCCGGCGATCACCTGGCGCACGCGGCGGCGGAAGCGGCGCGGGCTGCCGGCTTTCACACCGTCATCGACAACGCATGTGATGACTGGGAGTACCGCGACGCCGGTCGTTACCTGATGGACCGCAGCGCTTCGCTGGCAACGAAATACGGACGCGTCTGCGTGATCTCGGTGGGCGAGGTTGCGGTCAGCATCAGTGCGGAAGCAGGCGAGGGCGGACGCAACGGCCAGTTCGCGCTGTGGTGTGCACGCGACCTGACCCATCACACACCTGCGACTGTGCTGAGTGCCGGTTCGGATGGTGTTGACGGCCAGAGTGCAGCGGCGGGTGCGGTCTGCGATGAAACGACAATGGGCCGTGCCGAGCAAATCGGTCAATCAGTAGATGAAGCGCTGCAGCAGTTCAACACCGCTTCCCTGCTGAGGCTTGTCGGGGACGCGATCCAGACCGGTCCGACCGGGAACAACCTGCGGGATCTGCGACTCATCCTGAAGGAGCGTTAGAGTCGGACGTTTTTGAAGAGATGCAAAGCACGAAGGGCAGCCTTGGCGGCCGCCCCTCGTGGTTTCGTTCCAGGTTCGTTCGTTATGCGGGGGAGGGACGGCCTTCGCCGAAGCCTGGCGCGCGGCCACCTTCCGGCTTGAGGACCTTCTGCGTCTCGCCGCCGCCCGGATCCGAGTTCGACAGGGCGTTGCGCACTGGCGACAGGTCCTTGCCTGCGATGATGAGTCTGATCTCCTCAGCATCCAGCGTCTCGCGCTCCAACAGCAGGGCGCTCATGCGGTGCATGATGTCCTGATTGTTGTCGAGGATGGTGTACGCAGCGGTGTACGCCTCATCCATGAAGCGCTTCACTTCTGCGTCGATCGCCTGCGCGGTCGAGTCGGAGAAGTCGCGATGCTGGGTGATCTCGCGGCCAAGGAAGATTTCTCCACCTTCCTTCTTGCCGTAGGTCATCGGTCCCATCTTCGACATGCCGTACTCGCAGACCATCTTGCGTGCCAGTTCGGTGGCGCGCTCGATGTCGTTGCCGGCACCCGTGGTCATCTCGTGCAGGAAGATTTCTTCGGCGCAACGGCCTCCCATCATCATGGCCAGACGCGTCGTCAGGTAGCCCTTGGTGACGGTGTGTTGATCTTCTTCCGGCAGGTAGACCGTCACGCCCAGCGCCATACCGCGCGGGATGATGGTGACCTTGTGCAGCGGGTCGGAGTTTTCGCTAAGTGCGGAGACGAGGGTGTGACCGGCTTCGTGGTACGCCGTGACCTTCTTTTCCTGGTCGCTGAGCAGCATGCTCTTGCGCTCGGCGCCCATCAGGACCTTGTCCTTGGCAATCTCAAAGTCGTACATGTGTACGGCCTTGCGGTTGTAGCGGGCAGCGGTCAGGGCAGCTTCGTTGACCATGTTGGCCAGGTCAGCGCCGCTGAAGCCTGGTGTGCCACGGGCCAGAACGTTCAGATTGACGTCTTCGGCCATCGGAACCTTCTTGGAGTGGACCTTCAGGACCTCTTCGCGGCCGCGGATGTCCGGGCGGTCGACGATGACGCGGCGATCGAAACGGCCGGGGCGGAGGAGTGCGGGATCGAGAACGTCCGGACGATTAGTCGCGGCGATCAGGATCACGCCCTCGTTCGACTCAAAGCCATCCATCTCGACGAGGAGCTGGTTCAGGGTCTGCTCGCGCTCGTCGTGTCCACCGCCGAGGCCTGCGCCGCGGTGACGGCCGACCGCATCGATTTCGTCGATGAAGATGATGCACGGAGCGTTCTTCTTGCCCTGTTCGAACAGGTCACGGACGCGCGATGCGCCGACGCCGACGAACATCTCGACGAAGTCCGAACCGGAGATGGAGAAGAACGGAACGTTTGCTTCACCCGCGACAGCACGTGCCAGCAGAGTCTTGCCGGTTCCGGGAGGTCCGACGAGCAGCACGCCCTTGGGGATGCGACCGCCGAGCTTCTGGAACTTTGCGGCTTCGCGCAGGAATTCGATGATTTCCTTGAGCTCTTCCTTCGCTTCGTCCACACCCGCCACGTCCTTGAACGTGACTTTCTTCTGCTGCAGGCTCAGCAGGCGCGCGCGGCTCTTACCGAACGACAGCGCCTTGTTGCCACCCGACTGCATCTGGCGCAGGAAGAACAGGAACACACCGAGGATCAGCAGCATGGGCAGGAACTGCACCAGCGCCGAGAACCACAGGGAATTGTTCTGGTCCTTGATGGTGATGTTGACGCCCTTGTCATGCAGCGTCTTGTACAGGTCCGGATAGTTGGCAGGGATGGTCGTGTGGAAGGACTCCTTGGAGTCCTTGAAGTGGCCGGTCACGTCCGTTCCGTTGACAGTTACGTCAGAGATTTTGCCCTTGTCGGCGAAGTCCTGCATCTGCGAAAGGCTTACCGCAGAATCATGACCGCCCGTGGCAGAGCGCGTGACGAACTGCCAGACTGAGATCAGGCACCCCAGCATCAGCACCCAGATCAAGACGGTCTTCACAGTGGAATTCAACGTTGCTACCTCTTCTCTCTCGGCCACGGCGCCATGGGTATGGCTGCGCTGCAGCCCGCTTCCCCGGATACACGTGTCCGCCATTCATTAGACGTCTGGACGAACCGGTTGTTTCAGGGGGAGGCCGGTGCAGAGCGGCGGACGGCCATCCGCCGCACATTCCATCAGATTCTACTCCCGGCAGCAAGGATACGGATGGGTCCGATTTCACTTTTGTCGTGTCGGGTGACATTGAAATGCGATGCTACGCAGTGCGGGACAGTCGCAGCTCCCGCAAGGATCGTTCCACACGCATACCGCCAGCGAAATCGAGCCTGCTATTAGGTTTTGAGGGAACGGTCGGGGCCGGCGCGGCATCCGCAGGAGCCAAACCCGCGAACTGGAGCAGCCTGAGGGTCTCGGCTGAGCCTAGCCGGACGCCCATCCTCTCGGCCGCCCCGCGCAGCAGGCGGCGGCGCGTGGGAAGATCGAGCGAACGCAGCCGTTCCAGCTCGAAGGCGACGGACTCCTCGCCGGGCTGCGTCCCGACAGATCGACCGCCACCGCGTACCGGCTTGCCGGGCAGGGCGAGCTGGGTCAGCAGCCGGGCGATCTCGGGCTGCCAGCGGGCGTGCTCCTCGCGGGCGAGTTGAGCCGTTGCGCTCAGCGTTGCGCCGATCGACGGATTGAACTCGCGCAGGAGTGGCATCAACTGGGCGCGGACCCGGTTGCGTGTGTGTTTGTCGGAGCTGTTGCTGCTGTCCTCACGCCACGTCTGGTCCTTATCCTGCAGGAACGAAACAACATGCGCCCGTGTAGCGTTCAGCAGCGGCCGGATGATGCGCCCCGACGCGCGGTCCACCACGGGCGAGATGCCGCCCAGGCCCTCGGTCCAGGCGCCTCGCAGCAGCTTCATCATGACTGTTTCGGCCTGGTCGTCCTCCGTGTGGGCGGTTGCGACTGCCGTCGCCGTACCTGCAGCCATCAGGCGATCAAAGAAGGCCAGCCGGGTGTTGCGTGCGGCCTCCTCCAGCGATTCGCGTTCCCCCTGCCGTGCGCGGGATGCCGCGTCCGCACTGGCGGGGTTGCCGGCCGTAACCTCTGCGTGCTCCACGTGCAGCGGTATGTCGAGCCGGGCGCAGAGTTCTCGCAGAAAAGCGAGGTCGCCGTCCGCCTCAGCGCCACGGATACCGTGGTGCAGGTGCGCTGCGGAGATGCCGATGCCGAACGCCGCAGCCTGCTCGTGCAGGGTCAATAGCAACGCCGTAGAGTCCGCGCCGCCGGACACCCCGACCGCAACGCGGTCGCCCGTGCGCAGGAGCGCGCGATTCACCGGCAAAGTTTCCTTCAAAGCCATCCCTCCATCCTAAGCGGGCTGCTAGGTTGGAGGAATGGTCACCATTCGCCACTCAACGATGGAGGATGTTGCGTTGATCGCAGCGCAGCGCCACAGCATGTTCCTGGATAACGAGTTCGCCACGGCGGACGAACTGGACACAATGAACGTGGCCTTCGAGCCATGGCTGCGCGAGCGCCTGGTCGATGGCCGGTATCTCGGCCTGTTTGCCGAGGAGAACGGAACCGTGCTGGCGGGCGCTGGCATCCTGTTTAACGACTTTCCGCCTCACTACCTGCACGTCGACGCGGGTCGGCCCTACTTGCTGAACTTCTACACGTCGCCCGAGGCTCGCGGCCGTGGCCTGGCAAAAGAACTGTTGAAGGCCTGCGTGGAAGAGTGCCGTGTCCGTGGATGCAAAGTGGTCACGCTGCACGCATCGCCGTTCGGACGTCCCATCTATGAGAAATTCGGATTTGAGCAGACGAACGAAATGATGCTGAAGCTGTAGCGGCAGACGCGGCGGTAGCGAGTCACGTGGCCTCTCGCGCGGCTGTGCTGCAAGGGAGTGACGATGCAGGACGAAACGATACGGCAGGCACTGGACGATCACTGGCATGCATCCGCGGGTGGAGATGCAGATGCCGAACACGCAATCTACGCGGACGATGCTATCTGCGAGTACCCGCAGTCTGGCGAGCGCATTGTGGGACGAAAGAATCTGCAGGCGTTGAGAAGTCACCATCCCGGAAAGCCGTCGGGGTTCCAGGTACGGCGGCTTCTCGGGAGCGGCGATCTCTGGGTTACGGAATACACCATCACCTATCAAGACCGTGAAGCCTTCACGGTAAGCATCATGGAGTTCGCAGACGGTAAGGTCGTGCATGAAACCCAGTATTTCGCCGATCCGTTTCAGGCTCCGGCATGGCGATCCCAATGGGTGACAAAGGTCCCCGCAGCTCAGGTGGAATAGCTGCGATCGCAATCCTTTGTCGAGTTTCACTCCAGCGATGAATTTGCGAGCACTGGCTGCGTACGAAGGGGACAAGATCTTCCGACGCAACGTATACTCTGCAGCGCCCTGGAGGCGTCCTTCTTGAAGACTTCCTGTCCCGTAGTCCTGCTGCCGTTGCTGTGCAGCCTGGTGACCATTGCCGAGGCGCAGATGAAGTTGCAACCAACGACCATGAAGCGCGTCGCGGAAGTGAGTCCGCGCTATGTCTCGTACAACATTGAGGCCGTCGAGGTGACCGGCGGCCGCTTCTGGAAGCCCTATGGAAGTACGGCGAAGGAGTCGCAGACATCCGGGAACCAACCCGGGGCGATGGATCCCAGCCTGTACGAGTTCCGGCCTCCCATCGACTTGTCGAACGCGAAGTTGCGTGGGCTGGCGGCGGCGCTTGGGCCTGCTTATCTGCGCGTCAGTGGCACCTGGCGGAACTTCACATACTTTCAGGACGACGACCAGCCCGCATCGAAGACGCCGCCCGCAGGCTACAACGGCGTGATGACGCGCGCAGAGTGGAAGGGCGTGATCGACTTCGCGCACGCGGTGAACGCGGAGCTGGTAACGTCTGTGGCGGTTAGTGCCGGCACGCGCGATGCAGACGGTAAGTGGACACCCGCGGAAGCGAAGAAGTTCTTCGACGCGACGAAGCGCCTGGGAGGCCACGTTGCGGCGACAGAATTTATGAATGAGCCCACCTTCCCGGACGTTGGCGGAGCGCCCAAGGGATATACCGCCGCGATGTACGGGGAAGACGTCAAGACTTTTACAAAATTCATGAAGTCAGAGGCACCGGATGTCCTCTATCTCGGGCCGGGCAGCGTCGGTGAGGGACTGAGTCTCGCTCCTGAAGGAACGCCTGCCGCGTTGAAGATCCGCATGTTGGATTCGCACGACCTGATGGCATCGAGCGGGCCTGTCTACGATATTTTTTCGTACCACTTCTACCCGACGGCATCCAGCCGTTGCCTGGGGTCGAACGCGACCAAGTCAGACGTGGTTCTTACACCGGCATGGTTCGCGCGCAACATCACGGTATACGACTTCTACGCAAAGATCCGGGACGCGTCGATACCGGGCAAGGACATCTGGCTGACCGAGACAGGGGAGGCCGGTTGCGGCGGCGATCCGTGGTCGTCGCAGTTTGCGGATACCTTCCGGTACGTCCATCAACTTGGTTCGCTGGCGCAGCGAGGCGTGAAGACTGTCATGCAGAACACGCTTGCTGCGAGCGACTATGCGTTTCTAAACCCACAAACCCTTGACCCGCGTCCGAAATACTGGGCTGCTCTCCTTTGGAAGCGGACGATGGGAACTCGTGTGCTTGATCCCGGAGTTCCCGCGACGGAGGGACTTTCGATTTACGCGCACTGCATGCCGAATGCGCGCGGAGGCGTCACGCTGGTAGCGCTGAATACAAGCAAAGACGCAGCGCAGACGGTGAGTATCCCCGTGCCGGCGGAGCGATACACGATCACTTCGCCGGCGCTGTTCAGCTCCTCAGCCATGCTGAATGGACATGCCCTGACGGTTGGTGACAATGGCTCCTTACCTGAGATGAAGGCAGTGAGCGTCAAGAAAGGCGTCGTGTCGCTGGCGCCTTTAAGTATCAGCTTCCTGACCATGCCGGATGCCAGGAACGCAGCATGCCAATAGGTGCGGGACTATCCGCGCTGGCGCAGATAGAACTCCGCAAGCTCCAGATCGCCGGGCTGGGTGATCTTCAGGTTCGCGGGTGAGCCGGGGACGACGGCGACGGTGATCCCGGCGCGTTCCAGCAGGCTGGCTTCGTCGGTGCCGGCGAAGCTGTCCGCTTCTGCTTCGTCAAAGGCTCGCACCAAATCCGCGTACACAGCACCCTGCGGAGTCTGCGCCTGCACGATGCGCTCACGCGGGATGGTAGCGGTGATGATCGCGCCGTCGGCCGTGCGATCAACCTGCTTGATGGTGTCGACCGCACCCACGCCAACGATGGCCGCGCCGTGCTTCGCAATGGCGTCGATGGTGCGCTCGATGGTTGGCCCGTCAATCAGAGGACGGACGGCGTCGTGGACGAGGACAATGTCGCCTGCCTCGGCCTTCAGAGAGCGCAGCGCTGCGGCTACGGACTCCTGGCGGGTCTCGCCGCCGGTGACGACGCGCACTTTGTCCGCCAGTCCGTACTGGGTCAGTTGCTGCGCGACATGTTCGGCCTCAGAGGCGCGCACGGCAAGCGTGACCGATGCGACGTTTGCCTTGTCGGCAAAGGCGCGAACACTGTGAATCAGAATGGGAATACCGCCCAGGGAAAGGAACTGTTTGGCGCTGACACCGGGTACTGCCATACGTGTGCCGAGACCGGCTGCCGGAAGAATTGCGTGAACGACCATAGGTTGTGAAGTATAGCTGTCGCGCAGCAAGGCACAAAACCGGGTGCCCCATTCTTTCGCGGCTTCTTCGCGAAAGGGTGGGCTGTCGCGCGTCGCGCGACCAACGATGTCACATCGAGTCGTGGGCCGCTATGAGCTGGACGGTTCGAGCGTTGCTCGAATACCCCACCCTTTGCTAGCGCAAAGAATGGGGCACCCGGTTCCGTTGCGCGAACTTCGTTATGCTGGGAGGCGACGAAACTCCAGGCTGCGTGGGTGCACCGCGGCAGAAGCAGGCTGTGACGATGGGTATGAGAATTGGGTACGGCTTTGATTCGCACGCGTTCAAGCCCGGCGTGCCGCTGGTGATTGGCGGCATGAAGATCGAGCACAGCGAAGGTCTGGCGGGCCACAGCGATGGCGACCTGCTGTTGCACGCCATCACCGACGCCTTGCTGGGCGCGGTGTCCGCGGGAGACATCGGCACGTTCTTCCCGCCAAGCGATATGCGGTGGAAGAACGCCGACTCGACGATCTTTCTGAAGACGGCGCTGGAAGAGATTGCGACGGCGGGCTACCGCATCGTCAACATGGACTGCGTGCTGATCCTGATGCGACCGAAGATCGTGCCCATTGCGGGCGAGATGCGTGCGCGCGTGGCGGAGCTGCTGGATATCTCAGAGCGTGATGTGAGCATCAAGGCGAAGACACCCGAAGGCCTGAACCAGGACGGCACTGCCGTAGCGCATGTGACGGTTCTGCTGGAATCGATTGACGTACCCGGCGAGCCCAAGCGGATGACCGCCACCATGGAAGAGCCGGACGAAGTGGACGAGATGGTGCGCACGCTGATTGACGGTGAGGAGCCCTACAGCACGGCGCGGCTCGGACGAAAGCCGGCTTTCGATACCGACGATCTGACATAGCGTTTCGCTCCGAAGAAATAGCGCGTGGCACTGTCTTCGGGCTGATGTACATTGGCTCGCAACAGCGTCACGCGAACTTCTTTCTCAGGAGCCAAGCCATGCAGCAGCCCGATCCGGTTCAAGTGCAACACATGATGTTGGCGATGATGCCGATCTTCGTCCTGATGGGACTTATCGGCTCTGCGGTGATGGTCGTCCCCTTCTGGGTGATCTTCAAGAAGGCGGGCATGAGTGGGGCGATGTCCCTGCTGATGCTGTTCCCCGTGGTGAACCTGGTGATGCTGTACGTCCTCGCGTTCTCGCAGTGGCGGGTAGTGCCGGTGCCTGAGTACGGAATGCCGTATCCGCCGCCGGGCTTTCCTCCTGCCTATCCGCCGCCGGGTTATGCGCCGCCTGTGGCGTATCCCACTCAGACGGCGCAGGCGCCAGGGTACGTGCCGCCTTCCGACCCTCCCTCGACGACCTGAGGATGCCACGAAAGTGGTAGCTGCTTTGAGGACTTGTTGCCACAGAAGCGAAGACCTCAGCAGACACGCCGCCATCCTAAGTCTGCAGAGGTCTACCCCTATGCTCCCCCTGCGTAGAGTGTTTTCTGCCGCGACCGCCCTGATCATCGTTCTTCTGCTGGTGTCGTGCAGCGGTTCGAGTCCGACAACACTCCCGGCGGACTTTACGCTGACCGCCACGCCTTCGACAGTGAACCTTACCGCAGGCAGTGCGGGGCAGGTTGTGACAGTCAATGCATCCGCTGTCAACGGCTTCAACGGCACGATACCCATCACGATCGGCGGCCTGCCGACGGGCGTTACCGCTTCGCCTTCGACACTTACGCTGGCGGCTGGAGCGCAGGCGACCACGACGCTGACCGCGGCGTCCACGGCGACCGTCGGCACCGCGTCCGTTACGTTCACCGGATCGACCGGATCGCTGACACACATCGCCACGGTGACCGCGAATATCTCTGCCCCTGCCGTACCGGTGCCGGACTTTACGCTGACAGTCTCTCCTGCTGCGATCACTGCAGTTGCAGGCGGCACGGCCGGCCAAGTAAGTGTTCGCGCAGACGCCGTGAATGGCCTGACGGGCACGGTTGCTGTTGCGATTGTGGGCGTACCGGCCGGCGTCACAGCAAGTCCAACGAGTCTGGTCCTGACGCCGGGCACAGCGCAGACAGTGACCTTCACCGCCAGTGCGGCGGCGGTTGCATCGAACTCCAACCTTACGTTCACGGCCACTTCAGGCAGCCTGAGCCACACCGGTACTGCGGCCCTGACCGTGCAAAGCACACTGATCACCGTGGCGCCCGATGTGACGACGTACCACTACAACGTGCGGCGCGATGGTGTAAATGCGCAGGAGACGATCCTGACGCCAGCGAACGTGAACGCAAACACCTTCGGCAAACTCAACTTCCTGACCGTAGACGGCAAGGTGGATGCAGAGCCGCTCTTCCTGGCGAATCTTACCGTGGGTGGTGCGCTGCACAACACGCTCTTCGTCGCGACGGAGCATGGCAGCGTCTATGCCTTCGACGCGGACACTGGAGTCGTGCTCTGGCAGAAGTCGGTGATTCCGACAGGAGAAGTGCCGAGCGACGATCATGGCTGCAACCAGATCACGTCGGAGATCGGAATCACTTCCACGCCTGTCATCGATCGCACCTACGGCGCGCATGGTGGTCTGTTCACCGTGAGCATGAGCAAGGAGACGAACGGCACGTATCACCAGCGGCTGCATGCGCTGGACATCACCACCGGCGCGGAGATCGCTGCGACACCGACGGAGATCACGGCGACGTATCCGGGAGCCGGGCCGTACTCTTCCGGCGGTGTCGTGACCTTTAACCCCGGGCTCTATGCGGAACGTGCCGCGCTGTTGCTGCAGAATGGCAGCCTGGTGCTGGCGTTCACCTCACACTGCGACGGTGGCCAGTACACGGGCTGGATGATGGCCTACAACGAGACCACTTTGCAACAGACTTCCGTGCTGAACCTGACGCCGAACGGCAGCATGGGTGCCATCTGGATGGCAGGTGATGGAGTCGCGGCGGACGCGAGCGGCAACCTGTATGTGCTTGTCGGCAACGGCACCTTCGATACCACACTGGTCAATGGCTTTCCGCAGTCGGGCGACTATGGCAACGGCATGCTGAAGCTAAGCAACACCGCGGGCAAGCTGGCCATCACCGACTACTTCGAGGCGTACAACACAGTCGCCAACTCGAACGCTGATCTTGACCTGGGATCAGGCGGTGAGGTGCTCTTCGATGCGACGGACGCGGCAGCCACGGTGCATCACCTGATCGTTGGCGCGGGCAAAGACAGGAGCATCTACGTGGCCGACCGCGACAACCTGGGCAAGTTCAATCCATCGAACCTGGCACCCGACAGCAACCTGTATCAGCAGATCGATGGGCAGTTGACGGGTGGTGTCTTCTCGACGCCGGTGGTCTTCAATGGGACGCTGTACTACAGCGCGTCCGGTGATGCCTTGAAGGCCTTTCCGCTGACCAATGCGAAGCTAGCGACGACACCTGCAAGCAGATCCGCCATAACCTACGGCTTCCCCGGCACAACGCCGGCGGTAAGCGCGAACGGGACGGCTAACGGCATCGTGTGGGCGCTGCAATCCGCTACCAGCGGGCCAAACGTTCTGCATGCCTACGATCCGACGAACCTGGCGAATGAGTTCTACAACAGCAACCAGGCAGCGGCGAGCCGCGATGCCTTCGGCAACGGCAACAAATTCATCACGCCGCTGGTGGTGAATGGCAAGGTCTACGTCGGTACGACGAATGGCGTGGCAGTCTTCGGTCTGCTGCCGAAGTAACCGGGTGACACAAATTCGGGTGCCCCATTCATGACGGCTTCATCGTCATGAGTGGGACCCACCGATAGTCGACCGCGGATCCCACTCATGCAAAGAGCGTATGAATGGGGCACCCGCATCTTCTGTTACATGCGGCCGCGCAAGGCGGTGGAGGGTGGAACGATACCCTTCATCCGCATGTAGACGACCATCTGGCCGTACATTTCGTTGTCGTGCGCCACGTTCTTGCCGATCATGCCAAGCTTGGATCCGCGCATGAAGCCGGCACCGCTGATCTCCGTGGCGTTGTCCGCCGTTACCTTGGCATAGGCCGCGTCGCACAGGTCGAAGGAAGCCTTCAGAGCGGTGAGGATGGCATCCTTGGCCGTCGCGGTTACCGGCGCAGGGCGGCCCGAGCCGGGAGCGGCGCAGAGCGCGTTCTGCGTCTGGGCCACGTGTGTGAAGAGTTCGCCATAGCTGCGGATTTCGGGCGTGGGTTTGAAGCTGTAGTTCTCCGCCGGCATCTTCTCGGCAGAGGCCAGGATGATGGTCTTGATCTGGGTATAGTTCGCGACGGCCTCCGAGATCATGGCCGGGACGGAACCCTTCTCAGGCGGAGGTGGTGGCGGCGGGCCGCCAGCGGGAGGTGCCTGCGCAACGGCTATGCCCGTACAAAGTGCTGCTGTAGTCAGTGCTGCTATGAAACGATTCATCTCTGCTCTCCTATTACGTCGGAAACGCGCGCCGCGCGTCGTCGGCACGGCCCTGCAGGGAAACGGTACCCCGAAACGGGCCCGGCCGCGCCAGAAAACTTTGGGAGCGCCAAACTGCTAGCATCGACGATGGTATGAGTTCAGAGATCACAAGCATCAGCAGCAAGGCGACGGCGCCTGTCCGCGTCCGTATCGCACCCTCGCCCACCGGTGACCCGCACGTTGGCACGGCCTACATTGGCCTGCTGAACTACGTCTTTGCGAAGCAGCGTGGGGGCAAGTTCGTCCTGCGCATCGAAGATACGGACCGCACGCGCTTCGTCGCCTCGTCGGAACAGATGATCTTCGACGCTTTGCGCTGGGTGGGGCTGCAGTGGGACGAGGGCCCGGATGTCGGCGGACCGCACGGCCCGTATCGCCAGAGCGAGCGCACCGAAATCTATCGTGAGTACTGCCAGATCCTGATCGACAACGGCAGCGCCTACCGCGCCTTTGAGACGGCCGAGGAACTGGACGCCGAGCGCAAGGCGCAGATGGCCGCCAAGCAGGCACCCAAGTACGCTGGGCCGTCGCGCAACTACACGCCGGAGCAGGCGGCAGCCTTGATGGCCGAGGGCAGGCCCTACACGATCCGCCTGCGCGTGCCCGATGGCGACAAGGGGCCGGGCGTCGCCTCGACCACCTTCCGCGATGAACTGCGCGGCGACATCACGTTTGACCATAACAACGTGGACGACCAGGTGCTGCTGAAGTCCGACGGCTTCCCCACCTATCACCTGGCGAACGTCGTCGATGACCACCTGATGCAGATCACCGACGTGATCCGCGCCGAGGAGTGGATCAGCTCCACGCCGAAGCACGTGCTGCTGTACCGCGCCTTCGGCTGGGATCTCCCGCGCTTCTGGCACATGCCGCTGCTGCGCAACACGGATAAAAGCAAGATCAGCAAGCGTAAGAATCCGGTGTCGTTGATTTATTACCGCCAGGCGGGCTTTCTGCCGCAGGCGATGCTGAACTTCCTGGGCCTGATGGGCGGCGGCATGGCGCAGCCGACCGAACAGGAGATCGTCAACAAGGGCCTGGATATGAAGCTGGCCGACGTCTTCTCGCTTGAGGAGATGAAGGAGCGCTTCGACTTTGCGCGCATCTCGCTGGGCGGGCCGGTCTTCGACCTGGTGAAGCTGAAGTGGATGAACGGCGAATACCTGCGCAAGCAGACGCCGGACGAGTTCTTCGCGGCACTGCGGCAGACGATTTTCAGCGATGAGTACCTGCGCGCGATTGCGCCGCTGGTGCAGACGCGCATTGAGACGCTGGGGCAGTTCGGCGATATGACGGGCTTCTTCTTCTCAGACGATGTCATGCCGCCGCAGGACGTCTTCGTTCCGAAGAAGCGCACCGTGGAAGATACGCTGGCCTTTGCCACCGACATGCTGGCGACGCTGGAGGCGAGCGACTGGATCGCGGAGTCGATCGATGCGGCTCTGCGCGAACTGCTGACGGCAAAGGAGTGGAGCGTCAAGGAAGGCTACATGCTGCTGCGCGCCATCCTGACGGGCAAGACCGCTTCGCCGCCGCTGCTGGAGTCGCTGGTCGTCTTCGGCAAAGCACGCTCGCTGGACCGCGTACGCCGGTTCCTGGATGCGCAGAAGAAGATCGTCGCGCTCGCAGGACGAGGCAAGTAATGCCTGCGCAGACGACAAAGGGGGTGCCCCATGTCTCGCATCTGAGACATGGGTTCTCGATGCTCGGCATAGCGATTGGCCTGACGGGCTGCGGCTACCATACGGCCGGCGCCGCGGCCCACGTGCCCGCGAATGTCCGCACCATGGCCATCCCCGTCTTTAAGACAAACGTGCAGCAGTTCCACACGGAGGTCGCGCTGACAGACGCGACCATCCGCGAGATGAACACACGCACGCGTTATCGCGTCATACACTCTGACGATACGGACGCGAGCGATGCCATGCTGACCGGCACTGTGCTGACGGAGAATATCGCACCGCTGACCTACGATCCCAGCACGGGCTCGACCTCGTCGTACCTGGTGCAGATCACCGCGAAGATTGTGCTGACTGCCCGTGATGGACGTGTGCTGTACCGCAATGACAGGCTGAGCTTTCGCGAGCAATACCAGTCGACGCAGGACCTGAGCGCGTTCATCCAGGAAGACGGCGCGGCGGTGCAGAGACTGTCAAAGGACCTGGCCAGCGAGATCGTCGCGGACGTCCTGAATAGTTTTTGACGCGTTCTCCACAGCGTTTGCCTTCTGATTCCGGCTTAGATTCGCCGTGCGACCGGGCCGCGTCTCGCAGACAATAGAGGAACAGTGCCGCCACTTCGCTCCTTCGCTTCGACAGACCGCTTCCTTGCTCAGCTTGGCACCGCCGAGATGCGGCCGGGCTACGTTCTGCTGGGCGACGAGACGTTCCTGTACGAACGCGCACGCAAGGGCGTACTGGAGAAGCTGGTCCCCAGCGACCTGCGCGACTTTTGCCTGCATGACCTGGAGCTTGGCAGCGAGACGAGCATCTTCGAAGCGCTGGACCTGGCGCAGACACCGTCGCTGATGGCTCCCTTTCAGGTGATCTTTGTGCGCGGCCTGAAGACGCTTTACGGCCGCGGTGCGAAGAAGGATGAGTTCGCGGCGCTGGAGCGCTACTTCCGTTCGCCCAACCCTCAGGCACTGCTGATTTTTGTGGCCGATCACCTAAGCCTGCCCACTGACCTTCGCCGCATGGAGCGCGAGGACAAGGACCGCTACGACCGCATCCGCGAGACGCTTGGCGAGTGGTGCGGCACCGTGGAACTGCAGAAGGTGGAAGAGGGCGACGCGGCACGATGGGTCATTGGCACTGCGGATGACCGTGGCGTGAAGTGTGATCCCGAAGCTGCTCGCGAACTGGTGGACTCCCTCGCCGTGGACATGATGTTGATCAGCAGCGAATTGGAGAAGCTGTTGCTGTACGTCAGCGCACCGGTTCGCGATAACCAGTTGGAGACATCCGGCATCACTGTGGGTCGCGTCACTCTGGGCGATGTCGAGACGATGGTGCTGGCAGCCAAGCAGCGCTCGCTGTACGAACTGACCGATGCGCTTTCGCAGCGGGATCGGCTACGTGCGCTTTCCTTGCTGCATGGGCTGTTGCATGCGAGCGATGGTGGTGAGGATTCGGCCATTGGGCACCTGTACATGCTGGCGCGCACGTATCGACAGATGCTGATCATCCACGAGAAGAATGTGCGGGACTCCCGCGCGATCTGGCAGGTGCTCTGGCAGGGATTCCGTATGCCTCCCTTTGCTGCAGATGTGCTGATCCAGCAGGCACGCCGCTACAAGACACGCCGCGAAATTAGTCGTGCTCTGCGACTGATTGCACGCGCCGATCTTGAGCTGCGCAGCGGGCCGGTGGACAAGACGCTGGTCTTGGAACGATTGGTGCTGGCCCTGGCAGCGGAGCCGCACGTCAATGCCTATGGCGAATCCCCGCAGTTCGCACTGGAGATGTAAGCGATGCAGGACGGTAAGGCGCACGAACTTCCCATCGTGCTGGAAGCGGGTTCTTTCGATGCCATTCTGTTCGACTGTGATGGCACCCTGGTCGAGTCCGCACCTGCCTGGCACCTTGCCATCAGCAACGCGCTCCATCCACACTCGGAGCCCATGCCCCGCGATTGGTACTTCGAGCGGCTGGGACTTTCGCCCGCGGACCTGATGGACGACTACGAAACCGTCTTCGGCAACCTGAACATCACGCGGGAAGAGTTCTTTCACCGCTGCACGACCGGCTACGCAGAGGCTGCTCACGCCCTGGAAGAGGTCACTATCGTTGCCGATGTGGCTCGCGCCTGGCACGGTCGGGTACCGCTCGTCGTGGTCTCGAATGCACAGCGCATAGCGGTACGGGGAGCACTTACGGCCACGGGTCTGCTGCCACTGTTCGATGGGATCGTCTCGATTGAGGACGTGAAACGCGGCAAGCCGGAGCCGGATATCTACCTGAAGGCAGCGGAACAGCATGGCGTTGCCGCGGCGCGATGCGTGGTGCTCGAAGACTCGCACGAAGGCCTTACGGCTGCGCGCCGCGCCAACATGCAGGCAGTGGATATCCGCGAGTACTGGACACCGCGCTGGAAGCGTTAAGCTTCAGCTAGCAGCTCATGCGTGTGCGCCGGATGGGTGTGTCTCTTCCCTTCACTGCTTCGCCTTCTCCCACCCACGGCTGACACTCCGGGCACCAGTAGGTGCTGCGTGCGCCGGGGCCCTGTTTGCGGTATTCGATGATGCCTCCGCAGCGACGGCATTCTTTGCCGCGACGCCCGTAGACCCACAGACGCTCCTCGCGATTGGCGGAGTGGGTAGTGCGTCGATTGCCGCTGTAGGTGATGATGCCGTCGCCACTGCCGTCGAGCACGTTGGCCTTCATGTAGCGCTGGGAGACATCGGCCATCTGCCGCATCTCGTCCGTGGAGATGGTGCTCATGTGCCGGAAGGGATGGACGCGCGCGGCGAAGGCGACCTCGCTCTTGTACACATTGCCGAGGCCGGCGATTACGCGCTGGTTGAGCAGGACGTTCGCGATCTCATCGTCAGGGTGTGAGGCGGCACGTGCGCGGAGAGCTTCGTAACCCACGTCCGCGGTGTAGGAGTCGGAGAGAATGTCCGGCCCGAGCTTCGGCACGCTGCTCTTGCGTGCGAGCGATGCTGCCGTGTGGAACTCCGCGACGGGTACGTTGAAGGCGACGGCCTGCCAGCCATCGACTTCAATCAGAGCGCGCATGGCTTTGCGTGGTGACCACCACTTTTCGCCCGTCTTGTAGATGTGCCATGAGCCGCTCATGAGCATGTGGGTGACGAGGATCAGATCGCCCGAGAAGTGCATCAGGAGCCACTTACCGTTGGCTTCGACCTTCTCGATGATGCGGCCTGCTACGGGGCGGTCGTCGTTGACGGTTGCGAGGTGCGCGTAGCCTGTGTCGAATTTTGTGACGTGCTTGCCTGTTAGCACCTTTGCGAGTGCGCGGGCAGAGCGATAGATGGTGTCTCCCTCAGGCATTGCCCACCGTACGGCCGCCGCTGAACGCGCCCGGCGAAGCGCTCGGCAGCGTCGGGAGATTTCGTCGTAGATTGAAGCCCATGGGCGCCGCCTGGAAGCCTGCATCGAGGAGCACGCGGGCCATGGGGTGTTCGGCGACGTTGGTGCCGTTGATGGTCTGGATGAGCATGCCCACGCCGCCGCGGCCTTCTGCGTCTTCATTGAAGCGGCCCTGCGTCTGCGCGATGATCACGAAGTAGCGTGCGAGCGAGCGCATGACCTGGCCGCGCTGTGGCTCTTCTTCGGGCAGGAAGACCTGGATGTTCGGGTTGCCCCGACGGAGGTAGGTGACGAGTGCGCCATCGGCAAGGATGACGCGGGAGCCTACCGTGCGTGTGAGCGAGCCGCCGTCTGCGGGCTGCGGCCACTTGAGCAACGCTCCATAAGGGCTCGCCGGATCGGTGGCGGCGAGTACGACCATCTCAGGATCGGTGTCGGGCCGCTTGCTGCGAAGCGAGCGCAAAAGATCCAGCGCAGCGGGTAAGGCGAACTGCGTTGCGCCGAGCTCCGCGGCGAAGTAGCCGCGACGGATTTTGCCGGACTCTTCCAGCGCCTTCATGACGTCGTAGATGGCGGAGAAGCCGCCGGGCAGGTTCTCTGCGTGTGCGGTCTCGCGGAAGACTACGCCGTAGCGCTGGAGGAGTTGATGAGCCTCCGCGTAGGACCACTCCGTTCCGTTTCGTTCTGACATGGTCATCGACGGATGCAAGGCCCAGCGGCCCTGTGCGGTGGGTGGCGTGGTGCGGCGGCTGCGAAAGTTGGCGCTCTGGTTGTGGATGCGGCGTGCGGGCTTCTGCGAACCACTTCGGCCGGTGCTGTTGCGGTCGGTGTAGGCGCGCAGCGACTGCAACGAATCGTTGGTGATGGCTCCGCGCCAGACTAAGTTCCATAGGGCTTCAAGCGATTCGCCCGGGTAACCTGCACCGGTGCCGTCGTGCAGGTTCTGAAAGAACGATGCACCGTGCGAGCGGAGGTACTCGATGATCTTGTCTTGGCGCTCACGGGTTGCGCTGCCCTCTTCGATGACGGCTGCGGCCTGCTGCGTGTTGACGACGGGCCATAGGAGCGGCAGCTTCTCTGCAAGGTAGAGGCCGATGCGGCCGTCGCGTTCGCCGATGGGTTCGAAGCCGGCCCAGGTGACTTCGCCAGCCGCGATCAGCATGTCGAGATCGGCAGGCTTGTAGTTGGCGATGCGTGCTGGCAGGATCTCTGTTTCGAGCAAGGACGCGGGCAGCGGTGCGCCTTGCAGCGTCTCGATGGTGTCGAGCAAGGCATCGAGGCCTCGACGGGGTGTGAGGACGCCCTGCCAGTGTGTGAAGAGGCGCGCGAGTGTCTGCTGCTCGACCGGCTCTACCTCTTTGCGCAGCTTGGCTAACGATCTACGGCGGATGGTGCGCAGCACTTCTACGTCGCACCACTCGCGTTGTTGACCGCCGGGACGGAATGCCCCTTCGATGATGCGACCGATGCCGACGAGCTTCTGCAGGACGGACTCGGCCGTCTCTAGCGGGATGGCGAAGCGCGCGCTTACTTCATGCGTGGTGAACGGCCCGTGCGTGCGACCGAAGCGGCGGACGATGTCCACGATGGCTTCGGGTATCGCTTGCAGGAATGCGGTTGGCAAGCCCGGCGGCAGCGGAATACCGAGTGCGTCGCGATAGCGCGCCGCATCTTCTACGGCGAGGAAGCGCTTCTCGCCACCGATCTTCAACTCGAGTACCCGGCGTGCCTTTTGCAGGCGATCTACGGTGATCGCCACCTCCGGTGACGTCACGCGCTTGAGCAGCTCGGGTTTCGTCAGATCACCAAGGCGCAGCAGCATGTCGTGCACGCCGTCCATGTTGCGTGCGCGGTAGTCGTCGGCGAGCATCTGGAGCTGCTCTTCGGTCTCCTCGATGGCATTGGCATCAAGCAGTTCGCGAAGATCTGCGTCACCCAGCAGCTCGCGCAGTTGTTCCTGGTCGATACTGAGCGCCTGGGCGCGGCGCTCGGCGAGTGGGGCGTCACCATCGTAGATGTAATTCGCCACATAGCTGAACAACAGCGCCGATGCGAAGGGCGATGGTGTGCGCGAATCCACGGTGTGAATGCGGATCTGACGCTGCTGAATGCTACGCAGGATCTCGGACAGTGCGGGCATGTCGAAGACGTCGCGCAGGCACTCGCGATAAGCCTCAAGCAGCATGGGGAATTCGGGGTAGCGCGCGGCGACACCCAGCAGGTCATAAGCCCGCTTGCGCTGCTGCCACAGCGGTGTGCGACCGTCTGCGCGACGTCGTGGCAGGAGTAGTGCGCGTGCGGCGGCCTCACGGAACTTCGCAGCGAAAAGGGCCGTCGAGCCGAGCTGGCGTTGCACAAAGTCGTTCGCTTCCTGCGCTTCGGGGAAGAACTGGTCAACGTCAGGTGCGTCGTCTGTCTCCGGGAAGCGGACGACGAAGCCGTCCTCGCTCCACATGGTCTCGACGTCGCTGCCGCCTGCGGCGCGGATGCGGCCCTGTACCGCCATGGCCCACGGTGCATGCACTCGTGATCCGAAGGGCGTCATGATGCAGACGCGCCAGTCGCCCAACTCGTCGCGCACGCGTTCGACGACGATCGTACGGTCGTCTGGTACCTGCTCCGTTGCGATCTCCTGATCGGCGAGGTAGCGCATGACGTTCTCTGCGGCCTGCTGATCGAGATCGTGCTCGCGTGTGAGCCTTGTAAGGGCCGCGCCGCGCGGCATATCGCGTAGCTCGCGGATGAGTGCGCCGATGCGGCGGCCAAACTCCAGCGGGCGGCCTGCCTGGTCGCCGTGCCAGAAGGGCATCTTACCGGGCTCGCCGGGTGCGGGCGAGACGAGAACGCGGTCGTGCGTGATCTCGTCGATGCGCCAGGTGCTGGCGCCGAGGATGAAGGTCTCGCCTGTGCGTGCTTCGAAGACCATCTCTTCGTCGAGTTCGCCGACGCGAATGGGCTTATTGCGTTCACCGCTGAGGAAGACGCCGTAGAGGCCGCGGTCGGGAATGGTGCCGCCGTTCAGGATGGCGATCTTCTTCACGCCCTGGCGCGGTGTGATCCATTGCTTGGTGCGGTCCCAGGTGATGCGTGGGCGCAGTTCTCCAAACTCGTCCGAGGGATAGCGGCCGGCGAGCATGTCGAGCACGCCATCGAAGACCTGCACGCTGATGCCGGCGTAGCCTGCGCAGGAACGGACGATGCTGAGCAACGCGTCGTAGCTGAGGCCGGGCGCTTCGTCCTCATCGCTGCGGAACTTTGCACTGCGTCGGACTGCTTCTGCGGGAGGCAGTGGCGGATGCGCGATGATGGCGACCATCTGCTGTGCGAGCACATCGAGCGCATTGCGCAGGAAGCGTGTGCTCTCCACGTGGCCTTCATGCATGGCGCGTGTGACGGCGGCGCAAGCGATGAGGTCTGCGCGGTACTTGGGGAAGATGATGCCCTTGGACGGCGCGCCCACCTGGTGGCCCGCACGGCCGATACGCTGCATGCCGCTGGCGACGGAGGGCGGCGCTTCGATCTGGATGACGAGATCGACGGCGCCCATGTCGATGCCGAGTTCGAGCGACGACGTCGCGACGAGTGCGCGGATGTTGCCGGCCTTTAGCAACTCTTCAATCTCGCTGCGTTGCGAAGCAGCGAGAGAGCCGTGATGGGCGCGGGCGATCTGCTGACCGGCGAGTTCGTTGATGGCGCCTGCAAGCCTCTCCGCAATGCGCCGTGCGTTGACGAAGAGGATGGTCGACTGGTGCTGCAGAATGATCTCCAGCAGGCGTGGATGAATGCTCTGCCAGATGCTGGTGCGCTTGGGGCCCTGCGACGCGGGGCCGCTGGGCGTCTCCTGGATCTCACCAAGCTTGGCCATGTCTTCGACGGGGACTTCGACGGTGAGTTCCAGACGCTTCCGTGCGCCCGCGTTGACGATGGTGACGGGGCGGAAACGGATACCTGCGGTTTCGCCGCCGATGATGTTCGCCTTGGCCGGTGCGTCTTCGCCGAGGGCGAGGGCTGCTTCCCCTGCTTGTTCGGCCTTGGACTCTGCGGACGTGGAATCCAACGTCTCGGAAGCCAGACGTGGGGAACCCGCCTTTGTGGCCGGTGCGCTGAGAGCCTGTGTACCTTCTGCGCCGCCGAGGAATCTTGCGACTTCTTCGAGGGGGCGTTGCGTTGCAGAGAGACCGATGCGCTGGATCTTGTGTCCGGCGAGGGCTTCGAGGCGCTCCAGCGACAAGGCCATGTGTGCGCCGCGCTTGGTTGGAACGAGTGCATGGATCTCGTCGATGATGACGGTCTCGACAGTACGGAGAGCTTCGCCGGCGTTCGAGGTCAACAGGAGGTAGAGCGACTCCGGCGTGGTGATGAGGATGTCACCAGGGTGCTTCGCGAAGCGTGCGCGTTCGGCCGTAGGCGTGTCTCCGGTACGAACACTGATGTCGGGACTGTGCACCGGGACGCCCATGCGCTGCGCCATGTTCGCGATGCCCTGCAGGGGCGAGCGGAGGTTCCGCTCCACGTCGACGGCAAGCGCCTTCAAGGGCGAGATGTAAACCACACGCACACCCACGCCGGTCGGCAGGATGCTCTCAGGTGGCGCGGACTTCTTTGTGCGGCGCTTTGGCTTTTCGACAGCCGTGGCAAGAGGACGATCACTGTGCAGCATCAGGCGGTCGAGACACCAGAGAAATGCGGTGAGCGTCTTGCCCGTGCCGGTCGGAGCGAGGATCAGCGTGCTGTCGCCGCGGGCGATGGCGGGCCACCCCTCACGCTGTGGCTGTGTTGGGCCTTCGAAGACGGCGCGGAACCATTCTGCTGTAACCGGGTGAAAGAGGTCGAGAACCGCATCGCCACCAGCAATGGTGACTGTTGGATCGACCAACTCGACGCTTGCCATGACTTCAGCCGTCCCAGGTATTGAGGCAGCAGCCTCCGTCGCTTTGGCGGCTTTCTTCGGTTTCGTGGATGGGGTCTTTACGGGCATGCGTTCGCTGGCGGTGCGTTCCGGATGTTAGACGCAATGGTTCGGGCATGCGCCGCACCAGTTGCATGGTTTGTGGCGTGGGTTTAGCCTCAGCAATCTGATGTCTCTTGAAAAAAAGTCGCAGGAATTGACACCACAACGCATCCACGCCATGCGAGAGCAGGCAGCGTCTGCTGCACGCAACGCTTACGCGCCTTACAGCAACTTCTTCGTCGGCGCCGCGGTGCTGCTGGAGAACGGCCACCTGGTAACCGGATGCAACGTGGAAAACGCGAGCTTCCGGCTTACCACATGCGCTGAGCAGTCAGCGATCGCGCGCGCCGTGATCGAACATGGCGCGCACATCCGCGTCGTCGCCGTGGCGATCGCGAATGCGGATGCGACCGTAGCGTGCCAACCCTGTGGAGCGTGCCGCCAGACCATTGCAGAGTTCGCGGAGGGCGCCTGCCGCATCTTTTACCCGGGTGAGAAGGGTGAACCGGGTGAATGCACCCTGGCTGACTTGCTCCCCGCATCCTTCACGGCTGCTTCGCTGCAGTAACGAAACCCTGGAATCAAACGAGACGAGAGCAGCATGTCCGATACCAGCCCCATTCATCCGATTGATGTCATCCTGCACAAGCGCGACGGGGTGGAACTGAGCGACGCGGAAATCCGCTCGTTTGTCGCCGGTGTTGTGGATGAGTCCATCTCGCAGGCTCGCATCGCGGCGCTGCTGATGGCGATTTTCCAGCGCGGCTTGTCCGCACGAGAGCTGGCGACGCTGACGGATGCGATGCGTCGCAGCGGCGAGGTCTTTGACTCGACCTCGCTCGGCAAGTTCACCGTGGACAAGCACTCTACGGGTGGCGTAGGCGATAAGAGCTCGTTGTTGATTGCACCGATCGTTGCAGCGGCTGGGCTTGCAGATCCGATGATCAGCGGTCGATCGCTGGGTCACACGGGCGGCACGCTGGACAAGCTGGAAACCATCCCCGGGTTCAAGACACAACTGACTCTGAAGCAGTTTGGCGAGGTGATCGCCGCGTGCGGTTTCAGCATGATCGGCCAGACGAAAAACCTGGTCCCTGCAGATCGCATCCTCTACGCGTTGCGCGATCACACGGGCACCGTCGAGTCGCCATACCTGATCACCGCAAGCATCATGAGCAAGAAGCTTGCGGAGGGCCTGAATGGGCTGGTGCTGGACGTGAAGACCGGTTCCGGCGCCTTCATGAAGACGTATGAAGACAGCGAGCGCCTGGCGCGGCTGATGGTCGATACGGGAGAAGGCAATGGAACCCGCACCGTCGCAGTCCTGACGACGATGGACGAACCGCTGGGACGCTTCAGTGGCAACTGGGTCGAGGTGTGGGAGTGCATCGACATCCTGCGCGGTGTGCAGCATCCGATGTATGCCGACCTGATCAAACTCTCTGTGGTGCTGGCGGGATGGATGTTGTTCCTGGGCGGTGTCAGTGAAAGCGCAGAGGTTGGTAAGGTTCGTGCTCTTGCGATGCTCGAAGATGGCTCCGCTTATGAGAAGTTCGTTGCGATGACGAAGCTGCAGGGCGGAGATGTGTCTGTGTTTGACGACCCTGCTGGCTTCCACAAGCCTGCTGCGATAAGCGTGCTGATGGCGGATCGCGATGGCTATCTCGCAGGTATGGATTGCACGGAGGTTGGTTGGGCCGTGCAACGCCTGGGTGCAGGACGCGAGCTGCCCGGCGGTCCCGTCGCTGCGCATGCCGGGATTGAGATGCACGCGAAGCTGGGCGACCGCATCACGAAGGGTCAGCCGTTGGTCACGCTGTTTACGGAGGATGCGTCTCTGCTGGAGCTACCGGAACGCATGTTGCGCGAGACGATCGTGATCGCGGATACGACTCCGCCGAAGATGCCATTGGTGCGGCAGGTCATCGAGAGGTAACGGTGCGATCCATGCTGGTTCGCGCTTTGCACGAAGAGCCCACCCTTTGCTTCGCAAAGAATGGGGCACTCGGCTTGTTTACACCCCGCTGGACGGGTTAGTCGCGCCGTCACCGCGGCAGACTCACGGCTTCCTACTCAGCGGAGACAGGTGCTTCTTTCCAGTACCCATGATCCCGTTCGAAGTGGCTCCGGTTGCTGCTGTTCAGCAGCGTCCAGAAGAACAGGAAGACCATGCGGGCGTGACCGGTGCGGCGGAACCGGCGGTTTGAGGTGTGGACCTCGCCCTGCAAGACAGAGAAGCGCAGCGGCGAGATTTGCTTGGTCAGCAGGAAGTCTTCGGCGAAGAGTGCGTTCTCGTCGAACCCGCCGAGTTCCACGAAACGCTTGCGATCGAAGAGCAGGAACATACCCGTGCCGAAGGGCATACCCCATGCGGATAGTCGCTGCATGTAGCTGTTGGCACGGTAGAGAAAGCGATCTTTCCAGTTACCGTCGGCGCAGGTGATGTCGACCGTCATGCAGTGGAGACGCTGGCTCTTCATACGCAGTAAGGCGCGCCGCAACAATGTGGGATCGCGAAGTTCAACATCGGCATCCAGGAACAGCACAAACTCTGAATCACTGCACCGCGCGCCACGGTTGCGGCCCACTGAGGGTATGCCGCCGTCGATGACGGCGATGTCCAAACGGTCGCTGAAGCTGCGCGCAATCTCCGCGGTGTCATCCGTGGAGTGCGCATCAGCAACGAATACTTTCAAAGGCGCGCGATGTGCGTAGTCCTGTTGTACGAGGGAGTTCAACAGCGACGGCAGGTGCTTCGACTCGTTCTTTGCGGGAATCACTACGCATAACTCGTGACGGGTATTCATGGATCTTCACCCCTTTGAGATCGATCGTAAGAAAGGTGGCGCGCTGGTCCGTCCAGGCACCTGAGTTGAAGTACTCGATGCTGCCCCGCGTGCGCGCCAGCGCCTCATGCGTATGGCCGCAGAAGACGCGGTCGGCTTCGCCCGCCGCAGCGTACGAAAGCGCACCCTCAGCGACCTTGTCACTCAGCCGCAGCCAGCGCGTACTGAAGCGGTCGAACCAGCGCGACAACCGCTGCTGCTCGCCATCGAGCCTTTGCGAGGCCTCGTAAAACTTCTCGAAGAAGCGGCTCAGCAGAATGTTCTCGTTGATGAAGCGGTCGAACTGGTGCCCATGCACGGCGAGGTGGCGCTTGCCGCCATACTCCCACACGTAACGCTGGTAGACCGGCACGCCGACCAGGTGCGACATAACGTTGGATAGCCCGTGGTCATGGTTTCCCTCAACCCACACGATCCTCCGTCTCTGCTTTGGATTGGAGAGCCGGCGGATGCAGGACAGGAAATCCCAGTGTTCGCGTTTCAGGCGCCGGAAGTCGAGGTCCGAAAAGATATCGCCCAGCAGGATCAGCTGGCGGAAGTCCACCTTTTCGAGCAGCTCCATCGCATCTTCGGCGCGGCTGACGTCCGAGCCGAGATGCAAGTCCGAGAGGATCAGCGTGTCGCAGGTTGACACCATGATGGCTACAGCCTGCATCGCCTCTATTGCTGGCGTGTGAGCTTCTCGTGAAGGATTGGTGACTCCCGCATCCAGGGCGTCAACAGGTAACCGCGTATCATCGAGAGCAGCCTATGGCACGTCCATCCACAAAATCGGCCAAGAAAGCAGCACCGCTGGATGACGAGCAGTTCCGCGCCATCAGCCGTGCCCTGGCCGACCCGCGACGCTACGCCATCCTGCAACAGGTTGCCGCTGAGCCCGAGGGCCTGGGCTGTGGTGCCCTGCAGGAGCACGGTCAGATCAGCGCCGCCACGATCTCGCATCACCTGAAAGAACTTGCCGAAGCTGGCCTGGTGGACGTTGCGCGCGATGGCCGCTGCGCCAATCTCGCCCTGCGCCGCGATGTCTGGCAGTCCTACGTGAAGCGCCTCTCCTCCCTTTAATTTTTCTCAATCCCCTGAATCCTTCGCCGCGCCGCGCCCATCTAGTTCGATGTTTGTCGAATTTTTCGACGATCATCGAAGTAATGGAGATCCAGAATGGCGAAATTGACGGGTAAGGTTGCGGTGGTCACGGGTGCATCCAAGGGCATCGGAGCGGGCATCGCGAAGGAACTGGCGGCACACGGTGCGTCGGTCGTGGTGAACTACGCCTCCAGCAAAGAGGGCGCAGACAAGGTGGTCGCGGAGATCACTGCTGCCGGCGGCAAAGCCATTGCCGTGGGAGCAAGCGTTGCGAAGGCCGCGGAGATTGAAACACTCTTCGCCGAGACGAAGAAGGCTTACGGCAAGGTCGACATCCTGGTGAACAACGCGGGCGTCTATGCTTTTTCCCCGTTGGAAGCCCTGACCGAATCCGAGATCGATCGCATGTTCGACACCAATGTGAAGGGCCTGCTGCTGGCTACCAAGGCAGCCGTCGCCTTGTTTCCCAGCGAAGGCGGCAGCGTCATCAACATCGGGTCGAACGCAACCTCGTTGACGCCCGCCACCTCTTCGATCTATACCGGCACCAAGGGCGCCGTGGACGCCATCACGCGAGTACTTGCGAAAGAGCTTGGCCCCAAGGGTATTCGCGTCAACTCCATCAATCCGGGCCCCGTGGTGACTGAAGGCTTTGAGAGCGCGGGCATGGTGGGCAGCGACTTCGAGAAGTACTTCATCAGTTTGACACCGCTTGGCCGCGTGGGCCAGACGAAGGATGTTGCAACAGTCGCGTCGTTCCTAGCCAGCGATGAGGCTGCGTGGGTTACCGGATCGTTGCTGGAAGCTGCTGGCGGCCTGCGCTAATCGCGAGTGGCAATCAAAATCAGAACTACTAAGGAGATGACATGGGTAAGCTGACAGGCAAAATTGCATTGGTAACGGGTGGCAACAGCGGTATCGGGCTGGCAACGGCAAAGCGTTTTGTCGACGAAGGTGCATACGTCTACATCACGGGCCGGCGGCAAGCATCGCTGGATGCGGCGGTGAAGGAGATCGGCAGCAACGTGACGGGCGTGCAGGGTGATGTTTCAAACCTGGCCGATCTGGACAAGCTGTTCGCGCAGATCAAGAGCGAGAAGGGGAAGCTGGACGTGCTGTTTGCGAATGCCGGATGGGGCGAGTTCGTCACCCTGGATAAATACACGGAAGAGCACTTTGACAGCACCTTCAACACCAACGTGAAGGGCCTGGTCTTCACGGTGCAGAAGGCACTCCCGCTGCTGCCGGATGGCGCGACGATCATTCTGAATGCGTCCATCGTCTCCGTGAAGGGCTTCCCTGCCTTTGGCGTCTACAACGCGACCAAGGCTGCGGTGCGGTCGTTTGCGAGGACGTGGACGAGCGAGTTGAAGGATCGCAAGATTCGCGTGAATGTGGTGAGCCCGGGGCCGATCAACACTCCGGCGATTACCGCGATCACCGGCAACGACCCTGCCGCCGAAGAAGCCTTCAAGACGCAGATGTCAGCTGGTGTTCCCCTGGGCCGCATGGGCGAGTCGGACGAGATCGCCAAGGCGGTTGTCTTCCTTGCAAGCGATGACAGCAGCTACGTTGCCGGTGTGGAGCTGTTTGTGGATGGCGGATTCGTCGCCGTATAAGCGATTCCCGTGCAATCAACCAGGGGCTGGCCATCTTGGCCAGCCCCTGCGCTTTGTCCGGTACACTCATCTCCAACGCACAAACATCTGCAGCAGAGGAGGGCCACGCCTTTGGCCCGCTTTACCGGTCTGATCGGTCTTGTTGTTCTTCTCGGTGTCGCCTATGCGCTCTCCACGGATCGCCGCGCAATTCGCTGGCGCACCGTGGCGTGGGGCCTGAGCCTGCAGTTTGTGTTCGCCATCCTCGTCATCAAGTGGACGTTTGGTCAGCTGATCCTGGCAAAGGGTGCGGCGGCCGTCAGCGGCCTGCTGGCGCACTCCGTCGACGGGTCGTCGATGGTCTTCGGTGCGCTTGGAACGCCAACCAGCCCATTGAATGTTTTTGCCTTTGCCGTGCTGCCGACGATCATCTTCGTCTCCGCGCTTTTCGCCGTGCTGTATCACCTGGGCATCATGCAGTTCGTCATCCGTGGCATGGCGTGGGTGATGCAGCGGACGATGGGGACCTCCGGCGCCGAGTCTACAAATGTGGCCGCGTCCATTTTCATGGGACAGACGGAAGCCCCGCTCACCATCCGCCCATTTCTCGCGGGAGCGACACGCTCTGAGTTGATGACCATTATGACGAGCGGCATGGCGCACGTCAGCGGCGGCATTATGGCGGCATACATCTCCTTCGGCATCCGCGCGCAGGACCTGCTGAGTGCCGTGATCATGACTGCGCCAGGCACTATCCTCATCGCAAAGATGCTTGTGCCGGAGACGGAAGTACCAGCAACACTCGGCACGGTCCGGATCCCCACAGAGGACGAACACAAAAACGAGAACCTGATTGGCGCCATCGCGCGCGGCACCATTGACGGTGGCCAGCTCGCCTTCAACGTCGCCATCATGCTGATCAGCTTCCTTGCGCTCGTTGGCCTGTTGAACGGCATTCTGACAGGCATTCACAACCTCATTGGCGTGCATGCGGTGGGCGGCCATAGTGTCAGCTTCCCCTCCACGCTCAATTCGATTCTCGGATTTTTCTGCGCGCCCATCGCGTGGATGATCGGTATCCCCTGGAAGGATGCGCCCACGGTCGGTAACCTGATCGGCACGCGCGCCGTGCTGAATGAGTTCATCGCGTATACCGATCTGGGCAAGCTGGCGAACGCCGGCGCCATCAGCACGCGCACGCTGGCCATCGCCACGTTCGCTCTGTGCGGCTTTGCGAATCTTGGATCCGTGGGTATGCAGATCGGCGGAATTGGAGCGCTGATTCCGACTCGTCGCAACGAACTTGCGAAGCTTGGCATGCGGGCACTGCTGGCCGGGACCATCGCGAACCTGATGAGTGCAAGCATTGTGAGCATGCTGCTGAAATAACCCGGGCTATACCCGCACGAGGATGACTGTGATGTTGTCCGAACCGCCGGACTCATTCGCCATGCGGACAAGCGATGCGGCGCATGCGTGCAGGTCCTGGCCGCCGGCAATGAGCAACGCGCCGATCTGCTCCTCCTCCAGTTCGCGGGTCAGTCCGTCCGAGCACAGAAGGTAGAGGTCGCCGGGGTGCGCATCGTGCGCCGCCATGTCCGGTCGCACTTCGTCGTGCGATCCCACGGCGCGCGTGATGATGTTGCGCAAAGGCGACCGGAGTGCCTGTTCGGGCGTCAGGAGACCCAGGCGCACCTGCTCGTCCACGTAGGAGTGGTCCTCCGTCAACAGGCACAGTTCCCTGTCGCGCAGGCGATAGCAGCGGGAGTCGCCGACGTTTGCCGTCCACACCTTGCCATTGCCGTCCTCGACCTCAAGCGCGACGAGCGTGGTACCCATGCCGCGGAGCTTTGCCCGTGCAGTGGCCTGTTCGAAGACTGCATGATTTGCCGCGATCACCGCGTGGTCCAGCCGCCATGCGGCCGACTCCTCATCGTCCTGGGGCCGGGCCTGATCAAGAAAGACGCGTGACGCCAGCTGCGATGCAACTTCGCCGCCGGCTGCGCCGCCCATGCCATCACACACTACGAAGAGGCCGTTCGCTTCATCGACAGCGCAGAAGTCTTCATTGTGTGTTCGCGAACGGCCAACGTCGCTCAGCAGCGCGAATTCCACGGGTGATCTGCGGCTCATCGCTGCGATCCACTTCCTGAAATGGGTATCTGATGCGGAACAGAGTCAGGCCGGGATGGGCAGCCTCCGGTACTCTGAACAAGGTCGAAGATACACGCCCGCGGGCCCGTTGCGTGCAGGAAGCTGCGAAAGAAATGCATCGCGGGTCCCGCAAAAGGTGAATGCCAAGTTGCCGCAGATCATTCACGGAGACAACCTGCCTGCCATGCGCGCCATGCCCGATGGTTGCGTCCACCTGGTGTATGCCGATCCGCCATTCAACACTGGCCATGCGCAACGCCGCAGACGCATGCGTTCCGTCCGCGACGACAGTGCGGAACGGATTGGCTTTGGCGGTCGTCGGTACCGCGAAGAATTGCTGCACACGGCCGTGCAGTTCCTGGACCAGTACGACGACATTCTGCAATTCCTGGAACCCCGGCTGATTGAGGCACACCGCCTGTTGTCGGCGACTGGATCGCTCTTCTTCCACATTGACTACCGTGAGGTTCACTACTGCAAACTGCTGCTGGATTCGATCTTTGGCCGCGCGTCCTTTCAGAACGAGATCATCTGGGCCTATGACTACGGCGCGCGCCCGAGCCGCAAGTGGCCTGCGAAGCACGACACGATCCTCTGGTATACGAAGAGCCCGAAACAGTGGACATTTCACCGCGCCGCGAGCGATCGCATCCCGTACATGGCACCGGGCCTGGTTGGGAAAGAGAAGGCCGCACGCGGCAAGCTGCCGACCGATGTGTGGTGGCACACCATCGTGTCACCCACCGGCAAGGAGAAGACCGGCTATCCCACGCAGAAACCGCTGGGCATTCTGGAACGCATCGTGAACGTCCACACCAGCAAAGGCGAGACGGTCCTGGATATGTTCGCAGGGAGCGGGACAGCAGCAGAGGCTGCGGCGAGGAATGGTCGGGACTTTATTGCAATTGATCGCAGCAGGGAGGCGATTGCGGTGATGCAGACGCGGCTGGCGGAGTGGATGGCGTAGAAGCGCTCGCCGGGACGGGCATCGGGTACCCCATTCTTTCGCGGCTTATCGCAAAAATCGCAGGGTTCACACGGACTCGGATCACTTGGAAGGGTCGCGCTAACGCGCGATACCCCACCCTTTGCTTCGCAAAGAGTGGGGCACCCGTTTTAACTCGACACCTCGGCTCGACCCTTTAAAGCTGCGTTCACCAGTTGCTTTGCTTCTTCCTGGATTTGCTTCAGGTGATCTTCGCCCTGGAAGCTTTCGGCGTAGATCTTGTAGACATCTTCCGTGCCCGAAGGACGAGCCGCGAACCAGCCGTTCTGCGTGGCGACCTTCAGGCCGCCGATGGCGGCTCCGTTGCCGGGCGCGTTCGTCATGATCTGCGTGATGGGCTCGCCTGCCAACTCCTTCGTTGTGACTTGCTCGGGAGAGAGCTTGGCAAGTTTTGCCTTCTCGTCCTTCGTCGCAGGTGCGTCAATGCGCTGGTAGACGGGATCCCCATAACGAGCCGTCTGCAGCTTGTAGAGTTCGCCCGGATCCTTGCCGGTGCGTGCCGTCATCTCTGCCGCCAGGAGGCCCATGATGAGGCCATCCTTGTCGGTGGACCATGCGGTGCCGTCCATGCGCAGGAACGATGCGCCCGCAGACTCCTCGCCCACGAAGCCGAGCGTGCCGTTGACCAGACCGTCGACGAACCACTTGAAGCCAACCGGAACTTCCAGAACCTTGCGATTCAGGCCCGCGGCGACGCGGTCGATCATGCTGGACGAGACGAGCGTCTTGCCAATCGCGACGTCCTTACCCCAGTTGCGATGTCCGAAGAGATACTCGATCGACACGGCGAGATAGTGGTTTGGGTTCAGCAGGCCGGTCGATTTCGCGACGATGCCGTGACGGTCATGGTCCGTGTCGCATGCCCAACTCACGTCATACCTGCCCTTGTTCTCGATCATGCCCTCCATCGCAAAGGGCGAGGAGCAATCCATGCGGATTTTGCCGTCCCAGTCGATGTGCATGAAGCGGAAGGTGGCGTCGACAACGGTCGAAAGCACTTCGACGGGCAGCTTGTACTGGTCGGCGATGCGCTGCCAGTAGTGCACGCCTGCACCGCCCAGAGGATTGACGGCCAGCTTCAGGCCGCTGGCCGCGATGGCCTGCAAGTCGACCACGTTGGCGAGGTCGCCGATGTACTCCGCATAGAAGTCATGCTTCGTTGTGGTGGATGCGCTCAGCGCCTTTGCAAAGGCAATGCGCTTCACGTCTTTCATACCCGCGCGAAGGATGTCGTTGGCACGATCCTGCACCCACTTAGTCACATCGGTGTCGGCGGGACCACCGTTAGGCGGGTTGTACTTGAATCCGCCATCCTCAGGCGGGTTATGCGAAGGCGTGATGACGATGCCGTCGGCCAGGCCATCCTTGCGTCCCTTGTTGTAGACGAGGATCGCATGTGACAGCGCGGGCGTAGGCGTGTAGCCGTACTCGCCGCCCGTCTCCGGAACGCCGATATCGATCTTGGTTGCGACACCGTTCGCTGCCAGAACTTCTAATGCACTGCGGAAGGCGGGCTCGCTCAGTGCGTGGGTATCCATGGCGAGGAAGATGGGGCCGGTGATCTTCTGGCCTGCGCGGTACTCGCAGATCGCCTGCGTGATGGCGAGAATGTGGTCTTCATTGAAGGCCGACTTGAAGGCCGAGCCGCGATGGCCGCTGGTGCCAAAGGCTACCTTCTCCGATGCATTGTCCGCGTCGGGATGCAGCGTGTAGTACGCCGAGACAAGGCGCGAAAGATCGGTGAGGCTATGTGGGTCTGGCAGCTTGCCGGCGTTAGGGCTGTTGCTCATTGTGTGTACTTTCCTTTGTTATGCGCGGCCAAGTTGCGCTTGATCGACCGAGTGTACCGCGAGGCCAGGCGCGAGGCCGTAGCCGCGCACCCTGCTCCATGGTGTTTCAGACGTTGGATGCGTGTTCCAGAACGGGAATCACCGCCGTGGTTAGAATGAACTCTCTTCCCCCATGAATCCAGTGTTTTCCACCGAGCAGACCTGCAGGACCGCACGTCAGTCATGTCAGGTTTGCCCTGTGTCACCGAGTGAGCCTCAGGTCTTATGCCGTTGCATCTGCACATCCGGAACAGGCTCACGCGCGCGGCACCACTGCTTGCGTTGGCGGTCTGTTTCCCTTGGCATCCGACCTTCGCCCAGACCGGAACGCTGACAGCCGACACGGCCGTGTCAACGGTCCATCCCGCAACTAACTACGGCACACTGAGCAATCTTTACGTCAGTGGCAGCAGTACGGCCCTGCTGCGGTTTGACCTGGGGACACTGCCTTCAGGAACGACAGCAGCACAGATCAGCCGGGCGACCCTGCGCATCTTTGCGAATCGCGTGAACACGCCGGGCGTACTGACCGTATCGCCTCTGAACACGGCCTGGGCGGAGTCTGCCGTGACCTGGCAGACGATGCCCGGCGTTGCGAATGCTGTCGAGGTCTTTGCCGTGACGGACGAGAACCAATACATCACGGTCGACGTTACGTCGCTGGTACGAGGCTGGGTGACCCTGCCCACGACAAACTTCGGCCTGACACTGACTGCCAGCACTGCGGATGTGGTTCTGGACAGTAAAGAGAACGACACTACCGCCCATCCCGCCCAGTTGGAGATCGCGCTGACCAGCGCAACGGCTGGGCTCACCGGGCCTCAAGGGCCCAGGGGCGATACGGGAGCGACTGGTGAGCAAGGGCCTGCCGGACCGCAAGGAGTAACCGGCGCGGCGGGTCCAGCAGGGGCGCAGGGCCCTAAAGGCGATACCGGTGCGGCAGGTAGCGCAGGGTTGATCTTTCGCGGATCATGGCTTTCGGGAACGCTCTATGCCCTGAATGATGTCGTGACATCGGGCGGGGCCGCGTGGGTCTCGACCGCGTCAGGCAACATCGGGAACACACCTGCCGGCATGTCCTCCGTATGGAGCGTGCTGGTTCCGGCGCCGGGCGTCCCGACTGTTACGGGTGGACTGGCGTACGCGGGCGTCTACGATTCCACCTCAAACTACGCGAGCCAGGCAGTTGTCACCTGGCAGAACGCTGCCTGGGTCAGCCTGCGTGACAGCAACCACGGCAACACTCCCGACGTCTCGACCGCGGACTGGGTGATGCTGGTGCCTGCAGCGGTCGGACTCACAGGAGCTGCCGGGCCTGCCGGCAGTCCCGGAGCGCAGGGGCCGCAGGGAGAACGGGGTTACACAGGCGCTGTTGGCTCACAGGGCGACACCGGAACGACCGGCGCAACTGGCCGTCCAGGCTTTGTCTACCAAGGTTCCTATAATTCGATGACGAACTACACGGCGGGCGATGTGGTGCTCTGGCAGGGTGGGTCGTGGTCATCGCTGGTGGATGGGAATCACGGCAACACCCCCGATGCTTCGCCCACCGACTGGGGCCTGCTCACTTCGCGTGGCCTCACCGGCGACACGGGAAGTACCGGCGCACAGGGCTTGGCGGGACCTCAGGGGTTGCCGGGGACGCAGGGCCTCGTCGGCCCACAAGGGGTCACCGGGCCTGTGGGTTCAACGGGCCCGCAGGGAGCACCCGGCCGTGATGGCGCACAAGGGCTGCGGGGCGACACCGGACCGGTCGGGCTGCAGGGCGATCCCGGGCCGGTGGGCATCACGTGGCAAGGCTCCTACGATTCAGGCACGAACTACGCGACGAATGATGCTGTAGCTTGGCACGGCCAAAGCTGGCTTTCGATGCACAACACCAACCATGGCAATACGCCGGAGATCTCCGCGGCAGACTGGACCCTACTCGCCGCCATGGGCGCGACCGGATCGCAGGGCCTTCCGGGAACCATTGGTCCGCAGGGTCCGCCCGGTGACATCGGGTTGCCAGGGGCTAAGGGGACCACTGGAGCGCAGGGACTCACCGGACCGCAGGGCGCTGCCGGATTGCAATATCTGGGCCTGTACGACAGTGGGACCAACTATGCACTGCACGACGCCGTGACCTATGGCGGGGGCACCTGGATCTCCTTACAGGAGACGAACCATGGCAACACACCCGGCTCGTTGTCCGCCTGGTGGCAACAGATCGCGGCGCCCGGACTGCAGGGAGCGACTGGAATGCAGGGAGCGGCGGGCCCGACCGGCGTCGCGGGGACACAGGGAGCGCAGGGCCTAACCGGGCCGGAGGGACCCCAGGGGCAACCGGTGCACTTCCTGGGAGCATGGCTCTCCACCGCATCATATAGAGCAGGCGACGCTGTCTTTTATGATGGCTCCGCGTACATCGCAACAGGCGCTGTCGTTGGAAGCCCACCGGGCATTTCGTCCATGTGGTCGTTGTTGGCACAACGCGGCGACACCGGTGTGATGGGTCCGCAGGGAGCACAAGGCGCTGCAGGTACCGCTGGAGCAGCCGGCCCCTCCGGCCCAATCGGCCTGACGGGAGCGCCGGGGCTGCGCTGGCTGGATGCTTATGACCCTGCGAGAGGCTACATCGTCGGCGACGCGGTGTCTTTCAATGGAGCCAGCTATGTCTCTGTCTCCGATGTCAATGTTGCCCTGCCACCGGGCACGGGGCCGCAGTGGTCATTGCTGGCTGCAGCAGGAGCCGCCGGAACAACCGGTGCCAGTGGTATCAATGGAGCGCGCGGGAATGATGGGGCGGCTGCTACGGTCGCCATTGGAACTGTCGGCACCGGCGCGCCGGGCACACCCGCCGATGTGAAGAACGTTGGTACCGCAAACGCCGCCACGTTGAACTTCACCCTGCCGCAGGGTGCAACGGGAGTGGCAGGCGCTCCGGGGTTGTCCTTTCAAGGCACCTGCTCGAGCGGTAACGGCTACGTGAAGAACGACGTCGTCTACCGCTCGGGATCATCCTATGTCTCCCAACTCCCAGGAAACACCGTCGACCCTCTGGTTTCCATCGCAAATAACAGCGGCGAGTGGAAGCTGCTGGTATCGCAGGGCGCGCCCGGAGCAGCTACTGTCAGCGTGGGTACCATCACCAGCGGAACCACAGCCGCAGTCACAAATGCAGGCACGCAGACTGCGGCGGTCCTGAACTTCACACTGCCACGCGGTGATACGGGCGCGGCAGGTCCAGCGGGCCTGTCCTTCCTTGGAGCGTGGGATAGTGCTGCCGCATACGCAGCGACCAATGCCGTCAGTTACAGCGGGTCGTCCTACTTGGCGATGACTGCCAATACCGGCGTGCATCCCGTTGGCGATGCGGGGAGCGTAGGTGCATGGTTGCTGTTGGCGATGCAGGGCGCACCCGGTGTCGCCGGTCCGCAGGGCCCTACCGGTTCAGCGGGTCTCGCCGGCGCAACGCCAACTATAGCGATCGGCACAACACACACGCTTGCAGCCGGATCATCTGCGAGTGTCAGCAATGTGGGTTCGGCAACAGCGGTCCAGCTTGAATTCTCGATCCCGCAAGGTGCAGCCGGAACGGGCAGCTCAACTGCAGGAGGTGTCTTTTCGACTGTCCACACAATTGCCGCTGCGAGTCAGGGTGCACAGGTCTATGGTCCGCTGGTGGACACGAAAGCTGCTGCCGACGCCAACGCAGTGCTGGCCTATCTCCCGTCCACGTGCCTCCTCCATTCCGTCCTTGTCTACAATGCGTCTGCGGTAGACGTTACCTTCCAGGTACACACAGGCACCCCCGGCAACATGACATCAGGAGCGAACTGCACAGCGAAAGCAAACGCGGCAACTACATGCAATGGTCCGGGAACGCTTGGCACTGCTAACTTCGTTTCATTTGGTATAAGCACAACCAGTACAGCAACGAGTTACGTCTACACACAATTTTCATGTAACTAAAGCCGGCAGGCTCCACGCGGAGTGATCCCGCTGTTGTATCGTGAACGTCCACCTCCAAATCGAATAGGCGACCATCCTTTTTGGGCCTATCGAAATACTGTTTCGTCGATAACTCCGATCACTTCAAACGATGTTTGCAGGATGCCAAAGTCGCCATAAAGGCTCCCTCCCTCTGACAACTGCAAAGAATCATTTCGCTGTCTGATTGCGAGTGGTCGGCAATCCGCCGGCTCACATCCTTCGTAAGTCATGTAACACCGCACCGCCTAAGGGAGACCACCAGTGGATACGACACTGAGCAACATCGCAAAACTAGGACTATCGCGGCGAGGATTTCTTGCCGGCGCTGGTGCCGTTACTGCAGCCACACTCGTTGGCTGCGGTGATAACGGAGCCGTCACCTCGACCGTGCCGACGCCGCCTGCCGCTGTCGCCGTCACAGATGTCGACATCCTGAATTTCGCTCTAAATCTGGAATACCTTGAAGCAGAGTTCTATCTGCGCGCTGCAACTGGTAGCGGTATCTCTGCGGCAGACGGCGGTGGAGCAACCGTCACGGTTCCCGCGACCACAAAGGTCGCTTTCAGCAACGCCTTCTACCAGCAGTTTGCTTTCGAGCTGGCGCAGACTGAACTTCAGCATGTTCGTGCGATTCGCGCGACGATTACATCTCTCGGCGGCACGCCGGTTGCAGCGCCCGCACTTAATTTCACTGACGCTTTCAATGCTGTAGCCTTCCAGGCTGGGCTTAACAGCTTCAATCCTTTCAGCAGTGACGCCAACTTCCTTATTGGTGCTCTGACCTTTGAAGAGGTCGGTGTAACGGCTTACACTGGCGCCGCCAAACTCATCACGAGCACTGCGGTTCTCGACGCTGCTGCGGGCATTCAGGCTGCCGAGGCATACCACGCCGGTGCAATCCGCACCATCATGGCTGGCAGCGCTCTTTCCAGCAAGTCAACCGCAGGGCTCGATGCGTACAACAGCATTCTGCAGTTGCTGAATAAGTTAGATGGCACGACCCACACAACGAACCTGGTTACAGGTGGAACTGCCTCAACCAATGCAACTGTCGGCGCAGTCTATTCGCCTTCGAGCGTGGTTTCTGCAGATGCGAATGCAGTTGGTTATGCCCGAACGACCGATCAGGTGTTGCACATCGCTTATGCCACCCTGCCCGGCACATTTACGGCGTCCGGTGGCTTCTTCCCAAGCGGCCTGAACGGCACGATCAAGCAGCCCACCACATAAATCAGATCGCACGGCACCTGACGGAGAAGAGACCATGGCAACGCTTGAAACACAGAAACTCGACAGCATTATCGCCAGCCGCCGCTCCCTGCTGATGGGCGCGGGAGCGCTGGCCGCGACTGCGATGATCGGCACGAAGAACGCCGCCGCCGCAGTCCCGGCAACCCCCACCGATGTTCAGATCCTGAACTTCGCGCTCAACCTCGAATACCTGGAAGCGCAGTTCTACACCATCGCAACCGAGGGCGTAACAGCTGATAAGGCGACACAGGGCAGCAAGATCACCCTGCCCACCGGCAGCGGGACAGTCACCTTCCGCGCCGGCGCCAAGACCACCTTCTCCAATGCGGCAGTAGCAGCCTACGCATTTGAGACTGCGATCGAAGAGCGCAAGCACGTCATTTTCCTGCAGACAGCGCTTGGCTCGGCCGCTGTGGCCCAGCCAAACATCAACCTGCAGTCGAGCTTCACCACGCTGGGCGGCCTGCTTGGCGTGCCCACCTTCGATCCGTTCACCACGGACCTTAACTTCCTCCTGGGCTCGTACATCTTCGAGGATGTGGGTGTGACCGCTTACCACGGCGGTGCGCTAGGCATCACGAATAAAGGCAAGACCGGTCAGACGGCGGACTACCTTACGCCGGCTGCGGGCATTCATGCCGTAGAGGCTTATCACGCCGGTCTCGTACGCGTGACGCTAGCTCTGTTCGACGCAGGAGTGGTCACGCTCGGCTCGGCAGACCAGGCGCTGAAGGGTCAGGCTGCTGGGCTTGCAACGGCGATCTCAAACCTGCGGGCTACGCTTGACGGCACAGTCGGGCAGGCTCCCACGGACACTGCCGGCCTTACGGGTCAGGACGACTTCGGTCTCGCAACCTATTCGGTTCCGACGAACGGCACCACGGGTACGGCATCGCGCATCCTGAACCAGGGCCGCACGACATCACCAAACTACAGCAACTTCATCGCGTTCCATCGCACCTACCAGCAGGTTCTGAACATTGTGTACGGCTCCGCGACCGGCGCAGTCTCAGCGAACAGTTTCTTCCCGGCCGGTATGAACGGCGACATCAAGTAATCGAAGGGACACAAACACAGAAGGGCAGCTCCAAGTGGAGCTGCCCTTCTTCATGCTTAGGATCGCTCTGCAGCGCTGCAGGTTACAGCGGCTGGACGTCCGAGGCCTGCCAGCCCTTGGGTCCCTTGATCACGTTGAACTGCACTGCCTGGCCTTCCTGCAGGCTTTTGAAGCCTGTGGTGTTAATTGCCGAGTAGTGCACGAAAACGTCCTCGCCATTCTCGCGGCTGACGAACCCGAATCCTTTTGCGTCGTTGAACCACTTCACTGTGCCCTGTTCCATAAAAGTTTCCGGTCCTCTTCTGTTCGAATCTGCCGTTGAATACAAGGGATCGACGCCGCTGGGGGCGGGCGAGGACCAATTTGTCTCAAACGATGCGCATAGACTAGCACGAAAAGTCGGGGTCTTGAAAAGTGTCATTTCGCGCAGGCGCTGCGCCTGGCTGTCGTCCGTCGAGCCGCTTTACAAAATTCGCTCCGACACCAGTGCAACCGTGCGCTCGAGAACCTGGTCGAGCGATAGGCCAGTGGTGTCCAGAATGATGGCATCCTCTGCCGGTTTCAGCGGGCTCTGCTCACGTGACCGGTCGCGTGTGTCGCGGTCACGCATCTCTTTCAGGAGAGCCTCCTTGTTCTCAGCCGCGGCAGGCTGCTGAGCAAAACGGCGATCACCGCGAGCCTCGACGCTGGCGTCCAGAAAGATCTTCACCGGTGCCTGCGGAAAGACAACGGTTCCGATGTCGCGGCCTTCCATGACAACGCCGGAAGGAGACGCATTCCCGAGCGAGCGCTGCGCGGCCACCATCCACTCACGCACGGGGCCATGGACAGAGACGTGCGATGCGGCCGCCGTCACCTCTGGATTGCGAAGCTCGCCCGTAACTTCACTGCCGTCCAGGAGTACGCGATTACCACCGTCACCGGGCTCCAGCGTGATGTGCGTGGAGCGTGTCAGCAGGAGTACGGCTTCACCGTCGTCGAGAGCCGTGCCACTGCGAAGAGCCTTCAACGCCAGCGCGCGGTACATGGCTCCGGTTTCCAGGTTCAGCAGACCGAACCGCTTCGCCAGGTGCGAGGCAACGGTGCTCTTCCCCGCGCCCGCCGGGCCGTCAATCGCCACCACAAGTCCCTGCCGGCTCACGTCGCTGCCATTGTTCCCTTGAAAAGTCATCGCTTTCTATTCTGCCGTAAACCGGGCTTCCCCACCGAGGCAGGATGGGCGTCACGACAAGAGGCCTCCCACGGTGGGGAGGCCTCTCGTTTTCAAACGGTTGAGCAGGTATTTACTCCGGACGGCGGCGAGGTGCGCCACCGAACGAAGGCTTTCCACCGAAGGAAGGCTTGCGTGGGCCGGAGGACGGGCGTCCGCCAAACGACGGACGGCCGCCGCCTTCACGTGGAGTGAACGGCTTGCGGTCGCCAAACGATGGACGGCTACCACCTTCACGAGGCGTAAATGGACGGCGCTCGCCACCTTCGCGCGGTGTAAACGGCTTGCGATCTCCGAAGGACGGACGCGCGCCAAAGCTGGGACGGCTACCACCCTCACGTGGGGTGAACGGTCGGCTGCCACCTTCACGAGGAGTGAAGGGCCGACGCTCGCCACCCTCGCGAGGTGTGAACGGCTTGCGATCACCGAAGGACGGACGACCATCACCGCGCGGCGTGAACGGACGGCTACCGCCCTCACGGGGCGTGAACGGACGACGCTCACCATCGCCACGCGGCGTGAACGGACGGTCTCCACGAGGAGCAAAGGGCTTGCGATCGCCAAAGGACGGACGGCTACCACCTTCGCGCGGCGTAAACGGACGGCGCTCGCCATCCCCACGCGGGGTGAAGGGACGATCACCGCCCTCGCGGGGAGTAAATGGGCGGCGCTCGCCGCCTTCGCGAGGCGTAAACGGCTTCCGATCACCAAACGAAGGACGCGCACCGAAGCTCGGACGGCTGCCACCTTCACGCGGCGTGAATGGACGACGCTCACCACCTTCGCGAGGAGTGAACGGACGGCGCTCGCCACCTTCGCGCGGGGTGAACGGCTTGCGTTCACCGAACGAAGGACGCGCACCGAAGCTCGGACGGCTACCACCTTCACGAGGCGTGAACGGACGACGCTCACCACCCTCGCGGGGAGTAAACGGACGGCGCTCGCCACCCTCACGCGGGGCGAACGGCTTGCGGTCACCAAACGAAGGACGTGCGCCGAAGCTGGGACGGCTACCGCCTTCACGAGGAGTGAACGGGCGACGCTCACCACCTTCACGAGGCGTAAATGGACGACGCTCTGCGCCGCCTTCGCGGGGCGCGAACGGCTTGCGATCCTGATCCCACGGCCGCGCAAACTCGTTGCGCTGACTGTCGGATGGGCCGGCTGCATTGTCAGGACGCGTGAAGGGGCGGCGCTCGCGATCACCGCCGGCGGCGAAGCCGCCGGTGCGGCGCTGCGGTGCGAAACCACCCTCACGACGCGGAGCAAAACCACCCTCGCGGCGGGGTCCACCAAAGCCACCTTCGCGACGCGGTGCCGGACGGTCGCCTGCAGCGGCGGGACGGCGAACCGGATAGCTACCCGTGCGTGCGGGACGACGTTCTTCCGGTGCTCCGCCCTCCGCTGCGAAGCGCGCAGCACGCTCTTCGATCATGTGGCGGCGATCATCATCCTCGTAGCGCGAGCGCGGCGCGGCCGTGAAGGCCGGTGCGGCGGTTGCATCTGCGGGAAGCTCATCGAGTGCGCCGGGGATGTACAGCAGTGTCTTGCCATTCAGAACGGTGGACTCGAGCTGGCGCGACGCAGCCAGGCCGCTTACGACCTCGCGAACGCGCGAACGTGCTGCCAGCGGCGAGAGGAAGATTTCCATCTCATCGCTGGTTGCGGCGACTGCCTGCGACAGGTACAGCGACAGCAGTGCGGAGAGAGCCGTGGGCTGTCCCGCGTTGGCGCCTGCCTTGAGGTGACGCACGAAGCGGCCGCTCATCAGCTCCCACTTGGAGGGTGCACCGTCAGCATCGGGAACGGGGATGACGCGCTGAATCGCCCAGAGCTCGCTGAGAGCGCGGAGGACGGCAGAGTCATTCACACCCTGCCCAAGCTCGTTGGAGAGTTCGTGGGGAGCAAGCGCACCCTTCTCCTTCAGAGCTTCATAGACCTTTACTGCCAGTGGAGAAACGCGCATGGATCCGGTCTGTGCCGGCTCCTGCTTCCAGTTCTTGTCACCACGCAGCGTGTAGACAAACGAAAACGCCTGCGAAGAGCAGACAAAGTCAGGCTCGCCCGTGGTCGATCCCAACAGGTTCAACGGCACGGCCGAACCTTCGGCGATCATGCGTGCCAGCATGTGGCTGACCGTCTCCTTCTCCTCAGCGGAGAAACCATTGATGGGATCTGCCTCCGACTCAGGCTCGACGGCTTCGACATTGTTAGGTGTTGGGTTGCCCTCGGCGTCGATCAGGTCCTGCTCGGCGATCTCGTCGCCCTCATCCTCGGCGATCTCATCGTCGGTGGTCAGCATGACTTCAGGGTCAGCAGCTTCGGGGCTCCAGCCCTTCGACTCCTCGTCTTCACCTTCCTCGTCATCACCTTCGGACTCTTCGTCGTCTTCTTCGTCTTCGAAGTCCTCATCGGACTCCTCATCTTCTACGGCGAGGGCGTAGGACTCTTCCTCGCTGGGACTGCCGGTCGTCTTCGGAACCCAACCGTTTTCGGGACGGCCAAGGATGGCCTCGGCAAAGCTGGGCTGAGGCGATGCGGCGAACTGTGCGTGCGGGTAATAGGGCACAAGGCCCGCAGCATCAAGCCACGTGCGGGCGTCGTCCATGGTGCGCAGGGCGTCGCCGTTCTGATGCCAGAGGGCAATGCGCGCAAGCTTGAGTTGGTTGGGGGTAATGCTGTCTGGCATGGATGCCATGGGGTAGTCCTTCTTTCGGCGCTGCCGTCGCTCAAAGGGCGCGGCGCGGTTCGTATGCGCAAGGCCAGCAAAAATACGCGGAGACGACCCGCGCTGCTGCCTGCGTGCTGTGTTGGATGTAGGCCAGAGTGCCGCCGCTACCGCCGGAGAGCAACTCTTTTTTCGGAGCATCTGGGATGCTCGTACCTGCGACCAATGCATGGATGGGTGCGGTGACTACCCGGCCGCAAGCAAACATTGTGTCGACTTAGGAAGCGTGTCGTCCGCTTCGTTCTAGAGGAACCGCATGGTTCTTAGAAGAACGCCCGGGCTGCGCTAGGTGCGTGCGCCGATGACGTGCCAGGCTGCCCCCAAAATTAAATACGCTGGAAGGCGCGCTGGATCTCCTTATGAGAATACCGCAAAGCGATGGGTCTGCCGTGCGGACATGCCATAGGATTTTCAGTTTTTCCGAGCTCATCGAGCAGCCACTGCATCTTGCTGGTCTCCAGCGGCATGTTGATCTTGACCGCAGCATGGCAGGCAATGGACGCCGCAATGCGCCGCGCGCGAGTTTCCATGTTGTCTGCCTGGGCCGCATCATCGTCTGTTTGCAACAGTTCCGCGAGCGCCAGCTCCAGTTCCTTACCCTCAAGACCGACTGGCGCAGACTTCACCGCGAGCGTCCGAGGCCCGAAGGGCTCTGCTTCAAAGCCGTTGCGGTTCAGTTCCTCGGCCATGCCGGCGAAGTTGGCCATCTGTGCGGGGACAAGGTCGATCAGCAGCGGCATCAGCAACCGCTGGCGCTGCACGCGCTCTACCTGCCGCTCGCGCAGCACCTTCTCAAACAGGATGCGCTCGTGGGCAACGTGTTGATCGATGATCCAGAGTCCTTCTTCGTTGACCGCAAGGATGAAGGAGTTCTGCACCTGGCCAAGTGGGCGCAGACCACCGAGTCCGGCCAGGTTCGCGGTGTCTTCAATACGCTCCGCTGCAGGCACGCGTGCCGGAGTGCCTGCGGGCAGATGCGTCCCGGCGTGCGCATCCGGTAAGTCACCACAAGGCGTGAGTGCGATACCAGCACCACCAACACCCTGGGTGCCCCATTCACGCGCAGCCTCATCACGCGTAAGTGGGATCTCACCAAAACTAAGTCGGCCCGGCAGCGGCGTGAGGGGTTTCACGGTAAGTGAGAACCCGTCAACATCGCTCGCATCAATGAGACCGATGCTGCGGTCCAGGGCCCGTCGCTCGTCAGCCTCCGAAGCTTCACGAATCTGATGTTCGCTCCAGGGTGCATCACTGCCCGGCCCCGGACCACGCACGACCGGATCAAGCTCGATGCTCTCCTGCCCATCGAGCAGACCGATCCGCGGCGACGGTGCGAGTGCGCTAAGAAAGCTGGCAGCGGGACGTGCTTTGAGGACCGTGTTGCGGACGGTGTCTCGGACGAAGTCATGCACGAAGCTCGATTGCCGGAAGCGCACTTCGGTCTTGGCAGGATGCACGTTCACATCGACTTCGGCTGCGGGCATCTCCAGAAACAGGAGCACCACCGGGAAGGATGTGGGTGGCAGGATGTTCTTGTAGGCCTCGGTGAGTGCGTGCAGGATGAGACGGTCGCGCACCTGCCGACCGTTCACGAACACATAGATCGATCCGCGATTGAGTTTCTGTAACTCAGGCTTGGAGACAAAGCCTCGCACACGGAGATAGCCGGGCTCCGGGGCGACATAATCTTCTTCGCGACGCCACGGTGGCGGTTCGGGAAGACCGGCTCTCGTGAAGTCCATCTCTGCGGCGCAAGGCAGCATATCGCGCGAAATATCACTGCCGAGGATCTGATAAAGCCGCTCGCTTGCATCCCGCACCGCAGGCGCGATCAACAACGCGTGCGTCGCAGAATGTAACTCAAAGTGCTTCCCAGGATGCGCAAGCGCATAGTGCGTAACTAATGCGGCGACGTGCGATAACTCTGTCGGCTCGGACTTCAGGAACTTCTTGCGTGCAGGCACGTTGAAGAAGAGGTCCTTGATGGCGATTGTGGTACCGACCGGCACGCCAACATCTTCCACCTTCGTCATCTTGCCGCCATGGATTTCGATGCGCGTGCCGACTGCGTCCTCTTCGGAGCGTGTGTCTAACTCCACGCGAGCGACCGATGCGATGGATGGCAGTGCCTCGCCACGGAAGCCGAGCGTTGCGATGTGCAGCAGGTCCTCCGCGGACCGCAGCTTGCTGGTAGCGTGCCGTTCGAATGCGAGCATCGCATCGTCGCGCACCATGCCGTGGCCGTTGTCGACGATGCGGATCAGCTTGCGGCCGCCGCCTTCAACCTCGATGCGGATGCGCGTCGCGCCCGCGTCCACTGCGTTTTCCAGCAGTTCTTTCACAACGGACGCAGGCCGTTCCACCACTTCGCCCGCGGCGATCTGGTTCGCCACCTGGTCGGAGAGTACGCGGATACGGCCCATGCAGTGATTCTACGGTGCGCTGCGTCGTGGAAAAGCGGTACGTAATTCAGGGGACATACCGTTCGCCGAATCGCGCCAGAGGAATCGCGGTGCATCGTGCGGCATCCAATCGCCTATGGCAATGGAACAGATCAAGCTGGGATCACAGGGGGCCGTCGTCTCGCGCGAAGGCCTGGGCTGCATGGGCATGAGCGAGTTCTATGGCGAGCGCAACGATGAGGAGTCTGCCGCGACGCTGCTGCGCGCGCTGGACCTGGGCGTTACGTTTCTCGACACGGCCGATGTCTATGGCTTCGGCGATAACGAGGAGTTAGTCGGCAAGACGATCAAGTCGCGGCGCGATGAAGTATTTCTCGCGACCAAGTTTGCAAACCTGCGCGATAAGGCAAGGCCGGATTACTGGGGCATCAGCGGTAAGCCGGAGTATGTGAAGCAGGCCTGCGAGGCATCTCTGAAGCGGCTGGGTGTGGATCATATCGATCTCTACTACCAGCATCGCGTGGATGCGGAGACGCCGATTGAGGATACCGTCGGCGCGATGGCCGAATTAGTCAAGGAAGGCAAAGTGAAGTACCTGGGCCTGAGCGAGGCATCGGCTGCGACCATTCGGCGTGCACATAAAGTGCATCCGATCACGGCACTGCAGACGGAGTATTCGCTGTGGTCGCGCGAGGTTGAGGACGAAATTCTCCCGACGCTGCGTGAGCTTGGCATTGGCTTTGTGCCATACTCGCCGCTGGGTCGAGGCTTCCTTACCGGCACGCTGAAGAAGGACACGACAGACGCGAAGGATGTTCGTTTTGGCCGCTATCCACGCCTGTCCGGTGAGAACCTGGATAAGAACCAGATCATCGTCAACCGGCTGACAGAGATCGCAGAGCGTAAGGGCATCACGCCCGGACAACTTGCACTGGCATGGGTCTTTGCCAAGGGTAATGACATTGCACCGATCCCTGGCACCAAGCGGCGGAAGTATCTGGAAGAGAATGTTGCTGCGCTGGATGTGAAGCTTACGTCGGAAGAGGTCGCCGAGGTTGAAGCAGCGGCACCGCCTGAGGCGATTGCTGGAGATCGCTATAACGAAGGCGGCATGAAGACGATCGAGAAGTAAGTCGTAGCAATTTACAAAGAAGGGCCGCGCATCCTCGCGGCCCTTCTTCGTTGCTTATATCTGGTTATTTAGTGCCTGCAGATTTCGTCGCTGCTGCACCCTTCTGCGCTACGCCCATGATCTCGAAATGAGCTCCCAGAACTAACTCCTTTGCACCGATGAAAGCGCGCGCCGGATAGGGCTGATGAAAGTAATTTAGGTAGACCTTGTTGAAGGTTGCGTAGAGATTCATGTCAGTGCAGAAGATAGTTACCGTGACCAAATCATCCATGGTCATGCCTTCTTTTGTCAGCAGTGTTTTGACGGAGTCGAGCATCTTCGCAGCTTCGACCGATGCATCGGCGGGTGGCTTGCCGGTGGCTCGATCGGCACCGACGGAGCCGCTGACGTAGACGGTATCGCCCATGCGAATGAAAGAACTAAAGGGCGTTACAGCTGTCCCGGTCGGCGGGATGACACCCTGCGCGTGCGCACCCCGCGAACCCAACGCACAAGCACCACACAACACCAATCCGAGTAGGATTTTGATCATTTTCTGCCCCTTTTCGACCGTCTTTGAATCGATTCAGTTTGGCTCATCCTACACGGCGCTACAACGGCGGCTGCGGAGGCTTCTCCGGCTTGTCGGGTGGAACGGCATGGACCTTCATGCGGCGACGGAAGAGCTTGCCGTCGGTCACGGCATAGAGCCATTCCCGATTCGGGCCGCCGAAGGCGACTGCATCGACCGGTTCATCCGGCACGGGACTGTTCAGGATCATCGCAACGCGGCTGTTGGCCTCGCAGATCTGGATACCCAGGGCTGTAGCAAAGTAGACCTGGCCGAGGGAGTCGAACGCTGCGCCCTTCGCTCCAGCATCTTCGTCCAGAACCTCGAGGCGATAGAAGGGTTCAGCATGTGTGGGTGTGCCGTCGGGCTGCAACTGCATGGACCACTGGTGCCGATGCTCGGGATCCGTTACCACCAACATCGCCTGGTCGGGTGAGAGTGCGACGGCGTCAGCTTTCATGGAAGGCGAGGGCACCTCCCCTGCTCTTCCCGCTCCTGAGGTCGGGGCCCAGCGGATGTGTCCATGACCGTCCGCGATGTAGTGGATATTGCTTGCTGTGAGAGCTCGGCTTTCGAGAACCTTTTCATTCACCGGTTCCCAGTTGCCGATGGCTTCGACGGTGGCCCAAATACTGCCGCGGGTGTCCCAGCCGGGTTTGCCTAGTGCTGTGGGTGGGTGGGGTTCGATCTTCCCTACGCCGCGTGCGGGGGTGTAGTCGCGCCATAGCCAGCGGAGGGCCTCGGGTAGCTCTGCCCCGCCCTGTTTTGTGTCGTGGCCGCCGGTGCCGATGGTGAGTCTGGCGTCGTACCCCTGGAACTGGAGGGCGTCGAAGAGCATCTGGTTGGCGCGGGGCCAGGTGCCTGCGTAGAAGGTGCCATAGGGCTGATCGGGCGTGATGTGGTCGTTGGCGCCGTCCTGCATCCAGATGCGGATTGGCCTTGCCTCGGTCTTCCGAACGAGTTCCGGCAGCGTGTCGGCGCCCTTCATGGCAACGTAGGTGCCAATGAGCGAAAGGACGCGGTGGAACTGGTCGGGCCGGTGCCATGCGGCGACGAATGCGCCTACTGCTCCCGTACTGGTGCCGCCGATAGCGTGCTCGTCCGGGTTGGTAGAGAGTGCGTGCTTCCTCTCAATCGCTGGGATCAGCTCTTCTTCGAGGAAGTTCACGTAGCGGTTCGAAACGGAGTCGTACTCAAAGACACGCTCGTAGCGGTTCTGAGCGTCGGGGCGGATGGCGGGCAGGACGCCGGGGTCGACGAAGATGCCGACCATGGGCGGAATCTGCTTCGCTGCAATGAGGTTGTCAAGGACGTTGGCCGCTTGAAGATTGCCACCCAGATAGCTGCTGCCGTCGAGGAAGATCATGTACGGCAGGGGTGTGGCCGGGGCGTTTGCCGGAAGGTAGACCGCGTAGTGGTGCGGCGTACCGGGGTAGAACTTGCCCGCGGGGAGGACGAGCTTTTCGAGGGTGCCGTGCGGGACGTTCTGGATCTGGGAGTCCGGGCCTGGTGGGTATGGGGTCTGCGCGTGCAGAGTGAGGCCCAGGAACAGGAGGAGTAGAAGGAGTCTTCGCATGGCGCGGCAAGTATAGCTGCCGGATCGAACTCGGAGAGAAAATCCCTCAGCAGCAGAAGCCGCAATTTGTTGGCTGGTTGAGGGCATGGCTGAAGCCATGCCCATCCGAAAGGGTTCGCGCTGGGCGGGAAAGCCCACTCATGACAATATTGCTGTCATGAATGGGGCACCCGAGTGGCGGTTGTCCTTTGGGTTGTCTGATGTCTTGTGGGGAAGAAGTGTCGCGCTTTCGCGCGATACCCCACCCTTTCCCTTCGGAAATGAACGGGGCACCCGGGTGGGTGGTCGTCCCGGAGGTTTGTGAGGTAGATCGAGAACCCACGTCTCAGAAGCGAGACGTGGGGCACCCGAGTGAAGGATTGGCGAGAAACTGCTCCCTAAGCCCTGTTGCCTGTTCCCTGCTGCTTTAGCTGCGCTTGAACTTGTAGACGAGCTCGATGGTGATCTTGTCTTCCACGTTGGCGAGGCGGCCGATGGAGGGTTTGATGAGGCCGAAGTCGGCGAAGGTGAAGGTGGTGAGTGCGCGGCCTGCCACTGTCGAGGAGCGAGCGTCGATGGTTGCGATGCCCTTGAAGGTGACGGGTTTGGTGACGCCGTGGATGGTGAGGTTGCCGGTGAGCGCGACGCCAAGCTGACCGGTGGACGGCACCATCTTTGGCACGCCGGTGATTGCGGTAGGGATGAAGAAGGCCTCGGGGAATTTATCCGTTTCGAGCGTGCGATTGCGGATGTAGCCGTCCCGCATGCTTTGGTCGCTCGAAAGTGCTTTGAGGTCGACGACCATCTTTGAACCGGGTGCGACGTTGCCGTCGGGCAGGATGTCGATATGACCGGTGACCTTATCGCTGGTGCCGACGGCGTCATTCGGGAAGTCGATGCCGACAAGCTGTTCGGTCACGCGATACGAGGCAGACGAGCCCTCGGTTAGTTCCAGCTTGGCGCCAGCAGTGGGTGGCGGTGGCGGCTGCTGTGGACCGCCGGGACCTCCAGGGCCGCCCGGACCACGCTGCCCGGCAGGGGCGCCCGGCGCCTGAGCGAAGGTGAGCGAGGCGGTGAGCAGGAAGGCGGCGGCGGTGACCGAAAAGGTACGACGAAGCATAGGTGATCTCCAGGGAACGGCAGATTATGACGCTGTGGAGTGATAGACGGACAGGGTGCTGGAAGGCCGCAAGAATTCTTTTGCGAACCGGAATTCCCGATCGAGTTTTCCTTTGGGCCTGGGCTGGCACGCAAAAACCCCCTCACGACGGTGAAGCTGTCATGAGTGGGGCACCCGGTGCGCTGCAGGTGTCAGAATCGTTGGATTGATGAGGTCAGCCGCCGCCAGTTTCCATTGGCGAAGAGCTTCTTGTGTTGTTCGGAGAGTCCAGCGGCTTCGAGAAAAGCCTTGCCCGGTGCGCCGGGGCGGTATTGGTATGGGTAGTCCGTCGAGAACAGAATGCGTTCCGGACCGACGATCTTTAGCGAACGCTGCATGTACTCCTGACTCCACATGCCGCTGGGCGTTACGTAGAGGTTCTGACGGAAGTAGTCGTCGATGGGCCGCTGCAGCTTCGTCACGCGTGCGAGTGCGTTGAGACGTTCCAGGTAGAAGAGGACGACCTCGCCCCAATGCCCGAGGATAATCTGCAGGTCTGGGAATTCATCGAAGACACCGGCGAGGGTCAAGCGAACGAACTGGATGCCGGCTTCGTAATGCCAGCCGAGACCGAAGGCTGCGAAGGCCGTGTCGATGGGTTCGCCGAAGCCGCCATAGAGGACATCGCGGACGGAGCGCTGCGGGATCTGCGGATGAATAAAGACGGGTGCACCAAGCTTTGCGGCAGTTGCGAAGATGGGGCGCAGGTCCGGATGGTCGAGGTTCTTGTCTCGCGTGCGACCGCAGAGCATGGTGCCTGCGAAGCCGGGCTGCGCGATGGTGCGCTCGAGTTCGAGTGCGGCCTCGGCCGGCGACGCGGTCGGAAGTACGGCGAAGGCCTGGAAGCGTGTGGGATGCTTTGCCACCGTTGCCGCGAGCAAGTCGTTGGTCTGACGAGCCAGGTCGATGCTCTGTTCCGGATCAAGATTGTGGAGGGCGGGTGTGGTGACGGAGAGTACCTGAACGTCGATGCCGGCCTCATCCATAAGGGCGATCCTTCCCCCGCCCAGATCGTCCAGGCGGGATTCGATTTCGCCGCGATCAAAGGCGCTGGTGCCGTCCTGAATTGGGGAGGCAGCCCAGGCTGCCCGGATGTCGGGGGTGAGGAAGTGTTCTTCGATGGCGATCAGCTTGGTCAATGTCGGTCCTCTTGGCGTTGTTGTTCTGAGGGGTTACGGGTTTTGCTTTGCGATAGTTCCGGGGCTTATTGGGACGGTTATTTGAAGGTCAGGTCACGTTGGCGGCTCGCGCTTTGCGGTACCTAGAGAGAGAAAATCCCTCAGCGGCTGAAGCCGTTCCTCTATGGGCTGATTGATGGCATGACTGAAGCCATGCCCCCTCCGAAAAAGTTTGCGCTTTCGCGCGAGTCCCACTCATGAGGATGAAGCTGTCATGAATGGGGAGTAGGTTAGGCCATCCCGTTTACAAGTGCGGATCAAACGGAGCTCTAGATCTCGTAGTGGAGACGGGGCACCCAGTTCTTGCCTCCCTTGGTCATGTACCAAATGAAAACCCACGTCTCAGAGGCGAGACGTGGGCCACCCGGTCCGGTCATGGATGTGATGCGGGCGCGTTCTAGAAGAAGCGGCCGAGGGTAAAGACCAGTTTGCGATGGTCGTCCGTGCCGAAGGCGGGGCCGAAGGTGATGGCGCCGAGCGGGGTCTCTGCGGCGAGGCCGAAGAAGACATCCTGACGCATGACGGTGCTGGCGGGTGCGGTGCCCAGGCCGGGCGAATGGATGCGGCCGAGTTCGTAGGTGCCCACGACGTAGATGCTCTGGCCGAGGGGCTGAGGCAGCTCTGCCAGGCGGCGGAAGTATGCGGGCCGCGCCAGCAGGAAATCGGTGCCGCGGTACTCGTCGAACGATGACGCGGTCAGGCGCAGAGGTCCGCCCAGCGTAAAGCGGAAGGGATCGGCCACGTTCCGATGGAACATGGTGCCACCCTCGAACGAAAAGGACAGGGTGTTGCCGTGACCGATGTCGCGGAAGTAAGTCGTGGTGCCTTCGAGACGGGGAGCGTTTTCACTGTGCGTGGCGTTGAACTGGTAGCCGACGGAGGCGTCGACGCGCAGGCCGTGGCGCGGCACCATGGCACGGTCCTGGCCGTTGAAACGGTATTGGACGCGGGCGGTCTGGGCATTGCCTTCAAAGTTTGCCTGGCCGTCCGTACCAGTCGTGGTGTGCCAGATCTGGTGGTTTATGGCGTAACCCGCGCGAAGTTCGCTGAAGTGGCTGAAGACATAGCCAACATCCATACCGCCACCCTCCGTCAGCGACATGCGCTCGGCGACCTTTTGTTGGTCGGCCCAGATGTAAACAGGCGTGCGGAGCAGGTCAAGGTGCGGAGCGGCGAACCACTGTGTGTCGCCGAAGCGCTTGTAGTACTCCGGTGAAAGCTGCGTCAGGTAGCCGAAGCGCATGCGTGTGCGAAACTCTGACTTGAAACCGCCAAGGTCCTGCACCGTCAGCACACCGTCGATGGTTGCGCGTGCAGTGCCTCCGGTTTGCGCGATCACGTTGCCGCCCAGCAGCAGGTAGGGCGGTCCGCCGGGACGGTCGCGTACCCACAGGTTCAGGTCCACATCGCCCTCGCCGGGTTTGTAACCGGGCTGTTCTGCGGTGGCCAGTGCGATCTTGCCTCGACTGGAAGGAGCGACGGTTTCGAACGTCTGCTTCTCCTTCTGCGGTTCTGCCCCGCGTTTGCCCACGGGCAGCGAGTTGTTAATGGGCGTGGCGCTGATGGCAGAACCTGTCTGCCCAGCGGAATTATTGCCCTTGTCCGCGCTCTCGACAAGCTGGGCGACCGTGTCATCACCCGGTCCGCGACGTTCCGCTGGGTGCAGCAGTTCGCGACCGTCGACCTTGCGGCCCTCGTTCGCAGGGCCGGTCACGTGGGTATTGACGACCTGTCCGGGCTTCGTCAGGAAATAGTCGGTCTCAAAGCGTCCGTCACTGCGGACTTCGTTCAGCTTGGCTTCGATCTGGTCGGTATCGAGCTTCTTGCCGGGAAGATCGATGGCGGTGTCGCGCACACCGATGGCGTTGCGAGCCGTGGGAGCGATGACGGTCACCTTCGCGATGTTCCGCAGGGGCGAGGCCTCGCGCTTCGTGCGGACCTGCTGGTACTTCGCCCAGTCTGCGTCGTTGAGAGCGTACTTCAGAAGCTGGGGCGCCATCTTCTGCGCTGCTTCATAACCGACCTTGGTCAGATCGGCCGACTTGGCATAGTCCCCGGCGCCGACGCCGGGTGGCGCGATGGGTTCGATGATGACATCGGCGAGCGCGCGCGAGCGAACCTCATTCGACCACGAGGCGACGGAGAAGCTGCGCTGCAGGATGCCGAGAACGGATCCGGAGTCGCCCTGGCCGGGCGGCGTCAGCGGAAGCGAGACGGCGAGAACCACGTCCGCATGCAGTTCGCGCTTCACGACGTCCGTTGGCAGATTTTCGGTGAGTGCGCCATCGACGTAGATATGGCCGCCATCTTCGAGCGGAGGAAAGACGCCGGGGATGGAGATGGACGCGCGGACGGCTTCGGCCAGCGGGCCGTGCGTGAAGACGGCTTCGCGGCCGACGAGGATGTCCGTGGCGACACAGCGAAACGGCAGCGGCATCTCGTCAAAGGAAAACTCGGCGCCATAGGGCAGAAACTGCGCGTTCAAAAACTGGTTCAGACCGTAGTCCAGCAGGACTCCATTCCGCAGCGAGACACCCTTCCTGAGGCCCATGTTGATGCCTCCGGGCAGGAAGCGCTGGTCTTCGCGACGACGGAAATTCAGATCGCGGAAGTCGGCACCAATACGGAAGACTTTGGAGAAGACCTTGTCGCTGGTGAGATCTTCCATCTGCTTCGTGGTGTGGCCGGTCGCGTAGAGCGCGCCCAGGAGCGACCCCATGCTGGTGCCGGCAATGACGTCCACCGGCACATGGTTCTCTTCCATCCACTTGAGTACACCGATCTCGCTGAGTGCGAGCGCCCCGCCGCCGCCGAGGGCAAGGCCGATCTTCTTGCGGCCGGGTGGGGGTGGCGCGGGTGTTGAGGGATTGTTGGGTGCGCCGTCACCATTGGTGGGCGCGCCCGGTTGCCCCTGCTGCGGGCGGCCCTGGTCTGGCGAAATGCTGTTGCCCTGTCCGGATGGACCTTCGCCGCCGCGAGGCTGTTGCTGGCCGCCTGTCTGCGCTGCAACCGTGCCCTGAGGTGTCGCGGCTTGCTGTGCGGGGGCTGCGGTCGCGCAGGTCAAGAGAGCGCAGAGCAGCGCGCGCGCCATCGGAACTTGTTTTTCGTGATTCATAGTTTCAGCCATTCGATGCGCCTGGAGGTTCTTTGGACTTGATGTGCCGCCATCGAAGATGGCGCGGGAACATCCCTCGGGATCCCACAAAAGTCGCAGAACGAGAGCGTGCGCGTCCCCCGCAGCGAGCTAGAACAGTATCGCTCGATCCCAATTCGATCGCCTGCAACGCTGTGTTTCTGATCACAGCACTCGACGCGAAGAGGGAAGACTGTGAAGGGCATGCCGACAGAGAGAGTTGCGATGCAGGAGAAGTGTGGGACCCGAGGGATGAGCCCATGCGCCAGTTCGATGGGTGCGTTCGCGATGGGAGCGGCGGCGATCGGAGCGGTTGCATTCGGAGCCATGACGGTTGGTGCGATGGCCGTGGGCGTAATGGCCATTCGGCGACTGCGAGTGGTGGAGGCACGCATCGGGAAGCTTTCGATCGGGACATTGACGGTCGATCACCTCAATGTCCGATCGCAGTAGAGGCGGTTGCAGGCATCGATTATGCGCCGAGAGGCAGCCGGACAGATGCTTTCCGCATCACTCGCTCTAGATTCGAAAATTCTCGCACAGGCGCATGACGGCCTGACACTGGACACTCCATGGCTCGTCCTCGCCCGATGCTCGCGTTGATGGAGGGTTCGCTCACCCTGCTGGAGCGCGTGCAGGATCGCTGGTCCCCGCTAAGTCTCCGTACCCCCGATGAGCAACGCGGCGTCATCGGCGAGCGCGCCGCTTATTTCTATCTGCGACGACTTGGCTACGTGGTCGTAGCGCGCGAGTGGACGACCAGTACGCTGCCTGGCGATGTGGACTTGATCGCGTGGGACGGTGGGACGCTCGTTTTCGTTGAGGTCAAGACGCGCGAGGCATCCGGCGCCTTTGCCGCAGAACTGTCTGTGGATGACGACAAGATGGAAGCGCTGCAACATCTGGCTGACGCGTATGTGCGGCAATTGCCGCACCCTCCGGGCGAGTCGGCGACAGTGCGGACGCGGTTCGATGTGATGTCGGTTTATATGAGTGACAACGGCAAAGCAGACATACGGCTGATGCGGGATTTCTCCTCCTGAGGGCAGGGCGGTCGGAAGAACTGACCATTTTTCGTGCGACGGTGTCTAATGCAGAAGACAGATTTCACCTCGCGATGAGACCAAGGACCGCACGACCATGACCCTGATGAATGCCCCGGAATACGATCCACGCCGCCAGCAATGGATCGAACGTTTTTTGATTGGCGGCGGCGTGCTGATTGCCGCACTGGTGCTGCTCACACTCGCCGGATTCATCACCGGCCACGGCTGGCTCTTTACCAACATCCCCATCGAGCACCGTGTGAATAAGTTCTTTACGGCAATCGAGAACAAGGACTTCAACACCGCGTACGGCATCTACGAGAACGACCCCGACTGGCAGCAACACCCGGACAAGCACAAGGAATACCCGGTCGCCCGCTTCACGGAAGATTGGACCAAGTACAGTCCGGTTGGGCCGATCCTGTCGCATCACGTGGATAAATCCGTGAGCGACGGCACCGGTACCTTTGGCACCACGCTGCTGGTAGCCACGACGATCAATGGCGACAAGGAGAAGCGCTTGTTCCTCGCGGTGCAGCGGTCAGACGGGACGTTTACGTATCCTGCTCCACACGTGTTCGCGTATTGATTCGTTTCGGCGTTATTGCTGTCCACTGATGGCGGATCAGGTTTGTAAAACAGAAAGGCCCCACATCTCAGTGAGATGTGGGGCCTTACTATCTCCTTCACAGCTTTGGTGCCGTCTTCTTCTTTGCGACAGACTTCTTTGCAGCGGCCTTCTTGCCAGCCACGTTGATGTCCGGCACCGAGGCTGTGTCAACCACGGTGTGACCGTCTGCGGCGTGCGCTTCGAGGACCGTCGTTGACTTGACCGTTGCTGGTGACGACGTCGCCTTCTTCGCTGCTGATTTCTTCGGAGCCGACTTGGCCGCTGTTTTCTTTGCCGCTGTCTTAGCCGGCGCGGATTTCGCGGCAGCTTTTGCCGGGGTAGACTTTGCTGCTTTCGCCGGAGCGCTCTTAGCAGCGGATGAGGCCGCCTTTGCTGCCGCTTTTATCGCAGTAGACTTCTTCGCAGCTGCCTCTGACTTCGCTGTGAGCGCGGCGACCATCGCGTCGTACTTGTAGCCCGCGTCCGCAGCTGCCTTCAGCACTTCCGCAGACGGTACGTTGACTGCAGTTGCGCCTGCCGGTTGCAGAGCAGCGGTGAGGGTGAGCCACTGTAGCAACTGTTCCAGCGCCTCGTGGTTGATGTAGCGTGTGCCCTCGTGCTCATTCACACCCGCGAGCCACATCACATCGCCCTCAGCCCAGAAGGCGGCAGTGTCGAGCTTCGGTTGGGATAGCGCGAGTCGAACGCGGGCTGCGGCGCGCCATGCGTCTTCTCCCTGCACGCCAACCTCAGAGAAGATTTCGGCAAGCGACGGACGCAGGCCCAGGCGATCGACGATGTTGTTCTCTTCGGGGGCGGAGATGACCGGCGTCGGCAGAGCACGTAACGCCGCAACGGTCAGCAGCGGTGTCCACAAAGCCTCGGGATGCGCTTCGATCGCCATGCGTGGCGGCAGGGCGTGAGCCGCCCTGGCAATGGCGACTGCCTTTACCGCGGCATCTGCCAGTGTTGTCAGCACAGCTGCGTAGGACGTGGCGGTTGCTGCAGTTGCAGGAGCAGCCGGTTCGATCTCGCGAAGGCGGTCGAAGACCGTCCGGGCGCGTTCCCCCCACTGCTGTGTTGCCTTTGTTTCTGCGAGGGGCTGCTGACCACGCGGTGCGATGGTGCGGACTGCTTCCGCACCGACTGCGTGACGCAGCGCGCCGGTGAGTGGCCGCAGGCGGAGACGCGTCAGAGCTTCATCCAGGCTGTGTACACCCGCGCCGCCAAGTGCGTTGCACAGTTCACTCCACGGTTGCGATGCACTTGCCTGCAGCTCGCGCCAGTTGAGAAGCACCGCATACTGGTAGCCACGCAGATCGAGTGTGAGGCCTCCGTTGACGAGGTCGTTCGAGCTGCGCAGGTATTCCAGACCGGTTGCCGTGTCACGCCACGCGAGGAAGTAGTCATCGCCACGCGGCAGAGCAAGCGCGTCCGCGAGCGACCGCTGCCACAGATCGCCCGTCCACTTGTTCATCGACGCGGCCGATACGTGAATGGTGCCCCGCGTGGACTGGATGGTGTTGTTGTACAGAATCAGCGCACGCTCGCTGCCCAGGCGGTTCGAGTAGGCGAAGACGTTCTCATCGACAGTTCCGTTATCGAGCCAGAAATCGAAGAAGACGAAGTGTTCGCTCTCGGCAAAGAGTGCGCGATTCTTCAACAAGGGAGCGATCTCAGCGTTATGGCGGGCTACAAGCTGCTCGTTCGGCCATTCATCGAACTTGGCCTGCTTGTACTCCATGCCGTACTTCTCGGTGTAGCCCTCGATCTGGCCGTGCGCGAACATGGGTAAGCCGGGAATGGTCGCCATCATGGTGGAGACACCGAAGAACTTATCGCCCGTTTCAAACTGCTCAATTGCCGTCTTCTCGTCCGGGTTGGACATGAAGTTGACATAGCGCTTCATGATGTCCGGATCAAACTCGATGGTCTTTTTCAGGTAGCTGCGGTACTTCGCATTCTCCTCATCGCGCAGCATGACCATGAAGGCCGAGTTGTAGACGCGGTGCATGCCGAGCGTGCGGACGAAGTAGCCCTCAAGCAGCCAGAAGGCTTCGGCGAGTAGCAGCGTTCCGGGCACTTCTGCCTGGACGCGATCAACGACTTCACGCCAGAATTCCTGCGGCATGATGTGGTCGAACTCTTCCTGGGTCATGGCGTCTTCTGCGCGAGACGGGATGGAGCCGCCCTGGCCCGGTAGCGGGAACCACAGGCGCTGTACGTGACGCTTGGCGAGCACCATGGCTGCGTCAAAACGGATGATTGGGAAGCGCCGCGCGACCTGGAGAATGACCTGGATCACGTGCTCGCGGACGTTGTGCTGCGAGTAGTCGAGCTGCGCCGTGTCGTTCCACGCAAAGGTGGTGCCGTCATTGCCGTGATAGATGAACTCAGTGCGGTTCGAACCGTCGCGATAACGCATGCGATAGGCCACGGCCGCATCGGTCTGGTCGTAGTAATGGTCCTCGAGCTTGATCTCGACGCGTGGATCGGTCGAGAGGTCGGGGCCTTCGAAGCTGTAGTTCGGGTATGGCGATTCGTGGCGGCGGATGAACCACTCGGGATGCTCGATGACCCAGGTGGAGTCGAGGCCCATGTGGTTGGGCACCATGTCACTCGCGAGACGCAGGCCGACGGTTCCGGCGAGGTCGCGCAGCTTGGCGTACGCACCATTGCCGCCGAGGTCTTCCGCGATACTGTAGTCCATCAGCGAATATGCCGAGGCCACGGCATCCGCCTGGCCGCGCAGTCGCTTGATGGTCTGCGAGGCGCGTGAGCGCTCCCAGAGGCCAATGAGCCAGAGGCCGGTCATGCCGCGATCGCGGAGAAGCTGCAGCTCTTCCAGCGGGATCTGGTCGAGTCGATGAATGTGGCGCTGGTACTTCTTGGAAAGTTGCTCGAGCCAGACGTAGGTGCTCTTCGCCATGAGGACGACGGTAGGCATCCATGCGTCGTCATGGCTAAAGGCTTCGTACTCGTTCAACGGTGCCTGGTAGTCATGCGCAACGGCAGCATCGACGAGTGCGCCGCTGCGCGTGCGAAAGCGGCGGCGGCGCGTGACGGTGCCGTCCTCGTTCGTGACCTCTTCCCAGTACTCTTCAAAGCCGACATATTCGTCGCCGACGAAGCCTTCCTTGCCGCCATACTCCACCGGTCCGTGCTGCTTGACGTTGCGGCCGGGCGGATTGAACTGCATCCAGATGGCAACCTCTTCTTCGCGCAGCGTGTCGATGGCCAGCAGTGTCCGCGACAGTGTTGCCCGGGCCCCGTTGCCCAGCTTTGGCATCCACCGGTCGCGGATGAAGTCGAGTTGCTTGCTGAGTGAGTCCGGCGCTTCTTCGAAGGGCAGACGCAGCGCTTTCAGAAGGGTGCGGGCCTCTTCACTGAACTCTGGCCGCGTCTCAAAGTACGCCTCAAGATCGCCCTGGAACTCGACATAGGCGGGCACGTCTTTGCGCAGCGTGCTGTCATCGAAGAGCATGCGGAACGGCTTGTAGGCAGGGTTCTGGTTTGCGAGCCAGAGCAGTAGCAGCTCTTCCAACGCCGCCTCGCGGTGCGAGAGGCCATCGGTCGATCCTGCGAGCCACTGTGCAGCCGTGAGCTTGCCCTGGTAGACAGAGACATTCGGAAAGCGCTCCGTGAAGGCGAGCAGGAGGGCATCGACTTCCTTGATGCCGACACGGTCGCCGAACCATTTGAGTGCGTCCGAAAGGAGTGCCGGATCCTGCTCTTTGCGGTAATGCTCGATGACGGCGTGACTCAGTTCGTCGATCAGGCCCATGGCGAAGAGCTGCCCGGCGTGCACGACAGATTTCGGATCTTCCTGCGGCGTCGGTCCGCCGGTGGCAACGCGGGCGTCGTTCATCTGCTGTGCAAGTCGGCGGCTGGCCGCGACGTTGCCGAAGATCACATTGCCGGTATAGGAAAACAACAGATCCCGAAGGTCGAATTTATCTCGGAAGCTGCGTGCAATGTGAAACTCCATGGACACCTCTGGGACCTTTCGCGTGGGTGGAACGATGTCTGATAACCGACATCTGGCTTTCAGTTTTCTGGCGCGTCAGGTCCACTTTAGACCTGACGCTGCCGCTGCTCGCATGAATCGCATTCCGCGTCGCCTGTTTCCGTATCCGATGCGAGATTTGGTCCTAAGGTTCGCGCCGCATGCTGCCACCGGAAGATGGGCTATTTCAGAGCATAGCCGTAGGGGTAGAGCGGCCTGGCGGAATCGTGCGGTGCGCCGGGGCTTTGCGCGGCGACGGCTGCCATGCTGCTGGGTAATTCAAAGGGCAGGTGCCCCTGCGCTTTTGCCTTACCGGTCACAACGTCCAGCAGAGCTGCATCGCTGACACCGAAGTCGGCGTAGAGGGCCGCGACCTTGTCCTTAACCTCGGTCAGGATAGCCGGGCGGTCCATGTAGACGGTCATCACGACCGGCTTCTTCCCCGCCTTCAGCAGGGCGTCATACGCTGCGTCGCCTGGCCGGAAATTCAAACGGCCTTCATGCTGGCGACCGCCGAAGAAATAGCCGGGGTGCAGCATCTCAGAGGGCGTTTCCGCACGGATGATGACGACATCGGCGGCCTCGGGAGTCTCGACGACCGTTAGACCTGCGGCCCGGGCGGCAGCGGGATCGACGTGGAAGAGCCAGACCTTTGCGCCGGCCTTGACCGGAACAGCGTGGGATCTGTTTTCGAGAGGCACCATGGCGCGTTTCTGGGCGTCGGCAGAGGCCTGCAGTGAGGCGGGATTGCCGACGATCTTTTTGGCTGCATCAGCGTCAACGTAGGGGTCCTCAAAGGCGCCAGTCTCAAATTTCTGCTGCAGGATGCGGGTTGCGGCCTCGCGCATGCGCGGTTCTTTTAACTCCCCGGACTTCGCGGCAGCGAGCAACGCCGCTACATCCTCTGTGCCGCCGATCTGGTCAACGCCTGCATTGACGGTCTTCGCGAAGCGTGCGGGGCGCGGCAGGTCCATGACGCCCCAGGACATCGCGATCTGGGCGGGCGTGGCGCGTTGACCCGCTGGCATGCCTTCGCGACACTGCTGACTGCAATCGCTGGTGATGCCCCAGTCACTGATGACAACACCCTGGAAACCGTACTTTCCACGCAGCATGCCAGTCAGTAACTGGCTGTTCATGCCTGCGCCGACCTGCTCAATGGGCTTGCCGCCCAGCGTGATGTTTTCGAGGATGGAGTACGTGGGCATGACAGCCGCGACGTTCGCCTCAAAGGCGCCGAGGAAGGGCTTCACGTGGTATGGCAGTTGCGAGTTGGTGAGGGACGAGTAGCGACCGTAATAGTTGTGACTGTCCCATCCATCCTTCTGCGCGCCGTAGCCGACCCAGTGCTTGACGACGGTGATGACGGACCCGCTGTTGAGGCCGGCGGTGCCATTCTGCATGCCTTCGACATAGGCCTTCACCTGCGCGCGAGCAACGTCCGCATCCTCCCCGAACGTTCCATTCAGTCGCGCCCAGCGAGGCTCGGTGGCAAGGTCTGCCTGGGGTGAAAGTGCTTCGCGGATGCCGACCGCCATGTACTCGCGCCGGACGGTGTCGGCGTACCTGCGGGTCAGCGCGGGGTCGTTGATGGCGGCCATACCGGTCGTCTCGGGCCACTTGGAGAACGATCCCGCGTCGTTGCTTGCGCCCGCGGTGTAGAGGAAATTGTTGCGCGGGTCGGTGCTGATGGTGAGCGGGATGCCGAAGCGCGTGGCCTCAGCAATCTCCTGCAAAGCATTGTTGCTGCTGGCGATCAGCGTGGGATCGCCGCCCAGGCGTGTAATGAAGGTGTTGATGCGCTTGCCGTCGATCATCTCCTTGGACCGGGCCAGGTCATAGCCGCTGCCCCGACCGATGCTGGCCTCCGCTCCGCCTATGGCGGGCAGGGTGCCGTGCAGCATGACGCCAGCGAGATCTTCGACGGACATTTGCCGGACGAGGTCGGCAGCGCGAGCGGAGGCTGGCTTGCGCCAATCTTCGTAGAGGTCGAGCTTGCCGTTGTGGTTCAGGTCCTTGAACTCAAGGCCATCCACCTTCAGCAGGGTTGCGCTGCGGCGGCCGAGAACCGGCTGGCGCGACTTCGTGGGAGTCTGCACTAAGGCTGGTGAGAGATTGGCGGCAAGGAAAGACGCGAGGACGGCGGAGGCGGAGAGGCGCATGGTTTCAGCATGATGCGCGCTGCCGATGCAGATGGTCAAAGCAATCTGCGCTTCGCATCGACCGACTTTTGGTGGGCCCACCAGGATTCGAACCTGGAACCAAGGGATTATGAGTCCCCTGCTCTGACCGTTGAGCTATGGGCCCCGCCTGAAAAAGGCTGCAGGCCGATTCTACCTTTGTGGCAAATCCATTGCTCCTTTTCCGGTCGAGCCAACCCGGTGGCGCCATTCTGCTTCGATTCATGTGCCTGTAATGCTGCAGGTTTGGCCAGCCCGTAGAGTTGGTTCGTTCTCACCTTCTGGATCACAAAGGCCCAACTTTATGGCGACTACCGCTCCGGCACCCCAATTGTCCGCGCTGGAACAAAAGCTGCAGAAGTCCAAAACGTCGAAGACTGCGTGGGTTGGAACCGCGGTCTTCACCGTGATGCTCGTCGTTGGGCTGGGCTACATCATTACGAAGCTGTCGAAAGATCTTGCGGCGGTTCACTCGGCATCGGTGTTCCCATACCTGCTGCTTGGAGTGGCGCTGTTGATTGCGCTCGGGTTCGAGTTTGTGAACGGCTTTCACGACACCGCGAACGCAGTGGCGACAGTCATCTATACACATTCCCTCGAGCCACATCTCGCGGTGGTGTGGTCCGGCATCTGGAACTTTATTGGTGTCCTGACCAGTTCCGGAGCAGTGGCCTTCTCCATCGTTGCCTTACTGCCGGTGGAACTGATCCTGAAGGTTAGCAAGGGTTCGGGCTTCGCGATGGTCTTCGCATTGCTGGTAGCGGCGATCCTGTGGAATCTGGCAACGTGGTGGCGCGGCCTTCCCGCATCCAGCTCACACACCATGATTGGGTCGATCCTTGGCGTGGGCATCATGAATCAGATCATGCAAGGCCGCAGCGGCACCAGCGGCGTGGACTGGGAGCAGGTGACAAAGGTCTTCAAGGCGCTGCTGTTCTCGCCGCTGATCGGCTTTGCCATGGCCGCGCTCATCTTTGGCCTCTTTAAGCTGCTGCTGAAGGATGAGCGCCTGTTCAAGGCGCCAGAGGGCGAAGAACCACCGCCCTTCCACATCCGCGCGTTGCTTATTCTGACTTGCACCGGCGTCAGTTTCTTCCACGGATCCAACGACGGCCAGAAGGGTATGGGTCTGATCATGCTCATCCTGGTCGGCACGGTCCCTACAGCCTATGCATTGAATCACACGGTCGATCGCGGATCGGTGCAGACATTTGCAGCAGTCTCAACGCAGGTGGCGGGTGCTCTGCACAATTACGAGGAACCGTCCGCGGTTGTTGGAGACAGCGGGCAGGAGCTCGAACGCTTCGTCAGCTCCCACCAGTACCAGCCGGAGACCATGCTGGCGACGGAGCAGATGGTGATCGCCATCCGCAACGAGGCTGTCAGCTACGGCTCGCTGGGCAACGTGCCGCAGGATATGCAGGCGAACGTCCGCAACCAGATGTACCTGACCAGCGAGGCCTTCCGCCTGATGGCGAAAAGTGGTCCGAAGATGAACGCGGCCGATGCCGCTGTCATCGCAAACTACAAGGGCTTCCTGGACAAGTCGACTCGCTTCATACCGACGTGGGTAAAGGTGGCAGTGGCGTTGGCGCTTGGCCTTGGCACGATGGTGGGCTGGAAGCGCATTGTGATCACGGTCGGCGAAAAGATCGGGAAGACGCACCTCACCTACGCACAAGGTGCCGCTGCAGAGATCACGGCGATGATCACTATTGGCCTGGCTGACGGCTATGGTCTGCCGGTATCGACCACGCACGTACTGAGCAGCGGCGTTGCGGGCACGATGGCGGCAAACCGGAGCGGCCTGCAGCTGTCGACCATCCGCGACATCGCGATGGCGTGGGTCTTCACACTGCCGGCAGCCGCTCTGCTCTCGGCGGGTCTGTTCTGGGCATTCAACGCAATCGCGAAGTAGATGTGACAGGAAGAGTGAATTGGCCCGGCACACAGAGTCGTGTGTCGGGCCAAAGCTCTTTGGGGGCACGAAAGTCCTAATCCCGTAAGCAGCTGCGGATCAGGAATGAACTAGTTTCGCGGGGTCGTTGCGGGAGTTGTCCCAGTGTCTCCGGGAGCGGACGGGTTGATGTGACCGCCGCTGTTTTCCGGAGTCGCGGAGCGTATGCCGGTATTGCCCGGCCCCGCAGTCGATGGGTTATCGCCACGTGGGCCGGAGGGTTCAGCCTTTGCTGCGTTTGCAGCGCCAGCGATATGGCCCTCGCTGGCCGCGTGGGAGGTCGTGGATTCTGGCGTGGTGCCCTTGGATTCACTCATGGAGTATCCTTTCCCGCTTCCCGATTCCGGAAACGCGTCCCGGGATAGGACACCGGTGGTTAGCAGCAGGATGCCCGGACAGCAGTTGCTCCTTGTAACGCATCCCATCTATTACACTTTTGTGATGCGGCAGACCTTTTTGCCCGCAGGATGCGCTTTGAAGGACCTTCCCGTGACTCAAGCAGTTTCGCGCCGAGATGCTACGGCGCGCTCCAGAGATAATCTGCGAATCTTAGGTAAGAGCCAGCTGCTCTGCAGCGCTTTGCTGGTGACACTTTCTGTGGCGACCGTGCCGTTCGCAGCGGTTGCGCAGGCAGCCCCTGCAGCGCCGGCTGCACCACAGCTTGCACTTCCCTCGCAGGCAGGTCCCACCACGGGCAACACGCAGACCGGGCCCGATTGGAATCGTTCCCTTCAGCGCCAGGGCCAGAGCCAAACCCAGGGCGATGGCAAAACGGATCGCACCGACGACCGTGGAAACAATAGCGAGCATCCGGCCGCACCAGACGTCCCGACGGAGTTTCAGACTCTTGTAGCCCAGACGATCGGGAACGCGCTTCCCATCTTTGGGTCAGACCTTTTCAACAGCGCGCCCAGCACCTTCGCCCCGGTCGGCGACTCGCAGGTCAGCTCGGACTACCAGATCGGGCCCGGGGACGAGTTGCGGATCTCGACGACGGGCCAGCTGAACCAGACTGGAACATTTCAGGTAGATCGCGGCGGCACCATCACCATCCCGGAGGTGGGAACGCTTACGGTTGCCGGCCTACGCTTCGATGACCTGAAGCCGTTTCTTCGCCAGCAGCTTGGCCGCGTATATCGCAATTTCGACCTGAACGTCAGCATGGGCCAGCTCCGGTCCATCCAGGTCTACGTCACAGGAGAGTCGCGTCGGCCGGGCGCCTATACCGTTTCCTCCCTGTCGACCCTCGTAAATGCCCTGCTCGTCTCCGGTGGCATCAAGCCGCAGGGCAGCCTGCGCCGGATTCAACTGCGCCGCGGCGGCAAGCTTGTCACCGAAATTGACCTCTACGACCTTCTGCTGCACGGCGACAAGAGCAAGGACGCGAAGCTGCAGCCCGGCGACATCATCTTTGTCCCGGTGGCTGGACCACAGGTGGCCGTGGTGGGATCGGTGGCAGAATCCGCGATCTACGAGTTGCGTGGCGAAACCACCATCAGTGAAGTGCTGGCGCTGGCCAGCGGCCTCACGAGCACGGCGAGCGGAACATCGGCACGGCTGGAGCGGATCTTCAATCATTCGCAGCGCATCGTGCGAGACATCAACCTGCAGACGGCAGGAAACACGCCGCTCGAAAACGGTGACATTCTCACGGTCTCCGCGATCTCTGACGAATACAAGGACGCCGTGACGCTGCGCGGCAACGTTACCTATCCCGGCCGCTACGTCTGGCATCCGGGTATGCGCATCTCCGACCTCATCCCAAATCGCGCAGCGCTGCTGACGCGATCCTATTTCCGCGCAAGGAATGCCCTCGGTGCTCCTGTAGGCAGCTTCCAGCCGGACCAGGGACGGATTGCCGTGAGCACGTCGCCAACTACCCGCAACGGAAATGCCTCGACCCCAGGAGCACTGACGCAGAACACGCCCGGCAACCGATCCGACGCTCCCACGCCTACGACGAGCAGCGAGGCCAATGCAAATGGCAGCGGAACCACCGTGGGCGATGCCCTGACGCAGAGTAATGGCGCCTTCACCAGCTCGACCGACATTGTGCTCTCGGCTCCGGATGTCGATCTGGCTTATGCCGTCATCGAGCGGCTGGATCCGGTGACCCTCACGACATCCCTTATTTCGTTCAATTTGGGTGCGGTACTCGCAGGAGATGCAAGCCAGAACCTGAATCTGGAAGCTGGCGACGTCATCACGACCTTCTCCAAGGCTGATATTCGTGTGCCGCAGTCTCAGCAGACTCGCTTTGTCCGGCTGGAAGGCGAGTTTGTTGCCGCAGGCGTGTACAGCGTGAAGCCGGGCGAGACGCTTCGGCAGTTGATTACGCGTGCCGGTGGCTTTACGCCCGACGCCTATATCTTCGCTTCAGAGTTCACACGGCAGTCAACACGTCGTGTCGAAGAGCAGCGCCTGCGGGAGTATGCGGATTCACTGGAAACGCAGATCGACACCCAGGTAGGAGCTCAGATTGCAGGAGCGGTTGACCCCGGCTCTACCGTGCAGACTGCTAATGCCTCCGCAGACAGCGCACGCCAGGCCGTCGCCCGTATCCGACGAATGCAGCCGAGCGGCCGCATTGTGCTGAAGCTGACCCCTTCAGCGACTGGCGTTAGCAGCGTACCGGATATCGCGCTGGAGGATGGGGATCGCTTCATCGTCCCCCGGGAGCCATCCAGCGTCGCTGTCTCCGGCGAGGTCTACAACGCCGCTTCCTTCCTGTTTATGCCACACCTTCAGGTACGCCACTACCTGCGTGACGCGGGTGGCCCACAGCGTACGGCCGATTCCAAGCGCCTTTTCGTGGTGCGTGCGGACGGATCGGTGGTGTCTCGCTCTTACACCAATGTCGAGAAAGCCGGTGTACTTCCAGGCGACACCATCGTGATGCCCCCGAAACTTACCAGGGGTAACTTTCTGCGGGATGCCGTCATAATTTCTTCAGCGCTCAGCAACCTCGGAGTTGGATTGTCCGTACTGGCGTTGGTGCTGCGGTGATGGAAAAAGCTTTGACCGATTCACAGACTAGTTCTACCCGTCCTTTGCCCGCGCAAGCTAATGAAGGGTACGTAATTCTAGATCCGTTGCCCTACCTGCAAGCGCTTTGGCAGAAAAAGCTGCTGCTCGTGCTGGTCCCGCTCCTGTCCGGCGCTATCTTGCTCGGCATTTCGTACACCCGGCCGAAGCTCTATGTATCGACCGTCCGTTTCATGCCCCCGGCGCGTGCCTCCGCGACGCTGCTGTTCGCTATAGGCCGCAGCAGTGGCGACGAGTATCGCGCAGAACTCAGCAGCCGTACCATCGGCCTTGATGTTGTAGACCATCAGCATCTGATCGAGTACTTCAAAGCGAAGGACGCGGACACGGCTTTTGCCATTGTCTCCGGCATGTCAAAATTCGCGACAGACAACAACAACTTCCTCACGATCACAGTTACGTCGAAGGACCCGAAGCTTTCGGCCCGTGTCGCAAACGAATACTTCGACGCGCTATACCGACTGAACGAGAAGATATCGGCTTCCGAGGCGGAGCATCGTCTGAACTTCGTCTCTGCTCCTTTAGAGGTGGAGCGTACTCGCCTTCGTGCTGCGGAAGAAGCCCTCCGCGATGCTCAGCAACGGACAGGACTCGTCGCTCCCAGCACACAGACGACATTAGGCGTGCAGGAGATAGCAGAGCTCCAGAACCGGATCTCCTCTCTTAGCGCCCAGCTAGCCAACGCACGTGCCGGCGCAACGGATGAGAATCCCCGCGTGATTGCTTTGCAGGCCGAGCTGTCGAGTGTGCAGGCGCAAGTGCGACAACTACAATCCAAGAGCTCACAGGTTAATTCGCCGGCACAACTGCCTACGATGGCGCTCGAAGTACTTCGGCGCGAGCGTGAGGTTCAGTTCCATACCACTGCACTGGATTCGCTCACCAAATCGCTTGAGTCCGTGCAGGTCACGGAAAGCTACACACCATCCTTTGCGATGATCGATCCGGCTTTCCCGGCGAAGAACAAGTCGGCGCCGTCCCATGGTCAGTGGCTTATTACTGGCCTGGCGATCGGTTTCCTGCTTGTCGTGACTCAGGTCATTGGTCGCACTGCCTACCGCATCTTGCTGCAGGACGAGGCAAACCAGCGCCGCGTCATGGCGTATCGCAATGCTTTCCGGTCTTCCTACACGCGCAATGCAGGCTGAGGGGATTCATCGCCGGTGGAGTTGGGAATGGCTTGCACGCGGAAACTTCTATGTGCTCGCGTTTCTTTCTGCCTGGCTCTGCGTTTCTTCTCAGGTCAAATTCGCTGAAGTCCAGCTGCTGGAGATCATCTACGCTCTCGATGGTTTTCTCATCGTGGCATGGCTGCTATTCCACCACGATCGCATACGGCTCTTGCGTCCACTCTTCAATATTGGTCTCCGCTGGTTCGTCTTTCTCGTCTTAGCGGTAGTTCTTGCGCTTGTCGCTTTGCAGCACGACTTCTATGTCTCCGAGAACGTTTCGATTCTGAAACAGCCGTTTGTGGTGACGATGTCCCGTTCCGGCGAGTTGGTGCTGGACATCGGAGTGATGCTGGCGCTGGCCAGCCAGTTCATCGAAGATCGAAGGCTTTGTCGCTTCGCCACCATGCAGTTTTACTGGGCGGGGATGGCCGGATGTGTTTACGGGTTCATCTCGTTCCTCGGTTGGACGTTTTTTCATGTGGCAATGGGTGGTCTTGGCCCCGGCGCTCGCATCGACGGCTTTAATAACGAAGGCGGTCCATTCGGTGTTTATGCCGTCACCGTCATCTGCGCGACCGCAGCCGCGGAGACGCAGGGCTGGATGAGCAAGACTCAGATGCGCCTGTCGATCGGCTTTATGTTTTTTTGCGTCATAGAGTCCTTGTCCAAATCAGCGCTGATCGAGGTGGCGCTGCTCATCGTCATCATTGCTCTGCTTCGCATGAGTGCCGTTAAGTCAATTAGCGTGGTTCTGGCGACGGTCGCGGGCACCTTTATCCTTTTCTCTGCGCTCGGACTAACTGACCGAGTCACCGCCTACTTCACCATCGCTGATAGCTACGAAGTGATTAGCCAGACGCGTCCAAAAGATGGCAACTTCGTACTCGGCCGGGCGGCGGGAATCTTCCTGGCACCACGAATGATCGCGGCACATCCACTTGCAGGCATCGGGTGGGGCAATTATCCAATCGTGCGCGATGACCCCCAATATCGCCGCGGCAGTCCCGCCGTTAACGCCGCCTTGGATGCCCCGACCCTCGGACCGATCGACTACATCGTAGAGTTAGGTTTACCGCTTTTCTGCTATTTGACGTGGGTGCAGATTGTGCCTGCATTCACACTGCTTCGCAAAGGTGCACCTACGGCGATTGTCTGCCTTGTCCTGTTGCTCCCCATCAGTATCTGGTCAGGTGCCCATCTGAATTTCACCTATCCATGGATAGGTGTTGCGCTGGCTTTAGGGATGTTCTATTTCCAGGGAGACCGCTATCCGGGGTCAATGAGCCCAGCTTCCACCAGCAGATGAATCGCCACCCGCCTGCGCATTGCGGGCCACATACCGGCTATCCTGATTGGGATGATCCGAACGAACTTGGATGACGGTCCGTCGCGACAGGGTTCCCCACCGAGATCCCGTATAGCTGGCGTGGTCGCGATTCTCGCTGCTGTCGCACTCTTGGGCCATGACCTCCTGCTGATCCTGGGCCCTGAACGTCGGCTGATGGAGTGGCTCTACGATGATTGCTTTTATTACATCATCACGGCCTGGCACTTCAGCCTTCAGGGCATCTCGTCATTCGATGGAGTGACCCGCACATCTGGATATCACCCGCTTTGGATGTGGGTTTGCGCAGGCCTCGTTCGTCTTCACCCCACGCTGGATTTAGGCCTGTTAAGGCTCTGTGTTGCCTTCTCAGCGCTTCTTTCAGGATCCCTCCTGGTTGCGACCTTGCTATGGGCACTCCGTGGTCGTCGGTCAGGATGGCTTTGGGCACTCGCGCTGGCCGCTTCTTCGTACAGCGCCTGGAATAATTCGATCGCCGTCATGGAATGGCCGCTGGTACTGATTTCCTGGACCTTCCTGCATTTGCTGCTCTTGAATTCACTTCGCAAAAAGTCGGTGTCGTTCGCATTGCTCCTTGGAGCTTTTGTTGCCGGCGTTTTGCTGACACTCTCGCGGACCGACTCTGGACTCATCCCACTCTGTTACACGCTGTCCGCATATCTTCAATTCCGGCGCACGCGCATCTCTTCAACACTCTTTGCGGCAGTGGCCGCGCTGGCGGGATCCGTCGCGGGTCTGGCAGCCACGTTGCTGTATAACCACGCCTTCACTGGAGCATGGTTGCAACAAAGCGCCCGGATCAAGGAACTCTTTGCGAGCGTCACGACTCCGTTCAATCCGATCCCCGCGATCTGGCAGTTCCTCCGAATCCTGCTTTTCCTGCCGCGCCTGGAACTCACCGGCAACACTCGACTTTTTGCAGCAAAGGTGGGGGCGATACCCGCAAGCCTCATCCTGATTGGCTGTCTGATCTGGATTGCGACGCGTCTGCCCCGCATCCGCAGGTTTTGGGCATCACGTGAGGCAGCGGAGCAGCTAACCCTGACCGCCGCAGTGCTTGGGATTGTTTTTTATGTGGGCCTGTACAGCCTGAACTCTATGGCTATGTATGGCTGGTATACCGCCCCCGTCACGGGTTTCGTGCTTTGTATTGCGGCGTCTTGCTTCGCGCGGCTGCGTGCGAGCGCTGCAGCCAGTATCGTTCTGCCGTTGCTACTCTTGAACTTCGCAGGCTATGTGTATGGAGGAGGGAACGCCGCGGGCCAGTACCAAGAAGTTCTGGTTGGCAAGTATCTTCGCGACCATATCCCTATGGCCGTCCTTGCTGGTGGCGACGTGGGTAAGCCCGCTTTTTACAACCGCGGCGCGATGTTCAATACCGACGGCTTGATGAACAATGAAATTGTGCCGTATTTAGAGAGCGGACGATACCACTGTTATCTCCTGAAACGCGGGATCGAATATACGACCGGCGCCGGGTCGATCACCTCACAAGTTGTCGACAAAGTGCGCGAGCGACATGGCCAGCCCCCTCTGCCGTGGCCGCTTTATGTAACACTGCTTCACGGAACTTACGATGGCATGACCGTGGATTATTACAAGGTGAACCCGCAGGCGATCCGGGATTCCGGCGAATGTCCGGAAGAGGCTGCTGGGTCCGCCTCCGGAAGCTCATCTGTACTGGATAGAAAATGAAGACTACGTTGGATTCCCCCCTTCTTGTCACCGGCGGCGCCGGCTTTATCGGCTCGAACTTTGTGCTGCGGCACTTGCGGGATGCTGGCGCTTCCGGCGTCGTTACGCTGGATGCGCTGACCTATGCCGGTAATCCGCACAACCTTGACTCGCTGCTTGGCGATGCACGGCACACGTTGGTGCATGGCGACATCCTCGATCGCGACCTGGTCGCTTCTCTGCTGGAGAAACATCGGCCTCGCGCCATCGTCCATTTCGCTGCGGAGAGTCATGTGGACCGCTCGATCCTTGGCCCAGGCGCGTTTCTGAAGACCAATATCGATGGCACGTTCGTGTTGCTGGAGTGTGCGCGTGAGTACTTTGCGACGCTGTCCGGCGCAGAGCGGGAGAACTTCCGCTTCCTGCATGTTTCGACTGATGAGGTCTACGGCACGCTGACGCCCGATGCGCCGGCCTTCCATGAGGACACGCCCTTCGCTCCCAATAGTCCGTACGCTGCCAGTAAGGCAGCCAGCGACCACCTGGTGCGCGCGTGGACACATACATATGGCCTGCCGACACTGATCACGAATTGCTCGAACAACTACGGGCCCTACCAGTTTCCGGAGAAGCTGATCCCGCTGGTCATCAACAATGCGCTCGCGGGCAAGCCTCTGCCTGTCTATGGCGATGGCATGCAGGTGCGCGACTGGCTCTTTGTGGAAGACCACTGTTCGGCTATTGAAACGGTATTGGCGAATGGCCGTCTGGGTGAGACCTACAACGTGGGCGGCAACAATCAGCAGACCAACATCAGCGTCGTGAAGACGATCTGCGCTCTGCTGGATGAGTTCAAGCCAAAGGCCACGTCCTACACCGACCAGATCACCTATGTGACCGATCGTCCCGGCCACGACCGCCGCTACGCCATCGATGCGCGTAAGATTCAACGCGAGTTGAACTGGTTCCCCGCGCAGGACTTCGTCAACGGCCTGCGACTCACCGTCCGGTGGTACCTCGACAACCAGCCGTGGGTTGAGAACGTTACCAGCGGTGCCTATCGCGAGTGGATGGACACGAACTACAGCGCACGCACCGAGGAGGCATCGGCATGAAGATGACTACCGGTGCTCTCACATTCTCGGCATTCGATAGGGAGGTCGCGCGATGAAAGGCATCATTCTTGCCGGAGGTTCTGGCACACGGCTGCACCCGGTGACGCAAGCCGTCAGCAAACAACTGCTGCCCGTATACGACAAGCCGATGATCTACTACCCGCTGTCGACGCTGATGCTCGCGGGGATCCGCGAGATCCTGGTGATCTCGACGCCCAGCGATACGCCGCGCTTTCAGCAGTTGCTTGGAGATGGCTCGCAGTGGGGTTTGAAGCTGCAGTATGCGGTGCAGGCGTCGCCCGACGGCCTGGCCCAGGCATTCCTGATTGGCCGCGAATTTCTGGCGGGCGATAGTGTGTGCCTTGTGCTTGGCGACAACATCTTCTACGGCCACGATCTCGCAAAGTCGCTGCGCAATGCTGCGGAACGGACCGAACGCGATGGCGGCGGACATGTCTTCGCTTACGCAGTCACCGATCCCGAGCGTTACGGCGTCGTTGAATTCGATAAGGATCACCGCGCCATCTCCCTCGAGGAAAAGCCGGCGGAACCCAAGTCGCGTTACGCGGTAACGGGTATCTATTTTTACGGGACGGACGTGGTCCCGTGCGCGGAAGGTATCCAGAAGTCGCCGCGTGGCGAATACGAGATTACTGATGTGAATCGCTGGTACCTGGAAGCGGGCCGACTCCACGTGGAAGTGATGGGCCGTGGCGTAGCCTGGCTCGATACCGGCACGCATGATTCGCTTCTGGATGCGTCGATGTTTATCAGTACCATCGAGCGCCGGCAGGGTCTTAAGGTCTCTTGTCCGGAGGAGATCGCTTACCGCTTGAAGTGGATCGACGCTGCACAACTGGAAGTAGCGGCGAATCGGTATGGCAAGAGCACCTATGGCGAATATCTTCGCCGCCTGGTGCGCGACACGATCCAGTGGGAAGCTTCGTAAGTCCGTCCCCTCCCCTACGATCTTGTCCGCATCGGTTCTCCCCAGGCATCCACTCATTCACCAGGCTGCACACTTGTGTCACCCCACAAGTGCGCTTCCATGCCTGAACCGATCGAGGAGGCACCATCCAGATTCCCGGCACAATCTTAATCACAGGCACCAGCGGCCAGGTTGGCTCAGCTCTCATGCAGCGGCTCAGCACGACACGCAAAGACATCGTGGTTGCCGCGCCGACACATTCGCAGATGGACCTGTCGAACCCCGACAGTATTCGTGCATATGTGCGCGCGACTGCACCACGGTGGATCGTCTCCTGCGCCGCCTATACGGCCGTGGACGCTGCGGAGACTGACCGCGAGGCCGCGTTTGCAGCCAATGCCACGGCTCCGGGTATCCTTGCCGAGGAGGCCGCACTACTTGGTGCCGGCCTCGTGCATCTCTCCACCGATTACGTCTTCCCCGGCGATGGCACTCGTCCCTGGGTTGAGACCGACGCCACTGCCCCGCCCAATGTCTACGGCGCTTCAAAGCTTGCGGGTGAGCAGGCGATTGAGGCTGTGGCCGCGCGAACCGGCACGCTGCCCTGGTTCGTCCTGCGGACATCCTGGGTCTATTCAGGCGGCGGCAAGAACTTTGTGCGGACGATGCTTCGCCTGCTTTCAACGAAGACTGATCCGCTTCGCGTCGTAGCTGATCAGCACGGAGCACCGACCGCAGCGACCGATCTTGCAGACGCAATCCTTGCCCTGATGCTGCTGTGCGAGGACACGGCCTGCCTGACAGAGACTGGCGAGAACAGCAAGGCACGGGGAAAAGAAATCAAGGCTGACACTACGGTGGAACTGCCGCCCCTGATGCCCGCGCTCGGCGCTCTAAGCGGCATCTATCACTGCGCCGGTACGGGCGAGACCACCTGGGCCGGACTGGCAGAAGCTGTTCGAGAATTTCTGATTTCAAGTCACGGAATGACTCCACCCGAGATCATCCCTGTGCCCAGTTCGGTATACCCCACACCTGCAGCGCGACCACTGAACTCCCGTATGGACTGCAGCAAACTCGCGAATAACTTCGGGATCCGTCTGCCGCATTGGCGCCAATCGGTCGCCGATGCGCTCCAGGTGCTCGCCGCGACCGATCTGCCCTCCGGAAGTAAGTAACGGCGAATGATGATCACGACTCAACCAGGAAACTACAGGTCGTACGTCTCAACGGCGAAACGTGGGATACCCGCTTCGTAGCACCCCACGTAAGATTGAAGGCACACCATGAAGCGCGCACTCATCGTCAAGCTTGGCGCCATTGGCGACGTCATCATGACCGTCGCAGCGGTGGGTCAACTGCACGCACAGGGTTATGCGATCGATTGGGTGTGCGGGCCGGCAGTAAGCGGTCTTCTGCGCTGCTACTCCTGGATCAACGTGATTGAGGCGGATGACCGTTCGGTTCTGAAGGGTTCTCTCTCAGAGCGGGTACGTGCCGTGAGCACCGCCTGGAAACAACTCTCCGGTACGCACTACGACCTCAAGGCAACGCTGTACTACGACGCCCGCTGGCAGATTTTCACTCTCCCTGTCCGTGCGACGCATAGCGTCACGCTGAGCCACAAGGAACGTAGCCGGCGATTGCTGCCGACACGTCCACATGCGGACGAGTTTGCGCGCGTTCTGCTCGGTTGGAAGGACTCCTGCCGCGAAGTGAGCCTCGCGCCACATCGACCGGACCGGCTGCCACCCTCGCCACTCCCACGGGCTACCGCACGACGCATCGCGATGGTGCCGGCCGGTGCCAGCAACATGGTCCGTCAACAAACACTGCGGCGGTGGCCTGCTGATCGTTACGCCGCTATTGCGCGAACGCTACTGGATCGCGGCGATGAGGTTGTGCTGCTGGGCGGTCCTGGTGATACCTGGGTACGCGAGGATTTCGCAGCACTTGCCGGGCATCCGCGTCTGGTCGATCTGATCGGCAGGACCTCGCTGCCAGAGCTGATCAGCACCTGCGACACCTGTGCGCTTGTGCTCTCCCATGACACCGGCCCGCTCCACCTGGCGGGTCTCAGCACGGCACCGGTACTCGCCCTGTTCGGCCCCACTGATCCGGGCAGCTTTCTTCCCCGTCGCAGCGGTGTTCGCGTGTTGTGGGGAGGTGAGGGGTTTGCCTGTCGCCCCTGCTACGACGGCCGAGACTTTGCACCCTGTGAGAGCAACGGATGCATGCAATCGATTGCGACGGAGGCCGTCCTTCGGGTCATGGACGAAATGCTGTCACAAGCGTTCATCAATCCTGGTGCCGAGCGATGAACCTCCGTCCTGCTCTCTTCCTCGACCGCGATGGCGTAATCAATGAAGAGGTTGACTACCTGTGGACCTGGGACCGCTGCCGGTTCGTGGATGGCATCGTTTCCCTGCTGAGAACTGCTCATCGCCAAGGGTACTTTGTCGCTGTTGTGACGAACCAGGCGGGCATCGGCCGTGGGATGTATACCGAAGAAGACTTTCACCGCCTGATGGAACGCATGGCCGAGGAACTCGCGAAGCACGACGTCCACTTCGACGCTGTGTATTTTTCCCCTTTCCATCCGATTCACGGTCTGGGCGACTACAAACGGGAGACGGACTGCCGAAAGCCCGGCCCGGGCATGATGCTGCGTGCAGCGGAAGAACATGGACTGGATCTGCCCCGCTCAATCCTGGTGGGTGATCGTTGTACCGATATACTGGCCGGCGCAGCTGCGGGCATCGGTCATCTCTATCTGTTTGGAACGACCGAAAGTGATGCGTGCGAAGGAGTTTCTTACATTCCCGTCAACAGCTTTGAAGCGATAGAGAAACAGCTGTTGAGCTCTCCTTTCGGAGCGCTTTAATGGCCTCTCGCAGGCATCTTCTAAATAGCGAGCGTCGTCATACGACTACACTAGCTATGGCATGGGTACGAGAACTGTTAGCATTTCTTCAAGAACTGCTTCTAGTTCGCGACTATCAACTTCCCCCGGTGTTCTCACTGGTAGGCAGTCCAGCCATGCACCGGCCCCCCGGCCCCCCGCATGCGAGCCTTGGCAGAGGCGGGCATGACAACCGGTTGAACTAGGAAGTTAATGCATTCTGACGAACACATTGCTGGTTCGGTGCCAGCGCTGGCGAGTTACCCGGCGTCCGAATATACCGGAAGGGTTACTGCGGAGCGCCGCGTGGTCAATTCACCAACATATCGCTTTTCCTATGCCATTTTGAAGCGCTGCTTCGATGTCGGGCTGGTGATGCTCTTTAGTCCTCTTTGGATCCCGCTTTGCCTTTCCATCGCGCTGTGCGTTGTTCTCACGTCGCCCGGTCCAGTCTTCTTTTCACACCGACGCATCGGCCACGCTGGAAAATTTTTCTCCATGTGGAAGTTCCGGACCATGTGCGTGAACTCAGCGGAAGTGTTGGAGCAGCATCTGGCGCAACATCCCGAAGACCGCGAGGAGTGGGCCAGCAGTCACAAGTTGAAGGACGATCCCCGCGTGACGCCGCTCGGTCGTTTCCTGCGCCGCTCGTCGCTGGATGAGTTACCGCAGCTCTGGAACGTGTTGACCGGTCGCATGACGCTTGTTGGGCCCCGTCCTATCGTCGCCGCCGAAGCTGAGAAGTATGGTGATGATTTCTCGTACTACCTCGCCGTCAAGCCCGGCATCACCGGGCTTTGGCAGGCATCGGGTCGCTCGACACTCTCCTACGATGACCGTGTCTCGCTGGACCGTCGGTACGTCGAGGATTGGTCTCTGGCGATGGATGTCAGCATTCTGTTTCGGACGATCACCAAGGTTGCGAACTCCCACGGCGCGTACTAGCTTTGGATCCTGTTTCGCTTCCAAGACTTCTGCAATAGCCTAGAGCCATGCACATGCGTGTTGCCGTTCTGCATCACTGGTTCGTCACGCGTGGCGGCGGTGAACGCGTCGCCGAGTGCCTGGCGGCGCTGCTGCCCTCTGCCGACCTGTTCACGCTGGTGAGCTCGCCGGAAGGCCTGCCGGACTCGCTGCGTGGGCGCACACTAACCAATTCCTTTCTCCAAAAGGTCCCGGGCGCCATTGGGAATCACCGGCACTTTATGCCGTTGTATCCGGAGGCGGCCAGGTCGCTGGATCTGCGCGGCTACGACCTTGTCGTCTCGTCCGATTCCGGCCCGGTAAAGGCTGCCACGCTGGGCCCGGACGCGGTACATCTCTGCTACTGCCACTCGCCCATGCGGTACCTCTACGACGGCTATGAGAGCTACCGGGCGACGATGGGATCGGTGACGCGGGGTCTGTTCTCGGTGACGGCGCCGCGCGTTCGCAGATCTGACATCGCAGCCGCGCAGCGTGTGACGAAGTTCCTTGCGAACTCGGCATATGTCGCCGAACGGATACGGTCCGCGTATCGACGCGAGGCTGATGTCGTGCATCCGCCGATCGACCTGCATCGTGCACGGCTGAACATACCTGGTGAGGCGTACCTTGCGGCGGGGCGGCTGGTTTCCTACAAGAAGACAGGGCTGATGATCGAAGCCTGCGAGCGTCTGGGGCGGCCCTTGCGCATTGCGGGCAGCGGCCCCGAGGAGGCCCGCCTGCGCCGCATGGCTGGCCCAAACACTACCTTCCTGGGCGCGCTGCCCACCGAAGCCCTGTGGGACGAATACAGCCGTGCGCGAGCACTTCTATTTGCTGCTGACGAAGACTTTGGCATGGTGCCGCTGGAGGCACAGAGCTGTGGAAGACCCGTGATCGCATACGGTATCGGAGGTTCGCTGGAGACCGTTCGCGGCGCAGGCGAAGAGGGCGATTCGGATGAGCTGCCCCCGACGGGTCTCTTCTTCGCGGAACAGACTGCGGATTCGCTCGCAGAAGCAATTCTGCGCTTTGAGTCCCAGGAGGATCGCTTTTATCCGGAGGCTGCACAGGCACATGCGGCCGAATTTGCGACGCCGATCTTCCTCGCGAACATGCGACGGGAGATCCTGGGCGTGATGCCCCAGGCCGAGCCATGGGCGGCGTCCGTTGATGACGCTATCAGGACCGTGGGATAGCCTGAAGTCCGCCCGGAACGCGGTTACTGTGCCGGTTTGGCTGCAGGGGCTGGTGCGGCCTTGGCGGGAGCCGGCGTAACCTTCTTTGCTGCTTTCCGCTTTGGCTTGACGGGCGGTGCAGGAGCCGGCGCCGGCGGCGCGGGTGCCGCAGCAATGGTAGCGGCCTGTTGCTGCACGGTAGCCTGCAGGTCTGCAATGCGCTTTTCCTGCGACTTCAACCCAACAAGAATCGCATCGCCAAGGTCGCGACGAGCGGCATCGAGCAACTGCGCAGCCTTCTCCAGTTGTACGTTCTGATCACGTGGAGCGCTGCCTCGGGACATGATGGTCACGCGCAGAAGCACGCTGTATAACGCATCCAGGTTCAACAGGACCGGCAGTGAGGCAGAGGCTGCCGACGGCGCAGCATCGGACGCAACAATCAGCGGTGGCAGCGTATTCGCGAGATCTTTCTGCATCGAGACAAGATTCGCGTCGACCTCTTCCCGGACCGTGTTGCCGCCCTTCCACTTGTTCAGATCGACGGCGCTCCCGGCCTTCGCAACGCTGTCCAGAGCGGGCGCAATCAGCGACGAGGGCTTCTGCGTCGGCTGCTGCGCGAAGAGCGTGGCAGGCCCCAGCAGGCTGAGACCGACAATCGCGTTTACGAAGCTGCAAGGGGGAAATTTCATGGGAATCTTTGATGCCTTTCTTCATGCCGGCGTTTCTGCTGGCACGCGCTCAGCAGGAAGAGGGAAGGACCTGTAACGCGCATAACATCTGCAAAGCACAGGGGCCTCGACGTTGCCGTCGAGGCCCCCAGGTTTCATCGGTATGGCACTTACGAAGCAGACTCGACGGCAACCAGTTGCGGCTGCTCGGATGCTGCCGGAGTGGCTGCAGCGGCACCGGCCTTGGCGTCGCCGGGCTTGCGAATGTCGATACCGCCCTTGAAGAAGGCGCCATCTTCAATGGAGATACGTGCGGCGATCACGTCGCCGGTCAGCGAACCTTCGCTACGAATGTCGATACGGTCGCTGGCCTGGCAGTTGCCACGGACCTTGCCCAGAACAACGATCTCGCGCGCGGAGATGTTTGCAGCAACCTGGCCGTTGCGGCCAACGGTGACGCGGTTTCCGGGCAGATTGATGGTGCCTTCGATGCGGCCGTCGATGTACAGCGACTCAGATCCGGTGACTTCGCCCTTGATCATCAGGCTCTTGCCGATGGTGGCCTGTTCGCCGGTTGCGGCGGCTGCCTGGGGCGATGCGGTGCGGGTGCTGGGTGCCTCAAACGACGAAACCGGTGCGGCCGGCGTGGCCGGGCGGATGGGTTCGGGAGTGGAGGGTGTGGCGGGACCGGAGCCGGGAGTGTTGGGTTTCCACATGAGCTTCTGATGTTCCTTTCGGCTTGTAAAATCCGGGCGCAACGGGCGATTCCATCGGCCGCGTACGCGAGAATGTATGCCTGCATCTTACTCCGACCGTTACTCCGTAGATTCTGCTGCGATGCGGAAAACTCTTCCCGAATGCGGAGGAATCGACTTCGATACGCGAACGAATTTTCGCTGTGACGTACCCGCGACGGTTTTGGACGCCTCGCGCCCATTAGTCTTCGCATATGCTGAGAACCCTTTGCAGCGGGCTGGTGGGTTGGCTGGCGTTCTCGATCAGCGCGGCCGCCGCACCGAAAATGCACACTGTCGCACTGGGTCCTGCACGACGCGTGGCGGATGTTGCGACCGAAATTGCCCACAAAAACAAGGGGAATAGCTCCGCGACACTGCGTATCCGCGCGCTGACCGTGGACGGCATCCTGCGGGAGTGGACCACCGGCAACCAGCACAGTGTGACCGAGCGCAGTTTTGTTTCACGCCGGGTTCTGCGCGTGAACGACGCCCTGCCGGGCGATACGGCTGTCCGGTGGGTTTGGCTGCCGGGATCTTGGATCTTGGTCGATCGCATCTCCGGGCGAGTGACGCCACTGCATCTGCCAGATTTCGACTCGAGCCTGAGTGAGGTCGTCTGGTATCGCGATTACGCGGCCTACTGCGGCGTCCACACCGCCGGGAAGGGTGCTGGCGTGACCGCCCAGGTCTGGCAGATTGGCGCGCGTCGCGCTGCGCTGTCCCGGGTCATAGCGGGTTGGTCACAGGCAGAGCGTGTGCGGCCCCTGTGCGCGACGCCTGTGTGGCAGCGAGAGCCGATGCGCATCACCATGCAGGCAGCGGGCGGCGATGCCATTTCATACGAGGTGGTAGGAACCTCAATGCAGCTGGTAGAGGATGGTGAAGGAGCAGACGATGACAACTGAAAGAATCTCGCCGCTGGATCTGGATGCGCTCCTGCAGGATGCAGCCGTAGCGCACGGGCATTTATGCGCAGGACAGGTGCTCGGCGTGCGGATGGCAATGCATGCGTGCCATCTGTTGGGTGTGGAGGAGCCGCGCGGCAAGGATCGCAAGCGACTGGTGACCTTCGTCGAAATTGACCGCTGCGCAACCGACGCCATTGGCGTCGTGACAGGTTGCAGGCTTGGGAAACGCGCGCTGAAATTCGTGGACTGGGGCAAGATGGCCGCGACCTTTATCGATCTGCAGCGGGACGCCGGCGAGGATGTCTATGGTGGTGTGCGCATTGCCGCGCGTGAAAGTTCACGCGACCTGGCACGCGAGCGCTTCCCTGAGATGACGGACAAAAATCAGCAACAGATGCGTGCCTATCGCGAACTAAGCGACGACGATCTGTTCACCGTTGAGCAGGTGGAAGTGACCCTGCCGCCGAATGAGTTTCCGGGGTTCAAGAGTGGTCGAGTAGCCTGCGCGGTGTGCGGCGAGGGGATCAACTACGAGCGTGAGGTCGTCGTCGATGGGCGAGTGCTGTGCCACGGCTGCGCGGCGCCGGAGAGCCGCTACTACCGCGTTGTTTCTTAGTGGCTCTCATCCCAGACTTGTCATCCAGAGCGGAACGAAGCAAAGCTAAGTGCGTCGAAGAATGACAAGTTTGTGGTGGGAGGCGGCCACTCACGTGACGTACAAAGGCCGGTGCGTCGCCACACCGGCCTGGACCCTCGTGTCTTGAATCAGAGAATTGAGTTACCGGCGACCATAGCCCCCACGGCCGTAACCGCCGTGACCGTAGTAGCCTCCGCGTCCGTAGCCGCCTACATATCCTCGGCCGCCATAGCCGTAACCGCCACGGTAGTATCCACGTCCGTAATAAGGACGACCGTAGTAGCCGCCGTAGTAGGCAGGATAGCCATAGGCGTAGGGTGCAGGATACGCAGCATACGAGGGAGCATAGTAACCGCCATAAACCGGTGCTCCGATGCTGATGCCAAAGCCGATGCGCTGAGCTTCAGCCTTGTGCGGCGCCGCAAACAACAGGGCACCTGCAAGGGCCGCACCCGTAAGCCACTTCGAAATCGTCTTTGTCATGCTCATTACCGCACCTCCATCGTGCAATAGTGAGAACCCACCGACTCCTGGAATGTTGCGCGTTCTGCGATAAAAACGCGGTGGTGCGCCGGTTTACGCCGAGGCTTGTGCGGTCTCAACCGCGTGGGCAACCCGCAGTAATTTGCTCTCCTGAAAGTGTCCCGCCAGCAGCTGCACGCCGATGGGAAGACCCTCCTGCGTGCTGCCGATCGGCACGCTGACACCGCAGATGCCTGCAAGTGATGCGGCGACCGTGTAGATGTCCGCGAGGTACATGCTGATGGGATCGTCCGTCTTCTCGCCAAGCTTCCACGGCGGTGTGGGTGTCATGGGTGCGACAATCGCGTCGACCTGCTCAAAGGCCGCCTGAAAGTCGCGCGCGATGAGTGTGCGCACCTGTTGCGCCTTGCGGTAGTACGCGTCGTAATAGCCCGCGGAGAGCGAGTAGGTTCCAAGCAGAATGCGACGCTTGACCTCTGCACCGAAGCCTTCTTCGCGACTCTCGCGATACATGGCGGACAGGTTCTTCGGCGATTCACTGCGGTGTCCAAAACGCACGCCGTCAAAGCGGCTCAGGTTGCTGGATGCTTCAGCCGTTGCGAGCACATAGTAGGTCGGCACGGCGTACTGCGTATGCGGCAGGCTGATGGAATGCACGGTGCAGCCTTGCGCCTTCAGGTCTTCTACGGCTTTCTCGATCGCCGCACGAATCTCCGCATCAAGTCCTTCGGCGAAGTACTCGGCAGGGATGCCGATGCGCATGCCTGCGACGGGCTTTGCGGATTCTGCAACATAGTCATCCACGGGCGTCTGGGCGCTGGTGGCGTCCATGCTGTCAGGGCCTGCGAGCACGCCCAGCATGGTCGCGGCATCCTGAACGGTGTTCGTCATCGGTCCGACACGATCGAGCGAGCTTGCGTAAGCGATCAGGCCATAGCGCGAGATGCGGCCATAAGTCGGCAAAACCCCCACGACACCGCAGAAGGCCGCGGGCTGGCGTACGGAGCCGCCGGTATCCGTGCCAAGCGAAGCCGCAACGAATCCGGCCGCGACCGCTGCAGCTGACCCGCCGGATGATCCGCCGGGCACGCGATCCAGCGCACGCGGATTGCGTACCGGGCCAAAGGCGGAGTTCTCGTTCGACGACCCCATGCCGAAGGCATCGCAGTTCAGCTTGCCGAGCAGAACCGCACCGGCTGCGTCGAGCTTCGCAACGGACGTTGCATCGTAGGGCGGATGGTAGCCCTTCAGAATGGCGGAACCCGCGGTGGCAGGCGCGCCCTTCATTGCAAGCAGATCCTTGATAGCGATCGGCACTCCGGCGAGTGGTGGCAGCGTCTCGCCCTTCGCCGCCATGGCATCGATGCGCGCGGCCTGGGCCAGCGCACGATTCTCTGAGAGCGAGAGGAAGCTGTTGATCTCCTGCCCGGCGATCTGATCTTCGGCGCGGATCTTCGCGAGGTGTTCCTGCGCGAGCGCGGTTGCCGTGGTGCTGCCGTTCGTGATGGCGGCGCGGATGCTTTCGATGGTGCGTGTTTCAGTTGTCATCGGTGGTCCTGGGGTGGTGCTTGTCCTGGTCTGTTGCGGCGCTGGTGGTCGCGCTTCGCGCGATATCCCACCCTTTGCTGCGCAAAGAATGGGGTGCCCGATCTGGTGGCATCCCGAGCTAGCGCTCGATGACCTTGGGCACGCGGAAGAAGCGGCCATCGGTATTGGGCGCTTCGTGCATCACCGCGGCGCGGTCGACGGAGGGCTTGGGGTCGTCTGGTCGCAGCGAGGATCCGGTCAATGCAGGCCCCCGCTGGAGAAACTGCCCCACCTGCGCCATGGGCTCCACGCCTGTTGTGTCGAGCGCACTGAGTGCAGCGATGTGGCCCAGAATCGCATTCAAGTCGTGCTGCATGCGCGGCTCTTCTTCCGCGGTCAGTTCGAGGTTCGCGAGTGTTGCGACATGGCGCACCTCGTCCAGCGTGACGCTGCCTGCGGCGATTTCGTTCGAATCGGTGGTCATGATGTCTTTCCCGCACGCGCCCTGGAAGGAGCTTTCGCACGCGGATTGTCTTGAGATTTATCGGCCAGGCGCGCCCGTGACGCGGCTACTGGCAACAGAAAAAGTATATCGGTCAGGGGCACGCCGCTGATACGGGCGAGCTCACGCTTGAGTTGATCTGCGGTGGAGCGCAGTTGCACCTGCCATGCAGCGTCCGCCACCGTAACGGTGGCGATGCCCTCTTCGAAGTTAGTCACCGATGATCTCTCCGCGATCCCGTGCCCCGCTGCCACAGGCCATGCGGAGGCCAGGCGATCCAGTGGAGAGAGGCTGGACAGCGACTTCGCCAGCGAGCTTCGGAGCACATCGCGCATCAACTGCATGACCACTTCCCTTCCTACTCGAAGAGCGTGGGACGGTCGTACTGGCCGGCCTTCGTGGGCACGGGGATGCCGAAATGTTCGTAGGCCCGGCGCGTCGCCACACGACCGCGCGGCGTGCGGTCCAGGAAGCCGATCTGCATCAGGAACGGCTCGTAAACCTCTTCGAGCGCGTCTTCTTCTTCCGCAAGCGCTGCGGCAAGCGTGTTCAGACCAACGGGACCGCCGTCGTACTTCTCGATGATGGTCATCAGCAGACGGCGATCGAGTTCGTCGAAGCCATGTTCGTCGACTTCCAGCATCTGCAGCGCGGCCTTCGCGGTTGCGCGGTCGACTGTGCCGTTGGCGCGCACCTGCGCATAATCGCGCACCCGGCGCAGCAGGCGGTTGGCGATACGCGGTGTGCCGCGAGAGCGCATGGCGATCTCCGATGCGCCGTCCGCGTCGATGCTGACGCCCATCACCTCGGCGCTGCGTTCCACGATGAAACGAAGGTCATCATCGTTGTAGAACTCAAGCCGCAGCAGGATGCCAAAGCGCGAACGCAGCGGGGAAGACAGCAGGCCGGGGCGCGTGGTGGCGGCGACAAAAGTAAAGGGGCGGATCTCCATCACATGCGTACGAGCAGCGGGGCCGGAGCCGATGATGATGTCGAGCTTGTAGTCCTCGAGCGCGGTGTAAAGCTTTTCTTCCAATACCGGTTGCAGCCGATGGATTTCATCCAGGAAGAGCACTTGCTTCTCACGCAGATTGGTCAGGATGGCCGTGAGGTCACCCTGAATCTGCAGCGCGGGCCCGCTGGTCTGCTGAAAGCCGACATTCATCTCGTTGGCGATGATGGTGGCCAGCGTTGTCTTGCCGAGACCAGGAGGTCCAAAGAGCAGCACGTGATCCAGCGCCTCACCACGCGACTTTGCCGCTTCCAGCGCGATGGCGAGCTGCTCCTTCGCCTTCGCCTGGCCGATAAATTCGCGCAGTTGCGTAGGGCGCAGCTTCAGTTCGAAGGCGGCGTCTTCGCCCACGCTGCTGGCGCTTACCAGCCGCTCCGCCTCCGCGCTCTTGGGCGACCGGCTGCTGTCAAAACGCTTCTTGTTCAGGAAGTCCATCTACAGGCGATGGTACGGCGAAGATCGCCTTGCCGCAATCCTCACGGAGTTGCCGTCGCAGCACCGCTGCCGCGCCAGCGGAACTGGAAGTCCAGAACGGAACGCACCGTGTAGGGGCGGCCATCGATGCAGAACGGGTCGAAGCGCCACTGCTTCGCGGCGAACTCTGCTGCGGCCCGCAGCGACGGTTCGCCGGAGAGTAGCTGCGTCTGCGTGACATTGCCCTCATGGTTGACTTCTATCGCGATGACCACTTCCCCGTCGATATGCGCACGGCGAGCCTCCTCCGGAAAGACGGGCTGCACGCTGGCGATGGCATGCGATAACAGCAGACGCATGGGGACAGTCATCGGTTCGTGACGCGGCTTTTCTACCTTCTTCGGACTTCTAAGGCAGTCTGCATGCGCAATGGCTGCGGACAGCAGAACCAGTGTCGCCAACGTTCGTAATCCCGTCATGCGGATGATTGTAGGGCCGCGGGCTTGATAGTCTTGTCGGACTCACCATGACCTCCACCGCCAAGGCTCCTGCAAAATGGATCGTGCCGCTTGCCTTTGGCTGCGTGTACTTCTTCTGGGGTTCGACGTTCGTCGCCATCCGCTATGGCGTGCAATACCTTACGCCAGGGTTCGTGTCGGGCTTCCGATACCTGGCCGCGGGGCTGGTGCTGCTGGTCCTGTTGCCGATCCGCGGCGTCAGCATCCAACTGAATCGTCGCGAGTTACTGCGCGCCGTGGTTCTGGGCCTGTTGATGCTGACCGGTAACAATGTGCTGCTGGGGTGGGCGGAGATGTATGTCACCGCGGGGTATGCGGCGCTGCTGACGGCGAGTGTGCCCATCCTGATCGCGATGTGCGAGAGCCTCATTCCGGGTGGCGCTCCTTTGAATCGCATGGGATGGGTAGGCAGCGGCCTTGGACTGGCGGGGCTGGTGCTGCTGCTGTCGCCGGTTCTGCGGCATGGATTGGTGCTGAACCACGGCGGTGATGCCGAGCGAGCGCTGGCGCTAGGCACAGTGATCCTGGTGGTCGGTATCGCCTGCTGGGTGGTGGGATCGTTGTTGTCGGGACGGTGGCCTTCGAAGCTGGACCCTTTTGTCGCGGCGGCTTGGCAGATGCTGATTGCAGGCTTCGCGAATGTACTCATCGGCACGGCAGCAGGCGGATGGCACGCGGCACGCTGGACGCCGGGTGTCTTCGTCGCGCTGGCGTGGCTTGCAGTCTTTGGATCGCTGGTAGGTTATACCGCGTACACCTATCTGCTCCACCACGTTCCGGTCGCGAAGGTTGCGACCTACGCCTACGTGAATCCCATTGTTGCAGTGGTGCTAAGTGCCGTGTTTCTGCACGAAGGTCTGCATGGATCGCAGTGGTTTGCGATGGCAATCATCCTTATTGCCGTGGCGATTGTGACGGCTTCGAAGAGCAAGCCAAAGGCTGCGTAAGCAACGACTCAGTTCGCTTCCAGAACTTGAGCCGCCGCACGCAGGCCACTGCGAAGAGCTCCGTGAACAGTTCCCCAATGACCGGTGGTGTCGGTATGTTCGCCCGCGAAGAAGAGGGTCTTCTCGACGGGCAGCGACATGCGTTCGGAGGCGTCGACCGCGCCCACCGGAACCCACGAATACGCTCCCAGTGCAAAAGGATCACGCTGCCAGTCATGGCTGTGATGCGAGACAAGCTGGTCGAGCACCTGATCCTGCGTGACACCGAAGATCCGGGCGAGATCGCCGCAGGCTATGTGTGCGATCTGGTGGTCGGTCAGGGCTGCGAAACGGTCCGCGGCGGGGCCGCCGCTCCACGCGGTCAGAACCGGGTCGAGGGATGGGAATCCCGTCCAGAAGACATGGAAGTGAGGCTCATCGGTACCGCCTAGCTCGGTCGGCAGAAGGAACGAAAGCTGCTGCAAAGCTTCGTGCTGCTGGCTTGCGATCTCCGCCCACCAGCGCGTACGGAAGACAAGGTTGATGCGGCAGACCTGCCCCATAGCCATACGCCTGGCATCTTCGATGACGTTCGCTGGTGAAGGTGTGAAGCGAACCGCATCGGCCTGCAGGACACCGAGCGGCAAGGTGATGATTGCGGTATCTGCCTCAAGCACTTCGCCCGATGTGAGCGTGATGCCAACGCGACCGGCAGACCATGTGACTTCATTCACATGGGCGCTGATACGGATCGAACCGCCCGCGCGGGCAAGCCGCTCTGCAAGAGCCTGTGGGAGACGGGCATAACCACCGCGCACATGTGATGCCCTGTCGCCGTTGATGCTGTCTTCAGCACGCTGCTGCAATGCCAGCGAACGCACGGAGATGCGGGATGCATCGGCAGCATTGAAGCCCTCAACATAGCTGGTAGCGCCTGACGCAAGCTTTTCGTTCGCGTCCTGTCGTGAAAGATAGTCACGGAAGCTGAGGTCTTCGGCGGGATGTTCCTCGCTCCACGACGTCATCTGCTCCAGCAGTGCGAATGGATCCTTGTCGTCCTCGTCCTCACTCTCGGCTTCGTCTTCTACGAAGAGTGAACCGTCGGGTGTGTAGTGAAAGTTGCTGCCGGTAAGTTCGAAGGTGGGGAGGTCAAGTTCTTGAAGAAGTGCGAGCAGTTCCGGCGGCTCGCCGTGGACGAACTCTGCACCAAGTTCAACGGTCGCGTCGCCGGCATGGGCGGTAAGGATGCGTCCACCTACACGTTCCCGCGCCTCGAGGACGATGACGTCATAACCAGCTTTAGCAAGCCTCACCGCTGCAATCAGACCCGCAACACCGGCGCCAACAACTAGAACACTTTTCACGACTACCGAACCCCGCTAACTTGCTGGCTTGCTGACTCGCTGGCCTGCTGCCTCTTGAGCAAATCGCGCAGCAGGTTGATCGCCTCGGCGCGCGAGCGGATACTGCCTTCCAATTGCGCATCTTCAATCTCGCTCAGAAGTTGTTTGAAGCGTGGGCCGGGTTTCAGGCCCGCGTCGATCAGGTCGCGGCCAGTCAATAGCAGCGCGGGCTTCCACTCTTCCACGGGTGCCGCTTCGAAGTGTTGCTTCGCGTAGTCATACATCCCCAGCAGGTTGTGCGAACTGGTGACGTCGAGCTTGTGCAGCGCGAGGTGCTCTGCAAAATTCTGAAGGCGGAAGAAGCGCTTCAGCGTGCTCTGCTTCATGTTTTTCACATCGCCAAAGCGCATGTGATTGGCGACCAGCGCGACGATCTGATCGGTGTCCGCAGTCGAGAAACGCAGACGGTTCAGGATGGCGCGAGACATCGTCGCGCCGACATCTGCGTGGCCGTTGAAACGGATGCGTGGCTTCGGGTCGGCGGGATCGGGCGCGCGAAAGGTTGGCGGCTTGCCCACGTCGTGCAACAGAGCTGACCAAGCCAGAGTGGGCCTGGCACCTGCTTCCAGCTTTTCCAGCAGCATGAGGGTGTGAATCCACACATCCCCCTCTGGATGCCATTCCGGCGGCTGCTCGACGCCCCTCATCGCCCAAACTTCCGGCAGGACGTATTCAAGCAAGCCACTCTCGTCCAGCAGCTCAAAGGCGCGGCGCGCATGACCTTCCGTCAGCATCTTCGTCAGTTCGTCGCGAACGCGTTCATTGCTTACCTGGCTGATAGCTGCGGCCTGCTGCTGCATGGCTTGCATCGTCGAATGCTCGATCTCGAAGCCGAAGCGTGCGGCGAATCGCACCGCTCGCAGCATGCGCAGCTTGTCTTCGCGAAAGCGCCGTTCCGGGTCGCCGATGGCGCGCACGATGCCTGCGTGCAGATCGTCCTGGCCGCCGACGAAGTCAAGAACGCGGCTGGCGATGTTGTCTTCGGTCAGACCGATAGGGTCGAGCAGCATGCCGTTGATCGTGAAATCGCGGCGAACCACGTCTTCCTGCGGCGTGTCGGCATAGCTGATCTCGTCCGGGCGACGGCCGTCGGTGTATTCACCATCACTGCGGAAGGTAGCGACCTCGGTCTGCACTTCGCAACCGGCATCCTTGTTCGCGGTGCAGACGATCACCACGCCGAAGTGCATGCCGACCGAGAAGGTACGGTCAAATCCCATCAGCACCTTCTCCGGCGTCGCGGAGGTGGCAACGTCATAGTCCTTCGGCTCGATGCCAAGCAGCAGATCGCGCACACAACCGCCCGCGAAGTACGCGTCAAAGCCGCGTTCGCGCAAAGACCGCACGATGTGCAGCGCGGCCTGAAATCCCGGACTCTGGGCGAAGTTCATCGTAGTTTTAGATGACCCCTGGGACGGATGCGATGGGAGACAAATCTACCCCGAACGATGCAGGATATGGCGAAAATTCTTCCCTTTTGCGGGACATCCTTCGCTGCTCGAGAAGCAATGCCGGTCTGTCTCGCTAGTATAGGCATGTGGGCAGTGGACTGATTCTGGGCATTGAAAGCTCGTGCGACGAGACGGCGGCCGCGGTGGTGCGCGGTGGCCGCGCAGTTCTGTCGAACGTCGTCGCGTCGCAGATGGAGATGCACGCGCTCTACGGCGGCGTGGTGCCCGAGCTGGCTAGCCGTGAGCATCTTCGGAACATTGTCCCCGTTGTGCGCGAGGCCTTGCGCGCCGCTCATGTGTCTGCTGAAGATCTCGATGCGATAGCCGTCACCGCCGGCCCCGGACTTGCCGGTGCGCTGCTGGTCGGTATCTCGTTCGCGAAGGCGTACGCGTTTGGTTTGAGCAAGCCCCTGATCGCCGTCAATCATCTCGAAGGACATATTCACGCGGTGCTGATGGACTCGGGTGCCCCGGCTGCGTTGCTTGCTTTGGTCGTCAGCGGCGGGCATACGCATCTGTACCTGGCAAATGAAAACGATGGCTCCTGGCGTTATCGCAATGTGGGCCGAACCGTGGACGATGCAGCGGGCGAGGCCTACGACAAGGTCGCGAAGCTGCTGGGTCTGGGCTATCCCGGTGGACCGTGGATCGACCGTTTGAGCGCGCATGGCAATCCGCTGGCGGTGCCCTTCCGTTTTGTCTCGATCAACCGTGGGACCGAGGAGGAGCCGAGCTTTGACTTCTCCTTCAGCGGCATCAAGACGGCTGTGCTGCGGTACGTCGAGACGCACGGCATGAAGCCGGCGATCGAGGCCCGGCGTGCGGCGCTTGCGCGGATCGACCATCCCTCTCTGGAAGATGTGCTCGCACTTTGCGACGCGGAGACGCTGGATCTGATTGCGTCATTTCAGTACGCGGTCGTCGGCAACCTGGTACGGCAGACCATGGCGGCGGCAGGGTACTTCGGAGCGAAACACATCGTGGTCTCCGGCGGCGTCGCGGCCAACCGCGCCTTGCGCGCACGATTTGCGGAAGTTGCCGACCTACGCGGACTTTCGGTGGACTTTCCCGCAGCAGCGCTATCGACTGACAATGCCGCCATGATCGCCGCGGCAGCATGGCCGAAGCTGCGCCACGGTGAGTTCGCTGGTGCCGATCTGAACGCGACGCCGCAACTGCGTCTCGGCTAAAAGCTCCTTGTTTCCGTAGACCGCAGGCTCCTCAGCTAGAATCAAGCTCGGACTGCGGCGGCATGACAGCGCGATTTGCGCATGGTTCCGGGCGCGCACGCAAGTCGCTGAAGGAACGACCCTCCTCGGATGGCCATCGAACTCTTCAATACCCTGGGCAGCCGTATTGAGCCGCTTACGCCGTCGCGCGACAACACGCTGCGCATGTACTGCTGCGGCCCCACCGTGTATGACTACGGCCACATCGGAAATTTCCGCACTTTTCTGCATGTCGACGTGCTGCGGCGCACCGCGCGTCTGCAGGGTTTCGCGCTGAAGCACGTCATGAACATCACGGACGTGGATGACAAGATCATCCGCAACGCCGCACTTGCAGGCGTTCCGATCAACGAATACACCGCCAAGTTTGAGAAGGCCTTCTTCGAAGACATGGACGCGCTGGGCGTTGAACGGCCGGAAATCATCGCGCGCGCGACCGAGAATATCGGCGAGATGGTGAAGCTGATCGAACAGCTTGCCAGCGAAGACATCGCGTACAAGACAGAAGATGGATCGTGGTACTTCCGGATCGCCAAGTTCCCGGACTACGGCAAGCTCAGCGGCAAAGACCTTGAAGGCATGGAAGACGGCGCACGCGTCGATGTGGACGAGTATGAGAAGGACGCCGCGCGCGACTTCGCGCTCTGGAAGGCGGTAAAGCCAGGCGAAGCATCGTGGGAGACGGAGATCGGCACCGGCCGTCCGGGTTGGCACATTGAGTGCTCGGCCATGGCGATGAAGTACTTGGGACCGGACTTCGACGTACACGGCGGCGGCGAGGATCTGACGTTCCCGCACCACGAGAACGAAATTGCGCAGAGCGAGTCTGCCAGCCACCAGCCCTTTGCGCGGCACTGGTTCCACGTGCGCTTCCTGCTGGTGGAAGGCAAGAAGATGTCGAAGTCTGAGGGCAACTTCTACACGCTGCGCGACCTGCTGCTGAAGGGCTACCGCGCTTCGGCGATTCGCTTCCTTCTGATCAGCGTCCCCTATCGCCACCAGATGAACTTCACGTTTGAGGGGCTGACGGAGAGCGCAAACGCGATCGAGCGTTTGCGGACGTTTGCGCGGCGCGTCGATGCGGCTTCGAAGAATGCGGCACTGTCGGTTGAGCGCAACGAAGAGCTGGATGCACTGGTCGTGGACAAGCTGGCCGCCTACCAGGCAGCACTTCAGAACGATCTGAATACTGCCGAAGCTCGCGCCGCGGTCTTTGATGTAGTACGTGCGGCGAATATCACGCTGGACAATGGCACCTTCGGCCAAGGCAATGTGGAGCGGATTACGAAGCTGCTTGCGGACTTCGACACCGTCTTCGATGTATTGACGGATCGCGATGCCGCCATCAGCGAGGCCGCTGTCGCCTGGGCAACGTCGGAGGGCCGCAGCGATGAAGTTGCACCCGAGCTGCTGGCTGCACAGAGCATCACCGAAGAGCAAATTGAACAGCTCATCGCCGAGCGCACGGACGCACGGAAGCGCCGCAATTTTGCGCGAGGCGATGCCATTCGCAATGAGCTGATGGAGAAGGGCGTCGTCATTGAAGACGGTAAAGACGGCGTTACCTGGAAGCGAAAGTAGAGTTAATTACCAGTAATCAACAGGGGTAGCACAATCGGATACCCCCAATGCGAAATGCCGTCCGGCATTCGCGAATGGCGGCTCTATACTCCGCACAGGCGTTTCGAATTAATCGCCGAAGGAGCACAATTCATGGCGACCACGACCATTACCGTCGACGAATTCCAGGCACTTGAGCAGCGCGTCATGCGCACAGTGGAACTGATCCGCGCAGAGCGCGAAGCACGCGCCAGCGCCGAGGCGGAAGTGGCTGCGATGAAAGAACTTTTGGACGTTGCCTCCAGCGAGAACTCTGCACTTACCGTGGAACTTGCGGGCCTGAAGCAGGAGCGGGAGCAGGTCAAGGGCCGCGTGGACGCAATGTTGAAGCAGCTGGACGACCTGGGATAAGCAAGAGGTATGGAGAACACAAATCCAGTTTCGGTGTCGGTCGAGATTTACGACCAGACGTATCATCTGCGCGGCATCGACCCTGCGCATATTGATCAGCTTGCGCGCATCGTCGACGGCAAGATGCGCGCAGTTTCGGCGCACGGAGCCACCGTCGATTCGCTGCGCGTAGCCGTTCTCGCCGCGTTGAACATCGCGGACGAACTCACGGAGTTGCGTGCGCGCCATCGCGAACTGCTGGACTCACTTGACACCACGGAGACGACAAACCGCCGCCGTGCGAGTTCCTTGAGCAACATGCTGGATGAAGCGTTGAGCGAACCCTATCACCGCATCGCCGTTTAGGCGTGAGTCAACATCAACAAAGGGCCGGGCACAATGCCCGGCCCTTTGTTGTTGCTCATGCCCGGCAACGGCAAGCAAGGTTCAGCGATGGGGCTTCCGCCAAGACGCTATTGCGGCGCCCCTTGCGCAGTGACCATGAACCCTTGTCTGACTGAAGTTCGGTCGCCAATCGAGCGCATCCAATGTTTGACAGCGTTCGGCCGGGCTTCACTCTCCTGCGCGCCGCTGGGAGGAACCACATGCCGCTCCTCACCCGAGGTCTTGCCCTCACTTTGCTTTCGCTGAGCGCTCTTTGCGCGATGGCGCAGAAATCATTACCGCACGAGCAGTCGATCCAGGTGAACGTCTTCACCACTCCGGAAGCAGCGGAAACTATAACGTCCCGGGACGTTCAGCTGCTGGATAATAAGCAGCCGCGTCCGATCGCGTCGCTGCACCGGGTCGGGTCAGCAGGCGATCCGGTGCATGTCATTGTGGTGCTGGATGCGGTGAATATCCCATACATCCGCATGGCCTACGAGCGCGAAGAGATTGAGAAATACTTCAAAGCGAATGGTGGCAAACTCTCCAATCCGACGACCTTTGCCGTCATTACTGACAGGTCGTCCGAGGTGCAGAAGGGCTTTACAACCGACGGCAACGGATTGAGTGCACTGCTGGAGACGTACCCCATCGGTCTGCGAGAGGTTCGTCGCGACCAGGGTATCTGGGGTGCGGATGAGCGCACGCAGATCTCACTCAAGGCACTGTCCGAGCTCACCGAATTCGCTGCCAGCATTCCCGGCCAGAAGATGGTGCTTTGGGTTTCGCCCGGCTGGCCCCTGCTCACCGGTATTCGCATTGACCTGACCAACGCGCAACATCAGGGCATCTTCCGCAGTGTCGTCGATTACTCCCGGCAGTTAAGGCTGGCCAAGGTGACGCTCTACAACATCAACCCGATTGGGCCGGAGGAAGACCTTCTGCGGGCGAACTACTATGAGGACTTCGTCAAAGGCATTACAAAGTCACAAAACACGGACATAGCCGACCTGAGCCTGCAGGTGCTGGCCGTGCAGAGCGGTGGACAGACCATCACAGGCAACAGCGATGTCACTGGAAACCTGGCAAAGTGTGTTGCGGAGGCGCGTTCGATGTACGAACTGACCTTCACGCCAGCGCCTGCGGAACACGCAGATGAATTTCACCCTCTGCAGGTGACAATTGCGAAGACGGGCGTCACGGCACGCGCTCGCAATGGCTATTACGCGCAACCGTGATGAGACGTTGTAGCGCGGACTGCACGCTATTTGCCTTTGCAGACGACGATTCACGCCGAGTTCATGGGTGTGGAAAGAGCAGTGTTGCTTGCCTTGCCAACATGCGGGTCTCCGCGTAGCATCTGCAACAGATGACCGGCCTGCAAAGCAGGTGCGGGGAACAACGCCGGTTGAACCAATATCCATTGAACAGGGGTTCGGCTCGTATATATGGTTCGGTGTGCAGTGTCGGCCAGTCCCGAATGCCTAAAGAACCACGGCTGAATCCCACCGCTTAGTAGCGGGTTCACCGGCGCTTCCTTCACGGCCCAGTGGGTCGGTTTTCTTCCTCAGCAGTTGTGCGTCCTTTGCGATCCCAGGCAAGTCAGTGTTCTCTCGCCGAGGCCGCAACACTTCCCCGCCTACTTTCCCCTCGCTACCGCTCGATGTATCGCCGCTCTCCTGCCGGGATCGCGAACGGCATGCGATTGCTCTCAGGCGGTATGGGGCAGGATGTGTGAGCGGAGAATGCGCACAGTGGATTGCGTGCCTGGTTGAAGTCGAGCACGACCTCTCCCGGCGCACTCAGCCCATGGTCCGGTAGCCGAGCATCCAGGAATCTTCCGCCCTGGTAGGTTGTCGTGCGACTCGTCCTGTCCTTGAAGACGAAGAACAACGGCTTCTCGCGGCCCTGGTAGACGCTGGGCTCCAATCGGACAGTGCGACCGTTCACCGTGAACTCCGCCACGCCGTACGACGTGTCTTCATTCACCTGTCCAAGGATATTGGCGACGCGCAGCACCTGCGGTTTTGGGTACGGTATCCATTTGGCGACGATGCGATAACGACCATCGGGAGCGTACCAGCGAAGGCCGTGGAAGGCGAGCAGTTCTGGCGCGCGGAGATCTCGTCCAACCAGGAAGAAACCAAACTTGTGCCGGAGAACGAAGTTCACGCTCCCTTCGACGAAAGTCGGCGAAGTGCCCTCCGCATCGAAGACCACAGTGCCTGACGCAGCTGGTTTGCCACCGATGAACAGGTCGCTCGGGAAGCCACCTGAGGGCGGCACAAACTCGATCTGCTCACCATGAAGGCGCACTACGCCCAGATTCGGCGCGACGTGATCCAGATGAATCCTGCTCCCTGCGGCCGAGCCGATGGTCGTATCGCCGTCTCTCAGTTTCTCCAGTGAAACCATGCCGAGGGCGCTCTGCGGGCCTTGTAGGACCTTCGCCTGAAGTTCACGGAACTGCTGAATTTCTTCCCGTTCTGCCGGCGATAACGCCTGCACACCTGCGAGCGCCGTGAGCGGCACCAGCAACAAAGCTACAAAAGCCTGAAACTTCATTTCGAACTTCCTTCCGGGTACAACCGGCAAGCACCGTGTCATCCCGCACAACTGGACCGTGAAACGCACATCTGACGCATGAACCGCACAATCAACGTCTCACAAGTATCCTTACTAAAGATGTACCCGCACCTCGCACGATTCGGACCGATCACTATCCCCACATTTGGCGCAGTCGCGGCGCTCGGGCTGGTGCTCGCCATTTTGCTGGCGGCGCGTGGGGCTCGCGTCATGCGCATCAGTGAAGATGCCGTGTGGAACCTGTGCCTGTTCACCGCCGGCGGCACGCTGCTCCTTTCGCGCGTCGTGATCGTGGTGCAGGTCTGGAAGGCGTTTCTGCACTATCCGCTGTACATTCTCACGCTGCCCACGGTGACCAGGTTTGGCCTGCTGCTGGCGCTGCTGTGTGGCGTGGTCTACATGCTCTTCAAGCGGCTACCCTGGCTTCGGACGGCTGACGCGGTAGCTCCCGCAATCCTGCTGCTGCAGGGCGCCCTGCACCTGGGCACGCTCTTCTCCGGCGATGACCTAGGTGCCGCAACGACGTCGCCCATGGGCCATCTCATCCGCGCCGATGACGGCTATCATCCCGTCGCGCTTTACTCTGCCGTGCTGTCGCTGATGGCGGCCGCTGTTGCGTTCGCCTGGCTGCACCGCGAGTCGCAGACCGGTGAGACCTTTGGACTCTCCCTCACGATGGCCGCGCTGATTCGCTTCTTTATCGATGAGTTTCGCCCCACCTACGTGCTGCCGGACGCCTTCGTCGGTGGCTTTCTTCGCATCGACCAGTTGCTGCTGACGCTGCTTGCAGCGGCTGGCCTGTGCTTCTTCTTCACGCGAGGCAAGCGCCTCGAGCAGGGGGCACACTATGCCCAGTAAAAACATGCTGCCCAAGGGCAAGCGCCGCCAGTCGGTTAAGGCGGACTACCGCGCCGCACGCGACGTCGTCACCGATGCTGAGCGGCAGGAACTTGCGCTCGCCGAAGCGGCCCTCTACGGCGAAGTCGTCGACATTCCAACGCCCGTCATTCCCAACACCGCTGTGCCCGATCGCCCAAAGCGCGCGGGCAAGGGTGGATTTCAAAAGAGTGGTCGTCGTCAGATCGGCAATGCGGAAGCCGCGCCCTTGTTGCCGCCCTCGGAGATGGACGAGGACGACGACCTGATCGTTCCCGATCCTGCGGCACTGCCGCTGGGCGCTCGCAAGAGCTGGATCGCCGAACGCGAAGCTCGCGGCTACCGCGTGGATCAGTATCTGACCAAGGTGCTGCCCGGCATCTCGCGCGCCCGCGCACAGTTGCTGATCGACCACGGCCAGGTGCGCATCAACGACATCGTCGTGAAGTCAAAGCAAAAGATGATTGGCGGCGAGAGCGTGGTTGTCGAAGGCGAGCCTACGCCCACACCGCTGCGCGCCACCCCCGAGGATATTCCGCTCTCGATCATCTTTGAAGATCGCCACATGGCTGTCATCGACAAGCCTGCGGGCATGATGGTGCATGCGGGCAGCGGCCTGACAGATGATGCCCGCAACAACGGCACGCTGGTCAACGCGCTGCTCTTCCACTTCAAAAATCAGCTCAGCGATGTGGGCGGCCCGTTGCGCCCCGGCATCGTGCATCGCCTGGACAAGCAGACCAGCGGCCTGATCATGGTGGCCAAGAGCGACCAGGCGCATCGCGCGCTCGCCGAGATGTTCAGCGAACGGACGCTTGAGAAGCGCTACATCGCGCTCGTCCACCGGCATGTGAAGAGCGATCGCGGCCTGATTGATTTGCCCATCGCACGTGATCGTGTTCGTCGTACCCGCATGACGACACGCGTCGCCAATATCTACATGACGACCGCCAGTCATGGTGCACCCAGCCTTCGCCATCCGGATGAGCCAGAGCCAAGCATGCGCCGGCGTGCCAACGATCCGCGTCCCGCGCGCACCCATTACACCGTGCTGGAACGGCTGCACACCACCGCGGGCGACTTCACACTATTGGACCTGAAGATCGAGACCGGCCGGACACACCAGATCCGCGTGCACATGCAGTCACTGGGTCATCCTGTCGTTGGCGACACGCTGTACGGTGCGCCTGCAAAGATCCCGGGGATTGCTCCTGCGGCTGTACCTGCCGAGGGCAAAGAAGGCCCATCGCTTCGCCGTAACTTTCTGCATGCTGCGCATCTGCGGCTGCAACATCCCATCACGGCAAAGCCGTTGGATTTGTCGGCTCCTTTGCCGGCAGAGCTGACGGAGTTGCTCGACAGCCTGCGTGCGCTGGAAATACCCGCGCGAGCGCCGCAGCCAGACTTGCGCGAGGATTGGTAAACTACGCCCGATATGGCTGTTCTTCGCAATCCCGTGGTCCGCGCCCTTGCCGCCTGTTCCCTGGCTGCTTCGATTGGTTTTGCCCAGCAGGCTGGCGCTCCGACAGCGGCGCCCGCAAACCCGCAGTCGACTGCGCCTGCCGCAGCACCGGCTGCGCAAACGACGCCCGAGGTCGCTGCGCCACAGGCTGGCAGCGATTCCGCCGCGCTAACGATCCGGGCCTTCGTGCCGGAAGTTCCGCTTGTCTTCACCGTCACCGACGGTAAGGGGCGCTTCGTCACAGGTCTGAAGCAGTCGGATTTCGGCTTGCTGGACGATGGCCGCAAGCCCGACCGCATCATCAGCTTTACGCAGCAGGCGAACCTTCCCCTGCGCATCGGCATTCTGCTGGATACGTCGAACTCGATCCGCTCGCGCTTTCAGTTTGAGCAGCAGGCTGCGACAGAGTTCCTGCTGCAGGTGCTGCGGCCCAAACAGGATGCGGCCTTCGTGCTCGGCTTTGATGTGCGCCAGGACCTTGCGCAGGACTATACCAACAGCATCGACAAGCTGAGCTCCGCCATTGAGAAGCTGCGGCCCGGTGGCGGCACGGCCTTCTTCGACGCGGTCTACACGACCTGCCGTGACCAGATGCTGACGGTGAAGTCGAATGAGACCATCCGCAAGGCAATCATCATCGTCTCCGACGGCGAGGACAATTATTCGCGCGTCTACGAGCAGGATGCGATCAAAGAATGCCAGCGCGCCGAGACGATCGTCTACACCATCTCGACAAACGTCAGCCCCAGCAAGGATAAGGGCGACGAAGTTCTTTCGCGATTGAGTGACGCGACCGGCGGACGCGCCTTCTTCCCGACCAAGATCGAGGATGTGGCGCGAGGCTTTCAGGCCATTCAGGAAGAACTTCGTTCCCAGTACTCGCTACGCTATCGCCCAGCCGGGTTGAAGCAGGATGGCTCATTCCGCACCATCTATCTCACCGCACTGGATCAGCGTTATCACGTCCGTGCGCGTAAAGGTTACTTCTCGCCCAGGGCTCCTCAGTAAGGACTGTCACGGCTTCAGCCGCTGAGATGGAACAGCAAGACATAGAAATGGCTTTAGCAACAGAGATGAGAATCTCGGCAGCTAAAGCCATTTTTTCGCTCTTCGTAATCTCTCCGGCTCACGCCTTTCTGCTTCCCCAGGCGTTTGCCGATATGCCTCAACGGTGGCGAGGGGTTACAGAGTTTATCGCCGTGTCCCAAGTGCAGCGAGTAACTCAACTGCCACTGTAAGTCCCCGGCGTCCTTCAATTGAAGTAGCTCTTTTGAAGATGCCCCACAGACTGAGTGGCGGATCCGTCTTCTTCTTGCCTGACGAATTCATAGCGGCTGCGATGCAGCTCATGGTCTCGGGTTCGATGGAGCCGAGGATCTTGGCTGCTGCAATCATGTTGCGCAGTGCATCCACGCTCTCCTGAACGCGTGCTCCTTCTGCGATGTGACCGACGATGGCATCTTTTGCGTGCACCATGCCGTGCAGGGCATCCAGGATGCCCTGGTCGTGAGCTTCCTGCAGAAGGTCATACGCGACCAGCAAAGCCTCAGCATGCGCGCGAGGTGCAGCCTCCAGCCGCCGCATCAATCCGTCCTTCGGATCGTACGGTAGCGGCGTAAATGCAATTGGATTTGCCATAACTGCTTGCTCCCTGTCTCTAGACGGTCGTCGTATTGATCTGCACTAATGTGTCGCTCGCGGCGGTGCCCGGCTTGCGATAGCCAGCCTGCTCCCACTTCCGTTCGACTTCGACGCCGTGCTGTGGTGTCCGCTTTCCGTTCCGGAAGTTTTCAGCCATTAACGGCGACCGTCCCTTTGGCTCCAGGATGCGCATACGGACCGCCGTTTCCTTATACGCCGGCGTGTGTGTCGCGCGGTCCACATGCGCGCCGGTGAGCTTGTTCACGGGGTCGACCACATTGTTCATGGGCATATACAGCTCATGGCCCTGCACGCGATCCGTTACAAGGACGCGAGCACGGATGATGCCCCAGCGGCTTTCGACTTCCACCTTGGTCCCACTCTCGATGCCGCGCTCTGCGGCCAGTTCCGGCGACACCTCAACCCAGTTGGACGGTGTCATGCGATTGATGCCGGTCACCTTACTGGTCATGGCCCCCTGCTCGAAGTGTTCGAGCACACGACCGTTATTCAGATGCAGATCGAAGTCCACACCTGCGTCTTCACTTGGTGGAACGTATTCCAGCGGGAAGAATTTCGCCTTGCCATCCGCGAAGGGAAACTCTTTCAGGAAGAGTACGGGCGAATCGGTGCCGTCCTTGGCGACGGGCCACTGCAGGCTCTTATAACCTTCAAGCCGTTCATAACTCACTCCGGCAAACGACGGCGTAAGTTCTGCGACTTCAGCCATGATTTCACTCGGATGTTTGTACTCCCAGTGCGCTCCCAGGCGATTGGCGATGAGCTGAATGATCTCCCAGTCAGGCTTCGAATCGCCGAGAGGATCCAGCGCCTTATAAAGGCGCTGGATGCGGCGCTCCGTGCTGGTGAACGTGCCATCCTTTTCGAGCGAAGGAGACGCCGGCAGTACAACATCGGCATACCGCGCAGTCTCAGAGAAGAAGATATCCTGCACCACAAGGAACGGTATCCTGCAAAGCGCCTGCGCAACGAAGTTGGCGTTGCCGTCGCTGGTGATGGTGTCCTCGCCCTTGATGTAGAGCGAGTGCAGTTCACCCGCCATGATGGCGTCCATCATTTCGTGGTTGTCCTTGCCCTTCTTTACGGGCAGAGTGACCGACCAGGCGGCCTCGAACTTATTGCGAACCTCGGCATCATCCACACCTTGATATCCGGGGAAGTAGTTGGGCAGCGATCCGAAGTCACTGGCTCCCTGCACGTTGTTATGGCCGCGCAGTGGGTAGGCTCCGGCGCCGGGCCGGCCGAAGTTTCCGGTGGCAAGCAGCAGGTTGGCAAGCGATGTGGAGGTATCCGATCCGCCGCAGTGCTGCGTGACGCCCATGGCCCACAGAATGCAAACACCATCGGCCTTCACCACTTCCTCCGCTACCTGCTTCAGCGTCTCAACGCTGATGCCGGTGATCTCTTCCGCATGCTCCAGCGTGAAGGGTTCCAGGCTCTTGTAGTACTCCTCAAACTGGTTCACACGGCTGGTGATGAACTCCTCTGCGTGCCACCCCTGATCGATGATGTATTTCGTCACTGCTGAAACCCAGACAAGATCGGTACCGGGTCGCGGACGGAGGAAGAGATCTGCGCGCTCTGCCATCTCATGTTTGCGGATATCGCTAACGATAAGGCGCTGACCGCGTAGCTTGTGCGAACGCTTCACGCGTGTTGCCAGAACCGGGTGACTCTCGCTCGTGTTGGAACCGATGATCAGGACCAACCCTGCCTTCTCAATGTCTGCAATGGAACCGGAGTCACCGCCCGTCTTCACCGTGCGGCTTAACCCCATGGTTGCGGGCGTCTGGCAGTAGCGGCTGCAGTTGTCGACGTTATTCGTGCCAATGACGGCACGCGCCAGCTTCTGCATCAGGTAGCTCTCTTCGTTGGTGCACTTCGAGGAAGCGATGAAGGCTAGCGCATCTGGTCCGAAGTTCTGCTTGATCTCAGAGAACTTGCTTGCGATGAGTGTCAGTGCCTCGTCCCACGTTGCTTCGCGGTAGGTAGAGTGCTGTCCATCGTTCACGCGGATCAGTGGCGTGCGGAGCCTGGCGAGAGAGTTCGTGTACTCATAACCGAACTTGCCCTTGACGCAGGTGGAGATGCCGTTTGCAGGGCCGTGCATCGGTTCGATCTTAAGAACATGGCGATCGCGCGTCCACACATCGAACGAGCAGCCGACGCCGCAGAAGGTGCACACCGTCTTGGTGCGCTTCACACGAGCCTCACGCATCGTGCTTTCGATATCGCTGAGCGCCAGGATCGGTGGATAGCCCGTCTCCGGCTCAACGCCCTTGACGACTTCGATCATGCTGTCGAGTGTGCCGGCGGGCAGGTTGGTCAGTGTGCCGGCGCGCTGCAGCATGCTCTTTTCCATGAGCGCGTTACATGGGCAAACGGTAACGCAGTGGCCGCAACTGACGCAGCTTGATCCGGCAACCTGCTCGCCGCCATCCCAAAGCACGCGCGGGTGCTTGCTTGTCCAGTCGATGGAGAGAGTTTCGTTCACCTGCACATCCTGGCAAGCCTCAACACAACGGCCGCAGAGAATGCACTGGTCGGGATCGTAGCGATAGAACGGGTTGGAGTGATCCTGCTCATACGGCTTATGCAGGAACGGCCGTTCCTGGTGCACCACACGCATCTCGCCCACGGCGTTGTGGATGGTGCAGTTGCCGTTGTTGTTGTCGCAGATGGTGCAGTAGAGATCGTGATTCTGCAGGACGCGATCCATCGCCTCGCGCTGTGCGCGGTCGGCGCGCGCGCTTTCAGCGAACACCTTCATGCCGGGACGAACGACCGTCGCGCAGGCACGTACGAGCTCCCCGTCCACTTCGACCATGCAGGTATCGCAGGTCTGGATGGGTCCCATCTGCGGCAGGTAACAGAGCTGCGGCACGCTGCGGTAGTTCCCCATATGCTCCGAGCGTGAAGCGTCCTCTGCTGTGCCGGGATACTCCATCTTCGAGGACGCGGGGGACAGCGCAAACTCGGGATTTTGGGCTGAAGCGGCGCGTTCCGACGGCGTCAGCTTCTTGTCCTCAAGATGGAAGCCGGCATCGGCGATGGATGCATTCGCCTGCGCTGCAGCGCGATTCAGCACCTCAATCAGCAACTCGCCTTCGCCCGCGGACACTTCGCGACCATCAATCGACAGGTTGAAGGTGTGCGGCACGGCAAGCGGCGTGTTCAGCAGGCGCTTCGGGAGCTCAGTGACAATCTGCGGCATAGACACCTTAGGATGCATGCGTGGCGCAGCAGGACGTTTGCCGCCCCACGCCACGTCGCGTTTATGATATCGCCGATATGTCACCTCACCTTGCGACTGGCAGTACGCATATCGGCATCTCGGGCTGGCGCTACCAAGGCTGGCGTGGATCGTTTTACCCGCCCGGACTGCCACGGCGGCTGGAGCTGCAGCACGCATCGCGCATCTTCAACTCCATTGAAATCAATGGGACACACTACTCGCTGCTACGGCCGTCCAGCTTCGAGCAGTGGCGGGACGCGACGCCTGACGGATTCACGTTCGCCCTCAAGGGGTCGCGTTTCATCACGCACATGCTAAAGCTGCGCGGAGCTGAGGGTGCGCTGGCAAACTTCTTCGCGCAGGGCGTCCTTGCGCTTGGACCGAAGATGGGTCCGATCCTGTGGCAATTCGCGCCTCGCTTTGCGTTCGACGCCGAGCGGCTGAGTACGTTCTTCGACCTGCTGCCTCGGACTACGACCGATGTGGCAGCACTGGCGCACGAACACGGTCCCCGCCTGAAAGGCCGCGCCTTCACCGAGGCGCTGGTGAAGCAGCCGGTTCGTCACTGCATCGAGATCCGGCACGACAGCTTTGTATGCCCGGAGTTCATTGCGCTGCTGCGCAAGCACAATATCGGGCTGGTCGTCGCAGATACCGTGGAGTGGCCGCTGCTCTTCGATGTGACATCGGACTTCGTCTACTGCCGTCTGCACGGCTCCGAAGAGCTCTATGCCAGCGGCTACGGCGACGCAGCACTCGATACCTGGGCGAAGCGCGTCGTTCGGTGGGCGCACGGCGAAGAAGCCGAAGACGAGACCGCCTCCAGCAGGCTGCATGGACATCACGCGAGCCCGACACCGGCGCGCAAGCGGCAGAAGCGGGATGTCTTTGTTTACTTCGACAATGATGCGAAGGTGCATGCACCGTACGACGCGCAGGCCCTGCAACGCCGCGTGGAGAAGCTGCACACTGCAAAGAAGTAGCTCCGTCCTAAGACGGAGCTAGCCGTTCTTACACTTGTCTGTCGAACTAAGCAGCGCGGTGCTTCCCACCCAGCTTTAGCAGAGACGCAACGATTGCATCCTGCCATGCGGTGATCTCTTCCTCGCGCAGTGTTCGCTCCGGCGATTGGAAGACGGTACGCAGCAGCAGCGAGTACTCCCCGCGTGCAACGGCCTTGCCCTTCGGGTCGCGAAAAATTTCAATGGGTGCCAGCGAAATCATCTCTGCAATGCCAAGAGTGCTGATTGCGGTTTCGACATCTTTCCACTGAACGCTGTCTGCGAAGAGAAACGAGAAGTCACGCTCGACAGCCTGGTATCGCGATGGTTCTTGCGCGGAGGGCTGGCGCAATACGTATTCGAAGAGTGCCGGGATATTGAGCTCTGCCACAACGGCCGCTTCTTTCAATTTGCGGCGCTCACACTCAGCAGTGCTCAGCTCTCCCAACCATCCGACCGTCACGCCTCCAACGGCAAGACTGGCGCCGCGGCCTGCTTCAATCCACGCGGGAACACCTTCGCTGGAGAAGACCGGGGACGGCATCACGAAGCGTGACAGCAACTCTTCGACAGCGCCTTTCACTTCAAAGAAGAGCGCGTCCGCTGCGTCGATCGTCCGGGTCGCGATGGCATCGCCGAAGGCGCCCAGCGCGAGCGATGGATGTTCGACGACTTGGGCGATCGTGCCGGTGAAGACGGTGCCGTACTCGAAGATGCGTCCCGAACGAACATCGCGTGTGCCATTCAACTGCAGCATGCCGACGGTGCCGGGCAGCAGCGATGGCCGCAGCATACCGGCCTCTGCATTCAGCGGGTTTCCCATAGGCACACCGCTGGTGCCGGGCGCAGCGAAGGTTACGGCATCGGCATCGCTGCAGAAGGTGCTGCTGATGGCCTCGGTCCAGCCGAGTGCACGGAGAATCTCTCGAACCCGGTCTTCCTTTGCAGCATGTGGCAACGCAGCAACGCCGCCGCTAAAGCTGGGCAGCGTGTCTGCGAAACGGTTATAGCCGTAGACGCGCGCGATCTCTTCGATCAGATCAATTTCACGTTCCAGATCGAGGCGCCACGACGGCAACGTGACCTCGAATGAACCCGCGTCTTCCGCAGGGCGAAGATGGCAGCCAAGCGCCTGCAAATACTGCTCGATGACCTCAGGTGGAACAAGATGACCAGACGGGCCGGCCTCAAGCGTAGTGCCCAGCAGGCGCTGCACTTCGTCCACGCTCAGCAGCACATGCGGACGCCTGGTTGTGCGTAGCTCCTGAGCTTCGACGACGACCTCTGTCATCGTGCCGACGGCTTCTCCACCACATGCCGCAATGACACCGCGAGTGACCAGCCGGTTTGCGAGTGCGCACGCGCCAAGATCAGCACCGCGCTCGTAGCGATGCGAAGCGTCCGTATGCAGACCATGCCGACGCGAGCTTGCTCGAATGGCCGCGGGATCGAACCACGCGGCTTCGACGAGGATGTTCTTCGTTTCTTCCGTCACACGCGAATCCCATCCGCCCATGACGCCAGCGAGGCCGAGCGCCTTCTGCTCATCAGCGACGACCAGGTCGTCCTTCGTGAGTGTCTTCTCGCTTCCGTCCAGCAGCTTGATGCGCTCCCCGGCATGCGCGCGACGAACGACGATGCTTCCCTCAAGTTTGTCGAGGTCGAACACATGTGTGGGCTGCCCCATGGCAAGCCACGTGTAGTTCGTGATATCGACTGCGTTGGAGATGGTTTTCTGTCCAAGCTGCTCAAAGCGTGTGGCAAGGATGCCCTCGCTTGCCTTGACCGTTACACCTCGAATCACCTGCGCAGTAAAGCGGCCGCAAAGGTCTTCCGCTTCAATGCGGACCGGGTAGCCGCCAGCAAAGTCACCGGCTGGTGCCGGGATATCGCATGCCAGCGACGGCAGCTTGGCGCCGACTGCGTCGCCCATTTCGGTGTGGACCACACGACGGTCTTCCAGCGTCAGCAAAGGGACGCCGTAAATAGTCGCAGCCTCGCGAGCGATGCCGTAATGGTTCATCGCATCGACACGGTTGGTCGTGATGTCCATCTCGAAAAGATGGCCGCCATCTGCAAGCTCATGCACGCCTTCGACGGCAATGCCGCGCAGCGTGAGATCTTCGGCTAACTGCCGGTCGTTTACTTCGAGCGCGGGAAGATATTCGCGCAGCCAATTCGACAAGATATTCATTGCAATCCTGAGCGCGCTTCGCGCTTATACAAACTGAGACAGAAACCGTAAGTCGCCCGAGTAGAACTGACCGATGTCACCGACGCCGTACTTCATCATGGCGATGCGTTCGACGCCCATGCCGAAGGCGAAGCCACTGATCTTCTTCGTGTCGTACGCGGGCTCCAGGCCGTTCTCGATACGTCGCGCGTCAACTGCGGCGAAGACAGCAGGGTCCACCATGCCGCAGCCCAGCAGCTCGATCCATCCCGAGAACTTGCACTTGCGGCAGCCCTTCTGACCGCAGAAGGGGCAGGATATTTGAACGTCTGCGCTGGGCTCCGTGAAAGGAAAGAAGGACGGAAAGAAGCGCGTCTTCACACTCGATCCGAAGAAGGCCTTCATGGCGTAATCGAGCGTGCCCTTCAGGTCGCTGAAGGTAATGTTCGTGTCGACGCAGAGGCCCTCGACCTGGTGGAAGATGGGCGAATGCGTGGCGTCGCTCTCGTCGTTGCGATGCACCTTGCCCGGAATGACAATGCGCAGCGGTGGCAGGTTTGCCACCATGCTGCGGATCTGCACAGGAGATGTGTGCGTACGCATCAACAGCCGCTCGCGCAGCGGCTTCGACTCCTGCCCGGCGACTACCAGCGTGTCCTGCGTGTCGCGGGCTGGATGATTCGGCGGAAAGTTCAATGCCTCGAAATTGTAGAAATCCGACTCGACCTCAGGTCCGATGCCGACCGAGTATCCAAGCGCAGCGAAGACCGCCGTCATCTCGCGCATGGTGCGCGTCAACGGGTGCTCCACGCCAACGCTGCGGCGGATGCCCGGCAGGGAGAGATCAAGCGATGGGCCACCGCTGGACTTGGCCGATGCAGGTTCGTTCGCAAGTGCGGCTTCGATCTCGTTCTTAAGCGTGTTGAAGCGCATGCCCAGCGACTTCTTCGCTTCGGGCGGCGCGGTCTTCAGCCATGTCTCGCTCAGCAGCTTCAGGCGGCCCTGTTTACGGCCCAGCCAATCGAGGCGAAAGTTCTCCTGCGCCTCGGCTGTGGTCAATTGCGACGTGGCAGAGCGGACCTGGTCAGTCAGCGCGCGGAATGCCTGGTCAAGTGAGGCATCGTCGAACGCGGTCAAAGGTGTGATGGTTTCCGTCATAGTGGCAATGCTCGGCGCGGCCGCAGGGCCTGAGTCACTCAGAGTGATGCGCGTTCTTTCAGGATAAATGACTGCTGTGTGCTTACAGCGAAGCCCAGACAATCGCCGCGGAGATGGCGCCCAGCAGCCAGCTTGTCCTATCGGTAATGGCGTAGACGACGGGATCTTCGTGCAGCTCGCCACGGCTGGCCAGCAGCCACACGCGGCTGATCCACAGGATCAGTACAGGCATCAGCAGCCACAACCGGCCCATATGGCTGTAAAGGTGCGCACCCGTCAGGTTGGAGATGTACATCGACAGGACGACAACCGCGGCAAAGGCGCTACTGGTACCAAAGGAGCGGAGTTGCTCGATATCCGCCGTCCGGTAACCGCGTCCGGAAGCCTTGTCGCGATTATTGGCAATCATCAATTCCAACTCACTGAAACGCTTGACGAAGGCCAACGATAGAAAGAAGAAGATCGAAAATGCAGCCAGCCATTCGGACATCGGGACGCCCGTGGCGCCGGCTCCTGCGAGCAGGCGGACCGTATAGAGACCACTGAGCACGATCACGTCGATCAGCATCATGCGTTTCAGCGCGAACGAATAGGAGAGCGTGGTGATGGTGTAAATGCCCAGCCAGGCCACAAAGCCACTGGGCCCCTTCATCAGGCTCAGATGGGCTGCGCCGCCAGGGAAAGCCCGGTAGATGTAAGGCAGCAACAGGGCCAGCACAACAGAGATCGCGAAGAAGCCGAAGATAATGCCAATGCCGGCGAAGGGGGAAAGATCTCCCGATGCGAACGGTCGAAGACGTTTGCGCGGATGGCGCCGGTCGGCCTCAATGTCCAGCAGATCATTGATGATGTATGTCGCGCTGGCGCAGAACGAGATCGACAGAAAGGCAAGCGTGGAACAAAGGACACTGCGGGCTGAAAGGTCGTGCGCCAGAATGGCCGGCAGGAAGACCAGAATGTTCTTTGCCCACTGATGCAGTCGGATGGCCTTGAGAAAGACCTTGACCATCGGGCGGCGGTCAGTGAACTCGCGATGCAGCACGGTCTTATCGCGTCGGAGTGCCCGACTCAGGGAGCCATGGGGATTAGCCGCCATGGGCTGCACGCTGGCCTGCAGGAGCGTGCGGTCGGGGATCGCATTGCCAATGTAGGTGAAGCCCTCCGGAAATCGCTGCTGAAAGGCTGCAAGCTTATTCGCGCCGGCCAGGTTTAGTGTTCCGTCGGACGCCAGGACGTCGGTGAATAAATCTCCAAAGTGCGCTGCGACCTGATCGGCAAAACCCTTGTCGGCGGCGGTAGCCAGATAAATACGGCGACCGCGCGCATGCTGCTCCTGCAGATATTCGACCAGTGGGCGGTTGTACGGCAGGTGTTCCACATCGATCTGGACACGGCCGGTGATCTCGCGCTTGAAGCTTGCTTTGCCTTTGCTCACCCAACGCGCCCAGTGCAGCGGCGATGCTGGCTGCTGCCGAGCAAGGAGCAACACCGCGTCCACAAGCGTGTCGCTTTTGACAAGGGTACCGTCCAGATCAACGCACAAAGGCACATCGCCGGTTCCGTTGGCAGTCGCGGACAGCGTGTCAGCCACGGGAGTTCGGTAATCGTCCATGCTCAACGGTGTCCTTCGGGGCATCTGGCCTGATTGTTCAGTGGCGGGCGAATTTCATTATAGAGAGGCGCTAAGCGGCGCTTGAATCGCGGTCACTCGTTCTTGAAATACCTCGAAACCATTGGCGGGGGTCCACCGTCATTCCTATAGTCTATGGATTGCCCGGACAATGCTTTGTCCGGCGTCGCCAAACGAACAATTAATACATAAGAAACAAAGTCAGGACGGTCCGCCGCAGATCATGTTGCCACTTTCAAGCGAGCACTCTGCCACTTCCTCGCCCGAGCACCCGGCTTTGCCGGAGCACGCCTCGCCCTCGTCGACAGGTCTGCCGAACGACGCCTCGCAACACCCTGACGCCCCCAAAAAGCGCTCCTGGCTACGGATCGTCATCCTGATCCTGATCGCGGGCACAGTGATCGGCTTCATCACATACCGGCTGATGCATAAGCCAGCGGCAGCCGCCGGTGGTGGTGCTGGCGGTGGACGGCGTGGCGGCGGTGCCGGCGCGATCATCCCAGTGGCCTTTGATGTAGCGCAGTTGCGCACCATTCCCATCCAGCTGACCGCGCTGGGCACCGTGACGGCATATAACACCGTGACCCTGAAGAGCCGCGTCGACGGCCAGATCATGCGCGTGAACTTCACCGAGGGTCAGAGGGTCAAGCAGGGCCAGTTGCTGCTTGAGATTGATCCCCGGCCCTACCAGGCCACACTCGCAACCGCACAGGGCAACCTGGTCCGCGACCAGGCGAATGCGGCGCTGGCACAGGCTCAGGCTCAGCGCTACCAGCAGCTCTACGCTGCCGGTGTCGTCAGCAAGGAGTCGACCCAGACCCAGGAGAGCACGGCCGGACAAGCTGTAGGAACGCTGGCTGCGGACCGCGCTGCCATCCAGTCAGCACAGGTCAACCTCAACTACACGCGCATCACTTCTCCGATCAACGGCGTTGTTGGTCTTCGCCAGGTCGATGTGGGCAACATTGTGACGGCCTCCGGATCGACTGGCCTGGTGGTTATCACGCAGCTTCAGCCCATCTCCGTGATCTTCACCCTGCCGGAAGATCAGCTACCGGCAGTGTTTGAGCACATGCGCGGCGGTCACAAGCTGGTGGCCGAAGCCTGGGACCGCTCCAACTCGACAAAGCTTGCAACCGGGACACTGTTGACCATCGACAACCAGATCGACACCACCACTGGTACGGCGAAGGTTAAGGCTGTATTCGATAACGCGGATAACTCCCTGTTCCCGAACCAGTTCGTGAACATTCACCTGGTGCTTGAGAACCGGCCGAACTCGCTGGTGATCCCGGCAGCGGCTATCCAGACCGGCAATGGGGGCAGCTTCGTTTACGTGATCGACCGGACCCAGCCCCAGACGGCCAGCGGGGCGGCACCAGCCGGACGTACTTCCGGTACCGCCGGTGCCGCACAGAACACGGCAGGCGGAGCAGCTCCGGCGGGTGGCGCGGGCAGTGGGAATACCGGTGCGGATTCGACCGGAGGCGGCGCTGTCGGTGGTGGTCCTGGCGGCGGACCTGCTGGCGGTGGACGTCGCGGCGGCGGCGGTGCCGGTGGTGCCGGCAGCGGCCCGCAGACAAACTATCCCGTCCGCGTGGTTCCCGTCGTCATGGACAGCACGCAGGGCACGGACGTCATTATCAAGAGCGGCCTGAAGGCTGGCGACCAGGTGGTGACGGACGGCACGGAGAAGTTGCAGAGCGGATCGCGCGTGGTGCCTCGTCCTTCTGCCGACATGGTGGCGGCGCGGGCTGCACGCGGGCAGGCTGCTGCTCCGACCAGCACTGGGTCGGGCGCAGGCGACTTCTCCAACGGCCAGGGCTCGAACGTCGATACCGGTGCGGCTGGTGGAACACGGCATCGCGGCAACGGCTCTGCCCCCACAGACAGCACTGGCCTGACGACGAGTCACGGCCCCAACGACAACCGCAGCGAACATGGCACAGGCGCAGGAACTCCGGGCACCGGCGAACACCGCCGTCGCCCGGCCGGCGCTGCGCCAGCACAATAGTGGGCGTGACCGGAGGCGCTTTGAAGCGCATCCGGTTACGTCTGTTCCACACGCGTTACGCGATCTGGACGATCTGGCTCTTCGCGAGCGAGATGGTCCAAAGCGAAGCCTGAACCTTCAAAGATGACCTCGCGATGGAACGGCAGCGGCTCGATGCCGGATGCCGGAAGACTGCAAGTTTTTGAGACGCCGTTGCGGCGATTCTCAAGCCGACACGCCAGTACGATCTGAGCTGCCGGCAGAACCGATTCGCAGACCTGCCATGTGTCCGAACAAACGGTTCTTCGGACGCACGGCCGGCCCGCTTTACCCTCTCTCCGGAGCCTCCGCGTATGAGCCCGTCCCGGCCATTTATCCTCCGTCCGGTCGCCACTGCCCTGCTGATGATCGCCATCCTGCTGGCTGGCGGCGTCGCCTACACGCAGCTGCCAGTCTCAGCGCTGCCACAGGTCGACTACCCAACCATCCAGGTTCAGACGTACTACCCGGGCGCGTCGCCGGCCGTGATGACCTCGGCCGTCACCGGTTCGCTGGAACGGCAGTTTGGCCAGATCCCCGGCCTGACGCAGATGACCTCCGTCTCCTCCGGTGGCGGGTCGATCATCACGCTGCAGTTCAACCTGAGCGAGTCGATTGACGTGGCACAGCAGGATGTACAGGCAGCCATTAATGCGGCACAGGCGCTGCTGCCAAAGGATCTGCCAAACCCGCCAATCTACAACAAGGTCAATCCGGCTGATTCGCCGATCCTGACGCTGGCCCTGACCTCGGACACGCTGCCGCTGACCAAAGTTGAGGATCTCGCCGACACCATTCTGGCGAACAAGATTTCGCAGCTCTCCGGCGTGGGCCTTGTGTCGATCGCCGGCGGACAGAAGCCCGGCGTCCGTATCCAGGCCAATCCGACCGCGCTTGCCGGCTATGGCATGTCCCTTGAAGACCTGCGCACCGTGCTGGCTGCGGCGAACGTCGACCAGGCCAAGGGCAACCTGAACGGACCGAAGCAGGCCTTCACCGTGGGTGCGAATGACCAGTTGCTCTCCGCTGCCGACTACAACAGTGTGATCGTCGCCTACCGCAACGGATCGCCCGTGCGCATGAGCGATGTCGCCACTGCGGTCGATGGCGCGGAAAACAGCTTCCAGGCTGCCTGGATGGGCCGCCGCGACGAAAATGGCGAGACTTACACCAAGCCCGCCGTCATCATCAACGTGCAGCGCCAGCCCGGCGCCAACATCATCGGCGTGGTTGACCGCATCGAAGCCTTGCTGCCGAAGCTACAGGCAACCCTGCCTGGATCCGTCAAGCTGGAGACTCTTACCGACCGTACCGGCACCATCCGCGCCAGCGTTTCCGACGTGCAGTTTGAACTGATGCTGACGATCGTCCTCGTCATCGGCGTCATCTTCCTGTTCCTGCGCTCCTGGCGCGCGACGATCATTCCCGCAGTCGCCGTTCCGTTGTCCATCGTGGGTACCTTCGGCGTGATGTACATGCTGGGCTACTCGCTGGACAACCTGTCACTCATGGCGCTGACCATCTCCACCGGCTTCGTGGTCGATGACGCTATCGTGATGGTCGAGAATATCGACCGCTACATTGAGGAAGGCCACTCGCCGCTGGACGCGGCGCTGATGGGTTCGGAGCAGATCGGCTTCACCATCGTCTCGTTGACGGTCTCGCTGATCGCCGTGCTGATTCCGCTGCTCTTCATGGGCGATATCGTCGGCCGCCTCTTCCGCGAATTCGCTGTGACGCTGTCCGTCACGATCCTCGTCTCCGCCGTAGTCTCGCTGACGCTTACGCCCATGATGGCGGCGAAGCTGCTGAAGCACACGCCCGAGAGCGCAAAGGGCAAGTTCTACAAGGTCACCGAGGGTTACTTCAACTGGGTCATCGACCGTTATGCCACTGGCGTCCGCTGGGTGCTGCGTCACCAGACCCTCACGCTGCTGGTCACTCTCGCCACCTTTGCGCTGACACTGTTCATGTACATGGTTGTGCCGAAGGGCTTCTTCCCGGTGCAGGACACGGGTGTGATCCTGGCGATTACCGATGCCGCACAGGACATCAGCTTCTCCTCCATGAGTCAGCGCCAGCAGGCACTGGCGCATGCGATGCTGCAGGATCCTGACGTGGACTCACTCTCGTCCTTCATCGGTATCGACGCAACCAACAACACCCTGAACTCCGGCCGCATCCAGATCAACCTCAAGGATCGCGAAGATCGCAAGTCCAGCGCCGTGGAGATCATCCGCCGCCTGCAACCGAAGCTGGACAAGATCGACGGCATCAAGGCCTACATGCAGCCGCTGCAGGACCTTACCGTGGAAAACCGCGTCGCCCGTACGCAGTATCAGTATTCGGTGGAAGACGCGAACAGCCAGGAACTCGTCGAATGGTCTGACCGCATCCTGCAGAAGTTCAAGACGCTGCCTGCGCTCGCGGATATCGCGACAGACCAGACGACGCAGGGCCTGGAAGCGCAGCTGGTCATCGACCGGGACACCGCATCACGCCTCGGCATCACGCCGCAGAACATTGACGACACGCTGGACGACGCCTTCGCGCAACGCCAGGTGTCCACCATGTTCACGCAGCAGAATCAGTACCACGTGATTCTCGAGGTAGCCCCGCAGTGGCAGAAGAGCGTGACCGCGCTCAATGACATTTACGTGAAGAGCTCCACCGGCACCCAGGTTCCGCTGTCTGCCTTTACACATCTGGTGCAGACGCCGGCGACGCTGGCCATCTCGCATGAAGGCCAGTTCCCTGCTGTAAACCTGTCGTTCAACCTGGCGCCGGGCTACAGTATCGGCGACGCTGTAGACCAGGTGCGCAAGGCGGAGAAAGAGCTGAATATGCCTCTCTCCGTGAACGCCAACTTCCAGGGCACAGCGGCATCCTTCGAAGCATCGCTCTCCAACGAGCCCATCCTGATCCTGGCCGCATTGGTGACCGTGTACATCGTTCTGGGTGTGCTCTATGAGAGCTACATCCACCCCATCACGATTCTCTCCACTCTGCCATCGGCGGGCGTTGGTGCCATCCTCGCGCTGCAGGTCACTGGCACCAACCTCTCGGTCATCGCGCTCATTGGCATCATTCTTCTCATAGGTATCGTGAAGAAAAACGCCATCATGATGATCGACTTTGCGCTTGAGGCTGAGCGCGAGCATGGCAAGTCGCCGGAGGAGTCTATCTACGAGGCCTGCCTGCTGCGCTTCCGTCCCATCATGATGACCACCATGGCGGCGCTGCTGGGCGGCGTGCCGCTGGCCTTCGGATCGGGCACGGGCAGCGAGCTTCGCAGGCCGCTGGGCATCACCATCATCGGCGGCCTGATCGTGTCGCAGGTACTGACGCTGTTCACCACGCCCGTCGTCTACCTATTCTTCGACCGCATCGGTCGCAAGTACCTTGGCACTGACAAGGCAGATGCAGAGATGCAGAAGCACCTGCACGAAGCCGAGCCGCAGTACGCACACGGCGACTAACGCAGCTACGTCCAACATTCCAGACGAGATCCCGATGAACACAGCACCTGAACCCGGCGACAAGGACCCTACGGACCACGCACACAGCGGCGATGCCGCGAAAGTGCATGGCACCGCCATTCGCGGAGGGGACGAGCACCCCAACGATCGTGCCTCCGCGCGCGACGAACATCAGAATGCCGACCCGGCGGAAGGCGAGCACGCACCCGAAGGCGGCACCGTCAACGGGCCGCACTTCTCCGCGCCCTTCATTCAGCGCCCGATTGCGACCTTCCTGCTCTCATTCGCGATCCTTCTGGCTGGCGCCGTAGCGTACAAGCTCCTGCCCGTGGCGTCGCTGCCGAATGTGGAGTTCCCTGTGATCTCCGTCGGCGCAAGTCTGCCGGGCGGCGATCCGGAGACGATGGCTTCGTCGGTGGCGACACCGCTGGAGCGGCAGTTCTCACGCATCGCCGGCGTGAACCAGATGACGTCCACGTCTTCTCAGGGTTCCGCAAACATCAATCTTCAGTTCGATCTGAACCGCGACATTAATGGCGCAGCCCGTGACGTACAGGCCGCCATCAGCGCGGCGCGTGCACAATTGCCGGCCAACCTGCCAATGAACCCGACGTACCGCAAGATCAATCCGTCGGAAGCACCGATCCTGATCCTTTCGCTAAGCAGCAAGACGCTCACAGTGCCGCAACTCTATGACGCCTCGGATTCCATCCTGGCGCAGAAGCTTGCAGCGGTTCCTGGCGTAGGGCAGACATTTACCGCAGGTTCAGCCAAGCCGGGCGTTCGTCTTGAGGTCAATCCAAACCAACTTACGGCAAACGGTCTGTCGCTGACGCAGTTTGCCGCAGCCGTTCAGACGATCAACGTCAATCAACCCAAGGGATACCTGAATGGTGACAAGCAGCGCATCGCGCTGTCCACGACGGATCAGCTCTTTGGTGCGGACGCCTATCGTCCGCTGGTGATCGCGACCAGCCGCGGCGCCGTGAGCAATGCCCAGGCCGCAAACGGCCTCGCTTCCAGCGTTGCCAGTGCACTGTCCACGGCGAGCACAGGAAACAGCGCCACGACCGTTGGCGGTGCAATCAGTGCCCAGGTATCCACGCAGCGGTCGAACGTACCGCAGCTTACGACCAGGCAGCTTGATAACACTGCAGGCTACACCTCGGCGGCGGTCAGTAATTACGGATCGAACACTGCGACGACCAGCACGAACGCGGCAGGAATCGTGCGCATTGGCGATGTTGCCCAGGTAGTCGACGCAACCGAGAACACATATACCTACGGCACGACGAACGGGGTTCCGTCGGTACTCGTGATCGTCTTCAAATCGCCGGGCGCGAACGTCATTGAGACCGTTGATTCCGTTCTGAAACAACTGCCAACCCTGCAGGCGGCACTCCCGGCTGCCATTCACCTGGAGGTAGCTCTCGACCGCACGCAGACCATTCGTGCCTCGGTTGAAGACATCACACGCACCATGGTCATCACTATCGTGCTGGTCATTCTGGTGGTCTTCCTGTTCCTGCGTGAGGTGCGCTCCACGCTGATCCCCTCAGTCTCCGTGCCGCTGTCGATCATGGGCACTTTCGGGATCATGTACCTGCTGGGCTACACGCTGGACAATCTTTCGCTGATGGCGCTGACCATCTCCACCGGCTTCGTGGTGGACGATGCCATCGTCGTCATTGAAAACATCTCCCGGCATCTTGAAGAAGGCAAGAATCCCTACGAGGCGGCCATGATCGGCTCCGCCGAGATCGGCTTCACCGTCATGAGCATGTCCATCTCGCTCATCGCTGTCTTCATCCCCATCCTGCTGATGGGCGGCATCGTCGGGCGTCTCTTCCGCGAATTTGCCGTCACGCTTTCGGTCGCCATCCTGGTATCTCTGGTGGTATCGCTCACCACGACGCCTATGCTGTCGGCGAAGTTCCTCGAGCCGCACAGCGCGCGCAAGCATGGAAAGCTGTACCGCCTGAGCGAGCGCTTCTTCGACTGGATGCGCGATGAGTACGACCACGGCCTGCGCTGGGTGCTGCGGCACCAGTGGCCGGTCATGATTATCTGGCTGATCACTTTCGCATTGAATATCTGGCTGTTCATCCTGGTTCCCAAGGGTTTCTTTCCGCTGCAGGACACGGGTCGCATGGGTGGAAGCATCCAGGGCCAGCAGGACGTCTCCTACGACGTCATGAAGCAGAAGGTCATCGACTCCGCTGCCGTTGTGAAGAGCGATCCGGACATTGAAAACGTCATGGCATCCGTCGGCGGCGGAGGTCCCGGTGGCGGCGCCTCCAACCGCGGCCAGATGTTCGTCTCCCTGAAGGCGATCAGCGACCGCAAGGATCACGCAACCGTCGATGACATTATCAATCGGCTGCGACCAAAGCTGTCCCGCACACCGGGACTGCAGACGTTCTTGGTTTCGCAACAGGAGCTGAACATCGGCGGACGTCAGTCCGCAACGCAATACCAGTACACGCTCACCGCGGACTCTGTCTCCGACCTGAACAAATGGGGTCCGCTGATGATGGCTGCCATGCAGAAGATTTCCGCTCTGCGTGACGTCAACACCGACCAGCAAAGCAACGGCCTGGAAGCAAAGCTCGTCATCGACCGCGATACGGCGTATCGGCTCGGCGTGACCGCCCTCAACGTGGATCAGACCCTGTCTTCCGCTTTCGGCCAACGGCAGGTCTCTACCACCTACAAAACGTTGAACCAGTACCACGTCGTGATGGAAGTTGCGCCGCAATGGCAGCAGACACCCGAGGCGCTGCGCGACATTTACGTCAAGACGTCGAACGGCACGCAGGTGCCTCTCTCAGCCATCACACACTTTGAGATGCAGCGTATTCCCCTGCAGGTGAACCATCAGGGACTTTCGCCGGCCACAACCCTGTCGTTCAATCTTGCCCCCGGCGTCTCACTCTCGCAGGCTACCGAACTCATCAACAACATGAGGGTCTCGATTGGCATGCCGGCCAGCATCACGGGCGGATTCCAGGGTTCCGCAGCAGCGTTCCAGGACTCGCTCTCTTCTGAGCCGATCCTTGTCCTGCTGGCGCTGACCGCCGTCTACATTGTGCTGGGCGTGCTCTATGAGAGCTTTATCCATCCGCTGACGATCCTGTCCACACTGCCCTCTGCAGGCGTGGGTGCAGTGCTGGCGCTGCTGTTGACCGGCACCGATATGTCCGTCATCGCCATGATCGGAATCGTTCTGCTCATCGGCATCGTAAAGAAGAACGCCATCATGATGATCGACTTCGCCATCGTTGCCGAACGGCAGCATGGCAAGACTCCTGAAGAGGCCATCTACGAAGCGTGCCTGCTGCGCTTCCGTCCCATCATGATGACCACGATGGCCGCAATGCTCGGCGGCGTGCCGCTCGCCTTCGGTACTGGATCCGGCAGCGAACTGCGACGTCCGCTGGGCATCACGATCATCGGCGGCCTGATCGTCTCCCAGTGCCTCACACTGTTCACCACGCCGGTCGTCTACCTCTACTTCGATCGCTGGCGCCAGCGCGTGGAGCGCTGGAATAAGCGCTTCTCAAAGAAGAAGTCCGAGAGTCATGGGCACCTGGAACCGTCTCCGGCCACCGGGGATTAACAAGCCCCAGGGACAATAAAAAGGGGATGCGCAATCAGCGCATCCCCTTTTTCTTGCATTTGATCCCTAAGCCTTCTGTGCGCTCCGACGGAAGAGCACGAGCGCTAGTGCCAAGCACACGGCCGAGAACGCTCCAAGCCACACCACATGCGCCGCTACGGACCAGCGGATCGGATAGCCGATGTTGTGAATTGCCAACTGGCCGAGGTGCCACGTCGGCCATACCGGCGCAATCGCCTGAATCCAATACGGCAAGCCCTTCAAGGGAAACCACAGGCCGCTTAAAAACGACATGGGCAGGTAGATCAGGTTGACGAAACCGATAGAAGCATTGGGTGGTACCACTTGCGAGAGCAGTATGCCCAGGGATGCGAACGGGAAGACGCCCAGGATCACCGTCATCAGCAGCCTCGCGGTCTGCCCCGCGGTGAAATGCACATGCCCCAGCGTCGTACCGCACAATAGCAACACGCCGAAGATGATGACACCGAACGCAATCGCCGTGAGCAGCTTCGACATCAGGTACGCCGCGGGCGGCATGGGACTTGCCTGTTTCAACTCCAGCCAGCCCTGCGCGCGCTCGTTCGAGATGGTGCTGCATAGCCCGAAGAGCGAAGACCCGACGAGACCGAAGACGGAGTACGTCGCCAGCAGATACGTCGCGCGCTCCGCACTCTCCGGCCCCGAACCGGCGGCGACCACGCCGAAGAGCAGGTAGAAGCTCAGCGGAAATCCGATCGTCGCAATGGAGAACGAACGCGCGCGCAGCAGGCGAAGGAACTCATACTTCGTCTCCTTCACGTAGGGAGTCAGGGGCGAATGGACAGCAACGGCCGCAGTGCTCATGCGATCTCCTTTTTGGTCAGCGCGAGGAATGCATCCTCAAGTGCTGGACTGGACACTTCCAGGCTGTGCAGAGATGGGTCCGCGGCGAGCATGGTGCGCAGAACGTCTTCCGCCGCGTCGACTGTAAGCGTGATCCCCGCACCCGTCGCATCCACGCTGCGCACCCCCGGCAGGGAGAGCAGGAAGGCCTTCTGCAGGCGGGTGACACACTTGATCTTGCGACCCGTGACCCGGCTCTTGATCTCCGTGGGCGTGCCCTGCGCGACCACGGCGCCTTCCGCAATGACGAGAATGCGGTCCGCAAGCGTATCGGCCTCCTCAAGATAGTGCGTCGTCAGCAGAACGGTCTTCCCGCGGTCGGCCAAAGCGCGGACCTCGCGCCACAGGTTGTGCCGCGTCTCGATGTCCATGCCCAGCGTTGGCTCATCAAGGAAAACAAGATCCGGATCACCGCAGAGCGCCAAAGCAAACAGCATGCGCTGCTTCTGGCCTCCACTCAGATCCTTGAACTGCCGCTTTTCGATTCCCTCCAAGCCCGCCGATGCAATGATCTGCGCGGTAGGCAGTGGATGCGGATAATAGCTGCGAAAGAGGTCCAGGTACTCGCCGACAGTCAGCGTCTCCGGCACACGGGCCACCTGCAACATGGCTCCAATACGCTGGCGGACGATGCGGTCCGTCGGACTCTTACCAAAGACTGTGACGGCGCCTTCACTCGGCTTCAACAGGCCGAGCAAGAGCTTTACCGCAGTTGTCTTGCCGGCACCATTGGGTCCCAGCAGTGCAACAACCTCGCCGGGGTGCAGTGTCAGCGACAGGTCACGTAGCGCAGTGTGGCTGCCATAACGATGTGTGACGTTTTGAAGAGCCGCGGCACTGGCGGCCGCGGCTTTTACTGGATTGGGAAGGACTGCCGTGGTGCTCATCGTGCGTCACCTCTTGGTGCGGGGGCCGCCTGCAGTTGACTTCGCTGCAGCGCTCGGACTCCCGCTCACAAGATCAAGCTTGCTCTCTCGACACTTCCTCGAACACTGTTCCTCGTCACGCTTGTCGCATGACGTTTGTCACCTTTCAGATGACGCGGCTATGGCGGTACCCATTCTCGGTCAGCGCCAGCAGCAGTTCGTCCACCTGGTCGCGACCACGTGTCTCCATGGTGATATCGATCGTCGTATCGCCAAGGTTCACGCCGTAGTAAGCGCGGTTGTAGAGCGTGTCCACGATGTTAACGCCATGTTTCGCGATGATGCCCGTCAGATCCTGCAGAGCACCGGCGCGGTCCAGCAGGTGAATGCGCAGACGAATCAAACGTCCATCCTGCACCAGGCCTCGCTCGATGATGCGCGAAAGCAGCGTGACATCGATGTTGCCGCCGCACACCAGCACCGCTGTCCGCGCGCCCTGCAGCGACGTCCGCTTCTGCAGCAGAGCCGCCAGAGCCGCGGCACCCGCGCCCTCGGCCAGCGTCTTCTCGCGTTCCAGCAGTACGAGAATTGCAGCGGCGATCTCGTCTTCATCGACCGTAACGATCTCGTCGACATACCGCTGCACCAGCGGCAGCGTCTTCTCACCACTACGGCGAACCGCAATGCCGTCGCCAATGGTGGTCGCCGCGTCGATGGTGACCGGATGCCCCGCAGCCATCGCCGCCTGCATGCTCGGCAGCCGGGACGTCTGCACGCCAATCACGCGCACATCCGGCTTCAACGACTTCACCGCACACGCGATACCGCCGATCAGGCCACCGCCGCCGATGGGCACAATCACCGCCTCAAGGCCGTCGACCTGCTCCAGCATCTCGAGGCCAATGGTTCCCTGCCCCGCGATCACATCCGCGTCGTCGAAGGGGTGGATAAAGGTCGATCCATCGATGTCGCAACGGCGCCGAGCCTCGGCATACGCCGCGTCGTAGTTCGCACCGTGCAGGATCACCTCCGCACCAAAGCGGCGGGTGGCATTCACCTTCACCATGGGCGTCGGTTCCGGCATCACGATGGTCGATCCGATGCCGTGGCGCGTCGCGTGGTACGCAACGCCCTGGGCATGGTTGCCGGCGCTGGCCGCAATCACTCCACGAGCCTTCTGCTCGTCGCTCAGCAGCAGGATCCGGTTCAGAGCTCCGCGCTCCTTGAAGGCGCCGGTCATCTGCAGGTTTTCCAGCTTCAGGTGAACCTGCTGGCCGGTCAGTTCGCTCAGCGTGCGCGAGTGAGCACACGGCGTCAGGTACACCGCGTCCCGCACGCGCTCACGCGCGGCCTGGACGTCGGCTAGGGTGATGGCTAAAGCTGTCTCTGTAGCAGGCATGATGTGCCTTCTAGACTAAGCTGTTTTGCGGTGAGATGCGCTCTTGCCGTGCAGTGCGTCCAGATGTGGCTGCAACCGGTCTACCGCTGCAGCCAACAGGGCATTGAGCATTTCCATCTCGGAGAGCTTCGCTCCATCCCACGTCTGGCGTGCAATCCCCGACCACAACTCCATGCCGCGCTCCAGAACGCGCCGTCCTTTGGGGGTGAGGGAAGCTGTCAGCACCCGGCGATTTTGCGGCGATGGCGTGCGAGTAATCCAACCCTCTTTTTCGGCCCGTTGCACCACGGCCTGCATGCTCTGCGGTGTGATGTAGCAGATGCGGGAGAGGTCGGCCGCCGAAGTCTCGGGTTGCTCCTGCAACGCATTCAACATGCGCAACTGGGCAAGGGTGACACCCTCTTCTTCCAGGTCCGCCTCCAACAGAGAGCGATAACCGGTGATCAGGCGCTTCATACTGACGGCGATTCCCTTCGCCTGCGCATCCCGAATTTCCTGTTTCGATTTCCGCATCGTTATCAGCCTGCTGATACTCTATATCAGCATCCTGACATGTCGACAATCGCACACCAAATCGAATGGAAGCCGAAGCACAACCCCTGGTTGATCGCGCTGACCGTGACGCTGGCGACGTTCATGGAGGTTCTCGACACTTCCATCGCAAACGTCGCGCTGCCGCACATCGCCGGCTCCATGGGTGCTTCGCAGGAGGAGGCAACGTGGGTGCTGACCAGTTACCTGGTCGCGTCGGCGGTCATCCTGCCCATCTCCGGCTGGCTCTCCAATCGTTTCGGCCGCAAACGCTTTTACATGACCTGCGTCGTCCTGTTCACGCTGTCGTCGCTGCTGTGCGGCCTCGCGCCCACACTACCCTTCCTGATCCTCGCACGCATCCTGCAGGGCCTTGGCGGTGGCGGTCTCGCACCCAGTGAGCAGGCGATTCTCGCCGACACCTTCTCCGTGGAAGACCGCGGCAAAGCCTTTGCACTCTACGGCGCTGCCGTCGTCGTCGCGCCTGCCATCGGCCCTACGCTGGGCGGCTGGATTACCGACAACTACAACTGGCACTGGATCTTCTTCATCAACCTGCCCATCGGCCTGATCTCGCTCTTCCTGTCGAACCGCATGGTGGAAGATTCGCCGGAGATCATCGCGCGTACCAAGCGTCGCGACCCCGTCGACTTCATCGGCCTGCTCTCCGTCGCCTTCGGCGTCGCCATGCTGGAATTCACGCTGGATAAAGGACAGGAGAAGGACTGGTTTGGCTCTGGCGAAATCCAACTCACGGCCCTGCTTGCGGTCATAACACTCATCTTCTTCGTCTACTGGGAATGGCATCACGTCGATCCCATCGTGGACTTGAAGCTGCTGAAGAACCGAAACTTCGGCACCGCCGTCTTCCTGCAACTCGTCCTAGGCATGGTGCTCTTCGGCTCCACCGTACTCATCCCGCAATTCCTGCAGGGCCTGCTGGGTTACACAGCAGAGCGTGCCGGTATGGTGCTGTCGCCTGCGGGTATCGCGATGATGTTCGGCATGGTCATCGCCGGTCGAACCCTGGGCAAGGGCGACCCCCGGATGACCGTCATGCTCGGCTATCTCGCCACGGCAGCAGGCCTCTACAACCTGACGCGGCTTGACCTTGGTGCGGCCTTTGGCACCATCACCTGGTGGCGCATCGTGCAAGTGCTTGGACTGCCGTTCATCTTTATCCCGATCAGCACACTGAACTACGTTGGCGTGCCGCGCGAGAAGAGCAACCAGATCTCGTCCCTCTCGAACTTCGCGCGCAATATGGGCGGCTCTGCAGGAACGGCGCTGCTGACCACGTTCCTTGCACGGTCGGCACAGGTACACCAGATGCAGCTCGCGTCGAACATCACGCAGGGCGGGTACGCGATCTCGGCCTACACCAGCCGCTTCGCTGCGGCAACGGGTATGTCCTACGCTGCGGCGCAGAGTACAGCCATCGCCTCCGCCTACCAGCAGATGCTGCTGCAGGCGAACATGCTCGCATACAAAAACGCATTCGCACTGCTGGCTGCCGCAGTATTCTGCCTGGCGCCGCTGGTGTGGATCATGCGCCTGCCACCCAAGAACGTGAAGATCGATCCAGAACTTACCGCCGGTCACTAAAGGCGCTGGTGGGCGTGTCACGATTGTTATCCTGAGCGGGGCGCAACCCCTCTCGTCTCCAAGAGATTTGTCGTCCCCTCAGAGACTTGTCATCCTGAGCGCAGCGGAGTCGAAGGACCTGCATTCTGCTTGTGCAGTCCCCAATGTGGTGAGGTTCGGCAGAGAAACGGCATCTTCGTAGCCGCCGAGATAGATAGCAATCGAGAGCGGCTTCAGCCGTCGAGGTCCGCATCCGGGCGGCTGAGCCAGAGCCCGTGCGCTCTGCAAGCAATCTGTTAGCGCAGCGGATCGATCCGCTTGCGGAACTCATTCGCTCGCGCAAACTCTTCACGCAACTCGGCTGTCTTCAGGTTCTCGCGCATGTGTTGCAGGCGCTGCTCCAGCGTGTGCAGCGTCTCGGCGATCGGCTCCTCGTTCGTATGGGCGATATCCCGCCACATGCTGTACGGGCTGGCGCCCAGCCGCGTCATCTCGCGCAGGGCGCGGCCACCGATGGCACGCAGCTCGGGCGAGTCGCCAAACTCGTCCTCAAGCATGGCAGACATCGCCGTAGACACCATCTGCGGCATGTGGCTCACCCACGCGCAGATGCGGTCGTGACGTTCCGGCGGCAGATCGATGATGTGCGCGCCGAAGCGCTCAACCCAGCCGCGCCATGCTGCTTCGACAGCCGTCGCAGTATGCAGCGGCGTGAAGATCCACGTCGCCCCGCGGAACAGAGCCGCCTCTGCAAGCGCGGCACCGCCACTCTCTTTGCCGGCCATGGGATGCCCCGGCAGGCAGCGGCCCGGCATCAACTCCTGGGCAAGCTCCGCGATGCGTGTCTTGGTCGAACCGACGTCCGTCACAAGCTGGTGCGCACCCATGTGCGGTGCAATCTGCCGCATCCAGTTCAGGATGCCGAGCACCGGCACGGCCAGCACGATCACGTCAGCCGCTTCCAACGCCGCACGATGCTCGTCCGGCGCACGAGCCGCCTTGTCGATGGCGCCTGCGGTCAGCGCTGCCTTCAGCTCATCGCCGCTGGCGTCGATGCCGGTGATGCCGCCAGCAAAACCGGCCTCGCGCAGTGCGAGGCCGATGGATGCGCCGATGAGGCCCGTTCCGATGATGGTGACGTGGTTCAAGTTAGAAGACCAGGTGTTGCTCGAAGAAGAGCACCGAACGCTTGGTAGCGAGGGTCGCCGCATCCGCAACGTAAGCGGTCGGATCGACCGAGCGAGCGAAGGCGTGGCCGGCGTTTTCATAGACGAAGATCGGCACTTCCGGATGAGCGACCTGGATCTTAGCGATCGTCTCTGCGGGGATGTGGTCGTCCTGTCCACCGAAGTGCAGCATCACCGGGCATTGCGGCTTCTCCTGCGCGAACTTGACGATCGCGCCGCCGTAGAAACCTACGGTCGCGTCCACCTTCAAGCGGCAGGCCGCAAGCCAGGCCATGGTGCCACCGAAGCAATAACCCACCACGCCAACCGGCGTCTCCACTTCGTTGCGCAGCCAGTCAATGGCTGCATCCACGTCGATGGTCTGCGGCTGCATGTCCGGCGCGAACTGGCCCACCAGGCGCATCGCCTCGGCCCAGCCTGCCTTGTCATAGCCCAGGTCGACACCCTTTTCAAAGCGGTCAAACATCTGCGGCGCAATGACCAGGAAGCCGTGGCTCGCCCATTCTTCCGCCGCCAACTGGATGTTCTTGTTGACGCCGAAGATCTCCTGCACGACTACCAGCGCGGCCTTCGGCTCACCCTTCGGACGCACGACGTACGCGTCCATCTCGTTGCCATCACTCGCCGTAAGCTTGACCCACTCTGACATTGCTATCCCCTTGCACTTCGTGCCGTTCTCGCACGCGTTCTGTTCCTGCGTCCGAGAACTTGGATGCACGCAGAGCGGGCATCCGAAACCTTACGCGACCGTGCGACCCACAACCGGCGCAAGCTGGCGAAGCTGTTCGATCAGCTTGGTCAGTTGATCCGGGAAGAGTGACTGCGCGCCATCGCTCATGGCCTTGTCCGGATTCGGGTGCATCTCCATCAGCAGGCCATCGGCACCTGCTGCGACCGAAGCGAGTGCCATCGCCGGAACAAACTCGCGGATGCCAACACCGTGCGACGGATCGCCGAAGACCGGCAGGTGCGTCAGCTTCTTCAGCACCGGAATCGCAGAGATGTCCATGGTGTTGCGCGTCGCAGTCTCATACGTGCGAATGCCACGCTCGCAGAGCATCAGGTCATAGTTGCCGCCGCTCAGGATGTACTCCGCCGACAGCAGGACCTCTTCAATCGTCGCGGAGATACCGCGCTTCATCAGCACCGGCTTGCGCACGTGGCCAAGCTCACGCAGCAGGTTGAAGTTCTGCATGTTGCGCGCACCAACCTGGAAGCAGTCAATGTACGGCAGCATGGGCTCAATCTGCGAGATCTCCATGACCTCTGTGATGACAAGCAGGCCGGTGATATCGCCAACCTCACGCAGCAGCTTCAAGCCCTCAATGCCCATACCCTGGAAGCTGTATGGCGACGAGCGCGGCTTGTACGCACCGCCACGCAGGAATTGCGCGCCGGCGGCCTTCACCTGCTGGGCGGCAAGAAGGATCTGCTCGCGCGATTCTACCGAGCATGGGCCCGCCATGATGGTGACTTCCTTGCCGCCAACCTTCACGCCGTTGGGAAAGGTGATGACCGTGCCCTCGGGGCGGAAACCACGACCCGCAAGCTTGTACGGCGACGAGATACGATAGGCCGTCTGCACGCCTGGCAGAACGCTGAACTCCGCTACCTCAAAGGAGCCGGGGGTGCCGACGCCGGCAAGAATCATCTGCCCTTCGCCGCTGGTGCGGTGTACGTTGAAGCCGAGCTCGACCATCTGCTCGATCACCGCCTGAATGTTCGCCGGCGTGGCGTTGCCCTGCATGACCACAATCATCGCTACTGTCCTTCACTTCCTGTAAATGTCGCGGCGCTCAGCACCGCGAGAATCCTTTGCTGCCTAAGCCCGTCGCTGCAGGCCACGCATCACGTCCATGATGCGTTCGTAGATAACCGTCAACTGTGCCGGGGGCAGTTCGCCTGTATTGCAGGACTGCACATGTGCCAGCACATTCTGTTCACGCTCCGGCTCATAGATGTTGCCGCCGGTCTTCGACTTCAGCTCACCGATCGCGGCAGCCGCAGCCGCCCGTTCACACAGCAGCTTGACGATCTGTTCGTCCAGCCCATCGATCTTTGCCCGCCAGTCTGCAATCTCCATCGTTTCCTACCCTCTGCGTGTTCGTTTGGTGTCCCTGTTCATTCTAAGTTGCAGCCGGTCAGACGGCGCGCAGATCGCGCACAAACTGGCCCACATTCTTCGCCTCTTCACCCGGCTTCGACGTCTCGATCAGCGCAACAATGGCGCTGCCGACAATCGCCGCATCCGCGTAAGCGCTCACGCTCCGCACATGTTCCGCATTCGAGATCCCAAAACCCACCGCCACCGGCAGCGAAGTGAACTGCTTGATCCGCCCCACCAGCGATTCCGCGTCGGAGGCAATCTTGTCCTGCGTACCGGTGATACCAACCCGGGAAATTGCGTAGACAAACCCCTGGCTATGCTCCGCAATAGCCTTCAGCCGGTTGTCCGGAGATGTCGGTGCGGCGAGAAAGACAGGCGCGAGGCCCTGCTTCTTCATCTCCGCGAGATAATCACCAGCCTCTTCGACGATCATGTCGGTCAGCAGCACGCCGTCCGCGCCGTTAGCCTTCGCAGCCTCGCAAAACGCCGGCAGTCCCATGCGAACGACCGGATTGAGATAGCTGAACAGAATGATGCCGGCCTGCGGCCTCGCCTCGCGAATCTTCTTCGAAAGCTTCAACACATCGTCGAGGCGCGTCCCACGAGCCACCGCCCGTTCACTCGCCCGCTGAATCACCGGCCCATCCGCCAGCGGATCGCTGAACGGCACACCCAGTTCAATCACCTGCGCGCCGTTGTCGATCGCGGCAAGCGCAATGTCGTACGTCGCGTCGAGCGAAGGATCGCCTGCAGTCAGGTACACCACGAGTCCCGGTTTATTACTGAAATCGATCGCCACTTAGAGACTCTTCCCTTCTGCACCGTTCAGGTCCATCTCGCGCGCGAGGATGCCCATATCTTTGTCGCCACGGCCTGACACGTTGATCATGATGACCTTGTCCTTGCCCAGCGTGGGAGCCAGCTTGATTGCGTGTGCCACGGCATGTGCAGATTCCAGCGCGGGCAGAATGCCTTCGGTCTGCGCCAGCACCTTCACTGCATTCAACGCCTCGTCATCGGTCGCGCTCACATACTCGGCACGCTTGCTGTCATGCAGCATCGCGTGCTCCGGTCCGACGCTGGCATAGTCGAGACCCGCACTCACAGAATGTGTCGTAGCCACCTGCCCCGCATCATTCTGCAGGACGTAGCTGTAGGTGCCCTGCAACACGCCGGGCAGGCCACCACTGAAGCGCGCCGCATGATCGCCTAGCGCCGAACCACGGCCACCCGCCTCAACGCCAATCAGTCGAACCTTGTCATCCGGAATGAACTCGTAGAAGGCGCCGATCGCGTTCGATCCGCCGCCAACACAAGCGATCACAACATCCGGGTTCCGGCCCACCTGCTCTGCAAACTGCTTCTTCGCTTCAATCGAAATCACGCGATGGAAATCGCGCACCATCGTCGGATAAGGGTGCGATCCAAGCGCCGAGCCAAGAATGTAAAACGTATCGCGAACGTTCGTGACCCAGTCGCGCATGGCCTCGTTGATGGCATCCTTCAGCGTTGCCGAACCGCTGTTGACGCCACGCACCTCCGCACCCAGCAGGCGCATGCGCAGCACGTTCAACTCCTGCCGGCGCATGTCCTCTTCACCCATGTAGATCACGCAGTCCAGACCCAGCAGGGCGCACACGGTCGCCGTAGCAACCCCATGCTGCCCAGCGCCTGTCTCTGCGATGATGCGCTGCTTGCCCATCCGTTTCGCCAACAAACCCTGGCCCAGCGCATTGTTGATCTTGTGCGCGCCGGTGTGCAGCAGGTCCTCGCGCTTCAGCCAGATCTGCGCGCCGTCCAACTGCTCGGTCATGCGTTTCGCAAAGTACAGCGGCGTGGGACGGCCGACGTAGTGCTTCAGCAGGCCATCCAGTTCCATCTGAAATGCCGCGTCTTCCCGTGCCGCCATGTAGGCCTGCTCCAGCTCGAGCAGGGCGGCCATCAGCGTCTCCGGCACATACCGTCCGCCGTACGCACCAAAGCGGCCGTTGCCCATGGACCGCGCTACTTCCGTGACTGATTCCAATACCGGCATTGCTTTCAACCTTTCGGCACTTCGTGAAAAGTGCCCTAACGCAGGAACCGCGGCCCTAGTGGGACCGCGGCTCCGGGAATCTTTGATCTCTGTGATTGCTGCACTGATGCAGCGTGGTGCTTAGAGAGCGTGTTCCTTTGGCGCCGCGGAGGTTGCTCCGTAACGGGTGGTAAATCGCCAAAAGTTCACAGCGCGTGTCATGACAGTCAGGCTACCGCAAATTCGGCAGATTGGGAAGGAAACCGCTCACGAACATGCGCCATCCATGCAGAGGCAAGTGTTGGCAAGGCCACACAAGGAGCCGGACGAATGAATTTCAAGCAGGTGGCAGCAGGATTGATTCTGGCGGGCGTACTCGCCCCCATGGCAGCGATAGCGCAGGAATCGCACGCCGATGCAAAGGCCCAGGTTGAGGCAAAGGACAAGCGCCATCACAACAAGGCAAAGATCGTCGGCGGCTCCGCAGCGGGTGGCGCGGCAACCGGTGCGCTGGTCGGCGGCCCCGTGGGCGCTGTAGTTGGCGCGGGTGTCGGCGCAACCGGCGGCGTCGTCGCCAACAAGATCCGCAAGCACCACTCCATCAAGAAGCGCGAGAACGGCGAGCAGTAGTCCCGACTGGTTCCCCCACTAGGCGGCAACCGCAAAGTCGCCGCTCACTCAATACAGGACGAGAGGAACCATGAAACAACTGAAGCACTGGAAGCGGATTGCAGCATCGGTAGCACTCGCAGGCGCGTTGGTGTCGCCGATGGCGCTGGTTGGGCAGAGTGTTCACGATCGCGCGAAGGCGCAGCAAGAAGCACACGACCGTCGCCATCACACCAAGGCCAAGATCGTCGGCGGTAGTGCTGCTGGCGGTGCCGTAACAGGCGCACTGGTGGGTGGACCCATCGGAGCAGTTGTCGGCGCCGGCGTTGGCGCGGGCGGCGGTCTCATCGCGAACAAGATCCGCAAGCACCACGGGATCCATAAGAAAATGCACCGCATGACCCGGTAATGTTTTCCGGCTGTGACGGTAATCTTTCCTCTAGACCAGAGAACCGATCCGTTACTAAACTCTTGAGACGTCCTTTGGCGAGGACCGGGCAGGGGCAGGCAGCGACGGCTGCTTGCCCTTTCTCATTGCGCGGATGTCAATAGACGTTCACGAACCCTGGGATGCAGCAGTATCGAACAGTCGAGCAGCCGTGATCAGCGCCTGCATCTTCTCGTGGTCCTTTATGCCGGGTGATACTTCCACGCCGCTCGAGGTATCGATCCCGTCCGGATGCAGCGCTTCGATAGCAGCGGCAACGTTGTCAGGACGCAGGCCACCTGCAACGATCACCGGCAACGCAAGGCCCCGCAAGGCTGGCGCAGCAGCAGACCAGTCGAACGAAATTCCGGTCCCGCCGCTTGCTTCCTTTGTGCGGGAATCCACCAGCAATGCATCCACCAGTCCGCTCGCCGAGATGCGTTCGCAATGAGCACGGAAAGATTCCATCTGCTGATCGGCGTCAACATCCGTGAACCAGTGCACCACCTGCAGCAAACGCATGCGTCCCCTGGTCTTGGAGAAGTGGCGTCGAATGATCCGGGCACGTCCCGGATCGAATTCGCTGTGGAGCTGTATCCCGGTGATGCCGGCAGACGCAGCCGTCGCCAGGATCTGTGCCGCGTTGGTCTGGGTGAAGACACCGATGGTGTCCAATGTCTCCGGCAGTTCCGAAGTGATGGCGCGCGCATGCTCTGCAGTGATCAGCCGTTTGCCGGATGCAAAGATGAATCCGACGGCGTCCGCACCAAGTTCAGCTGCGCGCTGGCAGTCTTCAAGGCGCGTGTTCCCACAGATCTTGATCCACACGGCCGCGCTACTCCGTCAGCGAAGCGGATGCGATCTCTTCCGCTTCGGGCTGCAGCAGCGCCAGCAGCGCATCTCCGGGATTCGGCGCGCGCATCAGCGTCTCGCCGACCAGGAAGGCGTTGTAGCCAACGGCGGTCATGCGGCGGATGTCCGCTGCCGATCCGATGCCGCTCTCCGCAACGCGGATCACCTCTGCCGGCAGCAGGTGTGCCAGCTTCTCCGCTTCGGCAGTGTTCACCTCAAACGTGCGCAGATTGCGGCTATTCACGCCCACCATCTCGCAGTCGAGCGGTAGCGCGCGATCCAGTTCGGCACGGTCATGGACTTCGCACAGAACGTCCAGGCCCATAGCACGCGCGGCACCGCGCAGATGCTTCAACTCTGCGTCGGTAAGTGCTGCGACGATCAGCAGGATTGCGTCCGCACCATAGGCGCGTGCTTCCAGAATCTGGAACTCATCGACGATAAAGTCCTTCCGAAGGCAAGGCAGCAGCGTATTTGCCGAGGCCGTCTGCAGGTACTCCAGGCTGCCCTGGAAGAACGGTTCGTCTGTCAGCACGGAGAGGCAGGCAGCGCCGCCCAGTTCTAACTGTGCGGCAAGTTCTGCGGGATGAAAAACTGGCCGGATCAGGCCCTTCGAGGGCGATGCCTTCTTCAGTTCTGCAATCACCGCGGGACGGGTGACTGCGGCGTTACGTAGCGACGCGGCGAACCCGCGCGGCTGGTGCGATCCGGCCATGGACTCCATCCGCCGGTCGCGTTCGGGATTGCGCCGCAGCGGCAGGTCAGTACGGGTCTGTGCCAGGATGCGGTCGAGGTGTGTTTCCGTGCTCATCTCGTCCATGCTAAACCCGACGCAAAAGCAAAGGCGCGATGCAGAAGCATCGCGCCTTTGAGATGTATGGTGCCGAAAAGAGGACTCGAACCTCCACACCCTTGCGAGTACGTGGACCTGAACCACGCGCGTCTGCCAATTCCGCCATTTCGGCACGGTAGCGAGCGTCTGGTGTTTCAGACCTTCAACTTCGCTTGCAGCTTGATCAGTGTCCCAAAGTGTTGCGACGATGTCAAACGGAGCGTCCGTTTACTGGAGTGCCGCCTGGCTTAGAAGAACCACCTTCATCCAATGGCCCAATCTGGGAATCGAGGCGATTGGTTCGAAATCAACCGATTGGCAGTAAGCTGCATCCAAGTGGCAACGTCTTAATCCATGCGGCACGCCGCACTTCCGTCTAAAGGGAACCAAGCTATGTCTGAGCAAAACCCGTTGCCGACCTCCCCCGCGACGGATGTCGTAATTCCGGAGGACCTGGCGCTCGAGATCCGCAAGTTGGCGCACGATCTGAGCAACGCGCTTGAGATCATTGTGCAGACGGGCTACTTGCTGAGCACTGCCGATCTGAAGTCCCCCGCCAGCGACTGGCTGCGTATGCTGGACAGCGGCACCACGAAGGCTCTTGAGATCAACCTGGCCCTGCGCAGCTACATCAAGGCGCACAGCCCCCACTAGAAGTAGGGGCCGTCGTTTCAATTCGTAACAAACAGAAAGAGGCGCCCATCGCGGGCGCCTCGTTCGTGCCTGCTGTAATTACTTCTTCGCGACAGTCTTCTTTGCGACCTTCGCAGGTGCAGCCTTTTTGACGGCCGCCGCCGTCTTCTTTGCAACAGCTTTTTTCGCGGGTGCAGTCTTCTTGGCCGCAGCCTTTGCAGGAACAGCCTTCTTCGCAACCGTCTTCAACGGAGCCTTAACGGGCGAGGCCTTTTTCGCGGGTGCAGACTTCTTAGCGGGAGCCGACTTCTTCACCACGGCTGCCGACTTCTTTGCTGCGGACTTCACGGGAGCTTTGCCGGTTGCCTTCTCCTTCGCGGCCGTGTGGCGCGCGAAGAGCGATTCAAGCTGCTGCAGCAGGATGCGTGTGTGCATCGGCTTCACCAGCATCTTGTCGGCGCCCATGTTGTTCAAGCTCTCGTCGTCAACGGGGAATGCCGTCAGCAGGGCGATCGCCGGCTTGTAAGGAACTTCTTTCGCCGCGGCAATCACTTCCGCGCCGGCATGCTCGTCTTCCATGCGCATGTCGGTGATAACCATCTCGTATTCGCGATGGCGAAGACGGCTCTTGCCTTCGCGTGCAGAGGTGGCGGTGTCCACATCAAAGCCGCTGATTTCCAGCACGGCTTTCAGGGTCAGCAGAACGGCGACTTCATCATCGACCAGCAGAATGCGACGCTTCATGGATCTCTGTGTCTCCTAAAATCTTCGGCGCCAGCGCGTGAATTGGCCGTGGCGCACCGATGGCAAGCATACTCTCTTGTAAAAATCTTCAACGCCAAAGTTACTGTGCCACATAGCGCTCGGCAAGCGTCGTAACGCGCGGGAACGCTCCGCCTCACAGCGAACACAATGCGGCCTGACTGCCCAATGTATACTCAAGGATGCAGCGCCGCAGAACCTGCGAGCCCCCACTCGGGAGTCGCCGGTCAGAAACGAGCGCTGCGGAGGCGCACTATTCCACCGTTTACTGACAAGCGAGCCATCAAGTCGTTCATCCGCACCAACGAAAAGATTCGCGCGCGCGAAATCCGCGTCATCGACGAAAATGGCGAACAGCTTGGCATCATGGCACCGTTTGATGCGCTGAAGATTGCACGCGAGCGCTCACTGGACCTGGTCGAGATCTCTCCCAACGCTGCGCCCCCCGTGTGCCGCATCCAGGATTACGGCAAGTACCTGTACGAGAAGGACAAGAGCGACCGCGCTGCACGTAAGAAGCAGAAGGTCATCGTCATTAAGGAAGTGAAGTTCTCGGTCACCGTCGACGAGCACGATTACCAGACGAAGAAGAATCAGGCTGTCCGCTTCCTTGGCGAGGGCGACAAGGTCAAGGCTTCCCTCCGTTTCCGTGGCCGCCAGATGGCGCACCGCGACCTGGGCTATAAGATTGTCAATCGCCTGATCATGGACATTGGCGCAGCGGGCATCGTCGAATTCATGCCGCGCATGGAAGGCACCACGCTCCACGCCATCATCGCGCCCAGCAAGAAGGCTGAGCCGGCACCCGTGAAGAAAACCGCTGCCGATACTTCGGCAGACGAGTCATCGGCTACCGAAGCATAAGGGTCCTGGGATCCGAAGTTGAGAAGGGGCGCGCCAGTGGCGCGCCCCTTCTTTCGTTTCCCGCGACGGTCGCCTTCTGGGTACCGCCGGAGCTACCCCATCCCTTTTGCACCGGGGCCGGGGTTTGCGCCTCGGTAAACTGAGGTCGGTTTGGCCCTCTCTCTTCCATCCCGGGGCGCGCGACTCGTGCTGCTTGCGGCGCTGCTGCCGCTCGCCGCGTCGTGCGTACTGGCACAGGCTCCTCGATCCGCTCGATCGACGCCGAAGTCCGCTGCCAGGAAGCCGGTCGAGTTGACACCGTGGCAGATCGCAGAAGCCGCGCGTCAGCAACTGCTGGAAATGACCCCGGAACAACGCACACGCGACGACTACAGCACCGTTATGGACGCGTACCGGCTCATCTATCACGGCAATCCTGCAGACCTTCACGCTCCGGAGTCCATCTACAACGTCGGCCTGCTGCTCGCCGACGAAGGAACGACGCTGCATGACACGCGCATGCTGACCGCGGCCATCGGCCAGTTTGAATTCCTGCGCACGCAATATCCACGATCGTCCTTCCGGATCGCCGCTCTGCTGGAAGAAGCTCATGTCGCCGCGGATCGCATGCGCGATGTGAAGCTGGCTCGAACAAAGTACGGCGCCTTCGTCGAGGAATATCCTCAGTCCTCTCACATCGACGAAGCGCAAACCGCGCTCAAGAGCCTTCGTGCGGGCGTGCTGCCTCCGCCGCTTACAACGGCTGCGCCGGTGCAGACTACGACCTCGCAACTTCCAGTCATGCCAGCGACCACGCGCGGTGCCTCAAACTCCAGCGGAATTAATGCAAACACTGTGCCGCCCGAGGTTCATGCCGAAGCGAGTCTTGCGGCGTCGCAGGGCAGCGTCTCGCAACCGGTTGCCGTCGCATCGCCGGTTGCCCAGTCGACAAAGCATGCCGGAACTCCCGTGCAGGACGCGAGCGCCAACGTCCCCGCACATACAAAAAATGGCCTCGCCACCGTATCCGCGATTCGTCACTGGTCCACGCCCACCTACACGCGCGTCGCCATCGACCTTGGCGATGAAGTGCAGTATGAAGCAGCAAGAGTCCCCAGCCCGGACCGCATCTACTTCGACCTGCACGGGACGCACCTGGCCCAGGAGCTAAGCGGCAAGAGTTTTACCGTGACTGATGATGGCTTCCTGAAGCGCATCCGGGCAGCGCAGTATTCGAATGACATGACTCGCATCGTGCTCGATGTCAATGACGTCACAGAGTACTCAGCCTTCCTGCTGCCAAATCCCTACCGGCTCATCATCGACATTCACGGCGGCGCGAAGAGCTCCACGCCCGACGCAGCCGCTGCCAGTCATCCTGCGACGCCCTCACGGCTCAGCGGGAACGATCTGCTCAAGCAGCCATCTGCCGTGCAGGGTTCGGTCGATCGCATGGGCAACGGCGCGGTCATGTCGTCCACCGGTACCTCTCTACCGCCAGCGCCCTACCCGCAGGACACTTCGGCAGTTCCCAGCACCGTCGCATCGCGCACCACCAGCGGTAGAGAGGTTGCCGCGCTGAGCAATCAACCGGACAACCAACGCGCCACCGCACAGCCCACATCGCAGCCCATCGCGGTCATCTCGGACACACCTCGCTCTCCTTCCGCACCGTCGATTCCGGCGAAGAAGGGCAAGCACAGCGAGGTACCCCTGATCGCTGCGACGCCGGGTCACGTCGCCGCGCCGACCTCCGAAGGCGAGCGAACACTGCAGCGTGCCCTTGGTCTCAAGATCGGCCGGATCGTCATCGATGCAGGCCACGGCGGCCACGACAGCGGCACGCTGGGTGCAGGCGGCATCATGGAGAAGGATGTCGTGCTCGACGTCGCTCTGCGCCTCGGCAAGCTGCTGCAGGACAAGCTGGGCGCGCAGGTGATCTACACGCGCAGCGATGACACCTTTATCCCGCTCGAAACGCGCACCGCCATCGCCAACAAGGCGGAGGCAGACCTTTTCATCAGCGTCCACGCCAACAGCAGCCAGGACGAGACGGCACGCGGGGTTGAGACCTACTACCTGAACTTCACCTCGCAGCCGGACGCGCTCGATGTAGCAGCCCGCGAGAATGCGGTCAGCGACCAATCCGTCCACCAACTGGCCGACCTGGTGAAAAAGATCACGCTGAAGGATAAGATCGACGAGTCCCGCGAATTCGCCTCCGATGTGGAACAGTCGCTCTACGACGGCCTGCACAAAGGCAACGAGGGATTGAAGAATCGCGGCGTGAAGAAGGCGCCATTCGTCGTGCTGATCGGCGCGAACATGCCGTCGATTCTCACGGAGATCAGCTTCGTCACCAACGGGAAAGACGCCGCCCAACTGCGCACGCCGGAATACCGCGAACGCGTGGCCCAGTCGATCTTCAAAGGCGTCGCACAGTACACAAGCGGCCTGAGCGGTGGCGGGGTGCGCGTCGCAAGTGCCGCCAAGCAGGATTCGCGCGGCTATTAGCGCGTGCGTACCTGCAGGTCGAAGACATCCGGCCTGCTGTAGTGTCCGGCCACATCCAGGTCGAACTTGCCGCGCGGTACCTGATCGAGGTCGATCTCTGCGAAGAGCAAGCCTTCTCGCTTCAGCGGTCCGGCAATCACCTCGCCCGTCGGCGCGATGATGACACTGCCGCCATCGATCGTTCCACCCTCTTCCCGAAGGTCCTCAGGCCAGTCATCTTTGGTCAGCCAATGGCAGGCGCTCAATACGAAGCAGCGGCCTTCATAGGCAATATGCCGCATGCTGATCTGCCACATCTCGCGGCTGTCGACCGTCGGCGCACACCACAGCTCCACGCCCTGCGCATAGAGGTGCTGGCGATAGAGCGGCATGTAGTTCTCCCAGCAGATGGCCGTGCCGACACGCCCGACGCCCGTGGCAACAACCTGCATGGTCGTTCCGTCACCCTGGCCCCACAGCAGACGTTCACTCGCCGTCGGCATGAGCTTGCGGTGTTTCGCGGCGAGTCCCATCTCCGGCGTGAACAGCAGACTGCTGCAGTAAAGCGTGCCTAAATCGCGTTCGATCACGCCGATCACGATATGCATCTGCAACTCGCGCGAAAGCTCTGCCAGGCGTACCGTCTCCACACCCGGGCAATCGATAGCCGCGCGGAAGTAGCGCAGGAACAGATCGCGCCCTGCCTCCGTCCTCTGGCCAAGCGTCGCGCCGAAGGTCTGCAGTTTGGGATAGCCACCCAGCAGTGCCTCCGGGAAGACGAGCAGCTCCGCCCCCTGATCCGCGGCAGTGCGGCACCATTGCTCCACACGCTCCATTGTTGCAGCGGGATCAAACAATACGGAACCAATCTGTGCGACGGCTGATTTCATGCCTACCAGTCTATGGCGGCCATCGCATGCCGCCTGCTACCGCAAGCCAAGCGGTGGTAGTCTCACCCTTGTTATGGTTCGTTTCCCTGCAAAACTCGCTTTGCTGGCCATTCTGGCCGCCCCCCTGTCGCTGATGGCGCAGGCACCTGCCGCGCCCACCCCGGCGCAGACCTCCTCGGCGACGACCGTTGTTACGCCACCAACGCCGTTGCTGCCGGACAAGTTCGGCGAGTGGCAGGCGAGTGGTCCCGCGGACACCAGCATCCATCTGCCCGACAATATCGCCGCAGAGCTCATCGTCAAGCGGAGTGATGCGAAGAAGTACGCTGCAGAAGGCAATGCCTCAATCGTTTCTGCGACCGAGTTTGCCGATGCGACAGGAGCCTATAGCGCTTACACCCTCCTGCGCACGCCAGAGATGCATCGCTGCGCCGGCGGCAACAGCCTGGGTGTCGACTGCTCCATCTCTTCCGGCACCATGATCTTCTGGCAGGGCGACACACTGGTGCAGATCGCTCCCGCGGGCAACAAGGCGATCTCCGCCAGCAGCTTCAACGAGCTTGTCGGTATGTTGCCCAAGCCCAGGGGAGCAAAGGGCGCACACCCGCTGCTGCCTTCGCGCCTGCCACAGGATGGCCTGGAGAAGGAAAGCCTGCGCTACGCCGTTGGAGCGCTGACCTATGCGGCCGAGGGAGGCAGCCTGCCGGCGAACGTCATCGACTTCAGCAAGAGCCCGGAAATCATCACCGCGCGCTATCACGGCGGCAAGTCCGGCAATGGTCTGCTGACCATGATCTTCTATCCGACGCCAACCATTGCAGGAGACCGCCTGCGCGCGATCGAAAAGGCCATCGACGACAAGTCACTGCCCGCTTCGTTCCTCACAGGCGATCCAAAGTCTGCCCGGTCCGGCCCCATCGTCGCAATTGCAGCCGGCGGCTTCACAGCACGCCAGGCTTCGCGCATGGTCGGCGGTATCAAGTACGAGGCGAACATCAGCTGGAACAAGCCGGAAGGCTACATGGAGCAGTTCAAGGTCTCCCAAGCCGCGAGCGTCATGGTGCAGATCATGATCTTCGTCATCGTGATGGTCGGAGCGGCACTGGCGCTGGGCATCGTCTTCGGTGGAGGACGAGCGGCGATCCGTAAGGCGCGTGGCAAACCACTCTCCACGATGAATGACATTGAAGTCATCAGCCTGGGACTTCGAGGCCCCGCAAATCGCAAGTTGCAGTGACTCAGCCCCCTAATGGTAAAGCGAATATAAAGCGAAATAAATACCCGTGGGCAACACTCTAACGCTTGTACAAGTTGCTCATTTGCAAGGATTTGCGATTATTCTTGACACTGCCCGAGGGTGAGCCATAGACTTTCGCCAGAAAGTTCAGATGGCTTTGCCTCCGTCCGGACTATTCTCCCTGAAGAAAAGGCCACCCGTTTCGCGGGTGGCTTTTTCGTATTTGGAGTCGAGCGTCCTCTGGACAAACGGGCGCCTGAAGTCTCACGTTTCAAGGCCTGGATCGTGTTGGCATCGATGGGATTCGCAGTGCCTCACATGCTCATGAAGCTGAGGAAAACTCGCCGCTTAGAAGTAGCACTTGTGGTGCCCAGCCAGCATCGTCGCCACCACTTTTGCAACCTCGGCCAACGCCAGTTAGAATCAACCTCGAGGCCGACGTAGCTCAGTTGGTAGAGCAGCTGATTCGTAATCAGCAGGTCAACGGTTCAAGTCCGTTCGTCGGCTCCATTCAGGCCTTGCACCATCGCAGCGCAAACGGTTCATCCCGCAGCGCGCAATCTCGACAGCAAGCCGATTTCCGCTTCACTTCCCAGTCCACATCCTTCCCATTGACGCGGCCTCTGCGCGGCAAGGCACCGTGGAAAACGCGGCTCGTAACTCTGGCACAACAAAAAGTATCGATTCAGGTACAAGTTATCCACGAGATTCTGCTTTCTGTGCTTATGAACGTCTTGCAAGCAGGCTGGCGCCGCATCATACTCGGCACATGGTTGCAGCCCGCGGGGATTTCCCTCGCGGCGCAGGCCTCCAGGAGCACAGACGATGCCGGCAATGACAGCGCCTGTTTCCCTCTACTCGCGGCAGGACGCGGCGCGCATCCTGCGCGTCCCTGAGAAGCAGATCGCGGCGTGGCAGCGCGCCGGTCTGATCCCTGCCGCCTCAAACAAATTCAGCATCCGCGACCTGGCCGGCATGCGCAGCCTGCGGGACCTTCGTGAGCAGCGCCTCTCCGTCCGTTCCATACGCTCTTCGGTCGAGGCCATGCAGCGCATCGCGGGCATGGAAGACCCCTTGCGTGAGGCCGCTCATGTCTCCCGCGGCGCACGGCTGGTCTTCCGCCACAGTGGCGCCCTGCTGGACCCGCTGACGCAACAGCTTGCTTTCGACTTCGACGCGCCCCCGCGCCGGGAACTCTCCCTGCTGAAGCGCGAGCCTCCCCGCGAACAGGTTCTGCGCGATCAGGCACAGGCGCAGGAGATCTTTCAGCGCGCCGTGCAGCTTGAGGAGAAGCCGGAGACACTGGCCGAGGCCGCCGCGCTCTACCTGCAGGTCTTGGAGTTGTGTCCGCGACACGCGCCCGCCTCCATCAATCTGGGAACGATCCTTTACAACGACCGCCGCTACACCGAGGCAGAGAAGCGCTACCGCACCGCAGCAGAGATTGACCCGGACTACGCCCTGGCCTTCTTCGACCTGGGCAATGTGCTGGACGAGCTACGTCGTCTGCCGGAAGCCATCGCTGCCTATACGCGCGCAATCCAGCTGGTACCGCAATATGCTGATGCGCACTACAACCTGGCGCTGGCCTATGAACGCACCGGCGAACGCCGTCGAGCTCTGCGCCATTGGCTCTGCTACGTCCGTCTGGACCCGGTGGGACCCTGGGCGACCCACGCCCGCATGCAGGCACGCCGAACGCTCGCGACGGAACGCCTGAGCATCGTGACACGCGGCGGCAAACTGGCTTAGCGCGCACCCGTTCCATCCCCAGCTGGACCGATGCTCAACCTCTTGGTTCCGAGGTGTCTGTTCTGCAGACATTCCGCTCTGCAAGACCGCTCCACGCTGACTTGCCAACACTCCTTCGGTGGGAATAGAACATCCTCGCAAGTGCAGTCGCAGCGCCGATGGAGGGCGCGCGGTATGTGGCGAGCATCTTCCCTCTTTGGACATACGACCACCGCTGACCATCACGCAGCCATGCACATCCAGACCCACGAGCCGACCGACGAGCAGTCCGGCATGTTGGGCGATCACGTCGGACACGGCCTGTGGGGCGAGGCGACGGCCCTGTGCCATGTCTGCCACGCAGAGTTGCTACCGCACGAGGCAGCAAGCGGGTGCTGCGAAGACAAGGACGCCTGTTGCTGGCGCGCGCTGAGTGAGCGCTGCTGCTGGTAGTCGCGGGCAGCAAAAATCTCTGGTCAGTCGATACAAAGCGGCGTTACAACAATGCTCAACGTGTCGGTCACGCCCCGGAGGACGTACCCATGTCACTCTTCAAGCACACACAGCCTTCGCAACCACGCGGAACGCCGCTGCCGCAGAAGCTGCGCCACTTCGGCCACAGCGTTGGAGACACGGTGCTTCATCCGCACATGCCGCAATCTCTGAAGCATCTCGGCCACCAGGTCAGTGAGAGCCTTCTGCATCCGAAACGAACCCGATGCCGCGCCTGCTTTGCAGAACTGTCACCCGAGGATGTGCCGCTCGGCTGCTGCTCCGACAGCGTGGCCTGCGGTTGCCGGGCGTCATCGGCTCGCTGCTGGTAGACGGTTTACTGCAGGTAGTAGTCGACTGTCGTGACGACGCGGACCTGCTTCATCACGGTGGAGTCGGCAGATGGGCCACCGCCACCTTCTTCACCGCTCCCAGTGCTCGCAGCCGGCCCGGCAGCCGAGATGGAAAAGACGCCCTGGTTGGCCGTGCGGATAGCGCCGACGTGGCTGCCCGAGTCCGCGGCAAACCGATCAGCCGATGCTCGCGCATTGCGCGTGGCTTCCGTGATCATGTCTGGCTTCAAAGCGTTCAGCCCCGTCCACCTGTAGGAAATGCCGGATCCACCGCCGAACTGGTTCCCGCCGACCACAATGCCGGCCTGCACCAGGTCTGCCGTGTTCTGGCCCGCGCGCTGCAGCTTGTCGACGTCATGCGTCGTCAGCGTGACAGTCTGCTGCACGATGTAGCGATTTCTCGCCTGGTTGCCGCCATACTCGTTCGCCTGCGTGTCTGTGACCTGGATCTGGCCGACGGAGACTTCGCTGCCTGAGAAGCCTTGCTTCGCGAAGAAGTCGACAATCGCCTGCTTGTCGGCCTGGCTCTTCGCGAAGACCGGCGGAAGATCGTTTCCGGCCTCCTTGAAGGCCACATTCCAGATGCCGGTATCAGACTTCACCGTGCGTTCGACGAGGCCCTTCACGGTGACGTAGCGATCACTGAGCTTGGTCGCCTTAATCTGCGAACCCATGACCCAACCGGCAATGACGAGGCTGACACCCAGAGTGCCACCAAGCGCAAGTGCCGTCGTTACCAGTGACTTCCGATCGTCCACGTCATCTCTCCGAAAGGGTCCTAGCCGATTAGGTCTCCCACTGTAGCACCGGCGCTTGCGAGGGCTGCATCAAGTTGTGAAGGATCGGTGCCGCCTGCCTCTGCGAGGTCTGGTCGTCCACCGCCCTTACCGCCGACCTTCACTGCGAGCGCACCAACGATCTTGCCTGCCTGCACCGTACCCACAAGATCCTTGGTGACTGCGGCGATCAGTGCAACCTTGCCATCTTCCGTGGCCGCGCCCAGCACAACGACACCAGAACCGAGGCGGCTACGCAGCGTGTCCGCGAGCGTGCGCATCTGGTTGCGATCAAGACCGATGACCTTCTGCGCAAGCACCTTGATGCCCTTCACTTCGACGGCCGACTCGGCAGCGTTCTCGCTGGCTGCGGAAGCCGACTTCATGCGGGCCTGGTCCAGCTCGCGGCGCAGCTTCTTGAGTTCTTCATCCTGCGCATTCAGCTTCGCCTGCAATGCGACTGCCGGATACTCCGTGCTGCCACCGATCAGCGTACCGGCAACCTTGGCAAGATCGAAGTCACGACGGAACTCCGCGAGCGAGCCGGTACCGCTTACGGCCTCAACACGCCGGATGCCGCTCGACACCGACGATTCACCGGTCAGCTTGATGAGACCAATCTCGCCCGTAGCGCCGGTGTGGATACCGCCGCAAAGTTCTGTGGAGAAGTCGCCGATCTTCACGACGCGAACCTTGTCCCCGTACTTCTCACCGAAGAGAGCGGTTGCCTTGAACTCATTCACTGCCACGTCAATGGGCACATCTACAAAGGTCTCGACCTTCGTGTTGCCCATGACCTCGCGGTTGATGATGTCCTCGATGTCTTGCAGCTCTTCATCCGCGACCTGCGTGAAGTGCGAGAAGTCGAAGCGGAGGCGCGAACGATTGTTCAACGATCCCGCCTGCTTCACATGCGTGCCCAGCACCTCGCGCAGCGCGGCATGCAACAGGTGCGTCCCGGTGTGATTCCGGATGGTCGCAGCGCGTTCGGTGCCATCCACTACAGCGTCCAGCGTGTCGCCGACAGCGATGGGACGGCGTACCGTGACCTTGTGCGCGAAGACGCCCTGCACCGGCTTCGTGCAGCCATGCACGTCAGCCAGCGCGCCGGTGTGGTCGGTCGGATACAGCCAGCCGGTATCGCCCACCTGGCCGCCCGAGTCCGCGTAGAAGCTGGTGCGATCGAGCACGACCTCGCCCTCATCGCCCGGCATCAGCACATTCACGCCTTCGCCGTTCTTCACAAGTGCGAGAACAACCGCATCATCCGCACGCAGCCCGCCGTACCCGAGGAACTGTGTCTTCTCAAGCTCGCGATAGACGGGGCTCGCTGTCTTCTGCGAGCCGCCTTTCCACGACGAACGGGCACGAGCCTGCTCCTCTTCCTTGGCACGCTCAAAGCCGACCATGTCGAACTCAACGCCCGCATCGCGGGCCGCGTCCGTCATGAAGTCCAGCGGCATACCGAAGGTCTCGTACAACGAGAACGCCTGGGCGCCATCCTGCAGGACTTCGTTGGTCATGCGAACGAGACCAAGCTGCAGCGTCCGAGCGAACTGCTGCTCTTCCTGCAGCACAACCTTCGCAACGCGATCCGCAACATCCGCGAGCTCGGGATATGCAACCTGCATCTCATCGCGAACGGCGTAGACCATCTGGTGCATGAAGGGCTGTTCCTGCCCAAGCAGACGTCCATGACGGATGCCGCGACGGATGATCTTGCGCAGAACATACTCCCGCTGACCGTTCCCCGGAACAACACCATCGGCGATCAGGAAGGTCGCGGCGCGTGCATGGTCAGCAATGATGCGCAGGCTGGCCGCCCCCTTCAGATCGACAACCGCACCCTCTTCGGCGGTGAGCGCCTGGAAGCCGGTCAACTCGATCGCCTTCGCGATCAGCGGCACGAACAGATCGCTCTGGTAGTTCGACAGCTTGCCCTGCAGTACGCAGGCAATACGCTCCAGGCCCATGCCGGTGTCGATGCTGGGCTTCGGCAGCGGCAGCAACTCCACCGCGCCACCCGCACTTACCTGCCGGTCAAATTGCATGAAGACGAGGTTCCAGATCTCCATGTAGCGCTGGTCGTCTTCGCCGAAGGGCTTGTCTTCGCCGGTCTCGCTCGCCTCAAGGCCCAGATCGAAGTAGATCTCGGAGCACGGGCCGCAGGGGCCGGTCTCGCCCATCTGCCAGAAGTTGTCCTTCGCACCCAATTCGTAGATGCGATCCTTCGGCACGCCCGCGGCCAGCCAGTACTGCTCGGCCTCGTCGTCGCGCGGGGTCTGCGCGTCGCCTTCGAAGATGGTGACGTAAAGCCGATCCTTGTCGATCCCGAACCAGTCCGGCGACGTCAGCAATTCCCACGCGAAGGCGATGGCATCCTGCTTGAAGTAATCGCCAAAGCTGAAGTTTCCCAGCATCTCGAAGAAGGTGTGGTGGCGACGGGTGAAGCCAACGTTTTCCAGATCGTTGTGCTTGCCGCCCGCGCGGACGCACTTCTGCGAGGTGGTGGCGCGGTTATAGGCACGCTGCTCCGCTCCCAGGAAGACGTCCTTGAACTGGTTCATGCCGGCGTTGGCGAACAGCAGCGTTGGATCGTTGTGAGGGACGAGCGATGACGAGTGGACACGGCGGTGTCCCTTCTCCTCAAAAAACCGCAGAAAATCTTCGCGAATCTGGCTTCCAGTTAAGTGGCGCATGGCCTATAAAGTCTAGCAGCGCGGCTCACTGTCCATCTGCGATGCCCTGACCCGCCTTGCTGCTGTTGGCTGCTGCAGCGGCGCGTGTGGAGGCATCCCTGTGGCGTGCGGGATGTCACTCAGATCCATGGGCGTTCTCATAGTGATTCGATTCCACTTCGAGTCGATAAGGCAAGTAGGGTCTGTTCCACAGCCTATCGACGCTTGAAGATCAACACACGAAGTTGCTCGCCACCCTTTGAATCCAGTTGGATAACAACGAAAGTGCCATTGCAGTGCACCGCGCCTTAGTAGAGTTTGATAGATAGTTCTTCGCCGAATCATTTCTCTTTCTGACAAGGACCCTCCATTGTTGGAGCACAGGACAGTTTTCGTGATGCAAGCGGCTCTGCTCATCTTGTTGAGCGGTGTGATCCTGCTCGCGTTTCGGGACTATCGTCGGCAGCGTGGCGATCGAAGCGCGCCGTGGCTGGTGGCGGCTTACCTGACCAACGGCGTCGCACTTGCCCTGCTGGCCCTGGAACAGACGCCACATCCTCGACTGACGATCGTTTTGGGCAACGTCCTGCTGCTCGCATTTCCAGGCCTTGCCTGTCGCGCACTCTCTGAGGCGACCGGTCAGCCACGCAGTCGAGCATGGATCACTCTGCTTGCGCTGGACGTTGTGACAGTCGCTGCCTTCTCCTTCTTCACCTTCGTGCATCCGAGCTGGATGCTGCGGAGCTGGGCGGCCGGCATCGTGACCGCGGCGATGTACGGCTGGCTCATCTTGCTGGTGCTGCGGTCAGAGGAAGAGGTGATTCAGCCCGCAGTCAAGACCATGGCGTGGCTGTTTGCATTGCATATCGCGGTGAATGCTGCACGGTTGATCGTGTGGCGCTATACCGGCACGCAGCTCTGGTTCAGCGGCATGAATATACTCACCATCGGCGGCGTCGCCCTGTGTCCCGCCTGGATGGACAGCCTTCGGAAGCACGAAAGCATGGAGCGCACGGCCATGTCCGATCCATTGACGGGGCTCTATAACCGTCGTGCGCTGGACGCTGTTGGTGTCTCCGAGTTACGCCTGGCGACGGCGGCCGGCCAGCCATCGTCCGCACTGATGTTGGACGTGGACAACTTCAAGGAGATCAACGATACCCAGGGCCATGGTGCTGGCGACGCCGCGCTGCGCGCCATCAGCGGCATTCTGCGGAGCGTTTGCCCCATAAGCATGCGCATTGGCGGCGATGAGTTTCTTGCCCTGCTGCCTGGGGCGGATGAACACGCAGCAGGCATCGTGGAATCGCAGGTCCGAATGGCGCTTGCCGCGCTTGCGCTGCAAACACCATGGGGCGAACCTTATATCTTGACTGTGAGCATCGGCTCAGCGACGCTACGCGGCGCCACCACGACCCTCCCCAACCTGATGCACGCCAGCGATGTCCTGCTGTACCAGGAAAAACAAGCGAGAGCGATGCGCGGGAACCATGGATCCGATTCCTGGCTGACCCGGCAGGACCGTCAGAGTGTTATTACTTCGGCCCACTAGTCGCTCAGGATGGTACCGGCTGATATTTTGTTTCTTAACCGTCCGACGCAGGACAGGCAGCCGAACGTATGGACCGTCGAACCCTTTTTTCAATGCAGGCCGGCCTGTTGCTCTTTCTGGGCGGCGTGATTCTGCTCGCTTTTCACCGTCAACGCGGCCAGAAACGCGACAAGGGATCCGTATGGTTTGCCGCCGCTTACCTTTGCTCGGGCCTGGGACTTGCGCTGCAATCGGAACGGGATGTCATTCCGCCTTTCTTCGCGATCGTCCTTGGAAACTTCTTCTTCCTGCTCTTCGGTGTTCTCGCGAACTACGCCGTGTGCGCAACCACGCGCCAGCGGAGCCGGACCTGGACGTACCTGCTTGCACTGAACTTCGCTACCGTCGCGAACTTCACCTACTACACCTACTGGCAGCCGAACCTGTTTCTGCGTGTGATGGAAGCGGGCGCCGTGATTGTGCTGATGCACCTGGCACTGATCGTCGCGCTGCTGCGGGTCCGTGAGCGCGTCATTCAACCAGCGATGCGCAGCATGGCACTGCTGCTGGGGCTGCACTCCTTCTTTGCCCTTGCACGAATGTCGATGGTCGTGCAGCGACGCAACGCCGATGTTCTGCTTTCCTGGATCGGCGTGATCACCATCGCAGGCCTGGCGCTCTGCTACCTGTGGATGGACAGCCTGCGGGTCCACGCGGAGTTGGAACAGAGCGCCATGACGGACCCGTTAACCGGGCTCTACAATCGGCGAATCCTGGAAGTGACTGCTATCCATGAAATTCAGCGGGCGGCCCGCAGAGGACTGCCCTGCTCCGCGATAATGCTGGACGTCGATCGCTTCAAGGTCATCAACGACGAACTGGGGCACGCCGCCGGCGACTCATCCCTGAGTGCGGTCGCTGGGGCTCTGCAGGCAAGCCTGCGGGCGTCCGACATCGCAACGCGCCTGGGTGGCGACGAGTTTTTTGTCCTGCTGCCGGGCGCTGATGAGGCCTCCGCCGGGCTGGTTGTAGCGCGTATCCGAGCTGCCATCGCCGCCCTGAGGTTGCAGACGATGGGCGGAGAGAGTTTCTCCGTCTCAGTCAGTGTGGGCCAGGTAACGCAGCGCGGCACAAAGATGACCGTGGAAGATCTGCTGCATGCCAGCGACATCATGTTGTACCGCGAGAAGCAGCTCAGCCGCTCCCGGGGCTTTGGTAGCGGGACACGTCAGGCGGGCGGAGCCCAGGTCCACCCCTCCAACGCGTAGGCAGGATCACGTGGATCCGGCAGCCGGTAAAATCCATCGCGATGCTGCGCCATCACCATGCAGCTGACCAAGGCGTCAAAAGCATCCTCGCCATCCCGCGCCTTCGCCATCGCGGTGCGGCTCAACGCCGCATAGGCGGGATCCGTGCGGCGCTTCTGCTGCAGGTAAGCCGCACGCTTCTCGGGGTTGGACTTGTGCACCGGGCCGGTATTCAGCCGCGAATACATCTCGACCATAAGAGGTTTGCCTGGCTTCGGCCTGTCGAAGGGCCACGCAAGAAAGCCCGCACTGTGCAGCCGCTGCAGCGTCTTCATGCCACGCAGAGATGCCGTGCCCACGGAACCCGAGCCGCCGATCTGAAAGACCGACTTGGGCGTAATGCCCTTCACGCGCAGCGCGCGCTCTTCCTCAGGAATGTGCGCAATCAGCTTGCAGTCGATGTCCGTTGCACGCAGCATTCGATGCAGCATCGGTCCGCTGAACTCCGCAGGACGCTTATGTGGCTTGCCCCAGAAGCGACGATCCTCGCTCTCGCGTGACAGCCACCGCTCGCCGTGCTCCGCGACTGTCTGCCAAAACTGCGGTGCAGACTTTGCGCCGACTTCGTGTAAAAACCACGCGGGAAAGCTGAAGCAGAAATCGAAACCAACGACGAGCGCCGGATCCTTTTTCGCGAGCGCGATCAGCCACTCGCCAACCTCGTCCCGCGTGCGACCGTTCTCAACGCGCACCTTGCCCTGCTGCCACACCGCCGCAACAATGTGGCGACGCTGCCCGGCGATGTCGATACGGCCGGACCAGTCAATGGCAATGACGGTCGTCGGTGCGGGAATCGGAGAAGGAAGCACCCTCGTTGGATGCGGCGGATGCGCGTTAGTCGTCGCTGCTCTCAGCCTCGGCACGATCCAGCGCGGTCTCCCCCGCCTTCAACGACCGCAGCACTGTAACGATTGACTTGGATGAGAAACCAGCGGAAGTCAGCCGGCGCAGCACGCGCGCGGTGCTCTTGTCGTCCGTCGGTGGCGGAATGCGCTTGCGCTCCATGTGCGTGCGGACCAGCATGAGTTCATCCACGCCGTCGTACGCCTCAGAGAGTGCGGACGAGATGAGATCGCCGGCGATGCCCTTCTGCTGCAGATCCTGCTGGACTCGCCGTCGTCCCAGGCTCCGGTTTTCCTGCCGCAGTCTCGTGAAGTCAGCCGCGAAGCGCTCATCGCTGAGATAGCGCATCTCCTTCAGCTTCTCCAGGATGCGGTCCATCATCGCCTCGCCCTCGTCTCCCGGCGCGACGCGGTCCTTCATCTTGCGGCGCAGGTCACGCACAGACTGCATGCGCGCGCCCAGCGACTTACAGGCGTAGTCGAACAACTCCAGTTCAGTCAGTGGTTCCTTCGACTTGCGCTTGGCGAACGGCATGAACATAAGATTACTCGCGCCATGCAAGCCAGCATTCGCGCGGAGTGTTTAGAATTGCCACCGCAAGGAGATATACATGCTGACGCGCCGCGAATTTTCCAAGACCATTGCTGCATCTGCCGCAGGCCTGGCCATGAGCACGACCGCAAAGAGCTACGCCCGGGTAATGGGCTCCAACGAGCGCGTGCACTGCGCCGTCATCGGCCTCAACAGCCGCGCCTACGCACACCTCAGCAGCCTTCGCGCCAATCGCAATGCTGCGGCCATCACGCATGTGGTCGACGTCGATTCGACCATCCTGGCAAAGTTCGCTGCCTCCACCGAAAAGCAGATGGGCACCGCGCCCAAGACCGAAGGCGACTTCCGCAAGGTCCTTGAGAACAAGGACGTCGACGTGATCACCATTGCCACCCCGGACTTCTGGCACACGCCCATGGCCATCATGGGCATGCAGGCGGGCAAGGATGTCTATGTCGAAAAGCCCTGCAGCCACAACCTGCATGAGGCAGAGCTGATCGTCGCTGCGCAGAAGAAGTACGGCAAGGTTCTGCAGATGGGCAATCAACAGCGCTCGTCACCGCACACCAAGGAGATCGTGGGCCAGATCCACAGTGGCCTCATTGGTCGCGCATACTACGCGAAGGCCTGGTACACCAACAATCGCGGCACCATGGGAACAGGCAAGCTCGCTCCCACGCCCGCCACGCTCAATTGGGATCTGTGGCAGGGGCCCGCGCCACGCCGCGCTTACAAAGACAACGTACATCCCTATAACTGGCACTGGCTGAAGATCTACGGCACCGGCGAGACGCTAAATAACGGCACGCATGAAGTCGACGTCTGCCGCTGGGCTCTCGAAGTGCCCGGCTATCCCAGCCGCGTCACCGCTTCGGGTGGCCGCTACCACTTCAAGGACGACTGGGAGTTCTACGACACGCTGAACACCAGCTTCGAGTACGACGGCAAGCTCATCGAGTGGGAGGGCCGCTGCTGCAACGACATGCCCATCTACAACCGCGAGCGCGGTCTGGCCGTCTACGGCACTACTGGCGCCGTCATCATCGATCGCGACGGCTACGAGATCCATGACCTGAAGGGCAAGATGGTCAAGGAATATAAAATCCCGAAGGAAGGTAAGACCTCGAGCAGTGACACAGTCGGTGCTGACTCCATGACGGATCTGCACTTCGCCAACCTCCTCGACGCCATCAAGACGCCAGGCACCAAGCTGGACTCACCGATCGATGACGCATCGAAGTCGGTCGCCATCCTGCTGATGTCCAACATCGCCTACGAACTGAAGCGCGACCTGAAGGTGCATCCCGAGAACGGTACCTTCGTCAACGACCCCGCGGCAACCGCACTGCGCGGACGCCTTTACGAGAAGGGCTGGGAGCCAAAGCTCACCTAAACCAGCATTTGTACGAACGCAACATCACAGATAGGATCGGCGGCATGAGACTCAGCATTCTTACTCTTGCCGCCGTTTCTCTTTGCACCGCCGCCCACCTGCAGGCGCAGGACCAGACGGACCGGTCCGACGAAAACTGGAAGGCCGTTTGCAAGTCCGCACAGGCAACGCCTTTGCTCATCGAGCCTCCTGCAGGTCCCCTCTCCGCCAGCCAACTGCCATCCTGCGACGAACAGGCGCTGTACTATGGCCCGGGCGGCAAGCCGAACTATGCCGCAGCCTTGCAATGCGGCTGGTGGCAACGCGCCCATCCACGCCCAACCGTCGGCGATATGTTTTATGGGCCGGGCGTATTGACCATGCTCTACGCCAACGGTCGAGGCGTCGAACGCAACTACGATCTCGCAATCCGCTTCGCCTGCGAAAACGACTGGGCCGCCCCGGCGGAACAGGCCTCCCGCATTGGCCACATCGAGTACTTGCGCACCACTCACGCCGACAGCGGCAACTTCGACCTATGCGACGACATCACCAGCGGACTCAGCATGGGCGCCTGCCAGGCAGTGACCTCGGACAAGGTAAAGACCGCTCGCGATCGCAAAATTGCAGTTGAAGTCTCCACACTGCCCGCTGCGGCTAAGCTGCTGCTTCCAAGCCTGCAGAAAGCAGAACAGGCCTTCGAACAAAGCCGAACCCGCAACGAGATCGATCTCTCGGGCACGGCAAGAGGCATGTTCGCGCAGCAGGAGGAAGACAAACTGTCCGATCAGTTCCTGATCAACTTGCAACGCTTCCACAAACGCGACGTCCCGGCGACATCCGCAGCAGAACTCGCAAAGCTCGACACGAAGCTGAACGCCACCTACCAGCAATTGCAACATGCGCCAGCCAAGAGCTGGGAGTTCGGCACCATCAAGCCCGAGGGCATCCGCGACACAGAGCGTGCATGGCTCAAGCTAGCGGATGCCTGGGTCAGCTTCTCCCGCGCCGCGTACCCGGACCTGCCACAAACAACAGTGCGTGCGCAGCTCATTCGGCTGCGCACGCACCAGTTGCAATCACTGCTAAGTCTTTCGAAAGGATGCTAGGCGCTGTAACCCATCTCCGCCAGCGTCTTACGCATCGACGCAAAGCTCTTCATCACGCCCGGCATCGGATCGTCACCGTGAATCTCATACTCCAGGTCAACCACACCCGGATACTTGAGTTCGACCAGCGTCTCGAAGATCTTGCGGACAGGCATAACACCCTCGCCCACGGCGACCTGGCTCTCCTTACTCTTAGGATCGGCAAGATCCTTGATGTGCATCGCCAGCAGGCGCGGCCCCACCTCACGCAGCGTCGCCGGAATGTCGTCGCCCGCGCGCATCGCGTGGCCCACATCCACACAGCAGCCCATCCGCTTGTCCATCTTCCCGATCAGCTTCAGGATGTCGTGCGGCGAAGGCCACTCCTTATCCTCGGGGCCGTGATTGTGGATGGCCAGCTTGATGTCGTACTTCTTCACGAAGCTCTCCACGCGGCCTAGCGCCTCGTGCGAAGGCGATCCGACGATCATTGGAATGCCCGCCGACTTCACGTACTCAAACTTCTGACGAATGTCCTCGTCCTCATCCTTCGGGAAGTAGATGGTACCAGCGGCCGTGAGGGTAAGGCCCGCAGCCCGGTACTCCGCCGCCTGCTTCGGCGCAGCATCCGGCGGCGTCATGGGCAGGTGCACATCCTTCAGGTTCAGATACGGCGTCTTCAGCTGGTGCATGTAGTCAATCAACTGAGGCGGTTTGAAGTTACGGAAGGTGTAGCTTGCAATGCCCAGGCGAATGGGCGACGGCTTCAACGCATAACCGAACGAGAAGCGCGGCGCCGCTGCAGCTGCGGATGCCATCAGCATCGTCTTCAGAGCAGAGCGGCGCGACAACGGATGATTCAACATGAGCTAGTCTCCTTACGATCCGACTTACGCTTCGTCCAGCTTGACCCACTTAGCCTTCATCTGTGCCTCGATGACGAGTTCGGCTGCGAGCAACGTTTGTACCTGGTCCTGAGCGGTATGCGTGCGATGCACGATGTCTGAGACGAACTGGCGGCCGAAGGGCAGATCGACATTGTTGCAATCGATATAGCGCTGCTGCTTGCCGTCGACAAGGAAGAGGTTGTTCCCGGTCTTGTTCACGCCGACATTCGTGTACTTGCGCGCTTCAATGTAGCCCTTGGTGCCAAGGATGAACAAGCGTCCGTCACCCCACGTGCCAAGACCATCCGGCGTAAACCAGTCAAGCCGCACATAGCCAAAGCCACGATCGCCGCGCAACACCATGTCGCCGAAGTCCTGGAACTTCGGATGGTCGGGATGGCCAACATTCGAGATCTGCGACTCGACGATCTCTGCTGACTTGCTGCCCGTGTAGTACAGGAATTGATCCACCTGGTGTGAACCAATGTCGCAGAGGATGCCGCCATACTGCTCCGGCACGTAGAACCAATCCGGACGCGGATCCGCACCACCGCCATTACCGCCACCCTGCACAATCTGGTGCGGGGCGATGTTGATGGTCTGGATCACACGACCGATCGCGCCGGAGTGCACCAGTTCGCCTGCCTTCACGGCAGCCTTCACTTCGAGCCGTTCACTGTACAGGATGCCGTAGATGCGGCCCGTCTCTGCGATCGTCTTGCGGATTGCCTCAACCTGCTCCAGCGTCGTGGCGCCCGGCTTATCGCTCAGAAAGTCCTTGCCGCGCTTCATGGCGCGCACACCCAGCGGCGCACGCTCATTCGCAATGGTTGAGCTCAGGACAAGCTGGATGTTCTTGTCATCCAGGATCGCCTCTTCGCTCATCACCTGCTTTGCGTTGGGGTAACGCTTGCGGAACTTCTCAACCTTGATCGGCTCGGTGCCATACCAGGCGACCAGCTTGCCGCCGCCACGGATGATGCTGTCCGTCATGCCGTAGATGTGGTCATGGCTCATGCCGCAGACGGCGAAGTTCACCGTGTCGGTCGGTTTGATCTCCGGCCCCGGTGCAATGACCTCATGCGTGATGTTGGTCTGGTCGAAACCGCCTGCGTAAGCCATCAGTTCCGGCATTGCTGCTCCCATCACGCCCGCGGCGCCCGCGCGCCGAAAAAACTCACGCCGATTGACGCTATCCTGCATACCCATGTCTTTCACTCCGGCGGCAATATGCCACGCTGAAACGTATCCACGTTACACGATGCCGTGCGCTGCGCCAACGCGCCACAATCTGCGTCTAACTGCGGGGGAGAGGTGTGCATGCGGCGTGTCGTGTTTGGCCTGGTTTTGGTGATGATGGCGGCGCTGCCGGCCATGGCGCAGGATGGCCTTGGGAAGCTCGACCCGTCGCAGCCAGACGGAAAGACGCCGGAGCAGATCGTCACGGAGATGGGCAAGCACGAATCTGCCTTTGCGAAGGCACGTGAGAACTACACCTTCCGCCAGACAGTCGTCATGCAGACCATCAATGATGACAACGGCAAGCCGGACGGTGAGTACCGCCAGATCACCGACGTCGGCTTCAACCGCGACGGCACCCGCAACGAAACCGTCGTCTTCGCGCCACAGAACACCATGGAGCGCGTCATCATCGACCAGTACGACTTCGAGGATCTGCGCCTGCGCATCCCCCTGGTGCTGACCACGGAAGATCTGCCCAACTATGACGTGAAGTACCTGGGGAAGCAGCGCGTGGACGAGCTGGATACCTACGTCTTCCAGGCCACGCCGCTGCACGCCGACCTGAAGCACCGCTTCTTCGAAGGCAAGGTGTGGGTCGACCAGAAGGATCTGGAGATCGTGATGATCAACGGCAAGAACACGCCGGATGACCTGAAGAACGGTCACTTCTCCATCCCGTTCACCACCTATTACGAGCAGGTCGACACCGTGAACTGGTTCCCGACCTACACGCGCGCGGATGGTACGGTACACTTTGCGGCCAGCAGCCGGAACGGCCCGGCCAGCGACATCCACATGCGTAACACGGTCAAGTACACGGACTATCGCCGCTTCCGTTCGACGTCGCGCATCTTCTACAACGGCCAGGAGATTCCGAACGACACGGCGCCGGATGCGAAGAAGCCCGATTCGACCGCGCCTCCGCAGAAGTAACTCAGCGCCCCAAAAAAAGAAAGCGCGGTCGAAGGTCTTCACCTTTGCCCGCGCTTTTCCTTTGTTGCAAAGAGTTACTCCGCTACGGTCGGCAGCAACTCCGATAACCGCAGGTGGTAGTCCGCCAAGGCCGAGTCCCGATGCTTCGCATAGCGCTCGGTCAGTTCCGCGCCCTTGCCGTGGAAGTGATGGGCAAGCTGTTCCAGCAGCAGCCAGTCGTGCCAACGACCGCCGGCCTCCTGCATGCTCTCGAAGCGTTCTGCCAGCCCACGCACCGCGGTCCCTTCCGGCGCGCTCTCTGCCATGTAGCGGCAAAGCTTCGCGGCTTTGCGGACGGCGTGCAGACCATCTTCATCCAGCCCTTCAATCGCTATGCGCAATGAGTCTTTGGCTGTCTCGCCCTTCTTCTTCGCCCGCTTCAGCAACAGGGCCGTCTGCAGCGCGAACCAATGCTGCACGTGCGACGAAAGCGCCGTCGGAGGTGCCGTCGACGACTCCGCAGGCTTCAGGACCTTCTCCAGTGCGCGCAGATTCGCTGCAAGCTTGTGCTCTTCGGCCTGCAAAATGATCTGCAGCTTCTGAGCCTCGTGCTCGCGCGCTTCATCCAGATGCTTGCGCAACTGCTTTGCCTGCCGGCGCATGGTGTCTCCCGGCGATCCCTTGTGAACTGTCGACTTCAGCGGCGCATCCATGCGGATGATGGTGGTCTGGACGTCCAGGTCGCGCACCACACCCGCTGCGCGACGAACCTTCCTGAGCCGGCTGCGAACGGCCTTCGCCTCTGCCGCGTAGTCCGGCAGTCGCAGTCGCTTACTTCCCGTCGCCATCAACTCCAAAAGGCGCATCTGCGCCTCGACCCGTCGTGTGGTCGTGCGCAGCTTGTGGACTGCGCCCACTTCCGTAGCCGTTACCGCCACCAGCATCGCCGCATCCAGCGCCACGACCTGCTGCTCCAGCGCCGCCAACGGTGAGACACGCGGTCGCTTACTTCCCTTTACTGCAATTGTCATAGTTCATTCGATGCACGACGGACCCGACGGACTTATCGCAACGTCGATTCGCGCTGTGATGTATTACCCCGCCAGCTAACTGGCGGCTGCGGGCCACACGGCGGGAGGAGTCACGGTGTGCATCCAACCACATCAGAGGACTCATCTGCATGGCGAGGCAGCACGTACAGGAACATATCGACCTGATCGCGAAGCAGGAGCAGGACTTCTTCGAAAACCGCACCGCTACGGAACGCGCTGGCGATGCCATCGCAGCTTTTGCAGGCAGTCTGCGCTTTGTTGCGCTGCATCTCGCAGGCTTTGCTGCGTGGTTCCTGTTGAACTCCTTGCCCGCGCTACGGCATTGGCGCTTCGATCCTTACCCGTATCCCATGCTGGACACGCTTGTGGCGATCGAGGCGATTCTGCTGGCCAGCTTCATCCTCATGCGTCAGTCACGGACCAGCCGCCGGTCCGATGAGCGCGATCACCTGATTCTGCAGGTGCTGCTGCTGACGGAGAAGGAAGTCACCGCGGTCCTACAGGTGAGCCGAAAGATCGCAGCGCACCACGGCATGGAGCATGTCACTCGCGACCGTGACCTGGCAGCACTGGCGCGCGAAACGCCGATCGATGAAGTCGCGGAGAACATCAAGGAAAGTCTGCCGCAGGAACAGTAGAAATTTCGCGAGGCATCTCCAAACGCACGAATGCCTCGCGCTTCCATCGGAAGACGCGAGGCGATTCGAAGACGTCAGGGCTAGATGCTGCTGCCGCGACCGAAGAGCAGCCAAAGGATGACAAGTAGCACGATCAGGCTCAGACCGCCGCCGCCGTAGTAGCCGACACCGGGTCCCATGTAATAGCCGCCACCACCAAATACGAGCAACAGAACGATCAGCAGTACTAGAAGCATTTTCGTACCCTCAGAAGAAGTTCGCTCGACAAGCACTGCCGATCGCGATAGTGGTACGAGTCTGCCGGACGCCAAAGGGATGTCTCGCATTTTCGTTTCATGCAGTTGCCGTCGGTTTCTCGCTCCGCACCTTACGAATGAAGTCTTCCAACCGCTGGCCGCGCCTGCTGGCAAAGACCTCGTCGCTGACCGCAACTTCTCGCATTCGATCCAGCCGAAAGTGCCGGAAGTCATCGCGCCGGCGGCACCACGCGACCAGCGTCCATCGGTTGCCCCAGAAGAACAGGCCCAGTGGATGAACGGCTCGTTCTGTCTCACGACCTGCCTCGTCGGCATAGCCGAAGCGGAGCACGTAGTTCTCCGCGCAGGCATTATGCAATCGATCCAGCAGCTTGCGTGTGCGTGCTGGGTGCGGGAAGGGTGGCGCGAAAAGCAACACACGATCGACACGACTGCGATGCTCGGCTGGCAGCGCTGCCTCGATCTTCAGAAGCGCATCATTGGCCGCGATCTGTGTCGACTCACTGCCCCACGCACCCGCCATACGCGCACCCAGCACCAGCGCTGTCAGTTCTTCCGGCGTGAAGTGCATGGGAGGCAGATGATCGTCTTTGCGCAGGGTGTAGCCGACACCCGCCTCGCCGATGATGGGCGTGCCGGTACGCTGCAGATCTGCCACATCGCGGTAAAGCGTGCGCGGCGAGATCTGCAGGCGCTCCGCCAGTTGCGCACCGGTCAACATGCGGCCGGAACGCAGCAGGCTGACGATTCGAAAGAGCCGGTCTGCGCGTCTCATGCTGCTGCCATCCTACTGCCATTGCCGCGGTTTAGTGGGAGGCATGGAGGCCGATGTGATTGCCTTCCGTGTCAGCAATGACGCAGAACGTGCCGCCAACATTGGGCACGACCATGGCGCCTGTCACCAGCGATCCGCCTGCTGGCTCGACCTTTGCCATGGCATCGCGCAGGGCTCCACCGATGTGCAGGTAGACGAGCGTGCCGTCAGCCGATGCACCCCGGCCCGGTCGCTGCACCAGCGCCCCTGTGACTTCGCCATTCTGCATTGGAAACATGAACATCGCCTCATCGCGGCTGACGTCGATCAGTGGTTCCGGCAACACCGCGTTGTAGAAGGTTTTCGCGCGCGTGATGTCTGCAGTGGAGACTTCAAACCAGGTGATGCCACCCTTCGGCAACGGCTTCGTTTCGATATCGCTCATGGGTCTTGCTCCTCGGCGGTCGTTACCGCACAGAGCCAAACTACTGACACGCTGCTGACAGCATGGTGTCAGTAGACTTCGCGCGCAAACAGAAAAGCACGGCGCGAGCCGTGCAGAATGAATCGATTCAATCTAAGCCTCAGTGACGTTCGTCGAGCTTCCCGATCTGATCCGCGGTCATTTCGCCACGCAGTTGCAGTTGCATGTGCGTGTAGGCCTGCTCAAGCTCCGCACGCGCCTGCGCCGCGCGATCGATCTCGCTGAACAGCGCGGTCTCTGAGGCATTGCCGTTCTGCTTCAGAGCGTCGAGTCGGGCCTGCGCCTTGGTAAAGGCGTCGTAGCGCTGCTGCAGCGTGTCGCGGTTCTGCTGGAAGATGTTGTCCATCCGCTTCTGCTGGTCGCCATTCAGGCCCAGAGACTTCGCAAATTTGTGATCGTCCCACCAGCGGCCCGTGGGGCCAAGGCTGCTGTGCGTCGTGCCGCTGGACATCTTCCCGCGCCCGGGGGAGGCCATGCCCCCGCTTGTGAGGCCATTCCGTTCAGCGCCACCCATGCGACCGCCGCCGCCCGGCATCCCCATGCCGCCGCGCATCCCTCCCGGCCCACCGCCAGGTCCCTGCGCCGCAGTGCAAAGGGCACTTGCGGCAACTACCGCAGTCAGGCAGAGCATGCGAATTGTATTTCCCGACTTCAAAGGCCTTGCTCCTGAATCCTCTACTTGCGCTTGCGCTCTTCTTAGTTGAGAGCTTCTGCGCCAATCTCTCCCACGCTGCGACGCTATTCCACGTTGCGGCGCTGGGCGCCGGCGTCCTGTGCCGACTTCAGACCCAGGCCGTCTACGGGCGACGCGCCAGCATAACTGAGCGCAGCATCGATTGACGTCAATAATTCATTGTCTGATGCGAAGTCTCTCTCCGGCAATGCGCTTGCGGACAAGGTACTGGATGTTGCGATGGTTGGTGTGCTGGCAACCGCATCGTTCGCATTGCTGCCGGAGAAATGCCCAATGCCAACCGCAACTGCCGCCACTGCAACCGCTGCCAAAGACCACTGCGGAACAGCCATCCACCGCGCGCGGCGACGCGCTGCCGGTGCCAGCGAAGGCGCCGAGGCGGAACGGCGTTCTGCCCACACCAGGCTCTCCGCACGATAGCTGTGCAGCGCAGACTTCAATGCCACCAGTTCTGCCGCGGCATCCGCATCACCCTGCAGGTCAGCGAGTGTCTCCGACGTCGGCCGACCGGCCAGCAGGTCGGCAAACTGCTCGTCAGTGAGTGCGTGGTGCTTCGTCATACTCTGCCCCCTCCGACCCGGGTCCGTACGGATTTTACCGCGCGATGCAGGTGCGTCTTCACGGTATTCACCGGCATATTCATGGCTGCCGCAATCTCCGCAAGCTCCATCTCTTCGATGAAGCGCATCAGGAAGACGGTGCGCTGATTTGGCGACAGGTCCTCCATCGCTGCATGCACCTGCAGCGCCTGTTCCCGCGCCAGCAGCGATCCCTCCGGGGACGATCCGCTGCTGCGCAGGTGATTCGCCATGTCCGTCGCATCGACGGCTGTAGCGTGCGCCTTACGCCAGAACTTGAACTTCTGGGTGCGCGCATGATCGCGGATCAGGTTAACGGCAATACCGGTCAGCCAGGTATTCACACTGCAGTCGCCCCGAAAACCGGAACGATTGCGGTAGGCCTTGAGGAGCGTGTCCTGCACGATCGTGTCAGCCAGATCCTCGTCACGCACCGAGGCCACAACAAAGCGCAACAGCCGCGGTCGGTACGTCCGCGCCAGCGCGTCAATGTCGTCGAGCTCAGAGAGCGTCTTTTCCTGCACGAAATTCAGCACACCAGCGTGGAGAGTATAGGCCATCGGTCATATCCTGCGGTTTCGGCACCGGGCAGCGATGCGGGTCGGGTTTCATACCGGCGCATGCCGCCCGGCCAAAGCGTGGAGTGTCTGCAGAATTTGGGACGAGCGGGCCGCCTCGGAGAGTACATCGGGGCAAAGATTTCCCGCTTCCCAAAGCCCGGCTGGCGCGTCGTGACCGCCTCTGTCTATGACCGACGACCCCGGGGAGATCACGTCTCTCCTATTTCGCCGTTACCGTCAGTGAGAGCGTCGCGGTGTGCGATAGCTGGCCATCCGTAACAGTGAAGACATAATCGTAGGTTCCCGGCTCCGTGTAGGGCGAGTTCAGTGCCGGCAGCTTGCCGCTGCAGCCCGACATCGCCCCTGCCGCGAGCCCCAGGAAAACCAGAGTCAGCAGTAGCCGCGCTGCCTGCCTGCCACGGCCACGCGCCATGCATAGCGCGGTTGCGCTCAACAGGCCCAGCAGTGTCATCCACCGACCGCGGCCCGACTGGAAGAGCAGCGCTCCGTAGCCGATTACCGTGTACTTGCTGGTGGTTGTGATCGTCGCGGCAGAGACCGTAGTGCCCGACAACGTGAAGCCGGATGGGGCCAGCGAACAGGCGGAACCAAGCGCCTTCGTGGTGCAGGTCAGCGTGACGGGGGCGCTGAAACCACCGATGGCGGTCACGGTAACCTTCGCGTCCGTGTAGTTGTACCCTGCGATCGTGCTGCCCGTGGTGGGTGTCACACGAACGGAGAAATCAACGCCATTGCCCGTGAGCGCAACGATGATCACCGGGTACCTCGTGTCATTTGTCGTAACAACCAGCGCGCCGGTCCGCACACCGGTTGTGGTTGGCGTAAAGATGATGGAGACGGCGCAACTGGCGCCACCGCTCAGCGTGCCGCCGCAGGTGGTCGTCTCCCGGTAATCGCCGCTGATGCTGACGCCGGTCAGCGCGATGGCGGTCGTGGTGTAGTTGGTGATGGTGACCGTCTGCGCGGCGGAACTGAAGCCGACATCGACATTGCCGAAGTTCAACGCATCCACATCCGCCTGCACATCTGCGATCCCGTTGCCGGTAAGCGATGCCGTGAGTGTGCCGTTGGCAGACGAATCCGACACGACCGTGAGGACGCCGGTCCGGGTCTTCAACACCGTCGGCTTGAAGACGACGCTCACGCTGCAGACTGTGCCGGCAGCAACGGCACCGCTGCAGGTAGTAGCGCTGATCGAATAATCGCCCGTGACCGTGACGGAAGAAACGGTCAGCGGCACCGTCGAAGTGTTCATCCAGACAAAGGTCTGCGCAGCGGAGGTACTTCCCAGTACCACGTTGCCAAAGTTCGCGGCCGCGGGCGTCAGCGTTGCGGTCGTCGCAAGGCCGTTGCCGGAAAGCGCAACAGTCAGGGTGGCGTTGCTGGTGGAATCCGTCGTTACGGTCAGTGTTGCCGTTCGCGTGCCGGTTGCCGTCGGCTTGAAGGTGACTGTTACTGTGCAGGTGGATCCCATGCTAAGTGACGTGCAGGTGCTGGTCTGTGAAAAGTCTGTCGCGCTGGCGCCGGAGATCGCGATGTTCGTAATGTTGACCGTGCTGGTGAACGTCGTGGTGTTGGTCACGGTGGCCGTGAGTGACTTGCTCGCACCAAGGACGACGTCCCCGAAGTTCAGGCTGGAGGGCGTGATGGATGCGGTAGTGGGCACGGGCGGAATCGCGAAGTTCACCAGGAAGCCGTCATGCGGCGTGAGGCCGGCGGGCGTGGTGGCGTCGTTCGCGCTGACCGCGCTGTAGTCCGTGGAGAAGTGCGGCTGCGTCACGGTGTTGACATAGCTGGCGAGCGACGCCGATGCGGTACTGGAATCCGTTACCGTCGCCGAGGCAAAAATATGTTCCAGCGCAGCGGCATTGCCTCGCTCGATGATGTTGTAACGAGTGTTCGCCGTAACATCGGTCGTAAAGTCATGCAGTGGCGCGGTGGTATTGCTGGCCTGGTAGAGCGTCACAGCAGTCGCTGCAGCGGGCGCGCCGTCGATGATGCCCGTCACGTCCACATAGCCGTCGTTGTACTCGTAACCGTTGAGATTACCTGCCACAATCACATTTGCCCCGGCGCTTTGATACTGCTGCACCAGCGTGCTGATCGCGGATGCCTGGGCCGCGCGATGGGCACGCACATCCGGCCCCAACGTGGCATCGTCAATGTTTTCCCGCGGTGTCATGTGTACGTCAAGGACAGTGACCGGATAGTTCTTGCCCACACGCACAAACTCGCCCTGCAGCACCAGCGGCGGATGCTCCCACAGCGTGGCCGTTCCACCCGACGACGTTGCATAGGTGACACCACGGCCGACCTCCGTGTAACTGGAACTCTTCAGCGTGTTGGTGTTCACCAGAAAGCCGGAGTTGATGGTGTCCGTGCCGAGAACGGTTGCGACGTAGTTGGTCGACCCGCCGTTGACCGTGTTGGCTGCAGCCGCCAGGTACTGCAGCGTACTTTGGTCTCCGACCTCCTGGAGTGCAAGGATGTCCGGCGATCCAAACACATTCGTCACAGCGAGCGTGGCCTTCGCAAGCGCCGTCTGGAAGACGGAGGCGCTGCCCAGGAAGGTGTTCACGTCCAGCGTGCCCACCTTGAAGTGCGTGGTGTCTGCAGCGGCGGAGACCGAAGTCGGCACCGATCCGCTCACAGTGCATGTCACCGTGTTGAAGATCAAAATGCGCGCGTAGCCAAGCGTATAGTCGACGACACCAATGCCGTTCGTAGCGCCGAGCCCGCTGGTGTTGTGGTTGGTGCAGGTAACGGCCTGACCCACGGTGATGTCGACGGGCGATCCGCCAAAGCTGGCGGTATCGATCAGCACACGCTGGGGATTGCCGCTCCACGTGGGCACGCCTGCAGGTGCGGTCGTTGGCCTGTACTCGTCCCCACCAATGCCCGCGCTGCGGAAAAGATGGTTATTGGTACCGGAGTTCGTGTTGAGTGTCGCCCAGAACTGCCCCGTACTGGTTACCGCGTTTGCGCCGCTGGCGAGTGTTCCGGTGGTCGGCTGTACCGCATAAAAACTCGTGTTTGACACGGCCATGCCGGTGTACTTCAACGCATCGCCGAAGGTGGTAAGCACGCCACTGACGCTGATGGTCTGCGTCATCGAGCTGGTACCGCTGGTGGAACATGCGGTTGGAGCGATGTAAGTGCCCGGTGTGTTCGCGGCTGTGAGATTCGGTGCAACAGAGTTCGTCACGATGCCCGTAACCGTCGCGACCTGACCCACCGTCACGGTGTTGCATGCGGCCACGGCGGACGCAGCAACGAAGATGCCCTCGGCCGTATTGACGTCGCTATCGTAAGTTGCGAGGCTGATGTAGAAACCTCCGTTCGTTCCTGTCGTCGCCGACGTCATGACACCAACCACGATCCCGCTGGTCGTCACGTTCTGCCCCAGCAGCGGCGAGTTCGGCAGGCTCGTCATGATCTGGTGGATGGTCACTGCCGTCTGTGCCGGGGTCGATCGCGGAGCAAGCAGGCATAGAAGAAAACCGAAGAAAGACACCGCGCGAAGACCGACACAACAGGTGAAGCGAGGGGAGGAACTGGGCATCGGGAACGGGTCTCCTGGACGCCGTGGGGTGCGGCGGCTGAGCGCTAAATAGTAAGGAATACGGCATATACGACGTCTCTTTCGGTAATCGCGATTACAGCGAATGATCTGCGTCTTCAACAGAGAGCGGCGCTCACTCCGATCCGCAGAGCCGCACAGGTTTTTGTGCAGGCCGCACTGAGCGGTACGATGAAGCTGCAACTATGGATACCCTTCGACTTCGCCAGGCCACCGCATCCGACCACGCAGGCACGGAAGATACCGTACCGCTGATGAGCCCAGCGCTCACGCGCGAACAATATGTGGATGTGCTGGGTCGCTTTTATCGCATCGTCCGCGCCTGGGACGCATGGGCCGACACCCACGCACCGGAAGACCTGCGCGCCATGGTTGCGGGACGCCGCCGCGCATCGTTGCTGGCCGACGATCTGAAGACGATGGGCGCATCCTCTCCCGTCTCCGACGATGAAGTGCCGCACGAGAGCATGGCGACAACAGCGGTAGCGGGCGATCCGCGCGCCGTGTTCCTGGGCCGCATGTATGTGATGGAGGGTTCCACGCTGGGCGGCCAGTTACTCGCACGCCATGTGGAACAGCAGCTCGGATTGGAGCCCGGCCTGGGCGACAGTTACTTCGCGGGCTATGGCGATCACACCGGCCAGCGTTGGAAAGAGTTCAAAGCGCTGCTGGAAGTGTTACCCGAAGAAGACGCAGACACAGTGATCGCAAGTGCCAAGAACATGTTCTTTCTGTTTGGGGAGAGCATGCGAAATTCCATCACGCCAAAAAATTCCTTGAGTGCCCGTTAACCGCTGAGAGAACCGGCGCGTTTTGCAAGGGCGGCTGCGCTGCACGACGCATCTCAACACAATAGAGATGAGTTCAGACCTGGCAAACCCTGCTGCAAATTCGACTCCTGCCTCTCCGGCTGCTGCCGAGCCCATTACGCTGGACAATTGCGCCTCGGAGCCGATTCGCATCCCCGGCTCCATCCAGCGGCACGGCTTCCTGCTTGGCCTGGATGAAGCCCAGGAACGCGTCGTACTGGCTAGCGAAAACACCGAAGAATTTCTGCGTACGCCTTTAAAGCTCATTCTTGGCGCGCCCTACGTCCACCTGTTTGAACGCGAGCTTTCCGCCGTTATCTATCGCCAAAGCTGCATGTCGGACCCGGACGGTATGGTCAGCTATCTGGGCGCGTTCCGCATCCACAACGACCTGTTTTCCGTGGTGACGCACTGCGTTGAGGGCAAGCGACTGCTGGAGTTTGAGCTGCAGGACAGGCTGGTTGGATCGGAGATGATGAATACCGTCATCACCAACTTCGTCGCGACACTCTCCAAGCTCGAGACGGAGATCGAGTTGGCAGACGCCGTCACCCAGCAAGTGGCAGCGCTGACAGGCTTCGACCGCGTCATGCTGTACTGCTTCGACGAAGAGGGCAACGGCACCGTGCTGTCTGAAGCCAACAGTGGCCTGCTGCCGAGCTATCTGAATCTGCACTTCCCCGCCTCGGACATTCCTCAACAGGCGCGCGAACTCTATGTCCTGAACACCGTTCGCATCATCCCGAACGGGAGTTACGAACCGTCTCCCCTGCGCTCTCTTGATGGTGCTCCGCACATCGTGGATCTTTCGCTTTCGGTCCTGCGGTCGGTTTCGCCGATCCACCTGGAATACATGCGCAACATGGGCACAGCGTCGTCCATGTCCATCTCCATCCTGAGTGAGGGCCGTCTTTGGGGCTTGATCAGCGGACACCATGCGGAGCCGCGGATGGTGCCGTTCCTGGTTCGATCCGCATGCGACATGCTTTCCAAGCTGGTGGGCACGCAATTAACCACCTTCCGCACCGCGGCACGTCTGCAGACGCTGACCAATTTTCATGCGGTCCAACGGGAACTGCTGACCCACATCGCGGCACAGTTTGACTACATTGGTGGCCTCTCGTCGCAGATGGATCTGACGCGCCAGGTGACCGACGCAAGCGGAGCCGTGCTGTGGGTCGATGGTGATTTCCAGCAGATCGGCATCACGCCCGACAAGGCATCCGTAGCGCGCATCGTGGAGTGGCTCGACAGCCAGCCCAATATGGAGCTGTACGAGACGCGCTACCTCGGCGGTGTGCTGCCGTGGACCTCTGAGATTGCCGATGTCGCAGCCGGCATGCTCGCGATCCGTGTCTCGGATATCCGGCAGAAATACATCCTGTGGTTCCGTCCGGAACTCGTCCACACCGTCGATTGGGCTGGCGAGCCGGTCAAGCTGAGCGGACCGAATGACAGGCTGAATCCACGCAAGTCTTTCGAAAGCTGGAGCCAGACCTTCCGTGGTCAGGCGAAGCGATGGTCCACTGCTGAGATCGAGTCGGCGCGAGAGTTCCGCGCAGCCATCACCACGGTCAGCCTGCGACGCGCCGAGGAAGAGGCAGAGCTCTCCACCGCTCGTTTTGAGCAGTTGACTCATGCGCTGCCCGAGAAGATCTTTACTGCCGACGATGATGGTCGCATTCAATACGTGAACGACCGCTGGCGCGAGGCCGGCCTGTCCGAAGGCGGCTGCTGGTACAGCGAGGGCCGTCTGGCCGCCGAAGACGAAGAACGCATCAAGACGCTGTGGCGCGAACATGTGCAAAGTGGCCAACTCTTCGAAGAGGAAGTGCGGCTGCTGACCGGCAAGGACCACGCGCCACGCTGGAATTTAGTACGTGCCGTTCCCTTCATGCGTCGCGGAGCCGCCCGTGCCGGCTGGGTCGGCTCAATGATCGACCTGACTGAGCGCCGCGAGCGCGAGACCGCCCTTCGCATGACGGAAAAGCTGGCACTCACGGGCCGAATGACCTCCGTCATTGCACATGAAATCAACAATCCTCTGGAGTCCATCACCAACCTGCTCTACCTGATCCGGCACGACCTGCCGACCACTTCCGATGCCATGCAATACATCGGCCAGGCAGAGAGTGAACTCGAACGCATCTCCGGCATCACCAAGCAGACGTTGCGCTGGAGCCGTGAAAACTCCGGCGGTGCTGAGAGCTTCACCGCGGACGCCGTCTTCAACGATGTGCTGCGCCTCTTCCATGGCAAGATCCGTAACCGCCACGTGACGGCCGAAGTCCGTGGAGGCGAGGGGATCGAGATCCAGGGGATCCAGGGGCAGATCCGCCAGGTGATCGCCAACCTTGTCGCAAACGCGATCGACGCTGCGCGCGTCGGCGGCAAAGTCTGGATGGACGCACGCTTCCTTACGGACGACATCGTGGAAATTCGCGTGGGCGACGACGGCGTCGGCATGACACCCGAGACCGTCCGCCAGCTCTTTCAGCCGTTCTTCTCCACCAAGGGCGACCTGGGGAATGGCCTTGGGCTCTACATTTCGCACGAGATCGTGGAACGCCACGGCGGAGAATTGCACGTGGATACTGAACCGGGCAGAGGAACCGTGATGCGGATTCTGTTGCCGCGTGTGACGAAGGTCCGCACGGAGAGCGGTGCAGACGGTTTGCCCGGAAAGTCCGCCTAAGTACGCATCCACCTTGCCTCGGGCTGCTGTGAGTCGACGCGCTGAGGAAATGCAGGACAAGCGCGTCCACTCGCGGCTCGACATCGGGTACGGAAAGCTGGCATCCTGTGATCACGCGACTGCGGTGCCGGTTCCCCACCCTCCAATGCCTCGCACTGGATCTCCCCGCAAGTCCGATCCAGTCCGGCTACGCTTCGTGACTACAACAGAAACTGGAAGGACGGCGCGCGCCTTGAAACGCGCGTCCTATATGCCCATGAGACGTGAATTTGCCTTGGCTGCCGCTGCCATTGCCGGACTGCTTCTTCCTGTCGCATCGCGGGCGCAGGCCACGGAGACGGCCACCGAGAGGATGCACCTGAACGTCTTCGCCGTGGGATCCTACGACCGTCCTGATTTCGGTCTCTACGTGGGCGCCGGCGGTTTTGCAGTGGGCGGCGGCGTGGGCTTCACCGTGCCCCATCTCCACCGCATTGAGCCATCCATCGATCTCCGTTACAACTACGGCACGAACCAGGCCATGACGCAGACAGCCTTTTCCGGCGGCCTGCGGGTCGCTTACAACGTGGCACGCTTTCATCCCTACGGTGACCTGCTTGTGGGAGCCGGCAACATCCACTTCGTGCAGACCAACCCCGCCTACCCCGACTACACGCACGACAATTCTCTCGTGTACACCTACGGGGGCGGCGTAGACGTGGATGTGACACGAAGCGTCGCCCTGCGCTTCGACCTGCAGGAACAGCACTGGCGCTTCAGCGAGATCAGCCCGTCGTTTTATCCCAAACAGGCCAGCGCGGGCATCCGCTACCAGTTCCACTTCCGCAATCCCCATGGCATGGACTAACAAGCCGCAGCACGCCCGCGAACCCGTGGTCGCGTGTACACTGAATAGGACGCAGGCGGGAACCCCGTGCAGCCCCAACCGGGCAGCGCAGCCTGTGCCAACGAGACGAAAGTCTCCCGGTCGGGACGTGGCTCAGCCTGGTAGAGCGCACCCTTGGGGTGGGTGAGGTCGCTAGTTCGAATCTAGTCGTCCCGACCATTTAAACCTCTTAATCCTCACCACATGAAGCAGGCTGGACCGGCCTCTCGGCTTGTGTCTGCCTGTGACGGTCATGGCAGGAATGAACTTCTTTGCCAACCTGCCGCCCTTCGCGTGGAGCGCAGGCATTGTTCCAGAGGTGGATCTTTCCACTGGCAAGGACAACAACACGCAGTTTTTATCTGCTGCAACTTCTCTTGCAGCACACTGCGCATTCGGTATTTCCAATACATCTCTTGCATGGGAATTTCGACATCTAATGGAGCGCTTATCAGGAGCTCTTGTTAGGGCATGCAGACCCGAGAACGATCCTTTTTAAGACGAGCCGGCGCACGCCTCGGACAGACAGAGAATCTTCAAAGCATTCGAGCATTGGAGTGGACCAACTTCTTCCTGGCTGATGTCCAGGCCGGGCTGGGTCCCTTTGTGGCTGCATACCTGGCCAGCATCGGTTGGCAGGCGGGCGCAGTAGGTCGGGCGTTGACCTTCGGCGGCATCATCACCGTCCTGCTGCAGACGCCTGCCGGCTGGGTGGTGGATCGCGTTGCATGGAAGCGCCTTATCCTCGTCGCAGGCAGCGCTGTCCTTGCCGTAGGTGCTTTGCTGCTGGCCTTCTCCGGCAGGGCCTCCGTCGTGTACACCGCTCAGGGACTTATCGGCCTCGCAGGTCCTTTCCTTGGACCAACCATTGCCGCCATCACTATGGGGCTGGTGGGTATGCGCCTGTTTGACTGTCAGTTCGGACGGAATCAGGGGTTCAATGCTGCCGGAAATCTATTTGCAGCGGCAGTTATCGCGGTCACAAGCCACTTCCTGGGGAACCGCGCGATCTTCTACGCGATCGCCCTTCTCGTTCTGCCAACCATCGTGGCAGCCATGGCGATCCGGCGCGACGATATCGACCAGGAACTTGCGCGGGGCGGATGCGACGACAAGGGGTTTGAGGGCGGAAGCAAGGCTGTCCTGCTGAAGCTTGTAAAGGATCGTGTGCTGCTTGTCTTCCTCGCCTGCGCGTTTCTCTTTCACTTCGCAAACGCGGCGATGCTGCCGCAGCTTGGGGAACTGCTGGCGCATGGTTCGGTGAAGGCCGCCGCACCCTTCATGGGAGCGTGCGTTGCGATCACTCAGATCGTCATGCTGTGCACTGCGGTATCTATCGGCCGCTATGCCAACCAGCACGGACGCAAAAGGCTTCTGCTGCTGGGCTTCGGCGTCCTCCCCATCCGTGCGGTCTTGTATACCGTCTTCCACTCAGTCGCGGCGCTCCTAGCAGTGCAGATACTGGATGGCGTCGCGAACTCCATCTTCGGTGTTGTTTCCATCCTTGTCATCGCTGATCGGACACGCGGTACGGGACGCTTCAATCTGGCACAGGGCGCGCTCGCGACGGCGGTTGGAATGGGGGCTGCGTTGAGTAACGGCTTTGGCGGGATGCTGATGGAAAAGGCCGGCTACCGTATCTCATTTCTCGCGCTGGGTGGCATGGCCTGCCTGGCTTTCTTGCTGCTTTTGTTCACAATTCCCGAGACAGCACAGGGAAAAAGTGAATCCAACCAACCTGCAAAAGGATAAGTACTCGAATGCCCGCACCGATCACCGATTCCCTGCCTTTCTCCGCCTCAGGAACCGTCAGCTGGATCCACCTTGGCGATCTGCACATGACCCGTCCCGGTGAGCAGAATGAGATCGACCTTGGCCGTATCGTCGATGAAATCAACGCTGTCTATGCCAGGGGCGGCATCGACTTTGTTTACCTGCCCGGGGACATTGCAGACGATGGCAGTGTTGTCGCTTATGAAGCAGTGCGGAGACACCTGGACCGTCTGAAAATACCGTGGTGTGGGATTGTTGGCGATCATGACGTGCATGAAAAGAGCTTCGATAACTTCCGTCGCTACATCTCGGAGGAGTTATACGGCCGATTCTCCATCGGCCCGTACTGCTTCCTGCGACTGAACGCCTTCTCATCGCCCAGGCCGGACGCATTCACACTTAGTGAAGAACAACTGCGCTGGCTGGAAGAAGAACTGCGGCAGTGCGACGAGGCCGGCGAGCGTGCAATCCTTCTGCTTCACTGCTATCCCAGTGATCTGAAACAGGGCGGCGAAGAACTGAAGAGGATTTTGCAACGGTACCCCGTGCTGCTGGTGGACATGGGCCACACGCACTACAACGAATTAAGCAACGACGGCCGCGTCCTCTACAGCGCGACTCGTTCGACAGGACAGATCGAGGAAGGGCCCGTTGGTTACTCGGTGACAACGATCGACAAGGATGCGGTGAGCTGGCATTTCGTTGAACTTGGATCTCGTGGTCTGGTCGCCATCACGCAACCGCAGGACGATCGCCTTATGACGCAGCGAAGCGCGACGTCAAAACGGCCCGATGAAGTTCTTGTCTCCGTGAAGACGTGGTCCGATGCAGATGTCCGTGACGTTGTTGTTCAAACCAACAATGTCCGCACGTCGCTTTCCTCGACCGATGGCCTCCTCTGGAGAGGCAAGCTCGACACGCATCATCTTATCGACGGAACCCATGAGTTGATAGCCACGGCGACGACCATCACGAACAAGGAAATCTCCTCTTCCCTTCAATTGCGGATCGGTCCGCATCCTGACCGCACATTCTCTGATGTGGACTACGAGAACGCAATCGGTGAATGGTGTGACCGCGGACTCCTCGGCACGCAGTTGGGCCCTAACAAGAATGGAAAGAAGTGGTAACGGTGTCTCAACCAACAGCGACGATCCTCATCCTCATCATCTCGGCGTTGAGCATCCTGCTGATGCTGATCCGTCCGAAAAACCTGCCGGAAGTCTACTGGGTGGGTGCAGGTGCCACCCTGCTCGTAGTGTTGCGCCTGATACCTGTACGTCTCGCAGGCAAAGCCATCGCAGAAGGCAGCGACGTCTACTTTTTCCTGATCGGCATGATGCTGCTCTCCGCCCTTGCAAGGGACAACGGCGTCTTCGATTGGGTTGCAGCAAGGTCGATCCAGGCAGCGAGAGGATCCTGCGGAAAGCTGTTCGCCATCATCTACGGCGTCGGTACGATCGTGACAATCTGCATGTCGAATGACGCGACTGCGGTTGTCCTGACACCTGCCGTGCTGGCAGCTGTGCGTAAGTCAAAGGCACAGCCTCTTCCGTTTCTCTTTGCCTGCGCCATGATCGCTAACGCCGCATCCTTCGTGCTGCCAATCTCCAACCCGGCGAACCTGGTTGTCTTCCATGAAGGCATGCCACCACTCGGCCGATGGCTTGCCTCGTTCCTGCTGCCGTCTCTGCTTTCCATCGGAGCCACTTTTCTTGTGCTTCGTTGGTACTTTCGCGAAGATGTCTGCTTCGACTTCACGGGTGACAGCGAGACAGTCGAGTTGAAGCCGGAAGGCAGAATGGTGCTGTATGGCCTGGCTCTCGTCGTCGTCGTTCTACTGGTAATGTCGTCCCTGAACAAGGACCTCGGCCTGCCAACCTGCATCGCGGCCCTGTGCGTCACCGCTGCTGTCTGCTTCAGAAACAAGAGCAATCCGCTGCCGCTTGCGAAGGAGATCAGCTGGGCCACGCTTGGGCTCGTCGCTGCGCTCTTTGTCATTGTGGATGCAGTGGAGAACATCGGCGCGCTGCGTGTCATGGAAGCGGCCCTGCATCGCGCCGAGGCAATGGGCCCGTATCTTGGCTCGCTGGTGACATCGTTCGTTGTTGCAGTCGGTAACAACCTTCTCAACAATCTGCCGTTGGGACTGCTCGCCGGCGGAACACTCACGGCGACCCACACCCACGGCCTGATGGCGAATGCCGTACTCATCGGTGTCGATCTTGGACCGAATCTTTCGGTCACCGGATCACTTGCAACGATCCTCTGGCTACTTGCATTGCGTAAGGAAAACATCGAAGTCAGTGCGATGGACTTTTTGAAGGTCGGTGCAATCGCCATGCCCGTCGCACTGGTCGCGAGCATGGCTGGGGTCTTCGCCATGCATGCGATCTTCCCGACACTTTAATTCCCAAGGAGAAACGATGAACGCCTCTTGGATCATTCCCTTCATCATTTTGGGCGGTGCGCTGCAGACCTGTGGCGCCGCCATGAATGGGCAACTGAATAAGTCGCTCGTGAATCCCTATCTGGCCTCCGCTGCTTCGTTCCTCATCATTACGTTCTTCTTCCTCGCGCTGTTCTTCGCGATGCCGCATCCGCTGCCGACCCTGCATGATCTTCGCGAGATGCCGTGGTGGGCGGTCTTTGGCGGACTGGTCGGAGCGGTGCAGGTCTTCGCCGGCCTGACGCTGGTCCAGCGAGTTGGCGCCGGTCCCTTCATGGCACTTACCGTCTCTTCCGCGCTCATTGCATCGCTCGTCGTCGACCACTTCGGATGGTTTCGTATGGCGGTCCACACGGTAACGCCATCGCGTATCGTCGGCGCAATCTTGCTCGTCGGCGGAGTGGTATTGATTTCGAAGAAGTAATAACACGCATGACAGGTCTGAGTGCCGGGCTCAGTGAGTCTGCCCTGAGCCCAGCGCTCTCATACCCATCTCTCAGTGTTGCCTCGATGCTTGCTTCTGGTATGCGAGGTAGAAGCCGGCCGGCACCAGGAAGATCGTAAGCGCCACCGACAATGTCAGCCCCCCGATGAGTGCCTGCGCCAGTGGGGCATACGATTCGCTGCCTTCACCAAGCTTCAGCGCCATGGGCAACAGACCGATCAACGTTGCGAGCGACGTCATCAGGATAGGTCGCAGACGGACTCGGCACGACGTGGTAATCGCCTCGCGCACGCTGTGTCCAAGTCCCAACAAGTGATGCGCAAACTCAACAATAAGAATGCTGTTGGAGAGTGCAATGCCCGCAAGCATGACGACACCCATCAACGACATCACGTTGAGTGTTGTGCCCCACAGCAGCAGTGCCACGATCACACCCGTGATGCCCGGCGGCAGCGCCAGCAGAATGATGAATGGATCGACAAACGAGCGGAACTGCGCAACAAGAATGAGGAAGAGCAGAACGATCGAGAGCGTAAGACCGATGGCGAAGCTGCGGAACGATTCGTTCATCGACTTGACGCTGCCAGTCAGTGCAACGCTGATGCCATGCGGCGGATTGGACTGATCCACAATCGCCTGGATCTGCTTGGTCAGCGTGCCCAGGTCTTCCTCTTGCGGACGCACATAGACATCGAGATTGCGGCGGATCTGCGTGTGATCGAGCTCGGTCGGCGCGTTGAACTGTTCAATCTTTGCGACCATGTCCAGGCGCGTGGGCTGCGTGATGTTCGCACCATGCAACGGAATGGCCTTCAGGTCCTCAATCGACTTCACCTGGCCTTCCTTGTACATCACGGTCAGGAAGTAGTTGTTGCCACTCTTGGGATCAATCCAGATGGAGGGCGCGATCATCTGGTTTGAAGTCAGCGCCGTGATGATGTTGGAGACAACCTCCTTCTCGGTCAGGCCAAGCTGGCTGGCCCGTGTGCGATCGACCGAGATGCGCAGTGAGGGATAGTCGATGTCCTGTGGGATGTAGACATCGGCGACGCCATGCACGCCGCGGATCTTGCTCGCGATCTTCTGTGCGAGTGCATAGTCTGCGTTGACGTCGTTGCCGGTGATGCGCACATCGATAGGAGCAGGAGCGCCCATGTTCAACACGCCGTCGACAAGGCTGCCGGAGGAGTAGAACGTCTGTATCTCCGGAATCTCTTTCGCTATGGCAGCTTTCACTTCATCGATGTAGTGAAAGCTGCTCGCCTTGTGATCTTCACTGAGTGCGACCTGCGTGAAGCCTGTGTGCATGGCGGCATTCGGCGAGAAGAGCGCGGAGAAGCCAGGGTCGACGCCGATGTTCGTGACGACGATGCCGAGATCATGCTTCGACACAACGCGTTTGACGATGGCTTCGATCCTTGTCGCTTCACCTTCCGTTGCCTGCAGGTTGGTACCGGAGGGCGCTTTGAAGCTGATGACAAACTGGCCGGCATCGGTACGCGGGAAGAACGACAGCCCCATGAATGGGGAGAGCAGCAGCGACATAGCAAACAAAGCGCCTGCGGCACCGAGTGTCTGCCAGGGACGGACGAGCACCCACGCGACAGCCCGGTCGTAGCGATGCAGCAGACCATCGAAGCCACGCGTAAAGCCGGCATTGAATCGCGCCCACAGACCGTGGTGCGTGCTGGCCGGGTCGGCAGCTACTGCCAGTTCCTCTTCAGCAGATTCATGGAGAACTTCACCGTGCGGACTCTTGATGAAGCGTGCGCAGAAGAGCGGCACCACGGTGAGCGCAACAAAGTAAGAGGCGAAGAGCGAGATGACAACCGCAAGTGCAAGCGCGGAGAAGAGAAACTTACTGACGCCATAGAGCATCGTCACGGGAAAGAAGACGACCACAGTGGTGAGCGTCCCGGCCAGCACGGGCAGCGCGACTTCCTTGCCGCCGTTCTCGGCAGCAACGACCGGCGACTCCCCTTCTTCCATGTGCCGGAAGATGTTCTCAAGCACGACGACGGAGTTATCGATCAGGCGCGAGAGCGCGAGTGCCAGGCCGCCCAGCACCATGCTGTTGATGGAACTGCCCGTCATCTTCAAGACGAAGAAGGTTGCGAGCAGCGAGAGCGGGATCGAGAAGAAGACCGCAACGGTGGCGCGCATGCTACCCAGAAAGATCAGGATCATCAGGCAGGTAAGGAAGAGGCCAACACCTCCTTCATGCACCAGCGTTGTGATGGCGACCTTCACGAAGCGCGATTGATCGAACTCCACGTCGGTCTTCAAAGAGCTGGGAACGTCCACCAGCGTATTCAGCGTGTCCTTGACGCCGTTCACAATGGCGATGGTGTTGGAGTCGCCGCCCTGCTTGAAGATCGGCAGGTACACACCACGCTGGCCGTTCACGCGGACGATGTTGTACTGCAGGCCGAAGGAGTCCTGCGGCGTTGCGACATCACCCACGCGCACGGGCGACTGGCCCACCATCTTCAGCGGTACCTGCGCGATATCCGCTGCGCCGCCCAGCATGGAGTTGGTATAGATGTTGTAGTCGTAGCGGCCGATCTGCACATCGCCCGCAGGCAGGATCACGTTGGCGTCGTTGACCGCACGCACCACATCCATGGGACTTAGCTGATTCGCCTCAAGCTTGTACGGGTCGGCATACAGCATGATCTGCCGCCAGCGACCACCGAAGGGCTGCGTGACGGAAGCTCCCTGCACGCTTGCAAGCTGGTTGCGGACGAAGTTCTGTCCCACGTCCTTCAAGGTACTTTCGTTCAGTCCAGAGCCACTGAGAGTAACGAGCGCCACCGGCGTGCTCGCGGCATCCTGCTTCAACACGATGGGCGGATAGGTGCCCGGCGGCATGTCACGAAGATCACTGCTGGCAAGCGAAGAGATGCTCGCAGCATCCGCATCGGGATCCGTGCCCGCACGGAAGTAGACCTTGATCAGCGACACACCCGGCAGCGATCGGGACTCCATGTGATCGATGCCGGCGGCCAGTGTGAACTGCCGCTCCAGGTGATAGGTGATGTTGGTTTCAATCTGCTGCGGCGGCATACCGGAGTAGAACGTAGCGACAGCGACCACCGGCAGGTTCACGGGCGGAAACATATCGACAGGCATGCTGCCAACGCTGACCGTGCCAAGGATCATCACGACCAGGCACAGCACCACGATCAGATAGGGGTTGCGGATGGAAAATCCCGACATGCTTTGAGCGTTTCCTCTCTGGGCTGTGGTGCTTAATGACTTATTGCGGACTCGTAGGCAGCCGGCTGCGGATCGACCTTCTGTCCGTCGGACATACCGGTATGGCGACCCACGATGACCTTGTCGCCGGTGTTGAGGCCGGAGAGGATCTCGACGCGATTCGCCGTCTGCAGGCCCACCTTCACGGTCACCTGGTGGATCACGCCATCGCGTACCGTGTAGGCCTGCTGCACGCTCGTGCCAAGGCCGTCCACTGCATCCAGCGGAACGCTAAGGGCCGCAGGTCGATTTGCAAGATGCAGATGCACCTCGGCATACATGCCGGGCACCAGAGAGCCATCGGGATTGGGCACGTCGACTTCAGTGTTCATGGTGCGCGTTGCCATCTGGATGGAGTCGGCGGTGCGCGAGACCTTGCCCTGCAACGTGCGATGCAGGCTGCTTACCTCGACGTCCACAGTCTGTCCGTCCCGCACGTCGGAGACGGCGTTAACGGGGATCGGCAATGTCAGACGCAGCCGGTCGTTCTGCGCCAGTGTGACCACAGGCATGGCCTGTGTCTGCGACGATGTTCCGGCCTGGATCATGGATCCGGTATTCGCGAAGCGCTTGGTGACAACGCCAGTAAACGGCGCACGGATCGTGGCGTACTGCATCATCGTGACGGTGCGTGCATACTCCGATTCGGCCTGCAACTTCTGCTGCTCCGCGGCCCTCAGCGATGAGTTTGCACTGGCGAGTTGGGCCGATGCTTCCAGCTGCTTGGACTGCGCGACATCGATCTCCTGCCGTGGCACCAGTCCCTGGTCGCGAGCGGCCACGTCCTTGATGCGCTGGAACGACAGCGACGCAATGTTGGCTCCAGCTTGAGCCCGTTGAATCGCGGCCTGGGCGGTGATCACGTTGGCCTCAGCGGCGGCAACGCCTGCCTTGGCCTTCGCGACGTCGTCCTGAATCTCAGGCACTTCCAACGTGGCGAGCACAGCGTTCTGCTGCACGTGGCTCCCAATGTCAACGTTGATGGCCTTCACATAGCCAGCCACCTTTGCCATCACGTCCACTTCCTGAAAGGGACGAAACTCCGCAGAGAGCACGAGATTGTTTTCGAGGCTGGCGGCTTCGGCCGTTGCCACGGGCACCGTGACCACCGGAGCCGCAGTTGGTGCCGGTGCTTTGCAGCCCTGCAGTGCCGCGAGACCAGCGATCGCACTTGCGGTGAATACCTTCTTGATTGCAACCAAAGCCCGCTCCCCTTTAGTTCAAAAGTCCAGCTGCAAAGTCGAGCTCTGCGCGTCGTGACAGATAGGTGTAAGTTGCAGCCGCTGAAGTAATCTCTGCGGACGTCTCGTTGAGCTGTGCTTCGTTCAACTCCACAATGCTGCCAAGGCCCGCGTCGTACCGGTCCTGTGCCAGGCGCAGCGCTTCCTTGCTCTGCGCTACGAGACGGGCGGTGACGCCCAGGCTCCGATAGGCCTCGTCGGCCCGATACCACGCGTCGCGAACCTGCTCGTTCACCTGCAGTTGCACCTGCTCGACATCGCGCTGACGTGCGGTGGCTTCGAGTTCTGCCTCGGCACGTCGTGCGGCAAACAGGTTGCCGTTGAAGACGGGAATGTTCAGGTTGAAACCCGCGGCAGCGTAATTGTCATGCAGGGTGTGATCGTGGAACGGAATCTGACCAGCCGCGCCCAGCACGTTGAGTGACGGATAGCTAAGCCGCTTCTCTGCAAGAGCAACTTCATGCGCGGCCTGTTGCGATGCCTGCGCCGCACTTAGATCCGCACGCTGCGCCTGAGCCTGTTGCTGCAACGCATCGGGAGCGGGCGGCAGCGGGTCAGCGAGGGATGCCGGCTCCGTCAGAGTTTCGGTGACAGGCTTCGCTTGCCCCATAGCGGTCGCCAGTCGCGATCGATCCTGCGCGACCGCGCTCTGCGCCTGCACGACGGCGAGGTCGGCTTCGCTCTCCAGCACATTCGCGAAGTTCACATCCAGTGTCGAGCGCAACTCGCTCTGCGCCAGCGCGGATAACTGCCGCGAGATGAGATGGCGGTTCGCCTGCGCAGCTTGCGCTGCTCGCAGCACGGCCTCAGCACCCAGCGCGCCGAAGTAAGCTTCGCGCACGTTCAGACGAACCTGCGCCTTCGTCAGCGTTGCCATGTCAGCCTGTGCTGCAGACTGAAACTTCGCGCTGCCAATCAGGGCGTTCGTGCGACCGAAGTCCGTTACCAACTGCGTGAGATTGCCACCATACGCAAATCGATCGGAGACTGCGGACGTGGTGACATTGCCGGCAGCGGTTGAGGTACCGGTGTCTGCAACCAGTGCTCCCGTTGCGTTGAAGTTCACCGTTGGCAACAGGCCCGACCTTGCCTGACGGATACGTTGTGAGGAGGCGCGGGCGCGCAGTTGCGCGGCGAGTAACTGCGGCTGGCGGGCGATAGCGGTCGCCTCTGCCTGGTCCAGTGTCAAAGCGGGCGCAGCCGTCTGCGCGTTCGCTCGAACGGCCGCTGCCAGCAGAAAGACAGCGATGCGGGAAGCGTGGGCGCTCGCCATTAACGGCTGGCCTGCTGCACGGGCAAAACCTCCAGCAGCGCCGTGGAATGCTTCGGTACTTCCGCCGCACGCCGTGCCGAGACAAAGGTCAGCGTGGAGGGCTGCGCCGCCGATCCCGTTTCCACAGCTCGCATACCGGTAAAGCCGTACACACCGCAGGCTGACGCCGAGTAGATCCCCATGGAGACTTCCGTCGATCCACCATCGCAACGTCCGCTCGCGATCAGGTGAGCATAGACACCGTCGCGACGGCTGTAAGCCACAACATCTCCATCTTTGTTCTCGATTCCTTCCTGCGAGGCGTACATCTGATCGCCGCCCACAAGGGTCCGCGTGCTGCGCGAATCCAGGTCATTCGATACCGGTGCGTACGCGTTGATGCTCGTGATGGAATCAGCAATCGCGCGGACCGTCACATGCAACGGAAGGGAGAGTGAACCGCTCTGTACGCTGTCAAAGCGAATTGAGAGCCGCGATGCTGCCTGCTTTGCATAAGGCGTCTTGTCGAAGGTGTAACCCGATACTTCAACAACGTGGCCCGTAACGCGTGCGCCGGAAGGAAGCACGGCACCGCTGGAGAGCTTAACCTGTTGGAAGGTCTTTGCCTCTACCAAGTCACCGGCCTTTGCGTGGCTTGCATCGACCGAATGCGTGAAGGTGATGGGCAAGGTAGTCGATGCGTCCAACCAGGGACTCTGAGCAGAAATAGCCAGCGGAGAAAGCAGCAGTAACGAGAAAGCGAGGGTGCGGGACATAATGACCTCCGGGTCAGGACAGCGCCTGCTAGCCCGAAGTTGACCACCTGTTCGCCTTACACTCCCTTACAAGAATCTGACAAGAGAAGAAGGCCGCTTGTACCCTGCGGTGCTGTACGGAATCATAGGTAGGGATAGGGGAAACACGCATGGTGCAGGCTCGCTCGAAAATTCTGGTGGTTGAGGACGATCGAAAACTCTCCTCCGCACTGGTGTCGGGCATTGAGGCCGCCGGTTATGAGGTAAGCGCTGCCGCCTCTGCCGAAGAGGGTTTCTTCCTTCTGCACCGGCTGCAACCGGACCTGCTGCTGCTGGACCTGACCCTTCCCAATCGCAATGGCTTGGAAGTACTGCAACAGATTCGACAGGAAGGCCTCGATGTTCGGGTGCTAATCCTTACCTCGCACAACACCATTGATGACCGTGTTGCGGGCCTGAAGACGGGTGCCGATGACTATATGGGCAAGCCGTTTTCCTTCCCGGAGTTAATCGCTCGCATCGAAGCACTGTTACGCCGCGTGCTGCCGCCGCCTCCTCCGCAGAAGTTAGTCATTGGAGATCTTGCGCTGGATGTCCGCACTAGAACCGCCACACGCAGCGACACAAGACTGGAACTTACTGCGCGTGAATTTGACCTATTGCTTTATCTGGCAGAGAGCAACGGCAGGACCGTTTCGCGCGAGATGCTGGCACGCGATGTCTGGCAGGAGACTTCGCGATACACGCCACTCGACAACGTGATTGACGTCCAGATGGCCCGCCTTCGCCGCAAGATAGACGATCCCTTTCCCGTCAAATTGCTGCAGACAGTGCGCGGTATCGGGTTCAGCCTGAGGGAGCCCTAAGTGCGCGTCGCCCGCCCCGCAAGCATCCGTGCGCGCCTCACCGCCTGGTATGTCGGCGTGCTGGCGGCAATGCTGCTGGTCTATGCGGTCATCGTCTTCGTCTTTCAGTACGCCACGCTTACCAACCAGATCTTTCATGATGAAGTGCAGGACATTGTGACGGTCGAAGGTCTTCTCTACTTTGACGCGCACGGCACGCTGGAACTACGGCAGGACTACTACTCGCGACCGCAGTCCCACCTTCTGATCGATCGCATGATGGAAGTGCGTGATCTTTCAGGGAACACGCTGTATCGCAGCCCAACGCTGCGCGGGCAATCACTGGGCGGACCGAATCAACCGAACGAAGGCGATGCCGGCTTCAACGAACACATCACCCACCTTGCCGATGGCAATTACGTTTTTGTCATCAGCCACGTGCACGGTATGAATGGACGTGTGGTGCTTATCCGTCTGGGCTATAGCCTGGCGCCGCTTCGTGATCGCATGGAACAGTTTCTCCTCCTGCTGCTGATCGCGTTTTCGCTGGTGCTTGCAGTCGCCGCAATGGCCGGCCAATTCATCGCAAAACGGGCGCTCCTACCGCTGGAGCAGATGAGCACAAGAGCTGCAAGCATCACGGCACTTAACCTGAGTGACCGCCTGGTGATTCAGAATGCGAACGATGAACTGGGCCACATGGGCCTGGTCTTCAATCACCTGCTCGAGCGGTTGGAACAGTCGTTCCAGCAGCTTCAGCGGTTCACTGCAGATGCAGCGCACGAGTTGCGAACACCCCTCGCGTCCTTGCGCGCGGTTGGTGAGGTCGCGCTCCAAAAAGAAGAGGACATCGAGAGCTATCGCGAAGCGCTAAGCAGCATCCTGGAAGAAACCAATCGGCTGAACGAAACCGTGGACAGTCTGCTCCTGCTCGCTCGTACCGAAGCCAATCTTGGTACGGAGGATGCAGAGGTCTTCGCCATTGGCGAGCCAGTCTACGAGATCCTCAACCTGCTGGGCGTACTACTGGAAGACCGGCAAATCTCTGTGCGGACCGATGGAGAAGATGAAAGCCGGATAAGAATACGAGCGAAGCGAGGGCTGCTTCGCGTGGCGCTGATGAATGTCATTCACAACGCGCTCAAATTCTCACCCGATGCTTCGACTCTGACGATCTCCTACCAGCCACTCGCAGCTCCGGAGGCCAGAATGCGGCTCACCGTGGAAGACCAAGGCCCCGGCATAGCACCAGGTGAACACGAACAGATCTTCGAGCGCTTTTTCCGTGGGCACCAGCAGCCTCAAGAAGGCACCGGGGGCACCGGTCTGGGTCTCGCCATCGCACGGCTCATCATCGAACGCAGTGGTGGCACCATCCACTTCGATGAAACGGCAAAAGACGGCGCACGCTGCATCATCGAACTGCCCACTTACATCGATTGACGCAGTCTCAAGAGGCTATCTCGGTCAAGATCGTCGAAGCAGCTTGGGACAGTCTTGGAATCGGGCAGGCCTGACTTCTTCCTACGACATAAATCGCAACAAAGCTACGGCGAATAGATCCTCACGCTCGATACGGCGTTATCGGCACCGATCCGCGACACGAAGATCTTAAAACCCTCTCGCTACAAACAACAGGAAGCACTTTGTAGGCGGCGGTGCTTTGATCAGCAAAAGACAACCCCACCTGTGGTGGGGTTGTCTTTTGCCAAAGCTACTGACTAGAAAACGTACTTCGCTGATAGCTGCATTTGACGGGCTTGTGACCGAGCAGACGTAATCTGTCCGAAGGCCGCAGACTGGGTGTTGTTTGTCGGATTACCAAGTGAGGTGATGTTGAAGACGTTCGCCGCGTCGGCACGGAAGCTAACATGCTGGCTTTCGGTGATGCTGAAGTCTTTGTAGACCGAAGCATCCGCGGACTGGTAGCCCGGAGCGCGCTCCGAGTCCACCCGAGCCGTGCCAAAGGTTCCGTTGAGCGGCTGACCATAAGCGCAAACGCCGTTGTCATAGCCATGCGATGTTGCGGGAGAGTTCGATGGGGTGCAAGGAACCGCGGACGCGTCTGTACCAAACCAGTTATTTGCGGTACGGTTCGTGTGCGTAATGGCACGGTAGTAGTTCGCCCGTTCCGAGTTGTTTTTCGTGAAGCTGACAAGACTGGCGCCCATGTTCACCGGGAAGCCCGTATAAACGATTGCTGACATCGCGACGTGCCACCCGCCTACAACCTCGTCGAAGGCGCGATTCATGTTTGCGCCGAGCATCCGACCACGACCAAATGGCAAAGCGTAGTTCATGTGTCCGTTGATATTGTGCCGCACGTCCTGGGCAGTCGGGCCGTACTCTGCATGATTGTCGTAATAATTCTGAGCATAAGCCGACTGACCGTTAATGCCCTGCGCACCGAAGAAGCCAGTGCTATTGGTCAGGGCCTTCGCCCAGGTGTAGTTCGCCGTCAGCTCTAGTCCTTTGCTTAGACGCTGGCGGTAAGTCGCCTGCAGGCTGTTGTAGTTCTCCATCGCATTCGAGTTGGTGAACACAACGGAACCTGTCTGGCCCACCAGGTTCACATACGGCGCCGGACAGGCAGTAGCAAGCGCGGCGTTGTTTGGATCGGTTGCCACGCCATTGATGTAGCAGGGTGCCGCGAGTGCATTGCCTGCGCCGGCCGTTACGAGATGCTGACCCGTCTCACCGAGGTAACCGACGGTCAAAGACGCCGTTTTGCTGACCTGATACTCGGCCGTCAGACTAAACTCCTGAAGGAACATGGGCTTGATCTTCTGGTCCCAGGCGCGAATGGTCGTGGTGCAGGGCGTGGTGCTCGTTGTGATGTCGCAGGACGTGTTGCTTGTTCCGAAGCCTTGGGACGTGGTGTACGGTGTTCCGGCGCTTGTCGCCGTAGGCACAGCTGCGGCTGCTGTGAAGCCGTTCTGGAACGGGTAGTTGAAGTTCAGACGGAGATTCGCGCCGGTGCCTTCGAAGAAGGTTGTGATTCCGTAGCCGCCGCGCAGCACGGTTTTCGGAGTGACGTTCCAGGCGAATCCTAAACGCGGCATGAAGTTAGTCCACACACCGTCGTAAAGTGCGCGACTGTTCCCGTTCACGCCGGCCAGTAAGACTTTCTTGGTCGCAACATTGATATTGGCTTGCTTGTTGTTGACCTCCAGAATTGGCTGGTCGTACTCCCAACGCAGTCCCAGGTTGAGTGTCAAATTAGGAGATGCTTTCCAGTCATCTTGGATGAAGGCCGAATTGCGGAACTGACGCTGGCCAGCGAGACCAGTAACACCACCGATGGCACGCTGATAGATGCGGTTCAGGTTGAAGTCAGCAAGTGAGAAGCCACCTGACGTACCGGCCTGCGCTGTGAACTGACCGCTGTAGTCAAAGTGGCCCAGGGCACCGTCGTTGCCGGGATAGAAGGTGTTCTGCTGATAGCGCAGAATCTGTACGCCACCCTTGATAGTATGCCGGGCAAGCTGGTAGGTAAGCGTGTCGGTGTAGCTGAAGGTGTTATCGATGTAAGTCGTACCGGTCGACAGGTTACCCAGGTTGGTGAGTCCGCCCGTGTTGTTGCCGGTAAAGGATTGCTGCGTAAAGCCGTTCTGGGGCTGCGGGATGCTGCCGAGGCCGACGATGGAATTGCCATTCATGCCGAAGTGACCGGTCGGGTCACTGGTATTCGCGCCAAGTACCACAACTCGCGAAAATCCCATGTTGTAGTCATTGATCAGGCGCGGCGAGAACTGATGCACTTCATCAAACGAGAAGCTCTGGAAGGGCAAAACGGTAGAGCCAGGAAATGTAATGCCCAAAACCGGCGTGGTGTAATCGCCAGCCAGCGCATGCGAATAGCTGCCAGAAAAGTTATCCCGTTGAGACAGTGTGTAGTTCACCTTGATGTCGAACTGATCGTCATAACGGTTTGTCTTCGTGGGTGCCTGGTAGTTGTTCTGCGTGATCAGGCCGCCCGGAGTGGGTGCATGATTCGGCAGAGGGTAGTACTCAGGATGCGCATAGAGATATTGCGCTACCGGATTGGTCGCCGCGCCAAGCTGGTTGTTAACGTAGGCGGGCTGTCCCGCCACCTGCGTGTTGTACAGCTGGATCGTCTTGCCGCCGTTGAGAGAAGGGGCAAGCAATTCGCTGAAATCGCCAGCACGCATCTTTTGCGTCGCTACGGAACCCAAGCCGACGCCCGCCGAATGGTAACGCCGTCCTTCATAGTCGACGAAAAAGAACAGCTTGTCCTTGATGATGCGTCCGCCGAACGTGCCACCGAAGATCGTCTGAGTGTAGGGCGTGATCGGCACAAACGATGCCGCGGAAGCCTGGTGCTTGTTCGCGTAGGTATTTGCGTCCATGTTGTAGTTCGACAGGTTCATGAAAGCGCTGCCGTGAAATGCGTTTGTACCGCTCTTCAGCAGCGTGATGATGTCACCACCGCCAACGTTTCCGAACTCTGCATTTGCGTTCGCAGAGATTACGCGAACCTGCCCAATCGCATCCGCACTCGGGTTGTAGCCGAGCTGGTTGTTGATCGTCTCGTTGATGTCGATGCCTTCCAGCAGGAAGTTATTCGCTTCCTGGCGGTTGCCGTTCTGCGAGGCAAGTGTGCCATTACCATTACGCTCAATAGCCGCGGCGCTGCCGGTAAACGAAGCCGGCGAGCCTGTTACCGCACCGGGCACGTAGAGTGTCAACTCTGTAAAATTGCGGCCCACAAGGGGCATGTTCTGGATTGCATTTGTATCGAGCGTCGATCCCAGGGTGGCATTCTCCGTGTTCAGGAGAGGAGCCACATCGCTGCTTACCTGAATGTTGGTGTTGCTGCCTTCGACTCCAAGCTTGGAGTCGAGCTTGGCTTCCTGACCGGTCTCAAGTGTGAAGGGTCCAAGCGTCTGCGTTGCAAACCCGGCGGATTCCACTGTGAGCTTGTAGTCGCCGACCTGCAGGTTACGGATGACGTACACACCATCTTTGGTGGTTGTCTGCGTAATGGACACATTTGTGCCAACGTTCGTCGCAGTGACCTTTGCGTTGGGGATCACTGCGCCTGATGCGTCGGTCACAGTGCCATTTACGCCAGCAGTGATTGTTTGAGCTCCGGCATTACAGCTATACACCGCAGCTAACGCCAAGGTTGACGCCAAGATATGTTTTTTACGCACGGATCCTCCAGAGACGCATTCGTATACGCCCTTCAGGTCGCGCCCTCGGGGTCGTTAGGTTGTAAATGTTTTTGTGAGCATAGCGCAGATTTAACGCAAAGGCGACATTTCTTTCGTGAGTTCGTTCCACAGGAGAAATACAACTTTCATCAAAGGATCGATCTCGCTACGCACATCCTGACTGAAGCAGGTTGGGCTAAGCTATGTAACTTATCGGCGGGTGAGTGTTTGTCTCAGCCTTTCCGTGGTTGATGGATCGTCATTCTCGAAACTCCAGTGGGCCAATCGAGCACGCACCTATCCCGCCAGGAAGGCATTGCGACCGAAGAGTGCCGGGTTCGGGGGCTGAAGCAGCCGAAATCGAAGCCGGACACAGCGCGAAAACGGAACCGCAAGACTACCACCGCTAGGCGTAGGGGTTCCAGCGTGCTAGTTTTACGGCTTCGGATGGTCTTGTCGGAGCAAGTGCGAAGCCCTAGTGCGGAGATACACGGAGAAGGCGGGCTTCACGGTTCCGTCGTCGAGACGTAAGAGCTCGTCCGTATAGAACGTCATCGTCAGTTGCTCTGAGGTAAGTGTCTTGTGCGCAGCTACCATTTTAGGGTGACCATTCCTTTGGAACCTGAGGAAGGACAAACGTCCGCCCGTTGCTAGCAACGGCAAGCAGACGAATGGTCGGAGACATCTGTTGCCACGTGATAAGTGTTGACAGGTCCCGTCGACAGCCCGTCGCATTTGGCAACGTAAAACGTTTTCTTGTTTGTTGACAGAGCCATGGCCCTGGGCGGCATCTGCATGAAGGAAGCACGCGAGTGCCACCCCACTGCCGAGGCGTCCCGTAGGTACGGATACTATCGTCAACGGTCACGAACGCGATTCGCTTGTCTGCTGCTTGGGCGAAGCTGGCGAAACCGGCTATTCCACTTAAGCGACAGCCGTCCCCATTAGCTCCGGAAAGCTCCGTCGGCTGACCAGCGACTTAGGCATCTCTTCAGCTGTTTGGTAGAAAAATTTGCTGATCCCAACCCCTTCGCGCTCTACACGAAGGGTGTCGGGATCAGCTTGCTGCCAACGCAATCCCGGATAGGGCGCGGAAGAGTTAGACCTTTCGTGCCTTGCTGAAGACTTCCGTCAGACGATCGGCGATGAGCTTATCTTCCCCTTGCTTCAACTGCCACAGGGCAAATCCGAACACCTGCGGATCGCCTTCGTCGTGGCGGGGGTGAGTGGGCACGTCGGATTTCGCCTTCTGAACGGCCGATCCCGGCCTTGGCTCACCAGCTTTGCGGCCGCGCATGCCGCTTGCATCTGCGCCAAAGGTGCCGATGCCAACCGGGCGTGTGTCCGCCAGAGCCTGCAGCACGTCGTGTCCGGTCATGTTGAGCTTCTTTGGATCCACATGCCACGAGTAAGTCGGCGTCACGTTTCCAAGGGCATCCGGATTGTATTGGCGCGGCAGGGCAGTTACGCCAAAGGGAGCGACCGCGCGGGAGATGGTCTCGGCGCGCTCGTCGTACATGCGAAGCGTCGCGTTCTCATCCTGATTCACAAAGAGTTCCAGCGCCTTAAGGAAACCAAAGATCGTCTCCTTACCCACCTTGCAGCAACGGCCAATGCGATCTTCCTGCGGGCTCATGTTCAACAGGCACCAACGGATGAGTTCTTCCTTGCCGATGAGCATGCCGCTGGCCTGCGGTCCGCAGATGTCTTTACCACCGGAGAATGTCGTGAGATCGAAACCCACTGCCGGGTACTCCCAAAGGCGGCGTACCGGCGGGACGTCGGCACTTGCATCGTTGAAGGTATACAGACCATGCGCGCGGGCGATCTCTACCGTCTCCGGGCCGCTTACCTTACCGTGATCGGACAAGATGTTAGTGAAGTGGATGGCGACGGTCTTCGGATTGATGGCCGCGATCATCTCTTCGCGCGTGACTACCTCGACCAGCTTTGCACCGGTCTGTCGAATCTGGTGATCGAAGGCGTAGCGATGGGACTTTTGAATAATGACTTCATTACGCGGGAAGTTTGAGGTGTCGGGCACAGAGACCAGGCGGTCTTCCAGATCTTCCGTCATGAATGCGGAGTAGCCCACGACCAGCGCCGCTGCGGCGCCGCCTGTCACCAGACCCGTGCAGCCTTCAGGCGATTTGCAGAGCTTTGCGATGAACTTGCCCGCAGCCTTCTCCAGCTCATCGATCAGGATGAAATGCTCGTTACCGCGGCGGATGAGTTCCATCACCTCAGGCTTCATCACCGAGCCACCAATCACCGTGACGGTGCCGTTGATGTTTACAAGCGGCGTCACGCCGAGTTCGGCGTAAATATCACCCGTTGACCCCAGGCCCGAAGTGATGGGAACGATTGGACTTCCGTCAACGCCAGAGGCCTTGGGCCCCTTGGCACCGGCCATGCTCGCCTCAGCACTCGGTACGATTGCGTTGCCACTCAGTGCGGCAAGCGCAGAAAGAAACGTGCGACGGCTCCAGCCAGTGTTCCAGCTCATAAGAAGGTTTCCTTTCGAGGTAGCCACCAGTGTCACCGCTGGTGGTCAAGATGTTCTAAGACCAGAGACCTAGTTGCGTACAGAACTTTCCGTCGCGCTATGGAAGGGCGACAGGCTCTCCGTAGATGGTCAGCAACGGATGCGCGAGCACGGCGCGCACCTCATACTGTTCGCCCGCGGTGGGCTGAAACTGAGCGGTGTAAGAGCCCGGCTTCGACGTTGGCTGCATGGCCAGGTGCTGCCATCCGTGCAAACGCGATTGCGTGTCCTCACCCGTGATGATTCGATAGTCGAAGCCAAACTGGGCGCCGGGCGCATCTGCGGCATCCTTCCATTCTCCGCGAAGCGTGACCGTGTTGCCGGAACGCGTCGGTGCCAGGGTCCGGACCGTTGGCGGGGTAAACGCTTCCGCGACATCGGTAAGACGGATCACCGAAGGATAGGGCCATTCGTCGCTATCCCGCAGGCGCTGGGCACGCATCACGCGGATGTGCAGACCGTCGGCCTCCTGGTGGAAGCTGCTCTTTGGATCGAGTCCCGGCCGATACTCCACCAGTTTGTCGTTCTGCCCTAGAAGGTTGACCGTAGTCTTGGGGGTCGCGCGGACTGTCTTCAGAAGGAACTCGCGGACTGTCCCGCGCTTCCATTGCGCGGTGTTCGCTTCGCCCTGCGCGATCACGTAGAGCGCATGGTGATCCTTGGACTGCGTAAACCAGAGATCGCCTTCGTTCGTCACGACCCAGGGACGCGTTGCATAGATCGCGTCCGAGTTGATGAACATCCAGGAACCGAGTGTACGGATGCGATCTTCCTGTTCCTTCGGCAACGAACCGTCTGCTTCAAGGCCGATGTTCAGCAGCAGGTTGCCACCGCGTGCGCGCGTCTGGATCAGGATGTTCAGGAGATCCTGCACGGATTTGAACTTCTCATCGGAGGGCTGAAAGCCCCACGAACTGCCGATGGTCATGTTGGCTTCCCAGGCGCCCGGGAGTGGGGCACCCGGAACGTTCTGCTCCGGTGTTTCGATGGCGCCGCGGGTCACGACCGTATCGGGCTGCAGTTTCCATGCGATCTCCCGCAGACCCTTGGCTTCTCCGTCGAAGAAGACGACCGAGACCGGGCCGTAGCCCTTCATCAACTCCGTCATCTGCGCCTGATCCAGGGCGAGCAAACCGGGATTCGCGCTTGGCTGCACCTCCGGCACCAGTCGCTGGATCTGCTTGCCGTTCTCATGCAGCCAGCGAAAGTCGTCCGGCGAGAAGTAGACGCCGGTCGCCAGCCCCTGCTCACGGAACGCCGTAAACAGTTGCTGTGTGATGTCCTTGCCGTAGGGCGTGTGCGCAACGCTGAATGGCTCCGTCTTCGTGTTCCACATGGCGAAGCCGCTGTGATGCTTCGTGGTGAAGACCATGTAGCGAAAGCCTGCGAGAGAGGCAAGACGGGCAAGTGCGTCCGGTTCCAGGTGCGTCGGATCGAAGGTCTTCGGCAGATCGCGATAGTAACGATCCACATATTCGTCGCTGGCACCCGCAAGCGAATGACTGATGATGGTGCCGAGTTGTGAGTCCGCACTCCAGTGGAGGAACAGACCTAAGCCCTGATCGCGAAACCACTCCAACCGGTCGGGCTTGTTACCAGGCTGCGTGGCGCTCTGGGCTCTCGCGCACCCGGGGAGCGCGAGAGCGCACAGCAGGAGAGAAGAACACCAGGCACGGCCGAACAAACCTGCTCCTAGAATCTTTGCCATGGTCAAGCGCCGATGCTCATGCTGTTATGAAAGACATTATGCGGGTCGTACCTGTGCTTCACCTTCTTCAGAAAAGGATACAGGTCACCCGTTCCGTAATAGAGTTGCGGCCAGAAGTCGTACCGGGCCATATCGACATCCGGATAGTTGATATAGCAGCCCTCGTAATTCGCGCCCTCGAAAGGTGTGCCGGCATGCTTCCCCTGTACATTGGCCGAATAAATATCGGTGTACATCTCGTCGAAGTACTTCAACCGAGCTGCATCTTCCTCCGGCTTCTGCCAGTACATCTGGAACTGTAGCTTCATGACGGAACTACGCTGCGGAACGGAAGTCTCATGGGCCAGGTGCCGCTGATTAGCCGCACCACCGTAAGAATCCACGGCTATGACGCACCCCGTGTTGACGTCGGGGATGTCCCGCGTCAGCCAGGCGTACATGCGCTTTAGCTCGGCCGTGGTGAAGTTCTGCTTCATGTAGCAGGATTTGTACTTGCCGCGCGTGGTGCCATACCCCCCACTGCCACCACTCCCACGCCCCACGGTCGCTTCGATCCAGGGCGTCGTGCTGAAGCGATGCTTGCCTTCGACACACGGCGACACCTGGAAGCGGCTGACCGGTGCGTGCGCGCTTGTCTGCGGATCGCTGTCCGAGGACGCGTCGCCGCACTTAAGAAACAGATCGAGGAACTCCGTTGGAACGCTAAGATCGTTTTTCCCATCCATGTCGTGCCAGTTCATGCCGATGCCGATACGGCCGTTCGGTCCCTTGTGCGAGAGGCCCATCATGGCGAACATGGGCCATGTGTCCTTTTCTTGTCCACGTGTCGCCATGTAGTTGCCATAGGTTTGCGCGATGTGGATGAACTGCTCCTCTGTCATGGTGTCCCACGGAAAGGACACGCCTCCGCTGGTCAGCTGCTTTGGAGCGGCCGGCAGTTTGTCGAAGTAGAAGTTCGTAATGATGCCGAAGTTTGCGCCACCCGCGCCACGAATCGCACGGAAGAGATCGGGATGGTGGTGCCGGTCCACCCGCTGCGCAACGACCTTGCCACTCGCATCGACGGTGAGAACATCTGCCGCCGTCAGAAAGTCCACGGTGAGTCCCTGCTGCCGTGTGAGCAGCCCGTAGCCGCCTCCGCTGATATGTCCACCTGCGCCGACGGTATAGCAGCTCCCCAGGGGCAAATTCAGGCCGGCCTGCTCGAACAGTGCACTGTAAATCTCTCCGAGAACAGCTCCCGGACCGACCTGGTAGCCGCCGCCCGGAGCCGCCGATATCTGACTGAGCTTGCGAACGTCAATCAGAACGCCGTTTGGATTGTTAACGACAAAGTCCTCGTAGCAGTGGGCTCCGGCACGCACCGTGGGGCGCAGCCCCGCAGCAACGGCTCGTCGCAGCGCGTCGGCAACGTCCTCCGCGGTTTCGCACAGCTCGACACGCGCAACGGCTTCGGCGTCCGTGTAAGGAAAGCGCGCATTCCTGCCCCGAGAAAGCGCCGGGTAGAGGGAATCGTTTCGGGTAACGGTCTCAATCAAATTCTGCCCTGCAGACGAGAACACGCCGTCACTGCACTGCGGTAAGCCACAGTGCGGCATGTCGCTCGGTGAAAGTTAGCAACTTGCGCTTAGGAGCATTATCCCGGTCTGATGGCCGGAAGTCATTCGGACAAAAGTCCTATTCCGATGGAAGGCGTCACTTGTCAGGCATGCCAGCCAGAAGCGAAGCGTTCGCACCGTCACTGACTTCCTGCTTTCTAGGGCCGAACTTCTAAAGCACGAAGATGAACCGATCAACCCGTTCGCCGCTAGCTATCTCAAACGCAGCCATCGTCGGCCGTGATCGCGAAGATTGCCAAATCGCTGAGTGCTCATCAACTGGAAGCGAGTGCAACGACGGGGTGGCCGCATATCCGAATCTGGCGATGCGGCCGCCCAGGAATGTGTGTCTCGGCTAGAGCACTGACGGTCTACTGGATGCTGCCTGTCACGTGTCTCCAGCTATCGATAGACAGCGCTGTCGTTAGTTCACCCGCGCCGACTGTGAAGCCCACGAAGGCCGTGTTACCGCCAAGCAGTGCCGGCAGTCCACCACCTTGGACCAGATAAATGTCTTTCCGGTATTGGGTTCACTTAGCAGTAACGTCAGCGTTGTTCCGTCATACGTCACGCGTCCCGGGCTAGGAGCAAGGAAACGTCCGGGTAGCTCCCCAGCGCCATAGTCTTGCGCCTTCCATCGTGGCGCTACTTCCATCCCCAGAGCTTTCCTCCCGACGGAGTCACCTGAAGATAGGGCCCACGACCGTCGGTGAGCTTGTCGGGATCCTCCTTCGCCTTGGCATCGCGGAAGGTCACCATCTTTCAGCTTCATCGATCCCCAAATCCGAATACCGCCACCTCTTCGAGGCGTATAGCGCCACGCGTACCGCCAAAGCAGCCGGATGCTATGGGCACGCGCTGGACGACGATAGACGGAAAACCCATATTCTGCGGGGCTTTCTTCATGCTCTTGGGTTTTATGGGACGGCTTAGACAGGAATGTGGCGGAGGGAGAGGGATTCGAACCCCCGGACCCTTTTACGGGTCGACTGTTTTCAAGACAGTAGGCATAAACCACTCGCCCATCCCTCCGCTCGGTACCGCGGCTTCCGCTAGGTTAGCAGTTTCGGGGTTTCCGTTACAGAGTGTGTGCGGCTGGCCTCGTTAGCTTTATTCAGCAGCCGGCTGGCCCGTGTGGAGCGGAGATTGTCGAGTGCGTTTCAGGGACTGGCCTATCGATGTGCGGCGCTACTCAGTTTGGCGCTGCAGCGGGCAACGAAAAGCGCCCCCGCGGTTGGGAGCGCTTTGGCTTCTGGCCTGGATTGAATCTAAGCGCGGCGACGACCGTGCTTCCGGGTGTGGGTGGACGCCATCTGCGTGCCGCGACCGCCGCCGAACTGCCACTGGCGGACTGGGCCAACGTCCACGTGGACAAACTGGCTGGTGGGGTAGTAGCCCACGCCGCCCATGCCCAGTGCAAGTGCCGCGTTGCGGAGCTTGAGCGTGCTGACACCGGGGATACGGATGTCGATTGCCTTCGACAGCATGTGCTGCGAGTGCTCGGCCACACCGGTATCGGCGCTGCGGGTGCGCAGGAAATTGTTGGAGAACGGGGTGCGGTAGCCGCAGACGATGTCGATCGTCGCATTTGGCTTACCCAGCTTCACCAGCAACGCGTGCAACAAGTCAAACTCGCGCGGATCGTAGTCGGCCGTGTCCTGCGTGCGGTGGTCGCGCAGGAAGTGATTGAGCATGCCGACGCCCTGATCGGAGTACTGACCGCCTTCTTTGTAAGCCACATCGATCGACTCGCCCGTGTGCAGATGATGCAGCTTCAAACGCAGACCCGCGATGATGCCCGTCTTCGGTGCAGTCATCGAGGCGGATGGTGCCGTAGGGACCGATTCCTCAGCGCGTGATGCGCCGGAGAGGCTGAGAAGCGCGAAGGCGAGCGTCGAAGAAAAAGCGATGTGTCGAAGGCGAGATGAGATCAATGTTGGGCTGCTCCAAAGCAAAATGGGTGGTGCCACTTCTCTTGCTGAGCGGTGAGGATGGGTCTCTATCTGCGAATCGCCGGGCCCTGTCTTTCGTCAGCCGCCATGCGATCCCCGCTCGCAGATCGATGAGTCAATTTTACCGCGAATCAGGGCAACCTCGCCGTTTCGAATTGCAACTTATGCGCCACGACAGGACACGTCAAGCCAAAAGTTGGAACCGCCATCCCCGGGCGGATGCCTATTATGACATCTCCAGTGTCGTGAACTGGGTTGTTCTCCACCACACCTGCGTTACGCTGGGACCGCATGTCACTCCTTTCATGGCTCAAACGCCCGGCTGCTTCCACCCCTGACAGATTCGGCTTTGCCGTGGTCGGCCTTGGCCACATTGCGGGCTATTTCCTGGACGCCCTGCGCGATTCGCCAACCGTCGCCGTCCCGGCGCTTGTCAGCGGAGACGCATCAAAAGCGACTTCGATGGCTAAAAAGTATGGAGCGACCCGCACCTATACTTATGCGGACTTCGACCGCATCGCCGACGACCCCGCTATCCACGCCGTCTACCTGGCGCTACCGGTCAGCCAGCATCGCGAGTTCACGGAGCGAGCCGCCGCCGCGGGCAAGCACGTACTGTGCGAAAAGCCCATGGCCCCGACCGCGGCTGATGCCCGAGCCATGATTGCTGCCTGCGCCGCAGCGAACGTGCGCCTTAGCATCGCCTATCGCTGTCCCTTCGACCCGGCCCATCAACAGGCCCGCAGGCTCGTGCAGGATGGAGCACTTGGAGAGACGGCCAGCCTCCACATCGCCTCCGGCTTCGGCTTCGAGCTGAAGCCGGGCTGGCGCACGGAGCCGGGACTTGCCGGGGGAGGATCCCTCTACGACGTCGGCATCTATCCGCTCAACGCCTCGCGCTACCTGCTGGGCGAAGATCCGAACGCTGTGCCGTACGCCAAGGCAATGACCGACGCGCAGGGGCTGGAACGCTCTGTCGCCTGGACGAGCAGCTTCCCTTCCGGCGCCCGTGCAGACTGCCGATCGTCCTACGTGCAGGAAATTGCCGACACGCTCCGCATTGAGGGCGAGCATGGCTGGCTTGAGCTGAATCCAGCGTTCACCCATCGCGGTCGATTGCATCTGCGCGGCAGCTATACCGGCGCCGACGGACGCAAAGTCGCCCTTGACGCCCCCTCACCGAGGAGCCTGCCATCGCACTTCCGTCTTGAGGCGGAGCATCTGGGTGCAGTGGTCCGTGAGGGAGTGGAACTGATCACACCCGGCGAGGACGGCCTTGCCGACATGGTTGCCATGGAGGCGATCTACGCTGCTGCGGGCGTCCGGCTACCATAACCCCATGCAACTCACTGCCATTGAAGTCCGCGTCCTGGGCGCACTGATCGAGAAGGAAATCACCACGCCGGAATACTATCCGCTCTCGCTGAATGCGTTGCTTGCCGCCTGCAACCAGAAGAGTTCGCGCGATCCGGTGATGACGCTGGAAGAAGCAGATGTCCGCACTGCGCTGCGATCACTGGAGGATGCGGAGCTGGTTTCAGTCGACCACGGCAGCCGCGTGCAGCGCTATGAACACCGCGCACGCACCGTCTTTCAACTGCGCCGCGATGAGACCGCGTTGCTCGCATTGCTGCTGTTGCGCGGTCCGCAGACACCCGGCGAATTGCGCAGCCGGGCCGACCGGATGCACAGCTTTGACGGGCTGGATGCAGTCGTCTCCGCGCTCAGCCGTATGTGCGCACCGACGGAGCAGCGTGCGGAGCCGATTGCGGTTCTGCTGGCGCGCCAGCCGGGATCGAAAGAGCAGCGTTATGCCCACACGCTGGGCGACCCGGCCGAGCTTGCGGTGGCTGCCGCGACCACTGCTGCCGTGCCGGTGGAAGCGTCCGGAGGCGCGTCCCTGGCGGGTCGGGTGAGCCAGTTGGAGGCGGAAGTTGCCGACTTGAAAGCCGCAGTGCAGCGGCTGGTGGAGCAGCTTGGTGGGTAGTTTTTGCAGGTTGAGAAACGCTAGACTCGCCCCAATCGGAAACGTCGCAAAATTGTAATCAGCTGTGGTACGCTATTCGCAATCGTTTGACCCTCAGTTAAGGTTCTTTGCTCGCCCTGCCCAAAACGCACTTGCAAAACCGTATTGAGATTCAACGAAACACAAGACGTAACAGGACAGGGACAGGCAAATGGAACAGGGTAATGTGAAGTGGTTCAACGATGCTAAGGGCTTCGGATTCATCTCGCGCGATAACGGCGAGGACGTATTCGTCCACCACACCGCCATCCAGTCGCAGGGCTTCCGCTCGCTGCAGGAAGGCCAACGCGTCACCTTCAATGTAGTGAAGGGACCGAAGGGCTGGCAGGCTGAGAACGTTTCGCCGGCGTAAACTACGCCCGACCGTTCCGCAACCAAAGATCACACCAAAGGACGGCATAAGCCGTCCTTTGGCCGTTTTAGCCTCGGTCCCCTTGTTGTAAGCCACCTCTCGCGCCGAAGACGAGGCAATCCGCTCGCGCCACTGACCGCCTCCCCCCCAGGCGTAGAATGGTGGAAGTCCTTCCGTGAGCCAAGGCGCAGCCCACAGAGCTGCCGGGCCGGTCAGCTTTCACATATTTTCCCCGGCCTCTTCCGCGACTGCCATTTTCGGCATCCAAGACTTCATACGCTGCAAGCGGCAAATCCACACAGGGTCGCCGCGACCCAGTTCCTCATTTTGAAAACCTAGTTATTTGGCCGCCAACGGCCCAGGAGCATCCCAACTGATGCGTACTGTTGTGCAGGATAAGTATTTCCTCCGTGATCTTCATCGTGAGATCGACCTTTACGACCGCAAGCTGATCCACCTGCTGAAGCATGAGGTCTTTGCGACCGAAGCTCTGCGTGATGCCGCCGTGCGCAAGCTCTCCACGAAGCGTGAGTCCCTGGCAGCTACAGCCCGGACCCTCGTCGAGTCCGGCATTGAATTCCATGACAATGATCTTCCGCGCTCCTTCCGCCCTGAAGGTTGGGTAGGCGCACCGGCCGACACCGAGTCGTCCCCTGCAGAAGTCGCAGTGGCCAGCGCGTCGCTCGGCACCACGACCGCTCCCACCTCAGCATTCGGCACGCAGGTCGCAAACCTGCAGCGCCAGGCCCTGCGCGAGGAAGAGTCGCCACTGGCGACCGCTCTCGGATCCTGGCAGGACGACCTGGCTGCTTACAAGAAGAAGCGCCAGAAGACCGCGGTAGCCACGGCCGTTTAGCCACTCTCGTAAGGGATGCACGTCATCCCTGCATCAAGCGAAGGGATCTGCCCATCGTCTGTCACCGGCATACAAGCCGGCGCCGGCAGCAAGCAGATCCCTTCCCTGCGTTTTACCGCAACCCATCCGCCGCGGAGAGTATCTATACGTCTATGGCAACCGATCTCTATAGCATTCCCGTCACGAAAATCGATGGCAGCGACGCCTCGCTCGGCGACTATCGCGGCAAGGTTCTCCTGGTCGTCAACGTAGCCAGCAAGTGCGGCCTGACACCGCAGTACGACGCGCTGGAGAAGACCTACGCTCGCTTTCACGATGCAGGCTTTGAGGTGCTGGGCTTCCCGGCGAACGACTTCGGCGCACAGGAGCCCGGATCCAACGAAGAGATTGCCCAGTTCTGCCGCGGCACCTTCGGCGCCAGCTTCCCCATGTACTCGAAGATCCCGGTAACCGGCCCGTCCAAGCACCCGCTCTATGCCGCGTTGACTGAGGCCATTCCGGAGTCCACTGGCGAAGGCAAAGCAGGCTTCATCGAGGGCCTGATCCGCTTCGGCGCGAAGCCGAATCCGGAACCGGAGATCCTGTGGAACTTTGAAAAGTTCCTGATCGGCCGCGACGGCAAGCCCGTAGCCCGCTTCTCGCCTGACACCCTGCCCGATGCACCACAGGTCACAAGCGCGATCGAAGCGGAACTAGACAAGAAGTAAGAGAACGATGTGAAAGCCCGGCGGCCCACGTCTCGCGTGTGAGACGTGGGCACCTTTACGGAGTGACAAATCCCGCCGCCAGCACCGGCTTCAATTGCTCCCAGGGCAGCACCGCATCCTCCGGCTGGGCCACGCGAGGCGCGATGGTGTAATCGGGATAGCCGATGTGGAGGCCATCCTTCTCCAACGTCCAGTTCGTGGGATCGGCGATGACCTTTTGCAGATCGGGAGCACTGGGGCCGTTCACCTGTTCGAACAGATACTGCTTCCCGGACCACTTCTGCAACTGATCCCAGCAAAGCGCTCCTACAATCTGCTTCCACGCCTCCCCTGCGAAGACATCCTCGGCACGCAGCGTGCGCTTTGCATCCAGCAGCCAGGTCATCGACTCGGAAGTCTCAAAGGGATGAGCGGCTCCGTGTCCCATACCGTTCGCGTGCAGCATGGCCGTCACGCGCCCATGGTCCACGCTGCGTAGATGCGCTTCCAGCGTTGTGTCCTGCGCCTCCGCCATCTCGTCCACCCATGAGAACGGCAGCTTGCGCTTGCCCTGCACAGTTCCCTGCTGCTCGCCCGCACCGGCCATCCTCAGCATGTGAGCTTCCACCGCTGCGCTCCACGCGATCCATGCTGGATCGTCCGAGTCTGCGCGCGGCCAGCTTGCCTGCAGCGTGCCAAATCCCGGGATCTCTGGTGTGCCGAAAGCTTCCTCCGCCTGCACCGGCATCGCCAGGAACTGCGTGCGCTTCAGCAGTGTCAGACCATCGACCACGGAGATTGCAGAACGGAGCTGCTTCGCGCGGTCCGCGTACAGCGGTTGCAGACATGCAGCGGCCTTCGGATGTTCTGGCTCATCCACCTTGCAGACCTGCTGGGACCAGGCCAGCCACTGCACCTGGTCGGCCCGCAAAAGCCCAATGCCAGCGGACGACAAGCGGGGCAAACCGGCACGATACGCCGCGGCCATGCCCGAGTCCGCGGCACTGAGCTTCGCGTCGCCACAGATAACTTTCTCAATGGGACGTACGGCTTTCGCGCAGTCGAAACTTGCAGCGTAAGACGACACACAGGAGGCAGCGAGCGCGGCAAAGACCAGCGCGATGGGACGGAGTGACATATTCGGCTTCCACAACTCCTGGGACTGCTGATGCAAGATACACCCGAGTCACAACGTCGGGGCAAAGCGAAAGCGCCGCCCGGTTGGGACGGCGCTTCGGGTACATCCACTCACGCCTAGTAGCGACGGCCGCGCGAGTCATAACGAGCTTCATCGCGATGACGCTTGTTTGCATTGGCGTTGCCAACCAGAGCGCCGCCACCGGCACCCAGTGCGCCACCGATCAATGCGCCCTTACCGCCGCCCACGAGTGCACCGATACCAGCACCGCCTGCGCCGCCGATCAGCGCGCCCTTGCCTGCGCCGATACCGCTATGACGCTTGTGGCGACGTCCGTGGCTGTCGCGGTAGTACTGCTGCGCGTGTGCGTCCGTCGTCATTACCAGCGGCGCCGTTGCGCCAAACATCATCACTGCACTCAGAACCAGACCCGTAAGTTTGTTGCGCATCTCTAGAACTCTCCCTTGCCGCAAGGAAGCGGCTTACCACTTTTCTGCATACTGAAAGATAGATGCGTCGTGCCGTACGTGCGAGGCCTGACACACCGCATAAATTGCAGAAATTGCAAGAAGCACGCAGGTGCGCTGCGCCGCCGCACCAACCCCTGCCAGCAGACGTGTTACCGTGGCAATCAACACTCCGCACAGCGACTGACGGTATGCTGTCGAAGTGCCAGCCAAAGCCAGGCGCCCACCCCTGCGCTGCTTTGCGGTCCGGACACAAAATCAGAAAGCATCATGGTGGCGAATCGGATTCGCTGCCTACCTGGCTTCGCAGAGGGGGAACTGCAAAGAAATGCCGCATAACTCCGTTGCCACAAGGAGAACTCTCACAGCGCTGCTGATACTGTCTCTGGTTCCGCTGCTGTATTTCGCCCCATCGCTCCTGACCCGCGCCTTCTCATCCAGCTATCTTCCCCATGGCGTCTGCTACATGTGGGACAGGCAATTGCTCGGCTTCAGTGTCTCGGCCGATGCCGTCATCTTTCTCTCGTATGTTGCCATCGCATCGATGCTGACATGGATCGCCTACCGCAACCGCCGGGAGATTCCCTTCGGCGGAATGTTTGCTGCATTCGGTGCTTTCATCGTCGCCTGCGGCCTGACGCACCTGATGGACATCATCGTCCTGTGGCATCCGTACTACTGGCTCGCCGTAGACATCAAGATCATTACGGCCGTTGCCTCTGCCATCACAGCCTGCCTGCTGCCTCCGTTGGCGCCAGCCCTTCGCAGCATGGTGAAGGCAGCCGCCATCTCGAAGAAGGCGCAGGCCGAACGGGAACAGGCGCATGCCTTCACCCGCTCCATCATTGACAGCTCCTCCTTCAGCATCATCGTGACCGATCGCAACGGAACCATCGTCTCCGCGAATCCGGCCTCCGAGCGCATGCTCTGGTACACCACGGCTGAGCTTACGTCGAACCAGAACATTGCATCGCTCATTCCCCAGCAGGAGATCACTGCACGCGCAGCCGAACTCACCGACGACCTGGGGCAGGCCACTCCGCCGGATGCCAGGGCACTGATGGCACGCGCAGGCATGGGCCTTATCGATGAAGGCGACTGGACCTTCGTCCGCAAGGATGGATCCACCATCCCCATCCGGCTCACGGTGTCAGCTCACTCCGGTGTCAGTGGCGTTGAGGGTTATATCTTCACTGCCTTCGACATCACGGAGCGGCTGCGCAGCCAGGAATACCTTCGCCACGTCGCCACGCATGATGCACTGACCGGTCTGCCCACGCGTGTGCTCTTCCGCGATCGGCTTGATGTTGCACTGGGCCGCGCTCGCCGCTATCAGCAGGCCGTCGCCGTCATCATGATTGACCTCGACAACTTCAAACGGATCAACGACTCCATGGGTCACCAGGCCGGTGATGAGGTCCTGGTCACCGTAGCCCAGCGGCTCCGCGACGCCGTGCGTGTGACCGACACCGTCGCACGCATGGGCGGCGACGAATTCGTCGTCATCCTCAGCGATCTTCGCGAACCGAAGGTCGGCGGCCAGCTTGCACAGAACCTGCTCGACTGCCTCGCCGTTCCCATCGTCGTCAACCAGCAGGAGATCGTCGTCACGGCCAGCATGGGCATTTGTACCGACACCGTAAATGCCGACGCCGTCTCCATTCTCAAGAACGCGGACCTCGCACTCTATCGCTCCAAGACCAATGGCAAGAACCAGGTCTACTGGTACACGGAAAACATGAAGCATGCGACCATCGAAAAGTTGCAGCTGGAAACCAACCTGCGGCTGGCGATCGAGCGTGACGAACTTACTCTGCACTACCAGCCGCAATTCTCACTCAAGACCGGCGCATGCACCGGCATGGAAGCACTCCTGCGCTGGGAGCGCAAAGGCCATGGCGTCATCATGCCAAGCGAGTTCATACCGCTGGCCGAAGAGACAGGACTGATCGTCCCCATCGGCAACTGGGTATTGCACCGAGCCTGCCTGGAAGCCGTTCACCTCTTTCAGCAACTCGGGAAGAACCTGACCGTCGCGGTCAATATCTCGCCGCGACAGTTTCTCGATAAGAGCCTCTTACGGAATATTGAGATGGCACTTAGAAACAGCGGCCTGGCGCCCGGCTCCCTCGAGTTGGAAATTACAGAAAACATCCTGATGCATGACGAAGAATCTCTTGTGCTGCTGGAACGCGTACGCGACCTCGGCGTGCGCGTCTCCATCGACGACTTCGGCACAGGCTTCTCCTCCATGGCCTACATCACACGCTTCTCCATCGATCGGCTCAAGATCGATCAGTCCTTTGTTCGCAACGCCACCACCGACGCCGGCAACGGAGCCGTCATCACCGCAATCATCGCCATGGCACACGGCCTTGGCGTGGAAGTGCTGGCCGAAGGCGTCGAGACCGCGGAGCAACTCGGCTTCCTGCTGCAGCATGGCTGCGACGCAGCACAGGGCTACCACTTCTCCCCACCGGTCGTAGCGTCAGAGATGATCCAGCACTTCAGCCCACGCAAATTTCCAACCGCCTGATGCGTGCAAGGCTCGTTTCGCCTGATCGCTAACATCCGTCTTACACCGCGGACGTACTTACCCGGTACGAGCTATCTCCCTCAAACGCTTGTTATGCGGTTTCCATGACGCGTTCACGCTCGACTTTCGGGCGAGACGACAGCGCGCATGAAATATTCCTCACTTTGACCTGTACATGGCGGATGCGCTCGCATACGCTTGCCACACTCCACAAATCAGGTCCCCCAATGAAACCTCTTGTTGCACTGCCTCTAGCAGGCGTTCTTGCGCTTGGTCACTCTGCTTTCGCCCAGTCCGTGGCGGCTCCAATAGCCACCACCCCACAGGCCGCCACCACCGCACAGGCCGTCACCACCGCTCCCCCAGAGGTCCCGCGCGCAGCCGTTCCGAACACCCTTATGGACGGCACTTCCGTCTCTCTGCGCATCGCTGAGACGATCTCCTCAGCCGATGCGCATGTGGGACAGATGGTGCCCTTCGAAGTGACGGAAGACGTCATCGTGCAGGGCATCACCGTCATTCCAAAGGGAAGCCCGGCGATCGCGAATGTCACCGCAGCCGAGTCAAAGAAGCGCATGGGCCGCGGCGGCAAACTCGACGTCGTCATCGACAGCGTCCGCCTCGCCGACGGCAGCAAGGTTCAACTCAGCGCCACCAAGAACACCAGCGGCGGCGGACACGTGGGAGCCATGACCGGCGCCATGGTCGCCACCAGCATCGTCTTCTTCCCCGCCGCACCACTCTTCCTCTTCATGCACGGAAAAGACATCACCATCCCCAAGGGCACACCCATCACCGCCTTCGTAAAGGGCGACACCAAACTCGACATGGCCCGCCTGGCGCCAAAGCCTGTAACACCGACAGACGCAACAGCAGCCACCCTTATACCCGCAGCCGCAACACTCAACACAGCCAGCCTGCAGATCGAAAGCAGCGTTCCCGGAGCTGATATCGAGATCGACGGAGCCTTCGCCGGCAACACCCCATCCACACTCGCCGTAGCGCCCGGACAACACACGATCGCAGTCAAGAAAAAGGGCTACACCGACTGGACGCGGACCATGAACGTCAGCGGGAGTGCGGTTCACTTGAAGGTGGATTTGGAGACGGCAAAGTGAAGCTCCCAGTGTGGGCAAAGGTCAGCTACTGGATGATGCTTGTCATCCTGGTAGGATCTGTCCTCCTACGAAGACTTGACCTGATAGTGGCGGGCGACTCGACTCCATTTGACTCAGTCATCTTTGTCATTTGGATCGCTTTATTGCTGGCGCCTATATTTAGCGAGGTTAAGATTTGGGGAGTCGAACTAAAGCAGGAAGTTAAAGAAGTCAAGAAGGAGCTAAGTCGAGAAATCGAGTCGGTTAGAGCAATGGTGACTAACCAAGTGGTGGTAACCTCCAATTTTGGTACACTTGCCCCTCCCGCAGAAAGTGAAATGCCTCGGATTAAAGAGGAAGTGGAACGTGCGATACCTCAAAAATTGAACGACAAGTCGTACCGTGAAAACGAGCACAACAGAGCGATTCCTCTTGATGCGATCTTCCTTTTTTCTGTTCGATATCAGTTGGAGGAGCAGGTTCGCCGTATAGGCATTCACACCGTCGACGAACCGCATCATATGCCGTTCCTTAGATTAATTTCGCTACTGAAACGTCACGGCGCAATATCGGAGTCGCTAGCTCTCGCAATAATCGACGTCTACCGGATCTGCAGTCCAGCGATTCACGGTGACACAGTCTCTCAGTCCCAGGTCGCATTTGTGCGCGACGTTGCCCCAAGATTGATCGTTAAATTGAGTGAAATACAGTCGATCTCAAGCGCCGCCCCCCTCGGCGACTGATGCACCAAGGCCTTTGATCTAAAGACTTGCAGTCGGCCTTCACTGGGGTCTTGTAACGTGGGCCGCTCGTCTCGAAGGATCTTGGCGGAAGATCGAAGCAGCAATTAAGAGCCCCGGCATCGCCGGGGCTCTTTATTGCTACCGAAAGGACTAAGCGGAAGCGCCCGAGATTGCCGGCGGCTCGCCCATGGTCTTCGTCGGCTTGGTGGCGCCGATCTGCTCCAGGATGCCCAGTTGGTCTGAGCTGCCCCAGCGTTCTTTGATCTTTGCGTCGCTGTTGAACTTGGCGATCTGCAGACCGCGTGCCTTGATCTTCTTGCCGGTTGCGGGGATGCCTTGGAACGGACCGTCCTGCGTGCCGGTGACTGTGTACGCGATGGCGATGTTGTCCTCGTCCGCGACCAGGTGATCCACGGCAATCTTCAGATCAGGAAACGCCGCGCGGAACTGGGTGAAGAAGCCGATGAAGCCCTCGGGCCCCTTGCCCTGATCCGGAGCCGGATCGTGGTCGACCACGTCTGCAGCGAATACGTCGTGAAACTGCTCCAGCTTGCCGGAGTTGATGGCATCGCCCATCTTCGTTGCTGTTGCGATGTTTGCTTCCTTGCTCATATGCACTCCCTCGATGACAGGTAGGATGCCGGCAACGGCTCTCCCGGCGCTCCATGCCGACGACACCAGGGCCCGCCACTTTCCGCTTACGCGATAAAACTTATTTCATCGGGATGCCCGATGGAACAAAGCTCTCGCCCTTCAGGTAAGCGCCCAGGCGTATCGGGCTGCCGTGCTGGACGGTGATCATCCGCTCTGTCTTTTCTCCGGGCTTGAGAGAGAACGGGATCTCCGTCGGCGCTATAGTCCCGCCTTCCGCTCCCTGGTCGGTCCACATCTGAAAGGTGCCGGTCTGCGTGCTGCGTCCCTGGTTTTCGATCGTCAGCTTTGCTTGCGTTGGGCTCACTTCCGTCAACCGGCGCGCGACCTGCGGTGTATCGATGGCAAGCCCCATGCCTCGGATCCATGCCGGGTTCCATACGGGTCCTTGCGGATGGATCTGGTTGCCGGAGGAGTCCATGTTTTTCTCCGTCAACTTGTCGCGATAATCCACCCATACTCTGCACCAGCACTGGTTGTCGTGGATGGCGTTGCCTGTCGGCATGCCCGGCGGCTGGTCCAGGAATTGCAGCAGTTGCGGATAGCGGCTGCGCCATGGTTCTTCCTTGTAGGGCATCGCCTTCAACCGGTTCAGGAGTGCCGGGTTGGTCCCATCAAAGTAAGCCTTCTGCCAGCCCATGCCGCGTGCGTCGAAGTGGACGCCGATGTCATCGTCGACGAAGCGGTTCTGCTCCAGAACATTGTCGTTACCGCCGCCGATCTTCACACCCCGAGCGGATCCCCGAATGACATTGCCTGTCACGAAGGACCCACTCGATTCGTCATCCAGATAGATCGCGTTGATATCTCCCAGGCCGAGATTATGAAAGTAGTTGTCGCGTACCGTGTTGCCACGCTCCGTGGTGTCCGCGCCGATGTAATAGGCGCTTGCGTCGGCCGTCTCCATGGCCACGGTATGGATGTCGTTCGCTTCGATAAGGTGCTCGTTCCCATGCACCCAGATGGCAAAGTGGGGTGCATGGTCAATGGTGTTGCCGGTAACGCGATTCCCCACGCCTGACACGTTAATCGCCGGCGTATAGGTACGCGACCAGCGAGCGTAGTCGTGAATGTGATTACGCGCTGCGACGTGCGCCGCTGCCGTGAGGGTTCTGCGATCGCCACCATCGAGAACAATACCGCCATCACCCGTTGCGCGAATCTCCGAGTCTTCGACCGCATCCCCTGCTCCGCCGCGGATGACCACGCCTGCGTTACCGGTATTGGCAATCGTGCAATGTTGAATGCGGTCATGGTCGCCGTCCTGAAAGACGATCCCGTCGGCACGAGTCAGTGCAAAATCCATGTCGTGGAACTCCACGTACGAAGCACCTTCCACACTGACCAGTGGCTTATCGAGCAGGGAGACCTCCGCCGTTCCAGAGGCAATGGGAGACGGCGGCCAGAAGTACAGGACACCCGCCGCGCGGTCCAGATACCACTCACCCGGCTCGTCCAGTTCCTCCAGCACATTCACTAACTGCCAGCGCTGCCCGGCCCTGTAGTTGTAATTCGGATTGGGCGCTGCGGTGTCGATCACATGGTGAGCCGTATCAATGGCAGTGATGCGTTCGTAATGATCGGCCCAGTCGTAATACCAATAGCCGTGAACCCATGCATCGGGAGCCTTTGCCCACCGTGCCGCGCGCTCACCCTCATAAGCAAACTGGTTCTGGGACTTATCCCTTGTGGCTGCGGCGGTGTAGGCCCAGCCTGTGTTCGGCCATCGGGCCAGCGTCATCGGCCGCCCCTGGAAGAACAACTCCAACGCGGCAAGGTTCGGCCGCCCCATGCCGCGCGAGACGATCTCTCCATAGTTCGTGATGCCCTGTGCACGCAAATCCGCGCGCAGGATCTTATCGTGCCATTTTCTGAAGTGAGTGATCGGCGCGCCGCCAACGAGGCGCACCTTCTCGCCCGGCATGGCGCGATAGATCACGGGCGCCATCGCAGTTCCGCTATCTGCGGAAGTCAGTGCGAATGTCGTTGTCCGGCGGTATTCTCCGGCTCGCAGCCAGATGGTGATGGGTGCATCATGCCTCGCGGCGCGTGCTGCGTCCCGCGCTCGTTCGAGTGATGCAAAAGGCCGCGCCTTTGTGCCGGGATTTGTGTCCGCTCCCCTGGGTGAAACATACAGGTCTTCCCCATGAAGCGGCGCTGCAGAACAAAGCGCCAGCAACAAAAGCGCCATTAAAGACCGCGCGTACATCAGGATCAACAGCGCCCCCGGGAAAACCCTACTTTCTACCGGGAGATACCGTATCCCTCTCACCGCAGCCTTGGCAAAGAGAACGCCACCGTCAACGCTGCATGGGGGCGTGGACGGTGGCGATTTTGATCGAAAGTAATTCCGGGCTGACTTACTGCATTCACAGCGAAGACTACTTGGCAGCCCGAACCGGCGGCGCGGCCGTCTGCTTCACGGCAGCATCCACCACGGCATAGAGCAACTGATCGGGATCGCGGCGCGCGATGGTCTTGATCAACATGCCCATCTTGCGTCCGGCTGCTTCGGTGTCCGGCAGCGTCACGCCGCGCTTCTGTGCGCTCATCTCCGCACACTGCTTCACCATGTCGAAGAACTTGTCTTCGTTGCGGTCGCTTGCCAGCCATGCCTCATGCACGGTGCTGGTCAGCAATTCCCGATTTACACGTGCGGCGTCCGCACTGTTGGCCGCCGTCACGCTCGGTGCGCTCGGCTTCTGCGCCTGCGTGGCCATGGGAGCCAACAGCAAGCCACTCATCACTACGGCACGTACTGCATCCTGCATCTTCATCGTTCGTATCCTCTCGCAGACCTGCGCTTAGTAGCGGCGGTAGCCGTTGTAATACCCGTTGTTGTAGTCGCGATAGTCGCGGTCATGCCGGCGATCGGCGTTCGCCTTGCCCAGCAGGGCACCACCACCCGCACCGATGCCGCCGCCGATGAGCGCGCCCTTCATGCCGCCGCCCAGCAGACCACCGATCAGCGCACCCGCGCCGCCGCCGATCAAAGCACCCTTGCCCGGTCCGATGCCGCCCCGGTTCCGATCCCGATACCGGTCGCGGTCATAGCGGTCGTCATACGGCCGCGCGCTGCGATAGCCCCGGTCATACCCGCCGCCGTACTGCGCCTGGGCGGACGTCACACTCGCCACGGGCGCCAGTCCTCCCAGCAACAACGCACCACTCAAAACGATTCCAAGCCGTTTCATCGTCTTTCCAATCCGCCCCGCCGGCTGCCCGGCGACGCCTTACCGGACAAGTAGATGCGGCCACACCGCCACACGGTCACCCGGCATGCCAAAATCCGCCAATATCGGGCAGGGAGCGGGGATCAGGGATGAGGAATTGGGAACTGTTCCCTGGTCCCCGATCCCTCTTTTCGTGCAGCCTCCTCACGCATCGGACCCGCGTCAAACCTGCCTCCTGACGTAACGCAGCAGTTATACTTAAGTCACACATGGCAGACGATCAGAACCTCTTCCCGAACGGCCCAGACGGCACCCCAAACGGCTCAAATCCTGAGGAAACGACACCTCCAGCGGCAGCCGCCGCGGGCGGTGGTGACGGCGGTGCCACGCCTCCCGGCTCTACCGGCCCCGGCGCGCTCTTCATGATCCCGATCAACATTGAAGAAGAGATGCGCCGGTCGTATCTCGACTACTCCATGTCGGTCATTATCGGCCGCGCCCTGCCCGACGTTCGCGACGGCCTGAAGCCCGTGCATCGCCGCATCCTGTACGCCATGCAGGAGATGGGTCTGCAGGCCAACAAAAAATACACCAAGTGCGCCAAGGTGGTCGGCCACGCCATGGGTAACTATCACCCGCACGGCGACTCCGCCATCTACGACGCCATGGTCCGCCTGGCGCAGCCCTTCTCCATGCGCTACCCGCTGGTCGACGGCCAGGGCAACTTCGGCTCGGTTGACGGCGATCCGCCGGCCGCCATGCGTTACACCGAAGCCCGCCTCCAGAAGATCGCCGGCGAAATGCTCGCCGACATCGACATGGACACCGTCGACTTCACGCCCAACTACGACGAGTCCACGCTCGAGCCCACGGTCCTTCCCGCGAAGTTCCCGAACCTGATCGTCAACGGTTCGTCGGGCATCGCCGTCGGCATGGCCACCAACATTCCGCCGCACAACCTGACCGAGATCGTCTCCGCAGCCATCGCGCTCGTGAACGCGACCGGCCTCAGCCGCGACGAAGAGCTCGACCTCGTCCTCTCCCACGTGCAGGGTCCGGACTTCCCCACCGGCGGCTTCATCTTCGGCAAGCGCAACATCCGCGAGGCCTACCGCACCGGCCGCGGCCGCTTCCTCATGCGCGCCAAGTGCGCCACGGAAGACCTGAAGGGTGGTCGCGAGTCGATCATCGTCAATGAGATCCCCTACCAGGTCAACAAGAACAACCTCATCAAGCGCATCGCCGAACTCGTGACCGATAAGGTCATCGAAGACATCAGCGACGTCCGTGACGAGTCCGACCGCGACGGCATGCGCATCGTCATCGAACTCAAGCGCGGCGCACAGCCTGAGATCGTTCTGAACCAGCTCTTCAAGAACACCTCCATGCAGGAGAGCTTCAGCATGATCTTCCTGGCCGTGCACAACGGCCAGCCGCGCGAGCTGCCGCTGCCCGACGCCATCCGCGCCTTCATCGAGCACCGTATCGACGTCGTGCGCCGCCGCACCGCCTTCCTCCTCGGCAAGGCCCGCGAGCGCGAGCACCTCCTCCTCGGCTACCAGATCGCGCTCGACTACCTCGACCAGGTCATCCGCATCATCCGCAACAGCAACAACCGTGCAGACGCCCGCGAGAACCTCTTCGCCTTCTTCAGCGGCCGCCGCATCAACCTGCGCGGCACCGAACTCGCAGGCGTCACGCTCGACGCAGGCAAGTATGGCGTCGACACCACGCTGCTGCCCGTCGCGCTCGCCCCCGGCGAAGTCGGCACACTCATCCTCAGCTACCGCCAGATCGACGCCATCCTCGAACTGCAGCTCTACCGCCTCACCCAGCTCTCCATCGACGAGATCCTCAACGAACTCAACAAGGTTCGCGACAACATCGCCGAGTACGAATCGATCCTGGCCAGCGAGAAGAAGCTGCGCAAGGTCATCGTCAAGGAGCTCGAAGAGATCCGCGACAAATACGGCGACGTCCGCCGCACCATCATCGTCGACGAGACAGCCGAACTGCAGCTCGAAGACCTCATCGCCGACGAGCAGGTGGCGGTCACCGTCTCGCACTCCGGCTACCTCAAGCGCACGCCCATCTCCACTTACCGCCAGCAGCGCCGCGGCGGCACGGGTCGCCTGGGCATGAAGACGCGCGAAGAAGACTTCGTGGCTTCTTTGATTGTGGATAGCACCCACGCCTACCTGCTCTTCTTCACCAACACCGGCCGCGTCTTCTGGATGAAGATCTACGAGATCCCGGACGTCGCATCCGCCGGCAAGGGCAAACACATGGCCTCCATGCTCGCGCTGCAGCCCGGCGAAAAGATCGTCAACTACCTCGCCGTCCGCGACCTGAAGGAAGAGGGCAAGTTCGTCTTCTTCGCGACGAGAGAGGGTGTGGTCAAGAAGACACCGCTCGTCGACTTTTCCAACGTCATGGCCCGCGGCATCATCGCCATCAACATCGACAAGGACGATGAACTCATCGCCGTCCGCGTCACCAGCGGCGACGACGTCGTCTTCCTCGCAACCCGCGAGGGCATGGCCATCCGCTTCGAAGAGAAGTACGACCCCGAACGCTCCGGCGGCCTCCGTCCCATGGGCCGTAACGCCGGCGGCAACAAGGGCATCACGCTCAAGAAGTCCGACTACGTCATCGGCGCCGCCGTCACCCCCAGCGAAGCCAGCCGCAACCGCAAGCGCCTGGAGTTCGCCGCAAAGCTCGACGCCGCCAACCCACCCAAGCCCGGCAAGCCGTCCATGGTCGAACAGGTCCAACAGGCCATCGACGACATCGCCCGCGCCAAGTCCAACACACCGCTCGAACTCGAAGGCGACCCGAACGAAGTCGTCGTCGAAGCCGGCACCCCGGAAAACCACTCGGACCGTCTCGACGCCCTCGACAAGCAGCTCGGCGTCACGCCCTGCCTGATCCTCACCGTCAGCGAAAACGGCTTCGGCAAGCGTACCGACGTCGACGCCTACCGCCTCCAGTCCCGCGGCGGCAAGGGCGTCATCAACATGCGCACCACGCCCAAGATCGGCAAGGTCTCCAGCATCCAGCTCGTCGATGAAACAACGGAACTCATGGTCATCAGCCAGTTCGGCAAGATCATCCGCATCGACACCAAGACCATCCGCGCAGCAGGCCGAGCCACCATGGGCGTAAAACTCCTCGACCTGGACGACGCCGACAAGGTAGCCGCCGCAGTCACCATCCCACCCGAAGAAGTAAAGGAAGAGAGCGAAACCAAGCCGCCAACCATCCAGTAGGCGCCTCGCACTCAACCAAACCAACACGTGACAACAAAGGGCCGACGCAAACGCGTCGGCCCCTCGTTTTTTCCTCATAGCATCGTCATCCTGAGTGGAGATCAGCCCTCTTCCCTCAAACAGAATTGTCATCCTGAGCGAAGCGCAGCCCTCCTCGCCCAAAGCATTGTCATCCTGAGCGAAGCGCAGCCCTCCTCCCCCAAAGCATTGTCATCCTGAGCGAAGCGCAGCGAAGTCGAAGGACCTGCATTCCGCTCACTCACCACAAATGTGGAAGGCAGCGAATCACTCAGACCGCCTTAATATCTAGGGCGTCTCCAACACATCCGAGGAACACAAACCCGTCCGCGCAAAGCGCGAACCCCTCGTAAGGGCACGGCTTAAGCCGTGCCACACCTCCCGGCACGAAGAACGGCTTCAGCCGCTGAGGTCAGCCTGTCCAAGCCTGAATGGAGAAAGAACCCCACAGGAAGCCACGGAAACCGGGCGCCCCATTCTTTGCGAAGCAAAGGGTGGGTTATCGCGCAAGGCGCGACCAAGCACCCCAGATCACCCAACCACCAGCCGAATCCGATACACAACCGCCCCAACACCCGCATAAAGCAAAACACTCAAAGGCAACATCGCCAACCCCGAAAACAGACGAACTGAAGTAGCAAGGGGAAGGGCAGACGTATTTCCGTTGGCCCGTCCATTCTTGCCTAACTTCGAATCCAGATGTAACTACCAATTAGATGAGTAGGCACTCTAAGGTCGCCTGATTGCCTTCGTGGTCGCGCAAGCTCTGGCGAAGAAAATCGGCCTCGTTGAAAGCTAGCGGTGCAGATGGCATGGCTTGGCGAAGCGCCTTTAACATCTTGAATGGATACGCAACTATTGCGTGCTGCTCATCAAACACGTAAACGTCATCCGTCGTATAGGCGGTCAGCACTTTGCGAAGGTCGTTCGTTGCTGCAAAAGTCAAATGACTTGGAGCTACAGGTTCAGAAAACCTTGAGTTCCGATAATTGGCATCTTCGCGTAGCGCCATCAACCAATCGAGAGGTGGCTTCCCACCTATGTCCTGAGAAAGAAAATAGTCATTGGGAAAACGCGATGAAAATCGGGATATTACAGCCTTATGAGTAGTACCGGAAAGCTTTACAGGACTGGCATTATCCGATGCCTCAAGCGCTAACGGAGAATGACCAGCATAGAAAATGCACTCACGATTGAGCGCTAGGCGCGCACGAAGCGAATAAAACACGAAATATAACTTCACCGTTGCCCAACTGAAGTAACCTAGCTCAATTCCTCGAAGTGCATCGAAGAACGTCACTGCTGCCGACTGGAAATAGTCATTCGCATCTGCAAGCAAAAATAGCCCCAAAGCCTGCGCTTCAGAGTTGTCAATTACCGCTTGGCGCACAGCTTTGCCAATTCCGTATAAATAATTATTCGCGGCGTGCACGCGTCAAATCTCAATCTCGTGGTCGCCGCTGTTATCCTCCGGCTCGTACATCTCAAGCAGGCGATCGTATATCAACGACACCGCCTTACTTCCTGATTGCCCGCGCACTTCAGACTGCTTCAATCTTTGTGATTTTGGCATGTTGATAAGACTGCTTATCAAATCCTTCTTGAACGATTTCTTGCTGGTGCAATAGTCAATGATCTTGTTCCTGAACAACTGAAGGGCGCCTAGAAAACCCGATGCATAAAGAAAAGGATTATCAGGGGAATTCCACTGATCGCCATACTTATCGTTTAGCGCCCCAAACAAATTAATTAGAACGGAGGTTTGCCTCTCGAGTTCGCGAACCTTCGCGTTGTCGAGCGGGCCTTTGTTATCCACTAGAGGCTTCAAAGCTGAAACAACTGTCGAGAGGGCGATTCCTCCTTTCATGCGCGGCGAGCCTGGGAACTTGATCCATCCGCGATACGGCGACTCGTCACTTTCGTTTAGCGCTGTCGCGATATCCTTAGCACGCAATGCTGTCTCGTCGATAAGGTATTCGCTCGCGACGCCGTAAAGATCGAAAACGAGCGTTCGCGAAACAGGCTTCTGTTCCGTATTGATGGACAAGAAAATGTCTGCGCACTCACGTGTGTCTAAATTTTCATAAATTGCCACTGGTATCTCAACGGATGAAACCGTTTTGTCGCTCTTAATGGCGTCCTTAAGCCCTGCTACTCGGTGCTGGCCATCAATTATTTGGGCGCAACGGGGGGCGTCCGCAAGCGTGACCTTTCCGCCGGCTACAAGGAGCTTATCCTTCGACACCCATTCAATACGATGCAATTTGGATAGTCTCCACCCTCCATCGCAAACTGCTTGAGCCCCGCGATACGCCTTGGGTTCAGAAAGCGTTGTACGGCACCCTCCTCGTCGTTTTCACCACGGATCGAGGCATATGCAATTCTCGTCAGATGGGCAGCTTGCATCTTGGTGAGTATGAACTGGCGATGAGCCTGTTTCACTTTGACGCATGGGTAAGCTCTTGCGGGCACGGAAGCTCCAATTGGATCGGATTCTTACGGCAATCCTACTAGACCTTCCGGATAAGAGGATCGTCTTTGGCGTCGGAGTCCACTGCTAGGTCACCACCGCTGTAAGTGGTTTTTATTGCTAGCTAAAGCACCCCGCCGTGAAGCGCGACGCACGCGCTCAAATGGAGCTGGCGTCCGCAAACATCCGTGGCATTGCGAGAAGCGGACAAGACCACCTTCAAAGATGTGATGCGTTCTTCATTCCTATTCCCCACGGAGAGGTGAAGATGCCCCACCGCACCCATCCAGCGGCTACGAAGCGATCTCCGCCCAATGGCTCGCAACCCGTGGCAACCGCAGCACCCACGCGGCCGACCTCGGCGTGACGGAGGTGCGAGGATGGGCGAAGACACTGCCGCAGGGCAGCAGCGTAATCGATCTGGGTTGCGGCCCCGGCTTTCCCTTCACCGCCGTCCTGCTCGAATAGGGGCTGGAAGTCTTTGGGGTGGAGGTGTCGCCTCGCTGGGGTCAGCGTTCCAACAGGAGTTGCCGCCCAACGGAGCTCTGAGTTCGGGGTTCCGACGGGTGCCGGGTGCCCCATTCTTTCGCGGCTTCCCGCGCAAGGGTGGGTTATCGCGCGCGGCGCGACGAGCGATGCGGATGGGGCGTGGAGTCTGCAGGGTGAGCGGTTCTACTTCGTTCGAAAAGCCAACCCACCCTTTGCTTCGCAAAGGATAGGCACCCGGCCTCTGGGGCCGCTCCATGCGGATGACCCCGGCGATTTAAACCAGTGCAAATCCCACGGCGCCATTGATCATGCCGCCCACGGCGTCGATGGCGGCGTTGATGGCGGACTCTGCCGTGATTTTGCCGACACCTTCGACTTCCGCAAGGATGCTGGTTGCGGCGTCCTGCTCCATGGCGAAGAGCTCCGCCGCCTCTGCCTGGGTGATCTTCCCCAGTGCGAGCTGGTTGGAGATGTGCTCGGTCTGCAGCGCGATGGCGCTCAACTGCTGGGTGACGACAGGTCTTGCGGCGGCCCATCCATTCAGCAGCGGGACCTTAGCGGCGGCAATCATCGCGGGCAGCACTTCGTCGGGAGAGAAGCTCATGCATCACCTACTGGAACAGGGTGGGCGCTACGGGTTTGGGCATTGCATGGATCGGTCTACTTGGAGATCGGCGGTGCGGTCGCGTTGGGAGGGACACCCTTCAGGCGTGTCCTGAGTGCGACCTGGAGGCGCGCGATGGAGGCGAACTCCGACTCAAGCGGCGCGCTGGCAAGCTCCACCACTTCCAGGCTTGGCCCGTTCGGGCCTGCGGATCGGTGCAACGTCTGGAGATGGTGGAGGGAGCTGGTGAGCGCGTCGATCTGGGTGAGCACTTCGGTGCTCTTCGGCTGGAACTGCACGCGTGTGCGAACGGTTTTGAGCGCAGCGTCTTCCCGGATGTAGAACGTCTTCGTGTTGTCGTAGGAGGCAGCGGGCGTGCCCGTGTCAGCCTCAAGCTGGCCAAGGAACTGTTCGGTGTCCTGCTGCACCTGGTTCAGCCCATGGTCCACCACGTCGTCATACCCCATGACGAGCACAACGTGGCAACCCGTGGTGAAGAGCAGGCAGACGAAGACCATCAACGTCGCAAGGGGCGCTCGCATGAATCGCTGCATGGACGCCATTCAAACGGCAGGCGGGTCGCAAGGCAAGAGTCTGTCGGCTATGTGCGGAACGTCTGCGCAGCCTCAGAACGTATTTTCGAAGTTCACGGAGCGGGAGCTTGAATCGCTGTCAAGCCCCTGGGCGTCCCGTAGTGATCGTAAGCTGTACCTTATGAGTCGTTTACGAGCGCAAATTGGTTGGCCGGTTTGCTGACACCGCTCACTACAATGGAAGTAGGGCTTCCCTCGGTGTCGAGACGCCGTTGCGCGGGGCACCCGATCTTAGGCGCACTCGGGCACGGCTGCCGGGCATCTGGCTTCGGGATGCTCTCACTTCGGATCGAGCAAGTAGCAAAGAAGCCCTCCGTGCGCCGTAAGTCCTTTCGAATCTAATTCTTGCGTATAAGTCCTTTGGAATCTAATTTTTACCGTTTCGGGAAACGTCAACTCCTTTGGAATCTAATTTTTACGGGAAATGGCGGGGGGGGGAGGGTCCTCAGTGGCCGTGGTTCAGCCCTGCGTCCCACCCTCCGTGCCCGGTCGGCTCATGGCAGCGAACTGCATGGGTGGCGGGTCGGGCTGACCGGCATCCGGCAGCGAATCATCCTTGGTGGGTTTCAGCTTCGTAGGAACCAGCTTCGAGTTGAGCAGGTTGATCTTTGGCATGGTGTTCATCCTTTCGGTGATGGTGATGAGCGTGGACGAGTGGGTGTTCAACCGACTCCGCCGAGAAGTGCAACAGGCGTGTAATCGCGATGAACAGAATGTCTCCGAAGATGAGCAGCGGAGGCAGGAACCGCAGGGCAAGTGCCAGGACAGACGTTCCAGCAATCAATACAACTGCCCAGAACACCACCCACACATACCGCTGGCGCGGGTAAGCGTACCGCAGCAGAAACTTGTTCCTCCAGTGCGGTCGATAGGTGACGAGCACGACCGGAAGACCTTCCATGACGAGCACAAAGACTGCGAACAGACCGAAGCTGAATGCCATCGGCAGCGTGCGTAGGTAGTCGCCGGAGAGCAGGCTCTCAACGTATACGGCCTGTAGCTGGAAGCCCCACATGCGCCGGCCGAGCACGGTCTTCAGGTCCGTGTTGCTCTCGGAGCCGATGACCGCGACCTTGCCCAGCAGCCGCGCCGGTAACGCCTGCCCGGTGCAGGGAACTCCCCAGCGCTGTCGCGCGGCGTCATCGCCGGACGAGCACAGCAACTCGGTCGTAGTCACACGCGGCAATGGCATTGCGAGGTTCGCGTAGGCATGATCGTCCCGGTCAATCAGCCGCTGGACGCTGCGGTGCTGCGCGAACGCCGGATCGTACTGCTTCACGGCTGAGAGCATCAGCGAGTCGACGAACTCTGCCTTCGGTTCCGCTTCGGCATGCTGAACGTGCTCGTCTGGAGAAGATTCCAGCACCTGCCAGCGCAGTGGCAGCCGCTCCGTCTCGCTGTCCAGCCTTGTCAGGCCACGCACCACGTTGGCGGAAGCGAAGTCCAGTTGCGGCTTGCGCACAAGGCACGCGTTGCCCACGCGCTCCTCGATGCCGTCGGTCGATTCCCCCACCACAATCGGTGCATGGATCGAACGCACCGCCTGCAGCAGCGCATCGGTCGTCGCGGGTTCGCGGCTGCACGCATTCGGACTGAAGAACTTGTCGACCATGATGACCGAAGGATTCTCGCGCGCGACGGCTCGAAGAACATCTGCCAGATACGCTCGGCCAAGGCAGACGTTGCTCTGCACTTCCTCCAGCTCCGCGGGAATCACGACGGTGACTACGTGGCCCGTGGTGACCGGGCTCGCCCAGCCCAGGAATTTGGAATACCACTGGCTGTAAGCGCTGGACCGCGTCTCATCGCGCAACACGCACTCACTGGAAAGCACGTCGAGCCGCTCGCGATACTCCCAGATGATGAGCAGGCTCAACGCGCAGAGGTACAACAACGCCAGCCACACATGCGACCATCGCCCATGATGTCCAAAGCGCGCATGTGCTTTTGCAGGCCGTGCGTTCATCGCATCTCCGTCACCGCGGTGCAGAATCCATCGCAGCCCTGCCGGGACGGATCGCCGCAGCATAGTTCCCCAGATTTCCGGTTATCTGTCTCTTTGTAATCCATCCACCAAACCGGTGTCCCGGCCATATCGCCTAACGCCGACAGCTCCGAGCGACAAAGCCGATTCGCAGATTCGCGCGAATTGACCGCCGTCTCAAGCGACTGGCGAGCTCAGCGGACGGTACGATAGCGGCAATGGATTCCGGCACAAGCGATCTATCTCCTGAAGCTGCAGGCGCTCGACGGTACTATCCGCCCTGGATGTTCGGCATTCTGTACGGTGGTACGTTCAACGGCTTCGCCGCGGTCAGCCTGTCGCAGTTGCTGCCGGATCGAGGCGTCTCGCTGGAGCGCGTCGCAGAGATCGTGACGCTGATCCTGACCGCGAGCTATGTCAGCTTCCTCGTCACACCGCTGGTAGATTGTGGCTTGCCACGTCGCGTATGGGCTGGTCTGCTGGCGATCACCGCTGCGATCTGCCTAGGCTTCAGCGTCCCGCTGCTGAACGCCGCGGGACACAATGCCGGACACGGCGCAGGATCGGTGACGCTGATGCTGGTGCTGTTCTTCGGCTACCTGTGCAATCAGGTTTACACCAGCGCCATCGGCGGCATGGTGCCCAACCTGGTCGCACCGAAGCTGCACGGCTCCGTGAGCGCGTGGATGAACATCAGCTACCTCGCGCTGACCGGCGCGGGCGGTGCGCTCTCCGTGTGGGAGATTCGACACCTGCCGCTGCCACTGGCCACGGTGCTGGTGCCGATTCCGATCCTGCTCGGAGCAATTCCACTGCTTTTCCTGCCAAAGGAAGCACGCAAGCCGCGCCCGGTCGGCGAGGCAATGCGACAGCTCGTCCACGACCTGAGCGCGACGGCGAAGAAGCCGAGTTACCTGTTCGCTCTGATGGTCTTCGTGGTGCCGTCTGCGACGTTTGCGCTGCAGAACCTGTTCGGTGGCATGGGTGGGGACTTCCACGCAGGACCGGAGCTGACGAACCTGTCGGTCGGCCTGCTATTCACCATCGCCTGCGCGATTGGAGCAGCAATCGGCGGCCCGCTGAGCAGCCGTATCGATCGCCGCCTACTGTTCATCGCACCTGCAATGCTCGCTGCGCTTGGGAACCTGGTGATGATCTTCGGCCCACACACACCGTGGATGTTCGCCGGCGGATTGTTCTTCTACAACCTGATGGCAGGCATCAACTACACGGCAACGAGCGCGCTGGTCTTCCAGATCGTCGGCCGTGACAATCCGCTGTCCGCCACGCAGTATTCGGTGTGCATCGCGGCCTGCAACCTGGCCATCGCAGGCTCGGTCTTCATGGACGGTCGCGGCTCAGGCCACGGCGGAGCGAACGGCGCGCTGGCTGTCGACGCCGCGCTGAGTCTGGTGCTCGGCACCATCGTGCTGGCGCTGGTGGGTAAGTTTGGCGGAGGCTTTCCGAAGCCGCCTGCAAGTGAAGAAGAGCTCGAGAGCGTCGCGAAGGCTGCCTAGTTCGTCGCAGCAATGGCAGCAACGATGCGATCCATCGCCTTCTGGTCGTCGCTGGTGCGCGGCGTGTGCGCGTTGACCATGATGGAGAAGATCAGCGTCTGCCCACTGGCACAGTCGACGTAGCCCGAGAGACCACGCGCCTCGCTGAGCGTTCCCGTCTTGGCGAAGACATGGTCCTTCAGCGGCGCCGCAGGAAAGCGCGCCCGCAACGTACCGTCTTCCCCGCCGACTGGGAACGAGTCCTTCCAGAACGCTCCCCAAGGCTGCGTAGCAGCGTAGGCCAGCAGCTTGGTGGCAGCGCGAGGCGTGACGAGGTCGTGTCCGCTAAGACCTGAGCCGTCGAAGAACAAGAAGTCGTCGCCGTCAATGCCGACTGTCTTGGTGAGGAAGTAACGCACCACGCGCGCGCCCTGTGCTGACGTGCCCGAACCGAAGTAGTAGAAGCCAAGCTGCCGCAGGAAGAGTTCCGCGTGCTGGTTCTCGCTGGTCTTGTTGGTGATGGTGATGTCGTCGCGAAGCAACGGACCGACATGTTCGGCGAGCACACGAGTGCCGCAGTCGGAGCACGTTGGCGCGGCGAGCAGCACCTTACGACGCGGCGAGAGAGTCAGGTTGTTTACAGGCTCAGTCGAATGCCGTGTGAAGGAAGTCTCGTAGAAGCTGGAATGCTTCGCCGTAGTGGTCCCACTCACCAGGACGCCACGAGCTTCGAGCGCTGCTTTCAACGCTGCGGCAGCATACTCTGCGGGTTCAGCGATGCTCATGTCTTGCGAATAAGGTGCAGAGCCGATGGCGAGTGTGCCGTAAATGCGGATGACGCGCGAGCCCATGCTGCGCTGGATGTCCAGCGCGGATTCGCCGCCCTTCGTCGTCGTTGTGGCCTGCATGTCAACGGTGTAGAACGGCAACGCAGGATCCATCACTACCGTCGGCTTGCTGCCGATCGCAGCGCCTGGCAGCACCTTCAGGTTGAAGGCGTTGTCCGCGATCATGAGCGCGTTGATCGGCGCGCCGTAGTACCAGGGCGAGTCATCGATGGACCAGTCTGCTGGATAGAGATCGTTGGGGAAGAGTGAGTCGTCGCCGACGATGTCTCCCTTGATCTGCGTGATGCCTGCAGCCTTCACCTTGTCGGCGAGTTCGTCGATGTAACGGAGCTCGTCGCGATGCGGTGCCGTCGTGCCTGCGGGAACACGCACAAACGGCACAGGACGGCCGGAGAAGTTGGCATCGCCAACGCCCTTTAGCACCAGGTTTCCGTCGAGAGTTCCCTTCCCGTAGTAGTTGCCGCTGGCGATCACCTGCGTCTTCAGGTGATCATCCATGGGCAGCAGCGCCATCGCCGCGGCCGTCGTGAAGAGCTTGGCGTTCGACGCTGGCTGGAAGAGCTGACCATCGTTCATCGCAGCGACTGGCGTGCCATCCAGCCTCGTGACGCTGACGCCCCAGTGCGCGCGCACCACGCCCGGTTCGCTGGTGATGCGCGTGATCTGCTCTGCGAGCGGCAGGTCAGCGTAGCTGGGTGGCGCTGTGGGCGTCTGCGCGTGCGCGCAGAGTGCGATGCCGAGCGCGATCGCAACGGAGAGTTTGCGGAACATGCCGCGAGTGTAGCAAGGAACGCTGCGGTTGCGTCAGATGCTGAACCCACGTCTCAAGTGCGGGATGTGAGAGCACGCCGATTCTGTAGCTGCATAAAATGCTCTTATGTCTCCTTCTGCGCGAGCGCACTTCGATTGGCAACTGCGCACGCGCGCGCTGACGTTGGGTGTATACCCGCTTGTGATGGGGATCGTGAATGTCACGCCAGACTCCTTCAGCGATGGCGGCCAACACGCTACCACGCAGGCCGCTGTGGCCTACGCACTGCAGCTGCTGGATGACGGCGCGGACATGGTGGACATCGGTGGCGAGTCGACGCGACCTGGAACGTCTGCAGGGACTGACGTTGCGCTTGAGGCACTGGAGGAACAGCACCGCGTTCTGTCCGTCATCGAGGGCATCGTTGGGACTCGGCCGGGTGCAATCGTGTCGATCGACACCTATCGCGCAAGTACCGCACGGCTTGCAGTGGAAGCAGGCGCTGAGATGGTGAACGATGTCAGCGGCGGCCTTTGGGATCCGGCGATGCTCGCAACCTGTGCGGATCTGCGATGCGGCGTTGTGGTGATGCACACGCGTGGCCTGCCCTCCGAGTGGACCGCGCAACCGCCCATTGCAAGTGATGCGGTCGTTCCTCTGGTAGTCGAAGGACTAAGGGAACGGGTCGCAGCGGCGCTTGCTGCAGGCATCGCGCGCGAGCGCATCGCGGTCGATCCGGGATTCGGTTTTGGCAAACGCGGTGAGGAGAACTGGGCTCTGCTCGCGGGGCTCAAACAGCTTCAGACACTCGACCTGCCACTGCTTGTAGGTCTGTCACGGAAGGGATTTCTTGCCCCGTCGAAGTCTGCAGCAACACGTGATGCCGCAACGCACGCGGCAGATGCGAAAGCCATCCGCGCAGGTGCCCATATCGTGCGCGTGCACGATGTACGCGGCGCCATGCTGTCAGCCAGCGCAACAGACCGGAAGCTGTAGAGGTCTTACTTCCCTTTACTGAGTCGCCGGTAGTAATCGGCTACCGAGTCGTTGTAACCCGCAGGCACTGTGTATGCCTTGCCGGTATGTGCATCGGTTGTGTCGCCGGAGCGTTGCAACTGCAACTCCAGCTTGTCGACAGCGCGCAACACTTCGCCATGCATCTGCTCCACCAGCGCCGGATTGCCGGGGAAGCGCGTGGGATCAAGACCCTGCATCTGCCGCTGTAGTTCCGCCAGGTCCTTCTGCGCCTGTGGGTCGTCCTTCACCATGCCACGCAGCGCCTGCAGGTCGCGCAGACTCTGCTGGAAGGTGCGCTCTGTGTCCGCAGGATTGCCTTCCGTCCCCTTCGCTCCATAACGAGGACCGCCCGTTGCGTAGGTGTTGTTGCCCGTGTTCGATCCGCCGAAGACGCCGCCCTGACCACCACCTCCGCCGACTCGGTTGCCGATGTCGCCGACACGACCGTTTTCACCACCGCCACCGATGTCGTTACCGCGCGAGAGTGCACCGCCGCCCCGATTGCCAGCCTGCTGGCCGCCGCCCTGCTGAGCACCGCCGCCCTGACCACTACCCTGACCGCCCTGCTGTCCTTGACCGCCTTGCTGTCCCCCAGCCTGGGCGTTCTGCGCAGACTGTTGACCGCTGCCATTGCGTCCCTGACCGGCTTGATTTCCGCCCTGCGCCTGGCCGTTCTGCTGCCCCTGTTGATTGCCGTTGCCCTGGCCGCCGCGGCCGTTCGCGCCCTTGCCGTTGCCCTGGCCACGATCCAGCGCCGTGCCTTGTCGGGCAGCCTGCATCGCCTGCAGCTGGCTGCGAAGACGCTCCACCTGTCCGAGCGCTGCTGTCTGATCCGGCTTGCCCCTGTCTGCACCGGCTCCGACTGCCAGCGATCCTTTGCCGACGGAGCCCTGAGCGGCACGCAGCTGCAGGCCGAGCTTCGACAGTCCGTCTGCAATGTTCTTCTCCGTGCCATTGGAGTTCGGATTGATCCCGCTGCGCAGCCAGTCCGCGGTGCGCTGCATGTGATTGTCCAGGTCAGACCGGTCCATCTCCGACAGCGCGTCGCGCAACTTCTTCGATGTCTCAGGCTGGCTGCCGGCCATCTGCCGCGCGGTCTCGCGCATGTCCTTCTGCAGTTTCGACAGGCTGTTCGAGAGTTCCTGGCGGTCTGCCGAAAGCTGGTTGCGCTCCTGGATTTTGCGCATCATGGAATCGCGATCGAAGTTCTGATTCTCCGTCGAAGAGGCGAACTTGTTGATGCGCTCGGACTGCGCGCGTTCCTCCTGCTGCAGGCGGTCGGCCTCGCGGGAGAGCGATCCCAGGCGATTGCCCGCGATGTCCTGCTGCGCGCCACCCAGCAGGCCCGTCGCCTCGCGGAGGCGTTCGGCGGCTTGCCGCTGCGCCTCGGTGCTGCTGCCCTGCTGTGACTGTCCGGATGTGCCCGCGCGCTTCATCGCATCATTCGCGGAACGCATGCGTGACAGCGCCTGCTCGATCCGCTGATCGGAAGCAGACTTCGTTCCATTGCGGCCACCGTTTTGTTGCCGTGACGACGCCTGCTGTTGCGAGCCCGAAGATCCGCCGCCCTGGGAGCCGGGGGCGCCCTGGCCGCCCGACTGACCGCTCTGTCCCTGCTGACCGGACTGGCCCTGCTGTCCAGACTGGCCCTGTTGTCCGGACTGGCCCGACTGCCCTTGCTGTCCCGGCTGTCCGTTCTTTGCGAGCTGCTCCATCTGCCGTTGCAACTGCTCGGCCTCGCGCCGCAACATCTCCTGCTGCCAGCGCTCCTGGAAGCTCTGCTGGGGATTCTTCTGCTGGTTCGCGAGTTCTTCCTGCCGCTTCGCGAGGGCGTCCAGCTTCGCCAGAGCGTCCTCGACTTCCTTGGCGTGCTCCTCCTGCGGAGACGATGTGCGCGCGGTCTCGTACTGATTCTTTTCCGTATCGAGTTCCAGGTCGAAGAGGCTTGCGAGATCGCGACCAGAACTCTGTCCACCGCCGCCGCCACCACCGCCCTGCTGACCGAAGGCGACCTGGATCTGGCGGAAGGTAGCCTCCGCGCGTGACAGCGCCTGCAGCGCCTTCTGCTCGCTGACCAACGCGTCCTGCCACTTCACCACGGCCAGCTTCTCGCTGGCAGGCAGCATGTTCTTCGCGGCTTCCTGCATGTCCTTTTCGAAGCCTGTGAACTCCTCGTTGGCGCCCGCCAGATCGCGGCTGTTGATGCGCGCGGAGAGCGCCATTACCTGATCGCGCAGCTTCGACTGAGCACCACTCAGGAAGTCGCCCTGCGTCTTCGCTGTCTTCTCCGTTGCCGACTTGTCGTTGATCTGTTTCCATGTCTGCGCGATCAACTCCTTTTCGCGCTTGGAAATCTCGGTCTGACCGCCCTGCTGCCCGCCACCACCATCACCACCGCCTCCACCGCCACCCTGCTGCGATTGTGAAAACTCGCGCTCAAAGGGATCGGCCTGAATGAAGCTGATGTCCGTCTTCGCCTCCGCGTGGCCGTCACGGGCAGTCGCGTAGACGCTGACCAGGTCGCCCGGCTGCATCTTGAAGTCCTCGAGTCGCAGCGTGTAGGAGCCATCTGCATTCTTCGCGCCCGGCTGTTTCAGCATCGCGATGTCTTTGTCTGGACCACCGTTGACCGAGTAGTGCAGATGCATATCCCGCAGGCCGAACTCCGCCGATCCCTTCACGCCGACAGTAACCTCTTCAATGGGGCTCGCGCGGTAGTCACGGCCGGGCTTGTCGATGGCGATCTGCGGTGCCTCCGCTTTGTCGGTCGCAATGAAGTAGTCCTCGCTCAACCGCACCGGCTGCCCGTCGCTGGTGGCTGCGACGTGATACGCACCGTCCTTGTTCATAGCGATGGTGCCTTTGTACTTGTTCCCCACGACGCTGGTCAGATGCACGGTACCGCCGCTGTCCAGTGTCAGGTTGCCGTCCTTTAGCGGCCGATCCATCTCGATCTCAAGCTCAGCGTTTGTGCCCTCAATGGCACGAAGATCGCCGGCATGGTCGCTCGTCTCTGTCTTCATGCCAGTCCATGACGGGTAGTGATACGTCACCTTTACGGACTTCACGGACGGCAGATCGACCACGCGCACTTTGTAGTGTGGCGATGTGAGCGGCCCTGCGGTGACGTAGTATTCGACGTTCTCCGGTAGGCCGGTGAAGGTGAACTGATACGACGGATTGCCGGTCATGGATGCCGTGGGTTGCATGGCTACCGGCTCCCATCCGTTGCTGCTGTTGAAATGCGCGAAGATCTCAACCTTCTCCGGATGCAGGTTCGTGACCTGCGCGGTGATGAGCTGGTCGCTGTTTCGCCGTACGGCCACGTCACCGGGCAGCACGTTGATCGCATACAGCGGCTGCTCGGTCTTCTTCGGCCCGGTCCAGAGCAGCGATGCACCATAGCCCAGGTAGCCCGGACCGGCATAGATCATCCACAAAAGAACGCCAAAGCAAGCAACGGTAACACCGGCCAGAGCAGCCAATATCGGTGCGGGTGCCATGGACGAGGGCGGCGCTTCCGCTGTGCGTGTGAGCGTGTCGGCGGCAAGCAATTCCAAGAAGGGATTCGATGTATCGGCATCGCGCTCGTGAAAGGTGCGCAGACGGTCTTCCAGTTGCGGATGTGCCGCTTCGGCATCGTGCACCGCGCACGACCTGGTCAGTCGCAGCAACGGCCAGAAGAGACCAGCAGCCGCGGCGGCGATCAGGCCGACGATCAGCACCAGTCGTGCCTTGACGGTGCTGTTCTCTGGAAAGGCGTAGTGGTTCAGGAACAGAACCAGCAGCACGGTCAGGATCAGTGCCGTGGCGAAGAAGACAGCCGCACCGCGAAGGCCGGCGCGCACCTGCAGCATGCGCCGAACGCGTGCAATATAGCTCTGAAGCTCGCTCTGTTTGCTCATGCGTCCTCCCGCTGCGTGCCCATGTAGCCGCTGGAGACCGCGATCTCCGCAAGCGCTACGAGAAGTGCAAGCAGCATAACCCACCACCACAACCCAACGGGCCGATATTTCACTCCGCTGGCCGCTGCGGTCTGCGCCGCCTCCGCCGGTGCGGCGGTGTTGCTGCCAGTCCACAGCTGCAGCGTGTCGTCCGGCATAGGCTGCAGATCGCTCTCAAGCCGATCGGGGTTCACGCCGATGACAGCGTCCTTGCCGTTCGCGAACCGCACCTGGTAGAAGCCCGCGTGATCCAACCGGAATGCCTGCGCAGTACGCGCCTCTTCCAAAGACAGCGGACGTCTGCCCGCGGGATCGACCACCTCAGCGCTTGCAACTGCCCCAGCGGGTACCCCGCCGTTACGCAGTTGCACAAAGCTGTCGACCAATCGCGATCCACTCAACCGCTCCGTCCCGCTGAGATACCGTGCCGTGCGATCGACAAAGGCAACGAAGACCGGATGCAGCGGCAGGTCATTCGTCAGGTTGTCGAAGCCTGTCGTGAAGAGCAACACATGGCCCTCGCCCATCGGCTTGTCGAGCAGCAGGGGCGTGCCATCGCTAAGCCGCGCCACCACGCGCGCATTGCCCGCATCGACGACCGATGCATAGAGAATCTTCGTCTCCGCCCAGCCACCGTTATCGCGCCCGGGCTGCGCATCTGCCAGCGCAGGATGCGTGAAGTCGACCTGTCCCACAGTTGTCGCCGCACCACCGCCGCGCGAGAAATCGCGATTGTCTTTCACCTCAGATCCCCACAGCGGGATACGAGCGTGATGTCCCGCTCCAGTGCCCAGGGCAATGAAGACGCTGCCACCTTTGTTCACGTAGTCCTGCAGATTGCGCTCGAAGATAGGCGGCAGTGCGACGGCATCGGAGAGCACAACAAAAGCAAATCGCGAAGGGTCAAGATCGTTCGTGCTGGCCGCGCTCGCCGCCTGCATGGTGAATGAAGCCTGCGCCGCCGCAGTGAGCGCTGTTCCGAAGTAAAGTTCGGAGCGCGTATCTCCAAGGCCGCGCACAAACAGCACCTTCTGCGGATCGGAGCGACGCACCGCGAAGACACTCGCATCATCCAGCGGGAAGGCATCCGCCGCATCGACGCGCACCTCACACTTGTTGAAGCCATAACCAATGTCGAGCGGAGAAAACTCGACCGTCGCGCGCCCGTTCGCGGGCACTTCAACCTTCCTAGTCGCGATGCTGCGGCCGTTCACCAACAGAGACACGCTCTTCGAAGTAGCAGGCGTATTCAACCCGGCAATCACGGCCAGCACGCGGGACTTCTTCGTGTCCTTGGGATCGGCAAGCTCTGCGGGCGCATCGACACTGGCGACCGTCCAGTTAGGCACCGCCACCCCCTTCACCACGGGATGCACGATCAGCTTTGTCTCCGCGGGCAGCACCATGTCTGCGAAGTTCGCGGGCATGGCCGACCTCTGCATGTCGCTGAACAGGTGCAGATCTGCAGGGCCTTTCATCTGCTCGCCCAGCGTGCGAATATTCCGACCAAGCTCTCCAAAGCTGGCGTGGCCATCGCCAGGCTGGATACCCTCCAACGCATTGCGTAGTTGCGCCAGGTCCTCGATGGGCTGCGTCAACATCGCAACCTGACCGCCCAGCGCAACGATCTGCGCCTTCTGGGAAGAAGGCTTCGCATTCAGCGTGGCCAAGGCCTGCTGCTTCGCGTCCCCGAAACGCGAACCCGCGCGCATGCTGAAGGAGTTGTCGAGAACGATCAGCAGCAGTCTCCCTGTCGGATCGCTCGCAGGCCGACGGAGGAACGGGTTCGCAAATGCCAGCACCAGCAACAACAGCAGAGCCGCACGCAGCGCGAAGAGCAACAGGTATTTCAATCGCCGGTGCTTCGTAGAGCTCTGTGTACCGCGCTCGAAGAACATCAGCGACGCCATAGGCCTCGGTACGGTGATGTGACGCTTCAGCAGGTGCACAAACACCGGCACACCCAGCGCGAGCAGACCACCCAGGAACCATGGAGAAAGAAGTCCCATCAGTTGCCCGCCTGTCGCAGTGTGAGGTACTCACGCAAGGCATTGTCGAGCGGCTGATCAGTCAGCAGCAACTGATAATCCATGCCGGCCGCCTTCGTCTTCGATCGCAACGATTCGACATGCGCGTCGATCTTCTCGCGATACGTCGTCTTCGCGTATTCCGGAATCACTTCAATGCGTTGTTCCGTCTCAAGATCCACCAGCACCGACGGCCCATTCATTACCGGCCGCACCTCCTGCGGATCGAGAATGTGAAAGAGTACGACCTCATTGCCATGGAAGCGTAGCGGCTCAATGGTCTTCACAACGAGCTCAGGATCTTCGTAAAAATCGGAGATGACGATGGCAATACCGCGCCGGTGCAACAACTCCTGAAAATGCTGCAGTGGTTTACCAAAATCCGTCCGGGCACGCGGCTCTGCAGCTTCAAGACCTCCGAGCAGACGAGCAAGCTGCCCGTTGCGCACGGAGGGCCGAACGTAATCACGCACCTCATCGTCAAAGACGATTAGACCCGCAGCATCGCGCTGCCGCTTGATCGCGAGATAGAAAAGTGCCGCCGCTATGAAGCGCGCGTAGTCCATTTTCTTGACGCCGCCGCTGGTGAACTCCATTGAGTTACTCGCATCCAGCAACACGGTAAGTTGACTGTTCGTCTCACCGCGATAGCGCTTGATGTAAGTGCGATCGGTGCGCCCGTACAAGCTCCAATCGACATGCCGCAGATCGTCCCCGGGCGCGTACGCGCGATACTCCGCGAACTCCTGCGAAAACCCAAAGTCCGGCGAACGGTGCAGGCCGGCGACGAAGCCGTCCACAACCGTGCGCGCCAGCAGGTCCAGCGAGGAGATGGTGCCAAGCACCGCGGGATCGAGGAAGCGTTGCACCGTGTCAGCCCTTCGGCTGCGGAATCGCAGCAATCAAACGATTAAGAATGTTGTCCGTGTCGATGCGCTCAGATTCCGCATGAAAGTTCAGCAGGATCCGATGACGCAACACTGGCACTGCAACGGCGGTGATGTCCTCGTAGGTGACGTGATACCGCTTGCGCGACAAGGCCCGAGCCTTTGCAGCGAGCACGATGAACTGTGCCGCACGAATGCTGCCGCCGTAACTGACATACTTCTTCACAAAGTCCGGAGCGTTGTCGCTCTTATGACGAGTGGCACGGACCAGGTTCACGACATACCGTGCGAGTGTCTCCGCAATGGGGACCTGCCGCACCAGTGTTTGAAAGCCAAGAAGCTCCTCCGCATGGGTCACCGGCACAATCTTCGGCGTACGAGTTGCCGTCGTCAGATCGACAACCTTCAACTCATCCTCAGGGCTGAGATAGTCGAGGATGCTGTTGAACAGGAAGCGATCAAGCTGCGCTTCGGGTAGTGGGTAAGTCCCTTCGAGTTCAATCGGATTTTGCGTGGCAAGCACAAAGAAAGGCGCAGGCAATTGATAGACGTGCCCGCGCACCGTGCACGAGCGCTCCTGCATCGCCTCCAGCAGTGCAGCCTGCGTCTTCGGCGGTGTGCGGTTGATCTCGTCCGCAAGCACGATGTTGCCGAAGATAGGTCCCTGCACGAACGTCCACTTACGATGACCCGTCACCGTATCTTCTTCAATGATGTCGGTACCCGTAATGTCCGACGGCATAAGATCCGGCGTGAACTGGATCCGGCGAAAGACCAGGCCCAGCGCGTCCGCCACCGTGCGCACCATCAGCGTCTTCGCCGTGCCGGGCATGCCGGTCAGCAGCACATGACCACCGACGAACAGCGCAATCAGCACCTGGTCAATCACTTCATCCTGGCCTACGATTACCTCGCGTACCTGGCGCAGGATATCTTCGCGCACCACGTGAAAGCGCTCGATGCGTGTCTGGAGCTGTGCTGCGTCGGGATTCAAGTCAGTGAACGCCATGCGTGTCGGTTCCCTTTCACTTCGTGCTTAGTGGCCCTGCAATTCCAGTAGGAGCTTCTGTGCAGGACGGTAGTCTGGCGCAGCTTCGAGCGCTATCAGCACCGTCTCCTGCGCCTTATCGCGCTGCCCCGCAGCCATGTAGGCCGCGGCTAGGTTGTACTCCGCACCAGCCTTGTCTAGAGGGTTCGTGGCAACGACAGCGCTGTATTCGCGGATGGCACCGCCGAATTGCTTCTGCGCCATCAGCAGCGTACCCAAATGCTGATGCAACTCCGTGTCTTTGACCGGATAGATGTACAGCACGCGCGTAAGCGTCGCGATGGCTTCGGCCTTATCCCCCGCTGCCTCCTGCAACGCAGCAAGTCGCTTTAGCAGTTCCGGCTGCTGACCCCCCTGGTGCTCATACTGCAGCAGTACCGCGGCCTCGGCCTTCGCATCGCCCTTGTCGTGCTGCGCGTCGGCAAGCAGTTCATAGGCGTTCGCGTCACCGATGTATTCGGGATAGAGCGCGATCACCGCAGGTGCCTGCTGCACAATGACGTCCATCTGCTTCGCTTGCGCAGCGGTTGCAAGAGCCTTCAGTTTCGCGCGCCACTCATCAAAGTGCGCAGCCTCTGCGCCATACTTCCCATCGACGCTCGCAAGAAATTGCTTGTCAAACTCTTCGTGCGACATCGCAAGATTCGTCTGGATCACCTCAGCCGTCGTCTTACCTGCGGCGTAGGAGTGCACCATCTCCAGCAGCTTGCCTTCGCCCCACTTCGCCGCGATGTAGTCACAGATGCTGCCGCCCTGGAAGTATGAGACAAGCACCTGTTGCGGATATTCCTGGAACACAAAACCGCGATCGAGCTTCAGGATCGGCAGCAGCTTCTTAGCGCGAATGGCAAGCAACACATCGGGCGTCACGCGGTCGCTCCACTCCGGCGAGCGCTGCCCTTCTTCATGCACGGCAAGGCCTTCGGTAAACCACCGCGGCACCCGTTGATTGGTTGCCGTGATGATGAAGACGTGGCTCATCTCGTGCCACAGCGTGGCGCCCCAGTTGAAGTCGCCGGGCTTGCGTCCGCTGGGACTGTCCATGGCAACCACCTCACCGAACGTCACGCCCAGCGCACCCAGGCCCGGCATGCCCATGGTGCGAACGGCGAAGTCTTCATGGTTGGGATAGACCTCCACCTGCACCGGCGCAGGCAGAGTCATCTTGTACTTCTTCGAGTAAGTCTCGAGGATGGTGTGAAGCTCCGCCTGAATATATGGCTCAAGAAGATCGTTCTCCTTCTTGTCCAGCCGAACAATCGTAGTTGCGTCGCGCGTTGTGGTGAAGTTCTTGTAGGTGTCCAGCAGTCGCAGGCTGTTAACCGTAGCTGGATTGCGGTAGCCGTTTTCGTAGGCCAGTTCCAGCTGCTTCAGCGGCTCGTCTTCCTGGCCAAGGCGCATCAACTCCACACCCAGCAGCGAATGCGCGGCCCACAGGCTGGGCTGCACCTCGGTTGCCTTGCGGTAATAGACCGCCGCGTCTGAGAAGCGATAGTGCAACTCAAGATGTTGGCCAACGCGTGTGTACGCTTCGCCATCGTGTGGATTGATCGCAGTGATCTTCGAGAACCATGCGTCCGCTGGTTTGTCGGCAATGAGTTCGAGCGACGCGCGAACTGCCATTGCATCCACCGCCTCGTTGTCGATCGCCAATGCCTTGTCGGCTTCCGTTGCAGCAAGCTCGCGATTGTCATTGTCGAGCGCGATGGTCGCAGCAAGTTCATGCGCGGCTGCAAGCTTTGGATCGATCGCGAGCGCCTTCGCGATGGACTCGTTCGCATCGCCGCTGTAGTCCTGCGCCTGCACCGTGGCGAGACCAAGATATGCCGCAGCATTGTTCGGATCTTTCGCGAGCGCTTCGCGGAACAGGTCGGATGCCTCGGCGTTGTTGAAACGCTCGTGCAGCAACATGCCCCAGCGGACCTTGTACTGGGCGGGACTTGCGGCAGGCGCGGTCGCTTCCCGAAACGCCGCATTGGCGTTCTGCCAGTCTTCGACGCCCCAGAAGCCCTCGGCACGCTCGTACGCATCCCGGCTCAGCGTCAACTGCGTGAAGCAAGCATCGGCCTGCTTCTGCTGGCCATGCTTCTGCATCTGCCAGCAGGTCGCAGGCAAAACGGCATGCGCGCTCACACAAGCGCAAAGCACAGTCGCGATGGCGAGAACACGCATCATTGGTCCAACTCCGCCTGCACCTTTGCGAGCTCCAGCAGCGATGCCGTTAACTGCTGCCGATACTGCGATGGATCCATCGCAGCCTTGCCATATTTCAGCGCGTCGATTTTCTGTTCCAGATCTTCTTTCCGCGCCAGCAACGCTACCTTCGCCGGATCACTCGCGGCCTTCTGCGCCGCGCCGAAACGCAGGATGGTGAAGTTGCTTAACTGTTGCCCCTGCCCGTTCCCGGCTTCACGAACAGGCTCCCCATGGCCGATGTCATCGAAGACGGCGTGCTCCGTTGCAAGGCGCTTCTGCGAGTCATAGAAGGCCGCCGTCTTCTTCGACGCGTAGACATACGCCTCCATAGCGGTTAGCGACTCGTTCTTGTCCGTGTCCGCCGACGGATCCTGCAACGCCTCAACCCAATAGCGCGCGAAGACCGTTGCATTCTTCTCTGTGCCGGACTTGGTCGCTGCGATGACGGCACGGTTCTGGCGCTCAAGCGCCGCGACGGCCCCACCACTGCTGCTTGTCGTATCGACGACGAGTTGTCGCTTCGCCGGGACGCGATCGCAAAGAGTAGCAAGTTCTGCTGCCGACAGGTCCGGACCGACGAGATTGAACTTGTACTCGGTGCCATCGAACGATCCATGACCAATCAGGATGAGGACAAGGTCGTCGCTTGCAGTCGCCTGCTGCGCAACCGTGGCCATAGTGCTGCGAAGCTGTGCCGCCGTGGCCTGCGCGCCAAAGAGCGTGTACACGTGCGCAGTTGTCCCGCTCGACTTGAAGACCTTGTCCAAATCCTTTGCGCTGGCCGTGAAGCGCTGTTCGTAGTCCGGCTCTCCACCAAGGCCGGCCACCGTGACGTAATACGTTGCGGCGCGTGCATGCGCGGTAAGAAGAGCAAGCGCGATGAGGATCGCGCGCTTCATACAACACCCCACTTACGCCGCAACAACCACTCTGCGACGGGCAGGCCCAGCAGCAGAAGGAAGACAATGGGCATGTTCCAAAGCTCCTTGGTCGAGCGCACAGAGATGCCGGCCTCAGAATACGAAATGTCGCGCGGCAGATCTTTCAAGTCATTCAACGACCAGGCGCGGCCACCTGTCTCCTTTGCCAGCTGCTCCAACAACCTGGGGTTGGCTTCCGTGTGAAAATTCTCCGCGACTCCGTTCTCACGCTGGAAGGTGACGACGTCCCGTCCAAGTTCACCGGTTTTTGTGTCATTCGCATCCGCAGTCACTTCGGTGAGATACGGCCCAGCCTTCTCGGCGGTGTAGTCCGCTATGTAAAGACCTGGTGTCTCCTGTGAGGGCGTCATGTCCAAAACGGCATTGGCTCCTTCAGGCCCGGAGACATGCGCGCTGACACGAGCATTGCGAGCAGGCTGAAAGTCCTTGCTGCGCACCTGCGCGGTGATCTGCAGGTGTCCCTGATCTGACAAGGTGCGCGCCGACACGCTGGCACTGACACCGCCAGGCGTGTCGGCCACCAGCCATCGCAGCAACTGCTGCCAGAACAGGTTGTGTGATGGATCGCCCAGCGCCTCGCTCATTTGCCAGCGCCACGTGCCGCCTGTTGCCAGGATGGCTGTGCGGCCGTTGCCATAACTCTGCGTGATGAGCATGGGCATCTTGCGACGGCCGCCACTGCTCATCTCGGCAAGCACTGTCGCACCGGGCTTCGGCGACCCCGGGTCTTCGTAATCGGCGAGATACGTAAGCTTGCGCCAGCGCTCCGCATTCCTCTGCGGGTCTTCCAACAGACGAGTGATGGGTGACTGCACCCCGGCATCCGTCAAATTCACCAGTGCCGCATTGCGATGGAAGTTGTTGCGACCTCCGGGGAGAAAGGTAGGTAGCAAATCATTCAGGCTGGATGCAGTCCAGCCACCATCGCTAAGCGACGAGCGGCCACCGAGAAACAAAACACCGCCGCCACGCCGATCTACATACTCGCGAATTAACTCTTGCTGCGTGGGTGTGAAGTAATCGGCATCGACCGATCCAATGATGATGCCGCTGTATTGGAACAGGTCTTCCGCCTTCGACGGAAAGCCATCCGCAAGTTCATCGGGCCCGCTGATGCCCTGTCGGTAGATCTTGTTCTCGCTGGTGCGCAGCATGGAGACCACCTGCACCGTTGGGTCATCCTCCTCCGCGCGGCGCAGGAAGCGGAACTGCCAGCGCGGCTCGCCTTCGATATAAAGGATGCGCCGTTTGGAAGCGCTGACCAGCACAGGCCGTGTCAGCGTGTTGTTGTGCGTGTTCTCTTCGCCCGCGATTGGCTCTACGCTGAAGCGCAACGTCCTGGCGCCAGCAGCACCTGCGTAAAAGTACAGGGGCTCGCTTTGAAGGACACCGCTCTGACCCAACATGACATCGTGTGCTGCCAGCGTCTTATCTCCATCGCGCACCGTCACGGTTGCGTGGCCGTTGACGTAGCCATGCTGCGTAAAGGTAATGGTCGCGGCAATGCGCGCATTCGCGACGACAGTTGGCGAGACGCTTACATCTTCCACCTCGACGTCATGCTTCAATTCCGGCGATCCAAAGGCGACCGTATGCACCGGCAGCCGGCGGTTGCGCAGTGCCTGCATCGCCTCAAGGCCGATGCCCGATCCGCCCATGCCAGCGGCATTCTCACCACCGTCAGTCAGCAGGACCACAGCGCCCACCGGCAGGTCGCTGGTCTCATTCGCAAGCTGCTGCAGGCCATCGCCTAGATGTGTCGCTGGCGCCGTTGGGACTATGCTGTCGAGCGAATTCACTTGAGTCAGCGATCTATCGAGTTTGTAGAGGCGAGTGCGGAAACGCTTGTTCAAGCCATCAAGCACACCACTCTGCAGCGCGGTCAAAGCGGCCTGCTCGCGCGGTTTGTCGTCGACGTCAGTCGTCGCCATACTCTTCGAATCATCGACGACAACAGCAATGATGTTCTGCTGCGAGCTGAGTTCCGCTACGTTCATCGCGGGCTGCCACAGCAGCACAAGAATCAGCGCCACGAGCAGGGACTGCGCAGCCCAGATGGCCCATGCACGACGCGGGCTCAGCGCCGCTGGCTCACCGCGCAGCCCGGGCTGTATCTGCCGAAGCCGGTACTGAATCAGCACCGCAAGCCCCGCACTTGCGAGCACGATCAACACCGGCAGCAGCCAGACAGGCGCGCTGCTGAGGAACACCAGGTGCCCCTTTGTGAAGACCGGACTCGGATACTTGAAGAGCAGCGGAAACATGTGCGCCGACTTAGCCCTGCGATGAAGTGGGTCGTGCCTGGTACTGTGGTCGCCCGTGAAGGCTAATGCGTCATGCCGTACAGGATGTAATCAAGCCCCACGCGAAAGGCCGCGGAGGCGAAGGGCTCGGGGTAATTCGGGTCGTCCGCCCACTCCCATGCGTCGCCCAGGTGCATGTTGTGACAGATGGCGACCATGATGCGTCCGTCCTTATCGCGAATTGCGCGCCACTTGGGTGTGTAGCCGTCTTTTTCATACGTGCGATTGGTGCGGATGTAGTGCTCGCCGGGAATTTGAACTTTCTCATCCACGTCATACAGCGTGTGAAAGATCTCGTCGTTCTGCTGCAGATCTTCCACGGGCGAATCGGGCAGCACCTGCCGCAGGCCCGTCATAAAGTTTTCCCAGTCCTGCGTGCCATGGAAGTCATCCACCATGAGAAACCCACCCTTCAACAGGTATTCACGCAACCGCTTGGCTTCGGGCTCCGTGAAACTCCAGGTCTGCACCTGCACCGCATAGATCCACGGATAGTTAAAGATTTCGTCCGAGTCGAGATTGACGACCTGCTCGTAGGGCCGGCCATCGATGCGTGTGAGACGGTGCATGGCGATCAGAAACTGCCGGTCAGCCTTCGGGTAATCACGAGACCAGGCGCTGCGACCCCAGTAACCACCGCCATAGCCGCCGTAGTTACTCATACTGGAGCTGTAAGCCAGTCGCGACCAGTAGAACTCACTCTTCACATTCGTGGCCGAGTCGTCGCTGCCAAACCCGAAGTCGGCCGTCCGCTGATACGCGCGAATCCCCATGGCACAGCACAGGCCAGCCACGGCAGACAGTAGCGCGATACGCGAGAGCTTCATCCGAAAACGGCCTCCGCTGGTTGAGTGTGCGGCGAGACTATCAGAAGTGCGGTACGTCTTACCTCTACAGACGGAGCGCACCATGCAGTTGTTGCAGCCCGACGAAAGAAGAGGCGGAATCCTTGCAGAGGGCGGTATTCCGCGTCTTGCCGCACGCGTTTGGCTCATGAGACGATGCAGCCACGCCGCACGTTAGCGTCCTTCCACGGAGCAGAGCGATTTTCGACCGGCGGAGTCTTCTGAAGTTCGGCGGCATGGCGGCCCTGGCGAAGGCGGGCCGGTTGCCACTGCTCGGCCAGATGGCAATGCCGGGCATGCCGGCGCAAAACGCGCCCGCGATCAAGGCAGACTTCGAACTCCGCATCGCGCCTGTGCAGGTAGAACTCGACCCCTCGCGCACCCTCTCGACTATCGGCTACAACGGGCAAGCACCCGGCCCTCTGCTGCGCATGAAAGCCGGCAAGCCAGTCTCCATCGACATCGTCAACAACACCGACACTCCCGAACTAGTCCACTGGCACGGCATGTTGATACCGCCGGAGGTCGACGGTACCGAAGAGGAGGGCTCGCCCTACATCCCGCCGCATGGCCGGGCGCGCATCACGCTGACGCCTGGCCCGGCAGGGCTGCGCTGGTATCACTCCCACGCCATGGCAATGGACGACTTGACCAAGGGCGGTTACACCGGGCAGTTCGGCCTGGTCTACGTGGAGGACGGCAATGACAAGGGCGCGTACGACCAGGAGCTATTCCTCTCCCTGCGCGACTGGCAGCCCTTCTTCTCCGGCTCCATGGAGGACGATGACGACGACACACACGACGCGCCCATGCTGGAGAGGCCGCCGCACATGAACACTGATCCCAACGGCCTTGAAGTCGTGTCGATGACCTACTCCATTAACGACAAGGCACTGGGAGGCGGCGAGCCCATCCGCGTGCGCGAAGGCCAGCGAGTGCTCATTCACTTCTGCAACGCCAGCGCCATTGAGAATCGTCGCGTTGCGCTCGCGGGGCACCAGATGCGCGTGATCGGCATGGACGGCAACCCGGTCCCCTCGCCTAAGCTGGTGGACTCCGTATTCCTGGGCGCCGGCGAGCGCATCGACGTCGAAATCACCATGAACAAGCCCGGCGTCTGGATTCTCGGCTCGACCGAGAAGATGGTGCGCGAGTCTGGCCTGGGCGTGGTGGTCGAATACGCCGGACAGAAAAAGCAGCCAACCTGGGTGGATCCCAGGAAGGCACCATGGGACTACGCAAACTTCGGCATCGCCGCGCCAACCTTGCCGACGCCCAAGAACGTCCTCGATATGCGCTTTGAGAAGATTCCGCGCGGCATGGGCAAGTTCAACGTCTGGACGGTCAACGGGACACCGTACCCGCATGACAAAGAATTCCTCCTGCAGCGCGGCGAGCGCTACCGGCTGATCATGCGCAACTGGAGCGACGACGCACATCCCATGCATCTGCACCGGCACATCTGGGAACTTGTCGAGATCAACGGCAAGCCCATGGGTGGCCTGATGAAGGACACCGTCGTCATCCCCTACTATGGCCGCGCCGTCGTCGACTTCACTGCGGACCAGCCGGGCCTGTCGCTCTTCCACTGCCACATCCAGCAGCACATGGACTACGGCTTTAAAGCGCTCTTCCGCTACGCGTAGCTTTGGGTTTTTTGATGCGGAATCGAGCACACGGGGGCCTGCGGCGAATCGTAAGGGCACGGCTTCAGCCGTGCGCTAATCACCCTTATGTCGAGCCGGGCTTTAGCCCCTGAGGTGTGCCCGGACATCCCAAAGCGCACCTCAGCAGCTGAAACCGCCGTCAAATCCCTTCGCATTGCGGCACGGCTGAGGCCGTGCCGTTACGGTCCCAGCGTTCTCGACGCAGGACACTACGAGTCTGAACTTCTCTTCCACACGGGCAATCGGTATGCTTTCAGGTGAAGGGAAGGCGAAACCATGCTGCTCGCAGTTATCGCGCTCCAGATCATCGTATTGCTGCTCGTAGCAGTACTGTTTCTACGAAAATCCGTGCCGGCGGCACCGATCGACGCGCGCCTGAACACCCTGCCCGATCGCATGATCGAACTCGGCGCAAAATTGGAGGCGGTAGACGCTGCGTTGCGCAGCAACGTCAGCGAACTAAGGTACGAGCAGGCGAAAGCCGCGCAGGACGGCCGCGCCGCCGCCGATAAGGCCAGCCGCGATCTACGCGAAGAGATCGCCGCATCAATCGCGTCGCTGACGAAAACGCTTACCGACGGCCTCGGCGCCTTCCGCGGTGAAAACAACGCGGCATTCAGCGCATTCCGCAGCGACAATACCGCAGCGGCAGAGAAGCTGCGGGAGGCGGTCGCTCGCGATCTGGCCGCGATCAGTGAACGCCTTAACGGCTTCTTCGCCGACGCAAGTAAGGTGAGCCTTGAAGCCCGCACGGAGCTTCACCGCTCGCTGACGGACCTCCTTCAGAAGAATGCTGCGGGCCAGCAGGAGTTGCGTGATGCCCTGCAGCGCTCGCTCGCGACCATGGGTGCCGACCAGCGCGACGCGGGCGAAAAGCTGCGTGGCACCGTCGAGGCAGGACTCAAGAGCCTCAGCGCAGAGAACTCCGAGAAGCTGGAACAGATGCGCATCACCGTCGACGAAAAGCTCGAAACCACGCTCAACGACCGCCTGACGAAGAGCTTCGGCCAGGTCACAACTCACCTCGGAGAAGTCCAGAAGGGTCTTGGTGAGATGAAGGAGCTGGCGACCGGCGTCAGCGACCTGAAGAAGGTCTTCAGCAACGTGAAATCCCGTGGCATCGTTGGCGAGTTCCAGCTCGGCATGCAGTTGGAGCAGATGTTCTCGCGTGACCAGTACGAGGTCAACGTGGCGATCAAGGCCGGTTCTGGCGAACGCGTGGAGTATGCACTGAAGATCCCGGATGGCGACCGAGACCACATCCTTCTGCCTATCGATGCAAAGTTCCCTCGCGAGGACTGGGAGCGCCTCGAACACGCCTATGAGCACGGCACGCTTGAGGAGCAGGCGAAGGCCGGCATCGCCTTTGAGCGCGCCATTCGGACGGAGGGTAAGCGCATCTGCGAGAAGTACATCGATCCGCCCAACACGCTTCCGTTCGGCATCATGTTCCTGCCAACCGAGGCCCTCTACGCCGAAGTCATGCGTAGACCGGGTCTGCATACCGAGTTGCAGTCCTCGTGCAACGTGACGGTCGCTGGACCATCCAGCTTCATGGCCATCCTTACCAGCTTCCAGATGGGCTTCCGGACGCTCGCCATTCAGAAGAAGGGCAACGAAGTCTGGAAAGTACTCGGCAACGTAAAGAATGAGTTCAACAAGTTCGAGCTGCTGATGAACAAGGTGGAGCGCAACGTCTCAACGGTCCAGAACACGCTCAACGAGATCGGCACTCGCACCCGTGTGATCAATAAGAATTTGCACAACGTAAGTGAACTGAACGCGCCGCCTGTCCCCATGGCATCGGGGTTGTTGTCCTTCGATGGCGCTGCAGGCATCGCGCCGCTGCTTGCCGCCACGAGCGAAGAGGAAGAGCCCGTCGCATAACGTCTATCACCGTATACGAAATACGAAGACAATGCTTCTAGGTGAGAAGCGATCGAGCAGGTAAAGGGGCCAGCCAGACGCCCAGCCCCTAGGCGGTCCGCAACGTTAGTGGGGCTTTCTCGCCGGTCTGGCGGAGGCGTGCCCGCTCCTTCTTCTGGCCGTACATGCGGTGATCCGCCAGGCGCATCAGGCTCGTCGCGTCGGTGCCATCTTCCGGAAAGAACGCGACGCCAACACTCGCTGATACCCGCGCCACGTTATTTCCGTAGGCAGGGCCTAGAGGCACCGGCAATTCCACGGCCTCCAGCATTGAGGCGAAAATCCGCTCTGCCTGCGGCAGAAGGATCGGGTGCGGCACGGGGCCCATGGGATCGTCGCCGATGTCGACGGCGACCAGGGAGAACTCATCGCCACCCACCCGCGCCAGCGTGTCCGTTCTACGGGTTGCGTTTTCCAGATTTCGGCCGACGGTCTTCAGGAGCACATCGCCGGCGTCGTGGCCCAGTGTGTCGTTGATCTGCTTGAAGCCGTCCAGGTCCAGGTTGAAGATGGCAACCCGGTGGCCGTCGCGGGCAGCACGATCCAGCGCGTTCTGCAGGCGGTCGTCGAACAGCCGCCGATTGGGCAGGCGGGTTAACTCATCGTGCAGTGCGAGCCACTGGTTGCTTATAACCTGTCGTTCCAGCCTCACCAGCAGAAAGCCGACGGTGATGATGAACTTCTGCATGTTCCAGAGTTCGTTCAGGAAGTCTGTCCAGTCCGGGTGAACCTCCGAGACCCAGGGATGAGCGAGAAAACAGCCTGACCAGATCAGAAATCCTGCGACGACGGCGATTCTGCCTCGACTGCTGGATGGCAGTGTTCGCGCGAAGGCGATGGCGCACATCACGTACAGCAAGGCCAGGCTGAGGTAGGCCGCCATACGGAAATGCCCACCACTCGAGTAGATCGCCAGAGGAACCCAGAGTCCGGCGATGACGGCGTAGTAGGTCCAGCGCCGGCGCATAAGCAGACAGGTCAACAGGCCCCCAAGCAGGCCGAAGCCGATGAGTGCCTGGTAGAGCGCAACTGTACGGGAATCAAGCGCATAGATGGCGAGCATCGCCATGGCAGGACCGATCGTGATGATCAGGAAAGTTCTGCTGCGCGGCATCCGACGGAGACCCGGTGAGGCCGAAAGCAGGAACATTACGCCCGCCAGCAGGTACGCATCCAATGCCACCACATGAGAGACGCGGTGCACCGCCAGGCTCTCGCGCATGGTGTAAACGATGCGTGCAGCGCATTCCAGCAGGATGAGCAGCAGCCCAGCCGTCCACAGGCGCATATCGTCCCGCTCGCGCCGTCCGCTGAACATCAACACGGACACCAGGAGAGCCATTGCAAACAAATCAGGCAGTAAGAGGTAATTCATTTCGAACCGGCGCCTGAAGGCTTTCCTTGGAATCCCTGAACATACCGACGATACGACTTCGAAAGGGGTAAAACGGATTGTAGCGTTCGTTTTGGTGCCGTGCGATTTATTTCCATGACGAGCTGCGTACGCTGCTTCGAGGCGCTCTCTGGTAACGTGGCATGAGCCTCTGTACACTAGGGAGCGGCCCGCACGTCGCACAGGGTGCGAAGAAGTTGGAGCTCGCAAAGCGCAGAATGGCTGGGAACGCATCCAACTTTCGCGGCACAGTTTGAGATTTGTTTAGGAGAAAAGCAAGATGGCATCGGTTGACGAGAAGGTAAAAGGCATCATCGTGGAGCAGCTTCAGGTGGACGAGGCTGAAGTAACCCCCGGCGCGTCGTTCCAGGAAGACCTGGGCGCGGATTCGCTCGACGTGGTCGAACTGGTGATGCAGTTTGAAGAGGCCTTCGATATCCAGATTCCGGATGAGGACGCCGAGAAGATCAAGACGGTGAAGGACGCAACGGACTACATCGAAGCGCACGCAAAGGCAAAGTAAACGTGGCACAAGCAACAACCATTCCCGCGCGGCGTGTGGTCGTAACGGGCATCGGACTCATCTGCGGCATCGGCAACACCGCCCCTGCTGTCTGGGACTCTCTGATGGCCGGCACGAGCGGCATGGCGGAGATCACGGCCTTCGATCTTGAAGGCCATCCCGCCCGCTTCGCCGCGGAAGTCAAGAACTTCGATCCGCACGTGTTCATTGAGAAGAAAGAGGCCCGGAAGATGGGCCGCTTTATTCACTTTGCCATCGCTGCGGCCCAGGAGGCGATGGACCATAGCGGTCTCCAGGTGACCCCAGAGAACGCTGAGGACATTGGCGTCCACATCGGTTCAGGCATCGGCGGTTTCGACATCATCGAGCGCGAGCACACCAACCTGATGAACGGTGGCCCGCGTAAGATTTCGCCGTTCTTCATTCCTGCATCGATCGTGAACCTTGCTGCCGGGCACGTCTCTATCCGCTTCGGCGCGAAGGGGCCAAACCAGGCAGCGGCGACAGCCTGTACCACCTCAGCTCATTCCATTGGCGACGCCTACCGGATCATCCAGCGCGGCGACGCGGAGGCAATGATTGCGGGTGGAGCCGAAGGCGCTATCACACCGCTCAGCGTCGGTGGATTCGCGGCCATGAAGGCGCTGTCCACGCGCAATGAAGACCCTACGCACGCTTCGCGTCCGTGGGATAAGGACCGCGACGGCTTCGTCATTGGCGAAGGCGCAGGCATCCTGATCCTCGAATCGCTGGAGTTCGCACAGGCGCGTGGTGCAAAGATCCTGGGCGAAGTGGTTGGCTACGGCATGAGTTCGGACGCCTTCCACATGACGGGCATGGCACCGGGCGGCGAAGGCTGCGCGCGTTCCATGAAGAACGCCATCAAGTCCGCGGGAGTGCAGCCGGATGAGATCAACTATGTGAACGCGCACGCCACCTCAACGCCCCTGGGCGATGTGATGGAGTCGAAAGGCATGGAGACGGTCTTTGGTGATCACGCACTGAGCCACAAGCTGCTGGTGTCTTCCACAAAGTCCATGACGGGCCACCTTCTGGGTGGCGCAGGTGGTCTTGAGGCCGGCATCACGCTGATGGCCATGCAGAAGGGCATCGTCCCACCGACGATGAACCTGGACAACGTGGACCCAGAGTGTCGATTGAACTATGTCCCGAACAAGCCGCAAAATGCTCAGCTGAACTACGCCCTGTCGAACTCGTTCGGCTTCGGCGGCACCAATGGTTCATTGATCTTCAAGCGTTGGGATGAATAAATACGGAACCTGCTAAAAAGAGAAGCCCGGCCATGTGCCGGGCTTCTCTGCTTGACTGTCCTTCGGCCCGTTCAGCGCGCAGAGACCCAGAGCCAGGTTCCGCACAGGATCGCCTGGGCCAGGACTGTGGTCACCACGACCGCCAGGAACAGTTTGCGCTGTCGGGTCTCCGTTGCATCGGCGAATGCACCGCCAACGAAGGTAAGCAGGAAGGGATAAGCCCAGACGACGGGAATGCTGCTGATTTGAGTCGTCTCAATCGGGAGAAGCGCCAGCGTCACGAGCAGCGGAACAGTGTTGCCGAAGTAGCGTGCCGGACGCAGCAAAACCATCAGCACCAGGGCGATCCCGGCCGCAGCCGTCACCGCGAGTTGCAGTGGATCGCGCACCAATTCCAGAGCAGGCATGTAGTCCAAGGTGAAGCGCCCCGCACCTCCAGTGAACACGTACGTGAACAGGCTTAGCCGGAAGGTGTACGACGCGAATACCAGCATCAACGCGCCGAACGAGGACACCAGCAGCACGGGGATGACGAGGGTGCGTCGCCGCTCTGCGACGTAGAGCATGAAGACTGCCGAAGCCAGCAGACCGAAGACCGCTGCCAGCAGGTGCGCGCACGCCGTCAGCCCAAGCGCCAACGTGAACAGCACAATTCGCGGTCGCCACTTGCGCGGCGGCCCGTACATGGCGTGCGCGATCCCGATGGCTGTGTAGATAACGGCATACAGGCCCCAGGCGGCCAGAATTTCGTTGTTCGGTGTTGTCGCATAGCGCAATACCACCGGCGAGAGGCAGTAGAGCGCAAGCGACATCGCTCCACCCACATTGCCGAAGAGTCGTCGCGTCACCCACCACAGGCCCGCGCCGAGCATGACAGCCGCCAGCGCGAACGGCACCCGCAGCAGGTAGCGGGTTCCCACAATCTGGTGACGCAGGTCATAAACCGATCCGCCAATGGGGTCGGACTCCACCGTGGCATGACTCCGCTTTGCAGCGATCCAGTCTTCCACGCGCAGGGTGGTCACGTACACGCTCAGGGGCAGCGCAGCTGCGCGGTAGGCCAGCGTCCCATCGCCCTGCATGTTGCCGCAGGTGGTGAAATAGCCGGCGGCGGGCGCAGGCTTCTCCCACATCTCGCGGCCGCACAGGGCATAGCGATAGTCGCTCTCTGACAGCGGCGCGCGACCGATGACAAACAGCGTTCCCGCAAAGAACAGCAGGAGGATTAGGGCGGCGATCTTCTGGGGCAATCCAAAGTGAAAACGAAAGCTCATGAGGCGGCACTTCGAGTGTACCGTCCACAGGCATTCGGCACCGAGGGGCCGGCGCTCCGCATTTATCCTTACAGCATGGATTCGTTGGAGTTGCAGGTGGGCGCCGGTCGCCTAGTGAGTTACTCGCCCGCGCGCGAGTTGCCGTGGCGCGTGGTGTTTGAGGATGAGGGCGCTGCGGGGTACTGCTACGCCTGTGACGGCCGCCGCGCCACCGTGGACGAGGATTTTGACGTCACCGTCATGGACGCCATGCTCGTCTACAACGTGGAAGCCATGCAGCGCGAAGACGACGGTGACCGCAAGCGCCTGCTGACCGTCGAGTGGTCGCGCGACGGACAGCGAGCGGCGGTGAGACTGGATGGTGTGCCCCAGGTATTGATCGACTTTGAGCACCGCGAGAGCCGCTGCCGAAGCAACTTTCCTAACTTCATGGACGACGGCCGGAACCAATGGCGCAGCGCTGACCACGCGTGGGATGATGCGGCGATGACACAGTTCGAAGAGGCCGCACTGACAGCCGAATAACTGCTAAGTAGGAAACCCTTCTTAGTCATCGCATGAACGGATCGCAATGCGAATTGATGCGGGGCGCACGCATCGCCGTCTGCTATCACGCACAGTAGCCATGTAAGCGACGCTGCTTTGCGAGCGTGCATCACACGACTCGCTGTGATCATCTCCATCATTGACGACCAACAATGGCTTACCACGCTCACGCAGGTGCCGGCATGGACTCCATTGCCCTTGCCTGCGCTGGTTGTTGCGCCGCATCCCGACGACGAAACCCTGGGCGCCGGCGCACTGATCGCGACGCTTCGTGCGCAGGGCATACCCGTTACCGTGGTGGCCGTGACCGATGGAGAAAATGCCTACGACACCTCTCCAGAGGAGCGTGAGCATCTGCGCCGCGTACGCGAGCGGGAACAGGCCGAAGCACTGCAAGAACTGGGCGTACGCGCCGACAGCGTCCATCGACTGCGCCTGACCGACAGCGGCCTGATGGAGCGACAGGAAGAACTGACGCGACTGTTGCTTGGACTCGCCAGGGATGGCATGCAGATCATCGCTCCGTGGTCTGGGGACTTTCATCCTGACCATATGGCCTGCGCGCACGCCGCGGAATCTGTTGCGAATGCGAAAGGTCTGCCGCTGGTCAGCTATTTCTTCTGGACGTGGCATCGCGGCACCATCGATTTGCTGGCTGGCCTGCCCATGGGCCGTTTTGTACCGGACGCGGCCGCACTGCGGGCAAAGTCTGACGCGCTCGCCTGCCATCGCTCGCAGTTGGATCATTCGAGCGGCGAACCCATCCTGCCTGATCGCCTGCTTGGCCCGGCACGCTGGCCGTTTGAGGTCTTCCTTCAGGGATGAGCATTCTCACCACAACTTCCTCGGAATTCTTCGAGGCAAAGTATCGCGGGGGAACCGATCCCTGGAACTTTGCAGCGAACGCCTACGAACAGGCGCGCTATCGCACCATCCTCCGCGCGTTATCGCCAGGCCGATACCAGCATGCGTGGGAGCCCGGCTGTTCCGTCGGCGTCTTGACGGAACAGCTTGCAGGCATCTGTGAGCAGGTGGATGCCTGCGACTTCGCGCAGTCGGCCGTGGAGCAGGCGCGTGTTCGTTGTGCGGGTCTGCCGGGCGTATCGGTTTACTGTGCTTCACTCACCGAGGATGCGCCTATCGCGATGTTTGACCTGGTCGTGCTCAGCGAGATTGGCTATTACTTCACTGCGGAAGAGTGGCATGACCAGGTTGCGCGGATCGCGCACGCCTTGCAGCCCGGAGCGACTTTGCTGGCCGCGCATTGGCTCGGACACTCTCCCGATCACATCCAGGGCGGCGATGCCGTGCACGCGGAGCTACTCGCATGCCCCCGGCTCCTGCTCGACCACAGCGAGCGACACGAGCAGGCGGACAGCGGTTTCCGTCTGGACCGTTTCAGCGTTCGAGCAGGTAAATACGCATGACTACAGCTCCCTGGCATATGGCAGTGCTGATCCCGGCACGCGACGAAGAGTCGCTTTTACCTCGCTGCCTGCAGTCGGTTGAGGCCGCTCGGGCGATGCTGCCAGCCGGTGTGACCAGCGATGTGATCGTCGTTTCAGACGGTTCCACCGATGCCACGGTAGATCTGGCGCGAGCGATGCTTCACCATTCGAATGGTGCCGTGCTTAACGCAGATGCCGGCAAAGTCGGTATCGCCCGGGCACTTGCGGCTGAACTGGCTCTGCAACGCTACTGCGGAGACCTTTCGCGCTGCTGGCTGGCTAACACAGACGCTGACTGCGAGGTGCCGCAGACCTGGCTGCTGGACCATCTGCGTCTGGCGCAGCGCGGCTACACTGCCGTTGCGGGCATTGTCGATGTGGACTGCTTTGCGGAACATCATGCCCATGTGGAGACGAGGTTTCGCCTGACCTATCAGATCAACGAGGACGGATCGCACCCGCATGTACACGGCGCCAACCTGGGTGTTCGTGCGGACGCTTACCTTCTGGCCGGTGGATGGAACGCGCTCGAAACGGCAGAGGACCACGATCTTTGGGGACGCCTGCGTACCGCAGGAACACACCTATCCGATGCGGCACTTCGCGTGGTAACCAGTGGACGCCGCGTGGGCCGTGCTCCCCTGGGCTTTGCCGGTGCGCTTGCGGCACACAACGACTTTGTCGCCGATAGCGAGAACGCCGCGTGACCCCGCAGGAGATCGTCACCCGCTTCGCCGATCTGTGCTCGGAAGATCTTCCGTCCCCTGGAGGCGGTCGCACGTCTGTGCGGCATCGACGCATCTTCGACGCAGGCCGCGAGGATTTAAGCCTGGCCAAGCTGGCCGAAGCGCATTGGGACGCGGTTGCGATCCTGCGGGAGAGCGGACGGGAGCCTGTCGAAGGCGCAAAGTATGCGGTCTGGGCAAGCGAAATCCCGGGCCGGGCGATGGAATTCGCCGAGGGCAGGCTGACCGGGATAAAGGAGTTTTGCAGCGGCGCAGGGCTTGTAAATCGCGCGCTGATCTCCGCGGGAGCCTTGCTGTTGGAAGTGGATCTGACGGCTCACCCGGAACAAATCCAGACCGACTCGACTGGATGGCAGACGGAGGCATTTCGAGCCACACAGACCTCCGCGCTGACCTTCGTCAACTACCCCGCAACAATCGTCGGAGAGAATAGTTGGTATGTCGAACGGCCCGGCTTCTGGCAGGGTGCATGTGGACCCGCCGCAGCGTGGGCGGGTGGCGCCGCAGGGCTTTTGGACTATGCAATGACAGCCAAACGCGACGACGCGCATACGTCTGCTCATCTGGCGGCCATGCATGCCAACGTCTGGGCCACGGAAGCCATCCTGTCGGCAGCAGCCGCCGAGTTCGACCTCGATCCTGCCCGGAATGCGATGGAGCGTGCCTTAGAGGTACGTCACCTCGTTGAACAACTTTGCACGGATACTCTGCGGCGATTCGCTCGCGCTCTTGGCCCTGCCCCGCTGGCGAAGAATGCCGGAATGGCACGGCGCTACGCGGAGCTTGACCTGTTCCTGCGGCAGTCGCACGCGGAGCGAGATCTGGAATCGCTAGGCCGCTCATTGCGGTCGCAGGGTTAGCAACCGCACCGGCCTCGGTATACGGACTCAAACTGGCTTAGCACCTCGGTACCGTCGCGACACGCCTCGGCGCGAAGTAGACTTGCAACCGCGACCGTTCACGAAGTCGCGGCCAGCTCTATCGGCACCAATTTCCGAGGTTACCTTGCGACACTTTGCTTCCGTGCTCTTCCTCGCCTGCGCTATGACGCATACCTCCGCGCCCGCGCAAACACCTTCCTTTGAGGTGGCGACGATCAAGCCGGTGGATCCTGCGCCAAAGGCAGGCAGATTCATGCGCGTCGAGGGAACGCATCGGTTCGTGGCACGCAATTACACGCTGCGCCTGCTGATTGCAGCGGCATACGACCTGAATCCACGCACTATCTCAGGCGGTCAGGGTTGGGTCGATACAGACAAATATGAAATCCAGGCGGTTACACCGGGCGAAACAGCTCCGGATCACGATGCGCAGATGCTGATGCTGCGCTCGCTGCTGGCCGAGCGATTTCACCTGGCGTTCCATCGGGAGTCAAAGATCTTCGCCATCTACGAGATCACCGTCGCCAAGGGCGGCCCAAAGCTGGCGCCAAGCCTTACACCGGAGGCGCCGCCGCAGACCGTAAGCGTCGTATATCCCGACAAGATGGTCATGCCAGCACGCAACGCCACCATTGGCGACCTGGCCCGCGTCATGCAGCGAGCCATCCTGGACCGGCCTGTGGTGGACCGCACGGGACTGACCAACCGTTACAACTTCAATCTGGAGTGGGCCCCGGACGAGACGCAGTTCAGTGGTGATGTCCCGCCGCCGGAAGAGTCGCAAAGCCCGCCACTGCTGCTGGCCATGCGACAACAGCTTGGGTTGCAGATGACCGCCGTAAAGGGCCCGGTGGACACAATCGTGATCGACCGCGCGCACAAGCCGACCGCGAACTGACCGCTACGATTCCCGGGCGGCTCGAAGTCGGGCGATCAGAGCAGCTGCCTGCATGAGGATTGCGACCGCAAGGCAGGTGAAGCCCAGGGCGTGCATGCCCTGCGCTGCCTTCTCATTCCACTGGTACAAGATCGTATGCACGCCGGCGAAGGCAAATGCGGCGTAGTTCCAACGCTGCAGCCGTTTCCATTGCCTTGGGCCAAGCCGTCGAAGCAGAAGATCACTGGACGTAGCAAAGAGTGCGAGGACGATCAGGGCCGAGAACAGCCCGGAGAAGTTCTCGATGCCGAACTGGTCGTGTCGCAGCGGAAAACCGGGATGGCTACCAGCGGGATAGACGTAGTAAAGCCAGGGACGCCCCCGCAGATGCACACACTGGCCTACCACTGCGTGGAGGGTCGAGAGGATACCGGCCCAGATGCCAATATCGCGTCGCAGATCGTAGGAGAGCGGAAGACTCTGGCCTCTCAGAACTCGCCACGGGCCCAGGAGGAGCGTCAGTGTCAGCAAGATGAGGGCAGGGTAAGCCGTCGCAAAGCTGGCGCGGCTGATGGTGTCGCGATAAGGCCGGGTTACGAAGAGGATGGCAACTGCCGAGCTGCATAGAAGCAAAAGCGGGATATGGTGACACAGGAACCGCTGCTTGAGCCTTGGCAGAAACATTCCGGAAGTACATCATGGCAAAGGGTCCGTCGACCAGCTCTCATCGCTTCTTGACCCAGCCTCAAATTCCCGGTATTCTTGTCAGGTTTGGCGTAGCAGGATTTTTGGCTGTGTGCCTTGGCGGTTTTCCTGCGCCGGGCCAGCCCTGCCGGGCAGGCGAAGGTACCCTGAATCCTTCCCCGCCGCCTTTCATTTTGAGCTCAATGGTTTGTGAGGCGCACCGGCGGACGGCCGGGCGTGGAGGTTTGTGATGTACGCAGTGATTCGCACCGGTGGAAAGCAGTATCGTGTCGCTCCCGGAGACACCCTGAAGATTGAAACGACCGCGCACACCGATGGCGCCATTGAGTTTGCTGACGTGCTGGCTGTAAGCGGCGAAGAGGGCAAGTTTGAGCAGGAGCTGACGGGCGCCAAGGTCACGGCAACCGTGCTCGGCGAAGGCCGCGGCGAGAAGATCCTGGTCTTCCACTTCAAGCGCAAGAAGCAGTACAAGAAGATGCAGGGCCACCGCCAGAACTTCGTTGAAGTAAAGATCAACGAGATCCTGGTCAACGGCAAGAGCTTCAAGGCTGAAGCCAAGTAGTTTTGCAGCATCTGCCGCACCAGCGGCAAACATTTTGAGATATCTGCGGGACGTCTCCCTGACGAGAACCAACCCCGCAACGAGGCAATGTAATGGCACATAAAAAAGGTGGCGGTTCTTCTTCCAACGGACGTGACTCAAACGCGCAGCGTCTGGGCGTGAAGAAGTTTGCAGGCGAAGTGGTAACCGGCGGCAGCATCATCGTGCGTCAGCGTGGAACACCGCTGAAGCCGGGCCTGAATGTTGGCCGTGGCAAGGACGACACCCTGTTCGCCAAGATCGGCGGACGTGTGCAGTTCATCGACCGCGGCAACCACGGTCGCTTTGTGTCGATCGACCCGGTCGTCGCGTAAGAACCTCTCAAGCAATGACAAAGGCCCTGCGCAAGCAGGGCCTTTCTGTTTCTGCAGTCCGAGAGCGGGCCGCTGCAGCCGAATCCTAATTCGACATCTTCAGGGAAATCGTCAGCGCACTCTTGTTATCGAACGAGCTGATGGTCTTGACTGCGCTCTTGTCGCCATTCATATCCGCCCAGATCTCGTAATCCGTTCCGGTCGAGAGCTGGCCAAACTTGAACTGGCCATCGTCGGCGGTGATATAGCTGCGCTGCGAGAGAGACTTGGTGTCCTTCAGGTGCACCACTGCACCCTTGACCTTGTCCCCGCTCTTGCTCGTGACGTCGCCGCTGACGGAACGGAAGGTGGCGGCCTGCCCCCATGCCTGCGCCGTAGGCAGGAGGAGTGTGGCGGGTGTCAACAATGCGGCTGCGGCAAGTGCCGTGCGGAGTGTGCGGGCGATGCTCTTCATGGTCATCACTGTAGGCGGCAGATCGTCTGCGACCTATCCTCTTCCATTACAGACACGGGAAAAGCCACACAGTCGCGCCCTGACGGCCCGACGGTGCGCTTCCCCGTACTGTGTCTAGTCTTCTTCGTCGTCGGTTGCTTCACGACCGTAGTCGTCATCTTCGTCGTCATAGCCTTCAGCGTCGACGGGCACAATCTGCAACGGTTCGGTGGAGATGATGTCGAACTCCGATCCGCACTCGTCGCAGGTGATGGTTTCCCCTTCTTCGACTTCGTCCGGGTCAATGTCGAGCGGGTTATCGCACTCGGGGCAAGTCACTGCCATGGATCGCTCCCTCTTATCTTGTTCGGTGGTTGCTGTTAGCCCGGCGAAGTCGCCCGGGTCCATAGATTCTACGATGCTCGCTGTCCATGCCGGTTACACACGGGACAGGCTGCCATCTGTGGTTGTGAAGACGCGAAGGGTCGCGCGTAGGTTGTTTAGCCCCTGTGACGGGATGCGCAAGAATTTGATTACAGGCCGATTTTGATGCTGCATGACGCTACGAAGTTCCATAGACGACACGCGGTGGTCCAGCGCAGTGCGCTGTGGTGAAATGGAGTGGATGCCCATCGGCCGCGGTCCAGTCACGCTCTCCCTGCCTGCCTTCCGCGGCGCCGTCCGCCGGCTGGTGATCCTGTTGGTGGGCGCATTCTTCGCCATTGCCCTGCTGAACTTCATCTCCGGGACCGTCGCCACAACGGTGGTCGGGCTGATGATCCTGATGCCGTCGGCCGTATTGGGCCGCCTTCACATCTGGGAGCTGGTCACCTATGCCTTCCTGAATGTCGGCATCCTGAACACGGCCTTCTCGCTGCTGACCCTCTGGTTTACGGGCTCCATGCTGGAAGACAGCCGTGGCTCGCGCTGGTTTACCGAACTTTTTTATACCTCCGTTGTGGGTGGTTCGTTGCTCGCGACGCTGCTGGCCGGCCTGCCTCTGTTCACCGGCGACCGCATCAGCTTCTTTGGCATCCACCCGGGCGTGGGGCTTGTTGCGGCGGGTATTTCGGCCCCGCTTTTTGGCGTGCTGGTCGCGTTTGCACTCCTGTTTGGCGATGTCGAGTTCATGCTGTTCTTCGTCCTGCGTATCAAGGCGAAGTACATGGTGATTCTGGGCGCCCTGCTGTATGTGGCTACGCTGCTGCGCGAGAAGGACAGCTTCGGTGCGCTGCTGGCGCTGTGCTGTGGCCTGGCAGGCCTCGCCTATGTGAAGCTGGCTCACCGCCGTGGTATGTCCGCTACCGCCGCAGAGCGGTACTACGGACTCCGCAATGACTACATCCGGTGGAAGCGCCGCCGTGCCGCGCGCAAGTTTGAGGTCTACATGCGAAAGCAGGATCGCATCGTGAAGTTTGACGATGAAGGCCGCTACATCGCACCGGAAGACGAAGCCCGCAAACCAAACGACCGCAAGTGGATGAACTAGCCACTTCGTGCGGTTCTCGACACGCTTCGCGTGTGTCCCCTGAATGAAATCTTCGCGATAACAAAGGCTCTCGCAAAGTCACGCCGCATTGCGTCGTGAACCATGCGCCACAAGCGTTCTCAGACGGGTGTCCCGCATCCAACGCCGTGAGGAGAAACAACCATGGCTGATCTGGCAACGCTGCAGCAGAAGTACGAACCCGTTCTGAAGGCAATCGACCGCTTCACGCCTGAAGGCGCTGCGCTGCAGGATGTATCGCTCGACGGTGACAAGCTTCATGTAAAGGCAACACTGCCCTCGCAGGTATGTCTGAACTTTGTTTGGGATCAGATCAAGAAGGTCGATGCCACCTATGCCGACCTGCATCACGAACTCATCAACACCGGCGGCGACACGCAGCCCTACACGGTAAAGCCCGGCGACATGCTGAGCAAGATTGCGCAACATTTCTACGGCGACGGAAACCTCTACCCGCAGATCGTGAAGGCAAATAGCATCGCGAATCCTGACGCGTTGAAGGCCGGCGAAAAGCTCACCATTCCGCCGAAAGCCTAGCGGTCGTTCCCTTGAAATGACTCAGTCATCCCGCGACAGTGGGATGACTGAGTCGTGACCAGGTCCGGCGGTACCGCTACTTCACGTCCGATGGCGGAACATCGCCAGCGTAGTAATTTCTGCGCGCGCGGATATCAGCTTCCGGGTATTCCGGTACCGTCACCTTGATCTCGTGCAGACCGTTCTCTGCCCCGCTGGGGACAGGGAAGCTGAGCAGGTAGTAGTTGTGCACACGATTCGTCAGCTTGCCTAGGCTCTCATCAAAGCCCGCGCGATTATTGAAGTGAAAGTAGTCTCCGCCTGACTCTTCGGCGATTGCCTTTGCCGTGTTCTTGCGCATCCCCTGCACTGCCATGATCAGGGTGCCAATGGGACCACGGCCTCCCGAGAAGTGCTTTAGGTCGTCCATGGTCTCATTGCTGCCGGGCGAGTATGCGACTGCATCCACCACCGTATTGCTGCGGCCCAGCTGCGCGATCAGATCCTTCTCTTTGACCGACGAGCCGTGGTCGCGCGCCTCCCCCACCAGCAACACCGCATGGCGGTTATGCGTGTCACGGTTCTCCAGGATGGAGCTCGCATAGCTGACGGCATCACGCGTCGCCGCTTCATCGTCTTCGCAGGGCCCCATGCGAGACATCGCGCTTGCGACCTTGTCCAGCGACCGCGTAAAAGGCTGCACAAGCTCCGGGTGCGCGCCATAGCGAATCAGTGCGATCTCGTGCGGGCCACCCCCCACCAATGATTCCACCAGTGTGGGCAGGCCTTGCAGCTTCTCGTACTCCATCATCGCCATGCGCGAGCACTGCACAGCGACGACCAGCGACAGGCCGAAGCCCTGGGCATCCTCATCCAGCGTGACGGCCTGCGAAACGCCGTTGTCGAGTATGCGAAACTTGTCGGCCTTGAGGCCATAGACGATCTGGCCCTTGATACTGACGGTCGCGGGCACCAGCACGATCTTCGCGCCGGCCTTCAGTGTGTACGTCTGCTGTGACGGATCCTGCGTGGGCGCGGCATCGGTGGCAGGCGGCGCGGCAGGTGTTTGCGCATACGCAGCTGAGCCCAACGCCAGGAACAACATTGTCACGAACTTCCTTGCGGCCATCATTCCCAACATTCTCTCTCAAACACCTTCGCCATATTGATGATTAGACTTTCATCAGCAGCAAAGGAGCAACGCCATTCTTCCCTACCCCAAGCCGCACACTGTCGATCAGGTTGACGATTACTTTGGAACGCAGGTCGCCGATCCCTTCCGCTGGATGGAAGATATCGATGCGCCCGAAACGAAGGCGTGGATCGATGCGGAGAATCGCGTCACTGCAAGCTACTTTGAACCGCTGAGCTTCCGCGCGGGCTTGCTGGACCGGATGGAGTCGCTGACGAACTACGAGCGATTCTCTGCACCGTCGCGCTATGGATCGCGCTACGTCTATGCGCACAACAGCGGTCTGCAGAACCAGTCCGTCGTGTATTGGACGGAGGGGCTGGAGGGTGAGCCGCAGGTGCTGGTCGATCCCAACACCCTGGCTGCCGACGGGACCGTCGCCCTGGCAGGGATGAGCGTCACCGAAGACGGCCGTCTCGCAGCGCTCGCCTTCGCCGATGCAGGCAGCGACTGGAAGAAGATCATCGTGCGCGATGTTACAACTGGCGCTGATTTGGAGGACTTAATCCAGTGGACCAAGTTCGGTTCACCGGCATGGCTGCTGGACGGATCCGGTTTCTATTACAGCGGCTACGACGCTCCGCCCGAGGGCGATGCACTGAAGGCGCTGAATCACTTTGCAAAGATCTTCTTTCATAAGCTGGGCACGCCGCAGAGCGAAGATCTTCTTGTTTTCGAGCGTGCCGACGATCCTGAAATCTTCCTGCACGCTGGCATTACGGATGACGGCCGCTACCTTGTTCTGTCGCAACATAAGGGCACCAGCCCGAACAATGCCCTGGCATTTCTGGACCTCTCCGATCCACGGGCGAAGGTGCAGCGCGTGATCGATACACCGGATGCGGCTTACTCGCCCATTGGCAATGATGGCGCGTGCTTCTGGCTGTACACAACGCTCGATGCACCGAATGGCAAGATTATCTCGATCGACCTTGCATCCCCGGAACGCGAACACTGGAAGACGATCATCGCCGAGTCCTCTTCGACGCTGGAAGGCGTTTCGCTGGTGCATCGCAGGCTGATTGCAAGTTATCTGAAGGACGCGCGATCCCAGGTGGAGATCCATGCAGAAGACGGTACACATCTGCAGACACTGGCGCTGCCTGGTGTCGGATCGGCTGGCGGTCTCGGTGGGCGTCGCGAGGATGCCGAGACCTTCTACACCTTCACCAACTTCACGACGCCGGGCGTGATCTATCGGCTTGACCTTGAGACGATGACCTCGGCGCCATATCGGGAGCCGAAGTTACTCTTCGATCCTGCAGCTTTCACCACGGAACAGGCATTTGTAACTTCGAAGGACGGAACGAAAGTCCCGCTATTTCTTACTTACAAGAAGGATCTGGTCCGCGATGGCAATAACCCGGCGCTGCTGTATGCCTATGGCGGCTTCAATGTATCTCTGACACCTGCGTTCTCACCGACAAACATTACCTGGCTGGAACGCGGCGGCATCTATGCACAAGCCTGCCTCCGTGGGGGTGGCGAGTATGGCGAGGCATGGCACGAGGCTGGCACGCGTACCAAGAAGCAGAATGTCTTCGACGACTTCATCGCGTGTGCACAGTGGATGATTGCGGAGCGCTACACCTCCACGCCGAAGCTCGCCATCCAGGGTGGATCGAATGGCGGCCTGCTCGTGGGTGCAATGTTGACGCAGCGTCCGGATCTGTTTTGCGCAGCGAATGCTGCGGTAGGCGTGATGGACATGCTGCGCTTCGACAAGTTCACAGTCGGCTGGGGATGGAAGCAGGACTACGGAGCCCCCAGCGAGGACGAAGCGGAGTTCCGCGCGATTTACGCTTATTCGCCCCTGCACAACCTGCATGCGGGCACGCGCTATCCTGCCACGCTGATCACAACGGCAGACCATGACGACCGTGTGTATCCCGCGCACAGCTTTAAGTTCGCCGCGGCGATGCAGGCAGCGCAGGCGGGCGAGGCTCCCGTGCTGATCCGCGTGGAGACCCGAGCGGGGCACGGAGGCGGCATGCCCGTGCGCAAGCGTCTGGAGCTTGCGGCTGATACCTTCGCGTTCTTCCTGCATGAACTCGGCTGCGCCTGAACGCGGGATAAGCAACGACTCGTGTCGCCACAGGAAAGTTGTTGATGCCACAGCTCTGTGGGGTGCCCGACATGGCGGCGGATGGCCAGATCAACAGGCCACTCGCCGTCCTCTGAACCCGTCTATGGGTACTGCAGGGACGCCCTGCGGGAGAACAGAGCAATGGCAGAGACAGAGCAGGTAAGGTTTCCGCGGCAAGGCAGTGACTACAATCCGCTGCCACGCAGTAAGAAGGATGGCCGCGTTGTAGCGCATGCGGTACAGACCATCGCCGCAACACCACACGAGGTCTACCAGGTCTACAGTCGCGGCGAGTTGCTGCCCACGTGGCAGGAGGGTGTCATTTCCGTTACTGCAACAGGGGAGAAGACCTTTCATTGGTTGATCGAAGACCCCGCCACGAAGAAGCAGATGGAGTTCGACTCGGAAGTACTGGAGGCTGTACCCGGCGAGCGGCACGTCTCCCGCATCGTGAATGGTCCGCTTGAAAGCACCACGGACACGGTCACCTTTGTCCAACATCCGGCCGGCCGCGGCACCATTGTCACCATGATCAGCGACTACAAGATCCCTGGTGGTGTTCTAGCGAACGTTTTCGCAGCCGTTGTCTCTCGGAGCCCTGAGCAGCTCACCATTGAGAACCTCCGCCACTTGAAGGAACTGATCGAGAGTAAGGAGATCCCCACTGTGGAGGGGCAGCCTGCCGGACCGCGTGGCGTGATGGGTAAGTGGAAGGAATTCCTGATGGGTGAGAACCTGCCCACACCTCCCGGCACAAGTGATCGCGCACGTCCTCAGGATCTACCGGAACAAGCTGGCAGACTATCGCCGTTGCTGATTGGCGGTGTGGCTGTCGCCGCCGGTACAGCCGCCTGGTTCGGCGTTCGCGCCATGCTGGATGAGTAACAGCGCTCACTTACCGACTTTTTACAACGATTCAAAGCAGCAGTATGAGCGCTCAGCGCCGGGAGTAACACGATGAAGGCAGTTTGCTGGATGGGAACGGGCAAAGTAGAAGTGCACACGGTGGATGACCCAAAGATTCTGAACCCGGGCGACGCAATTCTGCGGATCACGCGCACTGCAATCTGCGGTAGTGATCTGCACCTGTATGACGGCTACATTCCGACGATGGAGTCGGGTGACATCCTTGGTCACGAGTTCATGGGCATCGTGGAAGAAGTTGGCAGTGAGGTGAAGAAGCTGAAAGTTGGCGACCGTGTCGTGGTGCCGTTCACCATCGCCTGCGGTAATTGTTTCCCGTGCAAGACAGATTTGTGGTCCCTCTGCGATAACAGCAATCCGAACGCGCATGTTGCCGAGGCTATGTATGGCTACAGCGGATCCGCGTTATTTGGTTACTCCCATATCTATGGCGGCTACGCCGGTGGACAAGCGCAGTATGTTCGTGTCCCGTTCGCAGACGTGGGGCCGATCAAAATCGAAAGCGACATTGCGGATGAGAAGGTACTCTTTCTGTCGGATATCTATCCGACCGGCTACCAGGGTGCAGAGAATGCACAGATCAAGCCCGGCGATAACATTGCGGTGTGGGGAGCTGGACCCGTTGGGCTATTCGCCGCTGCCAGTGCGTACATGCTCGGAGCGGGAAAGGTGTTTGTGATCGACCGCTTACCGGAGCGGCTCGCTCTCGCACGCGACTACTGCGGCGCTACCGTCATCGACTACAGCGATGGCAAGAGCATCGTGGAAGCGTTGCGCGATCTGACCGGTGGCATCGGTCCGGATAGCTGCATCGATGCTGTCGGCATGGAGGCACATGGCACCGACGTGTCGGCAATGTATGACAAGGTCGAGCAGGGGCTGATGCTCGAGACCGATCGCCCGACAGCGCTGCGTCAGATCTTCCAGAGTGTGCGCAAGGGTGGCACGGTCTCTATTCCGGGCGTCTACGGCGGCGTGTTGAACAAGCTGAATTTTGGGGCAGCATTTGGTAAGGGTCTGACGTTGAAGATGGGCCAGACCAACATGCACAAATATCTGAAGCCGTTGCTGGAACGAGTGGAACAGGGGCAGATCGATCCGAGCTTCCTGATCTCGCACCGTATCGGGATCCAGGACGTGCCGGACATGTATAAAATTTGGCGCGACAAGAAGGACCAGGTGACGAAGATTGTCATCGATCCCTTCCGCGAGACAGGTATCGAGAAACTGCGCGCTGCATAAGTCGGATTAAGAAAAGTACGGTGCCCCATTCTTTCGCGGCCTTTTTGCGAAGGGTGGGGCACTCGTATGAAGCGCGAACCTTCTTTGTTCCCACAGGTAGCGCTGTGCGATGACCCACGAGGTGCTGCGCAAAGAATGGCGCCCGATCCTTTTAGGGCTTCAACCGCCAGATGCCACAATCCTCGTAGCCTGTGGTGACGTAGAGGCCATCCGCGTCATGCTCGATGACTGCCTTGTCGGCGACGCGATCTTCTTGGGAATGATGGATGCGTCCTCGCCATAACTCCTGGAACTCAGGATGCTCTTCCTGCATTAATCTGCGTTGTTCGTCATTGACATACAGGATATCGAGTTCACCCGGTCGATTTCGAAACTGCGTCTTCAGGCGATCCAGCAGGCGATCCATCAGCACGATATCGAATGGATTGAAGAGGAAGATAAGGCAGGGACCGGACGGTATGCGGAGCCCCATCGCATCGCCCTCTTCGAGTCGTATTGCCGGGCCAGCATGTGTTGCCTGCCAATGTTCCAGATTGCTGCGTGTGGTCGCTGCCAGCGCGGGATGAAGTTCGACACCGACGATACGGCGAAAGGAATACCCGGCCGCCAGCAGCATCGCACGGCCCTTGCCCGCGCCGATATCGAGAAACGCGGTACGCTCCACGGGATGAAGCAATAGTTGCAGCCAGCGGTCCATCAGCTTGCGAAAGAGCGACGGAGCGACACCGTGATACGCGGTGATGTGACGATCATGGCGGTGACCGGTGGCAAGATCTTCGCCTGGAATCAGCGAGCCCGTGTCGGTGCCATGCAGTAGATCGAAAGGATGAACAGGCGCCGGTCCGCGGCGTTGACGTCGGCGTGCGGGAATCATGCTTAGGCGAGTTTATCGGAACGTTGCGTGCATATTCCGTGCGACATGCATCGATACGAGTTGATCACATGTTTCCAAACAAAAAGGGGCGCCGCTTTTGCGGCGCCCCTTCTCATGACTTTGAACGACGAGCTTAGTCGCGCTCGCGCTCATTCTCGTAGTCGCCGCGACCACGCACCGCGCCCTCATCGGCGGCGGCAGCGGCTGCTGCGTGCGCACCGGGAACGTAGTTGGGATCATCGCTCTTGATGGTGACCTTCACGTGTGCAGAGATGTCGCGGAACAGCTTGACCGGTACGTGGAACTCACCGATGGCCTTCAGGGGCTCATCCAGCGCGATCTTGCGACGGTCAATCTCGTAGCCCTGCTTGGCCAGCTCAGCCGCGATGTCCTGCGACGTAACCGAACCGAACAGCACATCGTTCGCGCCAACCTTGCGCTCAAAGGTGACCTCAACAGCGCTCAGCTTGTCAGCCTGCTCCGTTGCGGCAGCCTTATCCTTCACAGCCTTGCGAACTGCCGATTCCTTCATCTGCACGATGACGGCCTTGTTAGCGGCGGTGGCTTCAATTGCCAGGCGCTGCGGCAGCAGGTAGTTGCGGCCGTAGCCGGTCGCAACCTTCACGACGTCGCCGCGATGACCAAGCTTCTCGACGTCTTCCTTCAGAATAACTTCCATGTTCAATCTCCTTGCGGATGCGTATGCGCAGTCCGGTGAGAGCGCGACTTAGTTTCTAAGTCACGCTTCGAATAAGTCGTGACTTAGTACTTCGCGGCGAAGGGAAGAAGGGCGATGTTGCGCGACTGCTTAATGGCCTGCGACAGCTGGCGCTGGTGCGTGGTGCAGACACCGGTCAGGCGACGCGGCGTGATCTTGCCGCGCTCGGCAACGAAGCCCTGGAGCAGGCGAACGTCGCGGTAGCTGATGGCGTCAATCTTCTCCACGCAGAACTTGCAGACCTTCTTGCGGCGGAAGAACTTACGGCCACCGGGACCGCCCGACGGACGCGGAGGACGCGGGCCGGAGTTGTTGCCTTGGTATCCGCCACCGGTCGCCGGTGCGGAAGGAGTGGTGCTGGGTGCGCTTGGGGTGCTGGTTTCGTCAGCCATGTTGCCTGATCCTTTCAAGTGGTTCGGCGAAGTCATGCTCCGGGATTGCGTTGAATCCCATGGTCATCTGGAAGCAGACCCTCGCGGGTGCGGATATCTTGTAAGCCGGCTTTGCCGTTCTTACACAACTTGATAAGTCGCCTTGCGATGACTTACGCGGTGACGGGGGCTGCTTCCGACTCAGCAGCAGCGGCCGGTTCGGCAGCAGCTACAGGCTCAGCGGCAACCGGTGCAGCTGCTGGCGGTGCGACGGGAGCGGGTGCCTGCTGTGCAGAGACCTTAACCTTGCTGTCGCGCAGTGCCTTCACCTTGGCCAGGCGCTTGTTCTCCTCGTCCGTGCGGACGGTGATGAACTTGATGACCTGTTCCGTAACGCGCAGACGACGCTCCAGTTCGAGGACCAGCGGGCCGTCCGCGGAGATGTGCAGCAGGATGTAGATACCGTCCTGGAACTTGCGGACGATGTAAGCCAGACGGCGACGGCCAAGCTTCTCAATGTTGGTAACTTCGCCACCACCATTAGTTACAACGGTATTGAAGCCTTCGATCAGCTTCTCCAGATCGGCCTCTTCGAGGTCCGGGCGGACGATGTACATTACTTCGTAAGTACGGTTCATGTGTTTCTCTTTCTGCGGGCCTTCGCTCGCACCTTCGCATTGGAAGGTTTGGAAGATACGGTTTCGTTGTTGCCGTCTCTTTCGTTGATACCGTTCTTCACGTCTTACAACGAGTGCAACGAACAACGTGAGCAACGGTTCTTCAATCGCGGCGGTTGAACTGGTTCATTGCTACTGCAATGCCCTGTCCCACCACTACCTCGATCGCCTTATTCACGCGATCGAGTACTTCATCCAGCACCGCGAGCTCGGTCTTGCGCAGCGGAGTCAGTAAGTAATCCTTACCCCCCGCCTTGATCTCGCGGCCGTCCGGCAGTGCGGGTTTCCCGACACCAATCCGAACGCGAATCCAATCTTCTGTGCCGAGCACACCGGTGATGGACTTCACACCGTTATGCCCGTTGCTGCTGCCATTCGGCCTCAGCCGGAACTCGCCAAGAGCGAAGGCCAGTTCGTCATACAGCACGATCAGATCTCGCTTTGGATCAAGTTCGTATTCCTGAACCAGCGGCGCGACAGACAGACCGCTCAGGTTCATAAAGGTCTCTGGCTTCACCAGCAGGCACTCTTCGCCTGCGATGACCACCTTGCCGGTAAGTGCCCGGCTGCGGCGGTTTGCCACAACCGCACCGCGGTCTTCTGCGATGCGATCGATGGCAAGAAAGCCCGCGTTATGCGGCGTGAAGGTGTACTCGGGGCCAGGGTTACCGAGGCCGACAATCAGCTTCACGCCGCAGTCCCGCTTACTTCTTTGCCGCAGGTGCTGCAGCAGCAGCTTCCGGCTTACCCTTGCCCTTGGTTACTTCGGGCTCAGCTGCAGCAGGAGCAGCAGCAACATCAGCAGCTTCTTCCTTGATGATCGTGACGTGCGCAACCAGTGCCGTCTCGTCCGCGAGGAACTTGACCGAACCGGTATGCGGCAGGTCGGAGACGTGGATCGCGCCATGCAGCTCCAGGTTCGAGACATCGAGGTCAATGTGCGACGGGATATCGCCCGGGAAGCACTCTACTTCGATCTCACGCAGGATGTGATCCAGGATGCCGCCGCCCATCTTCACGCCAACGGGAATGCCCGACAGCATGACCGGCACGGAGACCTTCATGGTCTTGTCCATGGCGATGCGCTTCAGATCGATGTGCAGCAGCTTGCCCTTGATGGGCTCGTACTGCCAGTCAACGATCATCGCCTTCGCGCCTGCACCGTTTTCAATGTTCAGATCGAAAATCGTGTTGTGGCCCGACTCCGAGTGAAGGATCTTCAGGATCGACTTCGGATCGACAGCGATTGCCTGCGACTCAACGCCTGCACCGTAGATGACTGCGGGGATAAGACCGGAGACGCGAACGCGACGCGCTGCGTTCTTGTTGAACTTACCGCTGCGGAGTGTTGCCTTGACTGCTTCTGTGGTGTTTGCCATGTTGTCCTTTCGGGCTCGGAATGCAGGGAACAGGGTTCAGGCAACAGGGAACAGAACTCTCCCCGGTTGCTGAATCCATCTCTGCCTCCACTCCCTTTGCGACGTTGATCGCTGTTATTGGCCTTGCCGTTGCGAGGCTCAGTCGTTTCGTTTCAAACCGGCTCGGGACAGGCTGTTTCCTGTTCCCTGTTGCCTGTTCCCTAAAAGTTTAGGAGAAGAGCGAACTCACGCTCGTCTCCATGTGGATGCTTTCGATCGCGCGGCCAAGCAGGCCGGCGACGGAGAGCACCTTGATCTTGGCCAGCGCTGCGGCCTCAGGCTGCAGCGGGATGGTGTTGGTGACGACCAGCTCCTTCAGCGGGCTGGCTGCAATGCGCTCGATCGCGGGCCCGGAGAGCACAGCGTGTGAGGCGCAGGCATAGACGTCGGTTGCGCCATTCTTCAGGAGCGCCTCCGCCGTCTTGGTGAGCGTGCCGGCCGTGTCGACGATGTCGTCGAGGATGATGCAGGTGCGGTCCTTCACATCGCCGATTACGTGCATCACTTCGGTGACGTTGATATCCGTGCGGCGCTTGTCGACGATTGCGAGTGGCACGCCAAGCTTCTGCGCGAAGAAGCGTGCACGCTCCACGCCACCGGCATCCGGACTGACAACCGTCAGGTTCGGCAGGTTCAGATCGCGGAAGTAACCGACGAGGACAGGCGATGCGAACAAGTGATCGACCGGGATGTTGAAAAAGCCCTGGATTTGCGCGGCGTGCAGATCCACCAGCAGGGCTCGGTTCGCGCCTGCGGCCTGCAGCAGGTCGGCGACCAGCTTTGACGTGATGGCGACGCGCGGACGATCTTTACGGTCCTGGCGGGCGTAGCCATAGTACGGAATGACGACGGTAATACGGCCTGCCGAAGCGCGCTTCAGCGCGTCAATCATGATCAGCAGTTCCATGATGTGGCGGTCCACCGGGAAGCTGGTGGGCTGAACGAGGAAGACATCTGCGCCGCGCACATTCTCAAGAAGCTGGAAGTGGATCTCGCCATCAGAAAACTGGATGAGTTTGGTCTGGCCCAGGGGCACGCCAAGGAAGCTGCAAACCTCTTCTGCCAGTGCCTGGTTTGCGGAACCACAAAAGATCTTGAATCGGCGGTCGTCCGCAAGGCGATTGGATCGCTTGCCGGCCGCAGCGGGCTGCTTGACCCGGTCCGTAGCCATCAGCGTGGCACGATCCGGCTGCAGCGCGGTCGCGCTGACTGCCTGGTTTTCTGGTGTTGTTGCGGGAGCGACGGGTGCCATCGTGTTCTGAGCGGTCATGCGGTGCGAGCCTCCAAGCCGTTTAGCGTTGGTTGGTTCTGCCGGATTGTCCTGTCTCTGCTCCCTTCCTGACGATTCCGCACGGTTGCATGCGGGATTCTTTCGCCAAGGGAGCATCGACGCATCATGGCTGGGCGACTAGGATTCGAACCTAGACAAAGTGCTTCAAAGGCACTGGACCTACCATTAGTCGATCGCCCAAAGATCATTCCGGTTGAGTTGCCCGGAAGAGCTCTGCCGCAACCAGTGTACTAAGGACACCCGTGCGGCCGATGGCCAATTTTCGCCTCATCTCGAAAACCGCAAATTGCGGACTACGAAACGAAGAGACCGCGCCAGTACGCCTTGCGGGTTAAGGTGGTCGTCAGAAACGACCGCACACCCATCGCCTGCGCGCGCGCCTGTGCCGCTTCAGCGGAAGCCATTGATCCATAAAGGCCAAACAAGGAAGATCCGGAGCCGGAGAGCGAAGCCATGAGGGCGCGCTGCTCCCGCGGGAGGGCCTCGTCACCGCCTGGAACGTATCCGAGCAGGGCGTGCAGAATGTCGCGTAAAAAGGGATGCTGCGAAAAGACGACCTCTTGGAAGTCGTTTTCCATCCCGGTACGGACAAGCGCAGGAAGAGGATTCCCGGCCAGGCTCCCAGATTCGTGCGGGAAAGTTTCCCCGGCATCGAGTGCCCCGGAAGCACCGGAGGCGCCGGTCTCGCTCGCCGAACCCGTTTGGGCAAAGGCTGACGCGTAGACGCGGCTCAACTCATTGAGTCTATCCTGTGCGGCCTCAGGGGTCAATGCAGACACACGCTCATCCCACGCGCGAAAGGCCAGCGGTGTCGACGATCCGACGCCCGGTGCGACGATCACACAATGCGTCTCCGGAATATCCGGGTACGGCATCACCAGTTCGCCGCGGTTGTGACCGTAAACCGTCCCTCCGATCAGGAAGAGAGGCACGTCCGACCCGATACGCTCGGCCAGCGTCAGGCGCTGCGCACCCGGCAGAGCGATGCCCAGCTGGCGCTCCAGCCCCAGCAACGCGGCGGCGGCATTCGCCGATCCGGCTCCAAGCCCACCCTGCATCGGCAGGTTCTTGCGCAGATAGATTCTGACCCGGGCCGTCACCCCCATGGCCAGCAGCGCCGCCTCCACCGTGCGGTAGACCGTATTACGGCCGTCCGTGGGGACGCGCGGATCGCTGCACTGCAAATGGATCTCCGTAGCACTGACGCGTTCCGCTTCAACCGACAGCTCATCGAACAGACCAATAGTCTGGTACAGCGTGTGCAGGTGGTGGAATCCGTCCGCGCGTGGTGGGCCGATGCGCAGGCCCAGGTTGATCTTCGCGAAGGAGCGGACAGCGGTGACTGTGGGCATACCATCTGAGTCTAAAGCGCTGTTGCGCCGCGACAATTCCCGTTACTTTCATGGTTCTTTTTTGTGCTTTCCTCAGCCCTGCTGCCTACTCTGAGAAGAAGATGCCGAAACCCGAAAGATTTCGGGATCAGACCGCCTGCGGTTTGCGTATTGGCCTGCAGAAGCCTGATGAATCTGTTCCCCCATACCTCAGCTCGCCCCGTTTTTCCTTACGCAACACTCCTCGCAGCCATCGGTCTACTGATGTGCGCGCCGGTGCGCGTTCACGCGCAGGATTCCGCGAATTCCCAAAGCGGTGTGAGGGCCAGCCGCACGCCTGCCTCCCCACGGGAAGTCCACGGAGCGAACCTGCGGGCCACAGTGCCGAAGCTTGATCGCGATGTCACACTGGATGATTTTGACGGCATGAACCCCTCTGCCTGGGTACGCGCCCACATGGCACCGGTTGAAGGATTTGTTCAGAACTCCCCGATCGATAACGCTCCGCCGAGTGAGCGAACGAACGTTTGGCTGGGGCGAACCGCGACAACCTTCTTTGCAGTCTTCGTCTGTTACGACCACCACCCGGAAACTATCCGTGGCCACCTTGCGCGTCGCGAGAATATCGAAGCGGACGACTCGGTCGGCATCCTGCTGGACCCTCTTCAGGATCGCCGCCGCGGTGTGCTCTTCCAGGTGAATCCTGCAGGTGTGCAGGAGGATTCCAACTGGGTCGATCCGGGCAACAGCGACAACAGCTACGACCAGGTGTGGAACAGCGATGCGCGCCGAACATCCCAGGGATGGATCGCAATGATGGCGATTCCCTTCCGCAGCATTCGTTCGCGTGCCGACGCACCGGAGTGGGGCGTGGTGCTGCGCCGCGACCTGCCTCGCAACAGCGAGACAGACTACTGGCCGCGCGTCACACAATCCATCAGCGGCACGCTCAGCCAGGAAGGTACGCTGCTGGGCATGCAGGGTGCGTCGTCCCACAACATTCAGCTGAACCCGTACGGCATTGCTCACCGCATCAAGCAACTGAATAACGACGACCCGAATAATCCATTCTTCAGTAATCGCAACCTCGGCGGCACTGCCGGCGGAGATATCAAGGCGGTCGTGAAGGACACCATCGTCCTGGATGGAACGATCAATCCTGACTTCAGCCAGATTGAGAGCGATCAGCCGCAATTTCGCGTGAATCAGCGCTTTGCCCTGTACTACCCGGAACTTCGCCCTTTCTTCCTCGAGAACAGCAGCTATTTCGACGCGCCGATCACGCTGCTGTACACACGCACCATCGGTAATCCGGAGTTTGGAGCGCGCGCCACCGGCAAGATTCACCACACCAACATCGGCTTCCTGTCGATCGATGACCGCGATCCCGGCATCTTCGTCGCACAGGACGATCCTCTGTTTCACAAGCGCGCGGTCACGGTTGCAGCGCGGGTCTCGCAGGATCTGGGCAGACAGTCCAGCGTAGGCGCCATGTACGTGCAGCGGACGCTGGACGGACACGCAAACCGTGTGGGCGGCGTGGACTTTCGCTGGCAGATCAACCATCACTGGACGGTTAGCGGCATGGCCGTGGCCAGCAGCACGCACCAGCAGGATGGCACCTACTCGGCTGGACCGGCAGAGCGACTGCAGGTGATGCGCATCGGGCACAGCTTCTTCTTCCAATCGAACTATCGTGACTTCAGCCAGGGCTTCGAGACAGACTCGGGGTTCGTCTCAGTCCCGCAGGTGCGCCAGTCGAATACACAGGCCAACTACCAGTGGTACCCCACCGCTCCATGGGCGAAGCGCCTTGGCCTGCAGTCCTACGGCATCGAAACGAATCTGCGCGTAGCCTTCAACCGCAGCGGTCAGCGACTCTTCCGGTATACGAATGACGACGTCTTCATCGCGCTGGCTCACAATACGGTCTTCGCGCCGATCTTCGACGGCAACAGTGACACACTGGGGCCGAACGACTTCTCTGCGCTGACGCGCCGTACCAATTTTGCGGAGAACAAGATCGGGTTTGTCTTCCGCTCCGCACCGAAGCCGCAGTTCTCCGTGAATCTACAGGCTTTCCATGGTGCGACTGTGAACTACAACCCCGTCGGGACGGCAGCGCCGACGCTACTGACGGATGACACCGTCAATGCAACGTTGACCCTGCAGCCCATCAGCCCGTTGACCGTCGACAACATCTACCTGCTGGACCGCGCGGACGATGCGCATACGCACGTACACACCTACGAAAGCCAAACCTTCCGCACGAAGATCAACTACCAGTTCACGCGGTCGTTCAGCCTGCGCGCCATCGTGGAGTACGACTCCGTGGCCCGCAATCCACTGGTCAGTTCTCTGGAACGCACCAAGCAGGTTGGTACGCAGGTGCTGTTCACCTGGCTGCCGCATCCCGGCACAGCGATCTATGCCGGCTACAACAGCGATCTGCAGAACCTGGACCGGTCGCTCTGCACGCGACTGTCCACAGGCAGCTGTGACACCAACCAGGCGATCCTGCCGCGCGCCTCGCAATATCTGAACGATGGGCGAGAGTTCTTCGTGAAGGCAAGCTACCTGCTGCGGTTTTGAGGAGCGCCTCCGTGCTGCTACGCCGCAGCATTTCTACGCGCGGCTAAGCAGTACGGAGAGGCCCCCTAGGCTTGTCCGGGTGATTTTGCTCAAGGTAATGACCCTCCGTTGGGACGAGTCTGACAAAGCGTCGGAACCCGCGAGACGCCCGAGGTCCACGCTGCATCTCACGATGCGAGGAGATTACAAGTCATGAAAGCTTTCCCGTGGTTGATTGCAGGTCTTACCATCGGCGCGGCCGTCGCCGTGATTCTGAATGAGCCGGCACCCGCCTACGCCGATCCCGATGTAGAGAGTGCTGCGAACAAAGCCGGTGCATGGGGAGCAAAGCAGCGCGTGACCGGCAGTGGCGGCAGCATCCTGGGCGCGGCCAAGCAGAAGATTGGTGAGGCCACCGGAAATTACGACCTGGCAGATGAAGGTGCAGGCGACCAGCTGGTCGGCCACGTGAAAGATGCAGCAGGCAAGATCGCAGGCGGCGTCAGCGACGCTCTGAAAGACATTAACCGCTCGTAGCATCGCTAGCATAGCGCCCCCCGAGTGCCCCATTTTTCCGCAGATTTCATCGCGAAAGAATGGGGTATTCGTCTGTAGGCGCAGACCTTGCCACACAAAGAGAAACCCCACTCTCTGCTTCGCAAAAAATGGGGCACGCAATCTCTCGAAAAGTACGAAGAGCGCTTACTTGATGATGATCTTCGTGCCCTCTTCCTTCACCATCGCTTCGCCGCTCGTCGGCTTGATGACAACGTTGTGCATCGTCACCTCCGCATTGCGAATCTGCAGACCCTTTTCGCCCGAGATGTTAATGTCCGTCAGCATCAGGTTCTTCACCGGGTACTCCGGAATGCCGATGATGATGGCATCCTTCGCCCCGGTCGCCGTAATGTTCTCAAGCGAGATGTCGTGGAAGCGCGGCGTGTGTGCGTCCATGGGCTTCGCCGTGTCCGTGCCTGCTGCGGGAGCCTTCGGGTAGTATTCGGTGATCTGGATGGGCTGGCCCACATCCGTCATCTTGATGTTCTTGTAGTGCAGGTCATGAATGTCGTTGCCGCGGGTGCGATTGCTCTTGATGCGCACGCCCGCCTCCGTGCCTTCCATCACAACGTTCTCCACGCGCACATCGCTGATGCCGCCCGCGAGTTCGCTGCCTACCGAAAGGCCGTGCCCGTGGCGGAAGATGCTGTCGTGAATGTAGACATGCTCTACCGGCCCGATCTTCGGGTCACGCTCCACCAGGCCGCTCTTCAGCGCGATGTCATCGTCTCCCGTGTCGATATCCACGTGCGAGATCTCGATGTTCTTCGACGAGAATGGATCGATGCCATCCGTATTCGGAGCGCCCTTCGCCGGGTTGCGAATGATCGCGTGGTCGATCTTGATGCCATCGCAGAAGAAGAACGTGAAGTTGTACATCGGCGAGTTCTGCACCGTGATGTGGTCGAAGGTCAGATGCTGCGACTCCGTAATGTCCAGCAGCATGGGCCGTGGAAAACCGCCCGAACCGCTGGTGTCATTCGGCACGCGGTGCATGTGCGCCAACTCCCAGAAGACCTCGCCCGAACCATCGATGACGCCGCCCTCCGTCTTCCCACCGGTGATGCGCAGGTTGCTCACGTGGTCCGCATGCAGCAGGGCCACGCGACGCCACTTGGCATCCTCGCGCAGTGGGTAGTCGTCGAGGTCGCGCGATCCCTGCAGCGTTGCGCCCTTATCAATCTCCAGCGTCAGATCGCTGCGCAAGGTCAAGGGAGCGGAGACGAACGTGCCGCCCCTGAGAATCACCGTTCCATGCTTCGGGGCGCAGGTATCGATCGCCTTCTGGATGGCAGCGGTGTCCTTGGTCTTGCCGTCCGCCTTTGCGCCAAACGTATGCGGGTCACAGACGGTCTGCGCTGCGGCTGGAAGACTGAAGGCAACGGCGGAAAGCGCGGCGAAAAGAACAACAGACTTCATATAGTTCAGGCTCCAAAGGAATCCGCTCCATCATACCGATCCGCGTCAACCACTGTCTGCGCAGGAATCACGGCACTGATGAGGCCACTCACCTCTTGAGAGACGCTTGTTAGGGCTGCGTTGGGTTTTTGGCGGCGCCCGGTGTCGACTCAGCGGTAGCGCTAGGCATGCGGTCGCGATCCACTGCCCAATTTGTTACGAGCGAACGAACCACAACGTCACCCACCCGGAAGGCCGAATCCAGCGCTGGAAGAAAAGCGCTGTACTTGGTGATCTTTGTCTCGGCGAGGCTATCCGCGGCGGAGATGCCCTGACGCTGCTGGTCATAGTTGCTGGCGGTGCGCAGGATGAGCACCCGTTTGGCATCGACCTTACCGGCACGATCGAGCCACGTAAGCGACTGCATGGTTCCCGTGTCTTCCATGCCACAGATGGCATATGTACCCGCACCGCCTGTCTGGTATCTCACCCAGTCGCGCGCCCACTGATTCAGCAGCTTGCCGTGCCAGAAGGTGCCCGCAGACAGGTTGTCGCCGCGCAGTACAAACGGTGGCCGCTTCGCGTTGTCCCCGGCATACTCCTGGCGACGGTCACGGATCTCCGCCGTGTCCGGTAGTTTCACATCATGCGTAAGCGTGTAGGCCCAGTCGACAAGGCCGGTGTTCAGGTGAAAGGCGATGCCGTTCTCATCGGTGCGCGGCAGCTCGTAGGGCGTGCTCTTACGCAGCGGAACGTAACCCGTCTTCCAGTCTTTTGGCGCTTCGCGTGGGTCAATCTCATGCGCGATGTCACCGTCGACGATCCAGTCCGACCAGACAGCAGAGCCGAGTGACCCCATCTGCGGATCGATGCCACCAATGCCCGCGACGAGCCAGTAGGCATGCGTCAGATCGAAACGCGGGTCCGTTCCCAGCGCCATGACCGTTGCCGCGGCCCGCGCGGTGCCGATCCCCGTGACGATGCCGAGCACGCCGTCGTCGTTCATCATGGCATCGTGATACGCGGCGGGCATGGCGTAGCGCCTGGTCAGGTGCTCGCCTTCTGCCCAGTGTTGAAACTCACCGGGAAAATCACCGGTATCGTTGCCAACCTCAAACATGGCCAGGACGACGACTTTTACGGGAATCTTCGCAGGGGTCTGCGCAGAAGAAGATGCGAACGGGTACACGAGTGCCGCGGCTAGCAGCAGAAGAGCAGTTGGGCGCATGACGCCATGCTATCGCGCCGGAATGGCAATGGCATGACCGTGATGTCTAGACCTGGCCGAAAGGCTGGTTGTACAGATTGTCGATTAGTTTGCGCGTGATGCCATAGCAGTCGCATGCGGCGTCAGTCAGCGCCTGCCGGTCCAGGATTTTTACCAGGCCGCGTCGATAGCCGATCATGCCCGCACGCTGCAGCGTACCGGCGACCAGCGCAACCGTTGTGCGGCGCGTTCCCAGCATCTGCGAGATCGCTTCCTGGGTCAGGCTGACGGTGTCGCTGTTGACGCGGTCCGCCGCGGTCAGCAGCCAACGGGCCAGTCGTTCCGAGGCCTGATGCAGCTTGTTGCAGCCTGCAATCTGATCCAGCATGAGCATCTGCAACTGTAGCGCTTCCAGAATGCGGGCACGCAGTTCCTCAGATTCCAGAAAGAGCCTGCGGAGTTCTGCAATGGTCACACGCAATCCGCTACCGGATACCTGCATGAAGCACTGTGCAAGCGGCGGTCGAGGTCCCAGGAGCGCGTGTGCGCCGGCGACACCCTCGGCGCCGATCATGCCTACCTCGGCAGAGCTGCCGTCAGAGACGCTCACCACCACGGAGGCGACACCGGCCGTCAGGAAATATGCGTAGTGACATGGCTCCCCGGAGGTGTACAGCACCGTGCCTTGCGGCAGGTCGATGGTCCGGGCAGCACCGAGAATCTGTTTCCGCAGTTCGGGCGAAAGTGCTTCGACCAAAAGGTTTGTCGGCGCGGGCATTATCGCTCCTTTGCCCCCAGGAGCAATAGACATGAGGTCCACTGCGAAAATTTGTTGAGGACGGGATGGCTCATGTTTCTCATATGCTTGCGGGAACGACCTCACGCGAATGTACGTCGCGGCGGTGCAACACTTCTGCCGCCTATCGGACATTTCAGGGGCCGCTGAAAATTTATGTTTCTCATATGGAACAGTCGAGAAGATCGCTATCGCATCGCGGCGTGAGCGGCTCCAAAAGGCGGAATCAGCGTCGAAGATTGTCTAATGCGCGCTTCGACACGGCATAGCATTCGCATGCAAGAGATGTCAGGAGCGTCCGATCCAGAATGCGCACAATTCCGCGACTGTAGGCGATGGCGCCTTTTTCCTGTAGTTGCCCTGCCACCAGGACGACGGTGCTGCGCTGGGTTCCCAGCATCTCTGCCAGGAACTCCTGCGTCAGGGCCAGCGTGTTGCTCTCGACGCGATCTGAGACCATCAACATCCAACGAGCAAGCCGTGATTGGGCGTCGTGCAGCTTGTTGCAGGCGACCGTCTGTAACGCAACCACTACCTGCTCCTGCACATAACCAAGCGCCAGACGGCGAAACTCCGGCAGTGCATCGAAACATTCGCGCGCGGAGGCCAGCGGTATGCGATAGCCCTGCCCAGTGACCTGCATGAAGCATTCGGCGTACATGAAGGATGGCCCAAGCAGCGCATTCACGCCAACCATGCCTTCCCTGCCGCACATGCTCACTTCGGCAGAGCCGCCATCCGACATCACCACTACTACGGACGTAAGCCCTCCCGTCAGGAAGTGGATGTACTCCGGAGGTTCTTCGGGACGGAAGAGCGGAGTGTGTTGCGGCAGGTCCAGGAACGAGGCCGACGCAATAACCCGGTCCCGAGCCCCCTGAGGCAGCTTGTCAAGCAGGAAGTTGCCAGTCGTCGAACTCATCGCCGATAGGTGCCCTTTCGGCCTGTTCCCAGGCATGACATTGAACTGCGCTCTACAACTTCGTAGATAAAGATGCAGATTGTCAAAAAAAGGGAAAGCCGGGGCCAGCGACGGCAGGCGATTTATTGGTACAGACGATCGGTGATCTGACGCGTGATCGCATAGCAGGTACAGGCAGCCGCGGTCAGTCCTTCACGATTTGTGATCTTCACCATGCCGCGCCTGTAGTCGATCAAGCCAGCCCGCTGCAGCACACCCGCAACCAGTGCGACGGTGGTCCGCTGCGATCCGAGCATCTGCGCGAGGTATTCCTGCGTCAGGCCCAGAGCCTCAGTGCCAGACCGGTCGGCCGCTGTGAGCAGCCACCGTGCCAGGCGCGCCTCTGCCTCATGGAGCTTGTTGCAGGCGGAGATCTGACCGGAGATGTTGATCTGCGCCTGCTGAAATTCCAGAACGCGACCGCGCAGTTCTTCATGTTCGAGAAAAAGCGACTCCATGGTCTTGACGGGGATGCGCAGGCCGGCACCGGCGATCTGTACCACCGTATCGACCGTGCTCGGTGCGGGACCCAGCAAAGCATCGCCGCCCACCAGGCCCTCACGGCCAATCATGCCAACCTCGGCCGAACCGCCCTCCGACATATGAACGACGAGTGAGACAGCCCCGCGCAGAAGAAAGTAAATGTGAGTGGGAACTTCATGCAGGCGGTGTAGGTGCACACGCGCGGGTAGATCAACGGGTCGCGCAGATGAAAGAATCGTCTTCTGTACAGGTTCGGATAGTTTATCGAGCAGACGATTGCCTGTGGCAGCCAAAGCACTTCCTCGCATCAAGTCGCAAGGAGCGCATCGCGCTGATCACGGCATGAACATCACCGGTTGATCCGGAGGATGCTCTTCCACCTTATGGGCGGCCCACAATTTTCATTGTTGTTCAGCCGACACAAATCGAACATACTCCTTTTCGGGACGGGACGTACGGACATGTGTCGCTCAGGAGACAGACGGCTCAGACAATTCCGTCGAAAGTAGAGTGCATCTCCGCGAGAACATGCATGATGCCCGACACACCCTTGCGATATGTCGTCCTATGTTTTGGCAACTACGCACCACTGCTCATGACGCGCCAGCGGTTGCTGCAACGGGAGGGATACGCGGCCCTTACCGTCAGATCGCAGGCGGATTTCCGAATGGAGATCTGCCGCAACACTGTGGCTCTCGTATTACTCTGCGAGACGCTGAGCGACGAGGAACGACGGAAAGCGGTGCTCTTCTTGGTGGAGTATGCGCCGGATGCACGCTGCGCCGTACTGACCGCCCCTGGCGGAGATCGAATGGGTCAGGATTTGATCGCGATCGACATGTGCAACGGGCCGGTGAACTTCCTGCAGACGATCGCAAGCATGCTGCCCTTACGCTCGCCGATCCTTCCCATCTCTACGACAGGCTTGCCCAGCTAAACGCCTTTTTTCTGTGGCTCCCAAACGAACTTATGGATCTGCAGCGATAGTCGCGCGGGCAATCCATCCGCCAGCATCCAGTCCACCAGTTCGCGGCCGTCCAGCTCCATGTTGTCGGCCGTGCGCAGGATCGATGGCGCCTTCAGAAACGCGGGCGACAAAAGAATGTGGCCCACTGTACCGTCCGCGATCTTCGATGCAAGGTGTTCCCGGATGAAGTCACGCGCGAATTCGTAATCCACCCGATCCCGAAGGACGAATTTCACCTCGTCGCGCGCGGTGAGCGCATCCAGGTTGCTGGTGCGGAAGGAGCCGAACGCACTGCCGCTGCCGGGGCACTTCACATCCACGATCTTGTGTACTTCCCTGGGAACTTCGCCAAGCGGGCGCTCGCCGCTCGTCTCCATCATCAGGGTGTACTTCGTGGTCGTATCGGCCAGCAGGCGATGCATCAACGGCAGCAATTCCCGCTCGTGCAACATGGGTTCGCCGCCCGTGAACTCAATCAGAGGGCAGGGCGCCAGCGCCTCAATCTGCGCGATAACCTCATCCTCGGTAAACGGCTTACCGCCGGTAAAGGTGTACTCGGAGTCACACCATGCGCACCGCAGGTTGCAGCCCGCAAAGCGCACGAAGATACACGGCACGCCGGTGAACGACGATTCCCCCTGCACGGATTTGTAGAGTTCAATCAGGCGCATGGGCTACTCGTAGTACGTCGCCTGGCTGGTGTCCGTTTCGAAGATCGTGCTCTGCTTCACCCGCACGCGACCGCCTGTGATCTCTGACAAACGTAAGTTCGTCTCGTCGAAGAAATACTTCGCTAGATTTTCCGCGGAAGGGTTCACCACGTCGAAGGGCGGCAGCTCGTTGATCATGTGATGATCGAGGTAGTTCACCACGGGCCTCAGAATGTCTTTCAAAATCTTGAAGTCGAGCAGAAGGCCGTTCGGTTCCAGCTCTGCGCCGGCCAGCGTCACGAGCACGCGATAGTTGTGGCCGTGCGGGTTCTCGCACTTGCCGTAATATTCGCGAAGAAAATGGCCGGATGAAAAATGGGCCTCTACGGTGACTTCGTACATGGTCCGTCCTGGGGAATGCGCGTCGCCGCGCGAATGCTTCCGTTCTAAGTTTACCGGTCAGGACGCTTTCCGGCCCGTGCGGATCTAACCTCGTCCGGAGTTGGGCGGTCTCGAAGCGTTCTTCTGCGCCTGGCGGCGCCGCTCATATTCGCGATGCACGCCCGCCTGACCACCCGGCGTGCGGCGGTCTGCCTGCTCAAACATGGACTGCAGAACGCCCAGCAGCGCTATCACCAGCCCAAGCAGCAGCATGACGATGCCGATGGTGCGCCACAAACTGGCGTCAGACGGCGCTCCGGGCTCGTGCGCCAAACCGGTGACGGCCACCACATAGGAGATCGTAGCGAACAGGACCAGCGTTCCGGACAGGATGTAAAGATTGCGGCTCAGCATGGCAGTTATGCGGCGGTAGCGCCGTGATTGCCCATCGCCTGCGCCCATCCCTTGACGGTGGCGATCGACGGAAGAAGGAAGAAGATCGCCGTGAAGACCAGCGTGGATGCCAGGTCATTCCGGTAAAACGGCAGACCAGCCACGTAGCACTGGGTCAGGCCGGCGGCCGTATGGTCGTACATGTTGCCACGCAGCCACACCATGCCGTTACTCAAAAGGAAGAAGCTCGTCGACGATGCCAGCGCAGCGAGGCCCAGTCGCATTACCGACTTGCGCTGCAACAGCGCGGATGCGCCCAGGCAGACAGCAGCGTACCAAAGCCAGGTGACGACATAGCCGGAGATGTGAAAGGGGTACCCATAGGCATAGATGGTCAGCCACCAGTCGGTTGCCGCCATCGCCAGCACGGCGAACAGCGCCAGGGCCCGGTTACGGCCACGCAGGCTGGCCCCGAAATACAGCAGACCCGCACCGACGCACGTCACATTGCCGCCAGTGGTATGCAACAAATGCGGCACCACACGGCTGAGGACGGCGATCAGAAGCACAAAGAATGCCATAGAGACATTCTCCCACGCGAGGTACGCGCTGCGGCAGGCTTATTTCGACCGAAGGAGCAGGCGCGCCCTAGTGAGCGCCGACCTGCTCCGCCCCGCCGAGAAAAGCCTCCTGGACACGCCGGTTGGCATCCACCCATGCTTCCGCAGAGAGCACATTACTACTGGAACGCAAGCCCAGGACGTCATAACGGAAACGCAGGTCGCTGAATACGACATTCCGCAGCGCTGCCTCCGCTGGCGTTGGCGAAAGCTCAGGATGCGTCTCGCCCACCGTTCCCTCGTCCACCACCAGCGGAAACTTCGACCAGTCAAGGTAAACCTCGCCCAGCCAACTCTGCTTCGCGGCTAACGTCGCCAGCGTGACCTGCGGCTTGGCATAGATCTGCTGGGGATCGGTCTCGAAAAGGCCCTGGCGTGTGTCAACGGTTCCGATCTGAAAGTTCTCGGGTGTCTCCACCACAACGTGCCAGCGGTATGGGTCGATAGGATATGGGTTCAGCGAACGCCGCATAATCCGGCCTCCACGAAACTCGTGCGCGTCGACCACGGTAGCTGCATCGTCACGTTGAGAGCCGCGGTAGCCCCACAACCCCACCATCATCACCAGCGCAGCGGCCGACAGCGCCCTGCCCTGGTAGCGCGGCCGGCGAATCCCCATCTCGCGATGTACCAGCGAAAACAGGAATGGCAGCAACAGTGCCAGGGAAAGCACTAGCAGGAGCAGGGGCTCCACGATGTACACCAGTTCCCCCGCGTACCAGCGAGGATTGAACGGCGCAAACGGTCGAATGCCATAGTTGTTCGTCCAGTCCAGCAGCAGATGGCTCAACAGGGCTAACAGCGCCATGCCAGAGAGCATCAGCCATCGGGTGGGCGCCGGCTCCTCTACGGAACGGCGCTTCTTCCACGTTCGTCGCGTCGCATGCAGACCATAAAAGACGCCTACCAGCAGCGCCGCCTGCAGCGGCAGCGACCACAGAGCGTGCGTCCAGCCGCGATGATGCTGGAAATAGACCAGCGGACCACCGAGGCGATAGACGAAGTCAGCGTCAGGCAGTTCCGCTGCGATGACACACGCGGCCGTTGCATAGCGTGCCCGCGCCGGGAATCCGAATGCGCGCGAGAGGCACGCGCCGGTCAACAGATGGGTGACTGGTTCCACGAGGCAAAGCATACACGGCAACCAACAGCACCGTGCTTCAAGGCCATCTCAGGCTGCGGGAAGAGCGCCCGCGATGCTCCAGCCGTCACTATCCGTGAAGAACGGACCGGTTGACCGCAAAAATCCCTCAAAAAAACGGATGGCTCGATACAAGCGGGACTTCACCGTGGGCATGCGGATACCCGTGACTTCCGCAATCTCTCGCATGGTCAGATCTTCGTAGAAGTGCAGCACCAGAACCTCGCGGTGGATGGGATTGAGCTTCGCCATGGCATCGGCCAACGCCGCCGCCCGCTCCAACACGCCGATCTGCTCCAGTGGCGAGGGCGACTTCGCAACCACGTCAAACGGTGCCGAGCCGTCTTCCGGCTGCATCAGGCCGTCCAGTGACAGCAACGAGCGGCGACGGAAGTAGTCCAGCGCTCGATTGCGGGCAATGGTGAATAACCACGCGTCGAAGCTGCCGCGATCGTCGTACTGTTGCCCGCGTTCCAGCACACGTATCCACGTCTCTTGGAAGATGTCCTCCGCCAGTTCCGGCCGGCCGGTCATCGCAGTCAGGTAGCGCATCAGCCGATGCTGATACTGCGCAATCAGTTCCTCCAGCAGTCCGGCATCTCGAAGCTTCAGACCTCGGGCGATGCGCTGACGGTCTGACACGTCAGACCCCATGGGAGCTGCAGCCGAAAAGAACGAAAGCGATGGTGTGTGCATGTTATTTTCGAGACTCCGCGGAACGCCCCTGATTCACGTTGTGAATATTACCATTTTGGAAGTATCCCTTTTGCGAATTATTTTCGCTACGGATAATCCACGGTTTTCGCAGGCTTCTGCTTGGCAAGGGAACGCCGGGCTGCATAGGATGGGCGTAATGGCTACACGAACCAGGACGTCCGCCGCCCAGCCAGCGGCGACACCCGCTAGCGACGAATTGCCGCGCGAACTGATGCGCGCCATGGACGGCATGTTCCTCCGCATGCTGAAACAGACCAACGTGCAGGAGATGTCGCGCATGAACACGTCTCCCCACGAGAGCCGATCGCTGGGGATACTGCTGCGCGAAGGGCCGCTGCTGATGAGCGAACTCGCCAAGAGCATGGAGATCCCGCTCAGCTCTGCCACGAATCTGGTCAACCGGCTGGTGGAAAAAGGTCATGTCGCCCGGGAACGATCCGACGAAGACCGCCGGATCGTCCGCGTGACGGTAACGGCCAGCGGTCGACGCTTGATGGCGAAGCTGGAGCAGTTCCGTCTGGAGGCAAGCAGGCATGCGCTGACACGACTCGATACTGCGGAACAACGCACGCTCATCGCTCTGCTGCGCAAGACCGCAGAGTAGATCCCTGCCTGGGATACCACCGCCCACATGTCCGAGCTTTGTTAGTCTCGTTGCAAAGGATCAAACCATGGCTGAGACGACACCTGCACTGGAAACACCGCTGGCAAAGCATGATGCATCGCACACTCCGAAGCGCTACCTGGTGCTGGGCGCTACCTCCGGCATTGCGGAGGCTACCTGCCGCATGTGGGCGGCACAGGGCGCGAACATCTTCCTGGTGGGTCGGTCTGAGAGCAAGTTGAACGCCATGGCCGGTGACCTGCGCGTGCGCGGCGCGGCCTTTGTGGACATTGCCGTGGCGGATCTGGACAGGCTTGAAGACCATGCCAGCCTGATGGCCCATGCCATCACACAGCTCGGCGGCCTCGACGTGGCGTACCTCGCCTTCGGCATCCTCGGCGATCAGCCTCAGGCAGAGATGGATGCCGCACACGCAGAACAGATTCTGCACACCAACCTGACCGCGCCCGTCAGCATGCTCACCTGGCTAGCGAACTTCTGCGTGAAGCAGGGACGTGGGACGCTTGCCGTACTGTCCTCCGTCGCCGGGGATCGCGGTCGCAAAAGCAACTATGTCTATGGAGCGTCGAAGGCCGGCCTGACCGCTTTCGTCGACGGCCTGCGCAATCGCGTGGACCGCGAAGGCGTTGCTGTGCTGACGATCAAGCCCGGTCCAGTAAAGACCGCGATGACTGCCAGCATGAAGGGCAATGAAAAGTTTGCAGATGTGAATGCGGTCGCGAAATCCATTGCGGATGCCATCGCCAAGGGCGAAGGCGGCGTGATGTACGTGCCGGCCAAGTGGCGTCCCATCATGGCTGTCGTCCGAGCGATCCCGGACTCGATGTTCAAGAAGCTCAATCTCTGAGCACTTTGCGCTGACTCGACGCGCTTCGCGCGTGTCCGTGCAACCGCAAGCAACATCGAAAGCCCGGCCTCGCGCCGGGCTTTCAGTCTTCGTGACGTCATCCTGAAAAACTATCGTCGCCTCGAATCCGGCCGCGACAGCCCACCCTTTGCTTCGCAGGATTGGGGTTACCCAAACAACACGAGTATCGCCCGGATACTTACTTGTTATCGATTTCCGAAAGTCGCCGCGCGACCGCGTGTCCCAGCACCGGTACATGGCCAACCAGGCCAAGCACTGCATCCCGCACCGCATGCATCACCGGCGACGACGTTGCCGCGAGCTTCGTCATGGTGTCTGTCGTGCTGACAACGTTGCGAGCGATCTTCAGCCGCTCCGCCTCCCACTTCGCGATGCCGCTCTCGTCGCCCGTTGCGATGGCCTGATGCAGAGCAGCGGCGAGCGTCGTTGCGTCTTGGATACCGGTATTCATACCCTGTCCGCCGGCGGGCGAATGCACATGCGCTGCATCACCTGCGATGAGGATCCGGCCCTGCCTCAGCTTGCGCGCAACGCGATGCTGAATGCGAAAACGTGAAGACCAATGCACGTTGTGCACGACAGCGCCGGGAACGGTGCGCTCGTTCAAAATCTTCTGGCAGTCGGAGATCGTGGGATGCTTCGGTGCGTCCGCAACCGTGGCGATGATGCGATACAGGCCACCCGGCAGAGCGACCACGAGCGTCAGGCCCGCCTCATGCAGGAAGAGTTCCATCGCGTCGCGGCCCAGCGGCCAATCCATCTCGACATCGGCGAGGATGAAGCTCTCTTCGTAATCGCCGCCTTCGAAGGCGATGCCGGCGGCTTGGCGCACGATGCTGTGCAGCCCGTCGCAACCAACCACCCAGCCTGCGGTGATGTCCTGTACCAGGACGCCCGCGGCCGTGTACGTCAGCGTGACGGAGTCGGGTGTATGCGCCAACGATGTGACGTCGATGCAGCGAGTGACGTGACCGCCCAGCTCCTGCAGCCGCTGGGTCAGCACGGACTCCGTGCGGTCCTGCGTGCACACCAGGATGTAGCTGTATGCTGTGGGCAAATCATCAAAGCTGATGGTCGCCTTGATCTCCGAGCCCTCACGCAGGTGCGCCGTATGCAGGATCAGGCCGTTGTCGATGAGTCGCTTCGAGATGCCCAGAGGTTCCAGCACCTCAAGCGTACGGGCATGTACGACCGTTGCACGCGAAGTGGTGCCGGCGTACGACTCTTTCTCGAAGAGCATCGCATTCACGCCCAGCCGGCGAAGCTCCGCGGCCAACGCCAGACCGGTGGGGCCAGCGCCCACTATGATCACATCCTGTTGTTTCGCCGCCATGTTCTTTCCTTTACTTCTACGTTCCGATGCACCGCGAGGCCGGTGAATCGCCTGTCTGAAAGTCCTTTCAACAGGATGCTTCCTCGATACGGAAGGATGCGGCGGCGGATCTGTATATGCCCCAAAGGTTGCGCCTTTCCTGCGCCAGATTGACATCGCCGGCTGCAACCCGGCCACATCGCGCTGCCATCCATTCAATGCATGGGTATAGTCACTTCAATCCTGGCGGCGGCATTGATCGGCGCAGCCGCGGTCTCGCCTCAAACTGTGGCTACAGCTCAAAGTGCTGCGCCATCCTCTGCCGGGAGCACACAGGCAGCAGCACCGGCGGCGATCAGCCCCGCGGCTGCGAGTGCGCAAGCCGCCTCGGCTGCGGCCACGGCTAACTCCGCGACACTCGGCTCGCAGGCAAAGCAGGCCGGCGACGCTGGCACACGCTCTCCTGCAGCCGGTATCACCGGCGTGCCGCGGTATCGCGCAGGCTTTCGCGGCCCGAAGGGCACAAGCGCGCCGAACGCAACAGCGTCGGTCGGAGTAACGGGAGATGCAGACGGCAATGGCCTGCCGGATGGAACGGCACTCCTGCCCGGCATTGCAACCTTTCGGAATGGCGTGAAGGCAGGCACACCCATCCAGGTGCGATTGCAAAGCCCCGTCGACAGTGGCCACGCCAGGAACGGTGACATCGTACGCGGCATACTCGTGGCACCGGTTGGCGACGCTCCGGCGGGCGCACCCGTCGAACTGACCGTTGTGGCCGCGGCGGCAGCCGGACAGATGACCAGCGCAGGCGAACTGAGCCTGCAGGTAGTCAAAGTAAACGGCACCACCGTCTTGTCGGAGGTGATCACTGCGACCGGCGAAGAGGGCAAGAAGATCATCCCGGATGCTGCACCGGAACGCGGCACCGAGGCCATCTTCACCCCGGAAAAACCACTCACACTGCCAGCGGCATAGTCCTGCGGGTCTGAAACCCCGACCAAAGAATGTATAGCTGCGCTTGCGGGGCAAGCCGTGTAGAACACGGCACGGATATTTAGCTGACGCCCTTTACCAATGCGAGCATCTCTGCCGCGTGGCCTTCCGGCTTCACCTTGCGGAACTCGGCTTCCAGCTTTCCCGCACGATCGAAGACAAACGTGGACCGCTCGATCTTGGTGACGGGCTTGCCGTACATGCTGCCCTCGCGGACCAGGTCGAACTGCTTGCAGACCTTCAGATCAGGGTCGGCCAGCAGCGTGTAGGGCAGCGAAAATTTATCCGCGAACTTCTTCTGCGCCTTCACCGCATCGCGCGAGATGCCGAGCAGGACTGCGCCTTCAGCCTTGAGATCACTATAGAGATCGCGAAACTCGCAGGCCTCCACGGTGCACCCGGGCGTATCCGCGCGCGGGTAGAAGAACAACACAACGGGCGATCCGCGGAATTGCGCAAGCGAGACCGTCTCGCCGTTCTGGTTCTGGAGTTCGAAGTCGACCTGGTCACCAATCTGCATGGCAACAGCTTACCCGGCGGCTGCCGCCTCCGCCTGTGGAATCATCAGGGAGGCCATGCCCGATATGATCGCCACCATTGCCGAGCTGTGGCGCTACCCGGTGAAGGGCATGCGCGGTGAACGCTTGTCCTCTTTGCAACTGGACGAACACGGCATCGCGGGCGACCGGCGGTGGGCCGTCCGAAGTTCTGGTGCGCCACGCGGCAAACCGATGCTCTCCGGTGCGGAACGCGCGGCGATGCTGCTCTTCTCTGCGTCGGGCGACGGTGACTCTACCGCAGTGACGACTCCGGACGGCGCGCGCTTTTCCATCCATGACCCTGCCCTGCTCGCAGCCATCGCCCATCACCTGCCGGGCGAGCACTCACTACAACTCGTCCGTTCGCAGACACCGATGACAGACGTGCGGCCGATCGCCATGCTGGGTTACGCGACCGTCCGGCAGCTGGGGCAGGAACTCGGCCGGCCGGTGGACGCGAGACGGTTTCGTGCGAATCTTCTGCTGGATTTTCCGCCGGCCAACGAGGGTTTCGCTGAGGATGGTCTGGTCGGCCGGTCGATCCGTCTTGGTGCAGATGCCATCCTGCACATCACAGAGCGCGACCCACGATGTCGCATCGTCACCCTCGATCCGGAGACCGCTGCCGCCGATCCGGCCCTGATGAAACACCTGGATCGGCATCATGAGGGACGCGTGGGCGTCTACGCGACTGTGGAAACGATGGCCTGCTTGCGCGTCGGCGACCCCGTCAGGCTGCCGTGAATTGCCGAGCGGGCGCCGGGTGTGCCTTCCGCGTAGAATCGTCGTCCAACACTTTGATGAAGCACGCCCGCTCGTCCCTTCGCCGCTTTGTGACCCATGTACTGCCGCTTGCTGCCGCTGCGGTGGCAGCGCTGCCGATCGCAGTCCCTTCCATGCGGGCGCAGATGCACAAGGTGGCCGCACCTGACCAGGTGACGCGGGCCGTGGGTGTCTACGAGTATGTTGGCGACGCACAGCACCCCAGGGCAGCCCGATTCATCCCGGTTTCCCTTTTCATCGGCGGTCATTTCGAAGATGCGGGCGTCTACCTGGCCCGGCCCATTCCCTTTGCCATTCAGACCGGCTTCCGGTACGAGTTACAGAAGTCCGGCACACAACAAAACTTCCTCGACCTGCTGGTCGCGCGCAACTTCGCCAGCTCTGCCTCAGCGGCAGCACAGAGTTTTGACGATGGCTGGTTCGCCTACGGCCACGTGGTGCCGCCGACACCACCGCGGACCGCGAAGCTGAAGGCCAACTGCAACCCCAGTACGGCGCGCGTGGTGAAAGAAAGCGACAACGGCAAGAAGGACGACAGCAAACCGCACTTCGGCTCGAAGTCCGATTCGACGGACGATGCCAAGTCCGATGTTAAAGCCGACGCGAAGCCGTCGGACACCAAGGCTGACAGCGGTCCCCGCTTTGGCCGTCGCTCGGCCCCCGATCCCTGCCAGGATGACGATCCGTCGGAACACATCACACTGTCGGACGATTCGCCAAAAGACAAAAACACACCGGACCCCGAGCGCCCAACGCTGCACCGCTCGCCCGAGACCACCGCGAACAATACCGGCGCGGCGGGCAAGCCGGACAAAAAGGCTCCCAAGCCACCACCGGCGACGGTGACCGCGAACAGCGGCCCCGCGGATGACCTGGACCGGCCGAAGATCCGTCATCGCACGACCGATGAGGACGATCCAAACGCTTTGCCACCGGATCCCATCGATCTTGCCAGTCACGAAGCAAAGGCTGCGAAGGCGAAAGACACAACGGTGGCTGCGAACAATGCGCCAGCAAAATCTGCGCCGACCGCCGTCAACGCGGATGGCAGCGCGTCGACCAACACCACCTCGGACGACGGGTCGACCATCAGCGCCGGCTCCACCATGTCCGGCGGCCCGGTACTGCGTCGTGGCCGGGTCTCTGCCCCTCCGCCAGAACCCGCTCAACCGAAGATCACCGCCGGGCAGGCTGCTGCGCTTGCGAAGTCCGCTCCAAAGCCCGGAACGAATCCGAACGCGATCGCGCCGGCGATCCCGGCTCCGCTTGATTCGCTTGTCGCTGTAAGCGATGCGAAGGAACGCGCGCCACACGACTACCGCTACAAGTTCGCCAGTAATACCGAGCGCGCGACCGTCGTGAACACCCTGGAGGATATGGCCCGGGCTGTGCTGGCGAATCCAGCACTCGCGACCGACGCTCCCTCCGGCGCAGTCTCCGGTGCGAACACCGCCAACACCCCTGCCTCAAAACCCTCGACGACAAAGCCCGTTGCGACGAAAGCTGCAGGCGCCCACACGACGGCTCATACCGGCAGCGCCGCAACCCGCACCACGACGCGAAGCCATGCCGCCGCGAAGCCGGTGGCAGTAGCAACCGCCGAGTTTGCGGACGAAGAGGTCAACGCCTTTCAGCTCTATTTTTCTGCGCCGATCACCTACACCTTCAGCGCGCGTATGCCGGCGACGGACAGCACGCCGGAGCGCTACGTAACCATCGTGGCGCAGACCGATGCCGAAGGTCGCCTGCAGCCCGCGATGCGCTCCGTGACGGACGCGATGCATCTGGACCGCACACCGCGCTACCGCCTGATCGACGTGGTCGACGCGGACGGCAGCAATCGAGCCAGCCTCCTGATGGAACTGCGCATGCAACACGCGCGGCAGTTCGCTCTCTACCGCCTGCTCGGCAACAAGCCGGACCAGATCTTCGTGAGCGGCTCGACCCTGCTTTAGACACACAAGCGGGTAATCTTTCATGCGCGCCGGGCCCGCCCCACTCATGCGCGCTCTGCGCACGAGTGGGTTTTACACGCTTACTGAAACCCAATCCTGACGGTAGAGCTGTCATGAAGGGGGCACCCGGTCTTGTGGCTACCACATGGCGACTCGGCGATAATCAGTCGATGCCTAACGGAGACCTTTTCGCAGCCGAAGCTTCCACCAGATCCCGCAGCACGGGCGGCACTGTTCTTGCCCATTGCGACGGAGGCGCGCGCGGCAATCCTGGCCCGGCCGGCTATGGCGCAGTCATCGCCGCGGAAGACGGCACGGTGCTCGCCGAACTCAGCGAGTTCCTCGGCCATAAGACGAATAACTACGCGGAGTACAGCGGCCTCCTCGGCGTCCTGCAGTGGGCCATCGATCACAACCACCTGCGCGTGCGCCTGGTCAGCGACAGCGAATTGATGGTCAAGCAGATCCAGGGCAAGTACAAGGTCAACAGCCCCGATCTGAAGCCGCTGTGGGAAGAGGCAAAGCGCCGCATTGCGAAGCTGGAGTTCTTCAACATCAGCCACGCCCTGCGCCACAAGAACAAGACCGCCGATCGCCTGGCCAACGAAGCCATGGATCGCGGCATGGGCCGGCCCGCAGCCGCACCGCCGCTTAAGGCAATTCCCTATCCCACCAAGTCCTCCGAGCCACCTGCGCCGAAGCGGATGGATCCTCTACCGGCCGAGCCACGTCCATCTGCCCCTGCTGCCGGCGAGATGCTGCGTGGCTTTGTGCGCGATGGCTCGATCGTTCTACTGGGTGGCAAGACTCTGCCGGACGGCGTCTTCGTCAAAGTCATCCGCGAGTAAGTTCGGGTACCAGCCACGCTATCCCCGGGTGCCCCATTTCTTTGCAGCTTCCTCGCAAAAAGGGTGGGATATTCGCGCTCGCGCGAACCAGATACTCAATGGAAAGATCGCGTTTCACGCGATATCGCACCCTTTGCTTCGCAAGGAATGGGGTACGCAACTACCTGGGCCGCACCAGATATCTGGCCAAGAGCACCATCACGGCAATGCAGATCGCGACCGCCGGCAGATGCCAGACTCGCCAGTGACGGAGCAGATCGCGCACGACATAGAAAAGGGCCGCCAGTGCGGCGACCCCAATCCCCAGCAGAATCTGCCCGGTCTGATTTGAAACCCGCACGCGGCTAGTCCTTCGCCAGTTCTTCCTTGAGGATCGTGCTTACCGTTTTGTTATCGGCGTGCAGGCCGCTGGCCATGATGCGGGCCTGGACAACACGCATGGCTGCGCCCATGTCCTTCGGGCCGGGCTTCGGACCGTCCTTCGCCAGGTGCGCAATGGCACCTTGAATCACTGTACGGATCTCATCATCGCCCGCGGTCTGCGGCATGTAGATCTCCAGCAGCTTGATCTCCTCATGCTCCTTCGCAGACAGTTCCGGCCGATTGCCCTTGGCAAACTGCTCGGCTGCGTCCTTGCGCTGCTTGATCATGGTCTGCAGGATCGAGATCTCTTCGGCATCCGTCAACGCCTCACGCTTGTCGATCTCCTTGCTCTTGAAGGCAGACTTCGCCATGCGCAGCGTCTCTACCTTGAACGGCTCTTTGGCCTTCATGGCCGTGATGATGTCTTTACCAATTTGTTCGCTGATCGCCATCTTCGATGTTCCTCGTCCCATCCAGTTTAGCGCCGTGGGGCGAGCCAGCCAGCGATGTTCTTCCAGGCGCGGGACGCACCTTTCTCTCCTGCGACCAGCCTTGGCCGCGCGTTTCGTGAGGGTGCTATTTCGGCACTGCTGAAGCCGTGCCCTTCCGAAAGAGAGCTTCAGGCAAAGCTCACAAGATCCCGCAGAATGGCAGAAGGCCTAACCCGCCGACCGCTCGCTGACTCGCTAAACTATCATCATGATCCGCAAGACACGCCTCTTCACGTCCGGTCCGACGCCTTTGCTTCCAGCAGCGCAGTTCGCGATGGCCGCCGCGGACATGCACCATCGCACGCCCGAGTTCCGTGCCCTGTTCACGCGCGTGCTGGGCCAGTTGAAAGAGTTTGTCGGCACAAAGAATGACGTTGTTGTCCTGTCCTCCAGCGGCACGGGAGCAATGGAAGCCGCTGTGTCGAACCTGACCTCGCCCGGCGACCGCGTGCTGGTATTGACCGCTGGCAAATCAGGCGAGCAATGGGTTGCACTTGCAAAGTCTTTTGGCTGCGCGGTCGACGTCGTGCGTGCGCCCTACGGCGAGACCTTCGCGCTGGACGCGGTCAAGTCCGCGCTCAAGCTGGAGACACGCGCCGTCTTCA